>NZ_JBFAFR010000015.1:0-211168 GCF_040639675.1 Actinosynnema sp. NPDC023794 | reverse complement strand
ACGACCCGAAGCCCTTCGTCTGGACCAAGACCGCCGACGAGATCCTCGACAACCTCGCCCGATACTGTCAACGAATCAACGACTCAGGACACTAGCTCGCCATACCGGCGGGCGCTCGGCACAATCCACAGCACATGCGGGAAGACTTCGTTGCGCGCCTGCTCGGTGCCACTACGCCAATAATCGACGTAGCGGGCCAGTTGGCGCTCAAGGGCGGGGACGTGCTCGGTATCGCGGTCAATCTCAAGAAACCAGTCTTCTTCCCATTCGTCTGAGGCCAACCGCACAAAGGCATCCGACTTGAGCGTGGCTCGACCACCCATGCCACTGACGTAGTAACGCCATGACTTCGGTTCGGCGGTATAGTCCATGACCTTGAGGCCGCCGAGACGTTCGTTCTCAACCAGTCGCACGTACCACTCCATAACTTCGAGCGTGTGCTCAAGGAACAAGTGAGACAGCGGCCACGGCTTACGAACGGCTTTATCTATGTCAGGGTTCGCTAGCTTGATACCAGCCACATCGAGGCTATAGACGTTTCCAGCGCTACCGCCGCCGTACCCACCGGGCGCACGCTCAAGGCGGGTGACAACCCGCAGGTCGGTAAGCTTCCTCAGAGAACGCTGGGCCATGCGCGCATTGGAGCGGGGCGACGCATTGGTGAAGTGAAGCCGCTGCAATTGGCGCGCGGTAGCTGCTCTCCCGCGCGCCAAGGTGTCGATGATTTGGCGTTCTGGGTCCGTCAACTTTTTCGCCAACGAAGATAGCCGAGCCGCAGTAATGCGAGCGAGGCGGGGCGTAGGGGTGGGTTCGGGGGTGTGGGCCGATGAGGGTGATGAAGGAGTGAGCGTCATAGGACACTCCGTAGATGCAAGGGAGCCCTTGCAGCTAGCGGCCCCTGTACCACTCCTGACCAGCCCAAACGGCTTGCCGTAGCGCAGGCGAAGCGACCGACGATGCGACACTTCATGACGACCTCCGCCGCCGGTTGCTGGTCGGCTGGGCGGCCTGCGGTTCGTGCCGCTGCCGAATGGCCTGCTCAACTTCGGCCGGGTCAAGGCCGTAGCCGTGACGAATGACGGCCAACATCTCGTCTTCGTTCCTCATGAGCGCTTCAGCTAGCGGCCGGGTACGGATAGAAACGGGTGGGGCGGTTTGGTCACCGGCCATGAGTGAGGCGATAGCTTCGCGTGCACCGAGGCCCTGAACGTCTTCCACCGTCACCCCGCCAATCTCACGTGCCATATAGACGGCGTCCGCGTGACCGCTAGCCATAACGAGCTTCGAGCGAGCATGAGCGGTCACGGCAGCGAGTAGGCCGGGTGAAAGCTGCGTCACGGTCTGGTTAGCGAACACCAGCCCGAGGCCGTAGCCGCGCGCCTGAGAGAGCATGTTGTCAATGCTGGTCGGCAGGTGCGTGTAGTCCTGCCACTCATCGGCATAGAGCAGCGCCGTCCGCCGCTTCTCCTGGGGGATCGTGGCCCGACTGGTGGCCGCTTGCCAGATGCTCTGGAAGATGAGCGAGCCGAGGAGATTGACCGTCTCTTGCCCCAGTAGCCCAGTGTTGAGCGAGACCAAGAGGATTTTGCCGTCGTTGAGCACATCGCGGAACGTCCACCGCGGACTCGGTACACCGACGAGATGACGCAGGTTGGTACGGGTAATCCAAGGCCGAACACGGGTCAGGATGGGTGCGGCGATGGTAGCGCGTTCGGCGGGCGTGAGGCTTTCGAACTGCGCCCAGAACGACCGCAGTACCCAGCCGTCCTCACCGAGGCGCGCGACCGCTTGCCGCCGGTAGCCGTCATCACCGAGGAGCAAGGGCAACTCGGTGAGCGCGGCGTCCGGCTGTCGGGCCAGGGTTTGCAGGGCGTTGTAGAGCACGTCACCCAGGCGCGGTCCCCAACTAGTAGAGAGCTTGTTGAAGACGCCGTAGACCTCATCGGCTACCAGCTCGCGGTCAGGTTCATCGAGCCGCAAGGGGTTGAGGCCGACCAGGACGTCACGGGCTGGGTCGAGCACGATGACGTCCTGCCGCCTGTGCTCAGGGATGCGCCGCAGCACGTCACCCACCAAGTCGCCCTTGGGCTCAATCAAGATGACAGCGGGTTTTGCGGGTGAGGCAATGTCTTGCAGCATCATGTTGGCAAGCAGCGTGGACTTACCCGCACCCGTCTTACCGGTTACCCACGTGTGCGTCTTGGCCTGGGTCAGCGACTGCGCCACCGGGCGAAGCTCACCAGCCGCCAGGCCGTCACCGAGGACGCGTCCGGTTCGCTCTAGCTCCGGGGCGGGTGCGAACCAGCGCGACCGACGCACGTTAAGGCCCGGTACGTTCGGCCGACCAAGCGGCCACCCCAGCACGGGAGTCAGCTCGGCGGCGTTGAGCAGAGCAGACCACCACCCTGGCGTTTGGCGGGCCGAGGCCCGCTTAGCGACGCGGGCCTGGCTCATCATGCGCGGCTTGAGCAAGCCACCGGCCGTCTCGGCAACGGCCAGCGCCGACCGCAGCCGCTTCACCAGATGACTTGCTCGTTCACCAGTGGAAGCTGCCGCCACGACGCGGACGCTTGCCAGGTAGAGCGGTTCGGCCAGCTTGGCACGCTGTACGGGAAGCGGGACGGGTTCAGGTTCGGCGGTCTTCTGGTTGAGCGCGTGCTTAGCCAGGGCGCCAAGCACCGAGTCCCCCGCCTTATGCGTCCGGCTTTTGGACGGCCGCGGGCCGGGCCCTACGGGTGCGATAACCCACTGGAGCAGCACGGCCTCGTCCTCCCTTACCGGCTGCAAGGCCGTAAGCAGGGAGCGGCTAACCAGCTCGGGAGCATCGGTACGCAGAAGTCCTGACTCGTCGCTTAGGCCGGACTCAAGGCCGCGCCGGTAGTCGGGACGCACTGCGTCATCCGGCAGTGGCTCAAGGCCCAGGCCGGGAAGCTCAACCAGCAGCCGGGAGCGCACGGGCTCAACCCACTGCTTCGGGACGTGCAAGCGGTGCTTAATGCCAGTGGGGAGGCCCAACGCCTCAACCACCACCGACCGGGCTGACCACGGCCGGTCTTTGGCAAGACCACTCATCGAGCGCAGTACCGCCACCACCTGTTGCGGGGTGGTCTCAACCGGGAACGTCAGCGTGAAGCTCTCCCGGTCGGCGTCCTGGCGCTGGCGCTTCTCGCGCAGCGCGGTTACCAGGCTGACCAAACCGCCGACGCCCAGCAGGGTGACGAGCAGGGTTAGCAGCTCCAGGCTCATGAGGCGTCCTCATCTCGTGACTGCTCGGACTCATCTGCCTGGCGCTGCTTACGATCTCGCTCACTCATGGCGATCTCAACCAGCGCTTTTGTTAGGTCTCTCGTATTAATCTGCTCACGCGGAACAAGCCGCGCAAAGAATCTGCGTCGCCGCTTCATGGGTGCACCCTCCTGATTTATTAACCTCAACGTTTATAACATGATCTTGTTGCGGATCGGAAAATAATCGTGAGGTCAACACAGGTTGGTGCACCGTTTTATGGCTTTATGAAGCCACTCACTTGTTGCAGATTGGAAACCATAAGCTCGTTAGCCTCAACGCAGCCCTTTCGGGCCTCGGAGAACCAGCAGGTAGAGCACGGCCAGACACGTTAGCGTAACCAAAAGTCCAAGGTAGGGCTGGATAACGCCAGCCACATACACCACCAGCAAACCGCCCGCGGACGCCACCACCAGACCCTTAACCAGCTTGGTCATGCCGTACTCCGCCAGGCCGCCGGGACGGCATATCCGCCGGACTCGGGAAGGCCCGCATGATGAGCTGGTGCTCCGCGAGCTGTCCAGCCTGCGCGACGCGCAAGGCGGCTTCGGCCGCTTCTGCCCGTAGGCGCAGCACTTCCAGCTCGGCCCGGTCAGGAGGAGTACGCCGAAGTTCGAGCATCAGGTAATACGCACAAACGGCGGCAGACGCCAGCCCAACCAACAAGCCCAGCAGAAACCAGACCATCTCGATCACCGACCCCGCCTCAGACGCAGCGACTCAATCTCACCGATGGCAAGCGCGGCAAAGGCGTCCGTGATGGCGGTATGTCGGGAGGCTTCGTACTGGTTGCAACGCGCACTAAAGCGGCGCTCGGTGTCCGCCACCATGCCGAGATGGAAGTGGGCTACCTGCGCCACGGCGCTAGCGGCTTCGACCCGCTTAGCCGCAAGCGCAGCTTCGGCTTCGTCCTGGGCAGCCGACACGGCGGCTTCGGCTTCAACGCGGGCGATTGAGGCGACGGCTTCAGCCTCAACGACGTTCAACTCACGGGCCAACTGACGCCCTACGCGAGTGAAGGTGGACGGCATCGGTCCGCCAAAGCGGCGGCTTGGCAGGTTCGCACTCATGATCTTTGACCTCTCTTGCGGAGGACTTGGCCACTGATCAGTGGCGGGTGATGGTGCGTGTCCCAGCGCAAGCAGATCTGATGGTGGTGCGGTGTGCGGGCCCAGAACCGTACGGGTCGCTTCTCGGAGGTGTCAAGAAGACCTTTCAAGATCGCTATAGCACGGCAGCTTAGTGATCGCAAGATGATCAACTACACAATAAAACCCGCCAACGTGACGTTGACGGGTGCAAGACAGATACAAGTCTGCCAGACGGCTATGAGCCGACGCGGATTGATGCGGATTGATGCGGATAAGCATGACAGCGATCAACGCAGGACCGCAAATCAGTACGCCAGAGCCTAGTTGGAGATAAGGGGTGCAGGCCAGGGCGCTTGGATGACTTTGACGGGCATACCGTACATCTCATGCGGATAGCTCGAAGGATCGACCTCTGGCGGAACCATAAAAATTATGACGTCATCGCGCTCGTCAATGGAGTAGGCGATAAGCTCGTTCTGCGCACGCCTCCCTTCGGCATACGCGTCGACGTACTTACGTTCTGCTTGATTCAATTCTCAAGCCTCTCTTGCGACGTGCGAACTACTAACGACTTCATTTTGCGCCCATTGAACGCCTCACTACTATATTATGAATAAATCTTTATGTATAGTCTCAAATTATACCGGCTGGACTATGACTTGGAGGCCAAGAGCCGCCACAGCGACAGCCATGAACGCTATAGAGGTTATAAGAAAGCGGCCGGAGCGATTCAATTTATCGAGTGCTTCTGCAAGCTTCGCTAGTCCGCCAAAATCAACGATGCTACGCTGCGGCTGATTACCCTGCCCGACTGGTATTTCAGCTTTCGAGCTATCTTCCACAACGGCACCACGGACCGCTGCGGTCGCCTTTCGGTCAGTGAAGGCAAAGAGTACTCCCAGCCCGAGTGTCACTGCGGAGAAGACGAGGTTTACAGCGATCACAAAGTCAATCAAGTCAATATTGGGGAACGGACCGAAAAGGATGAAGAAGATTCCGAAGAGAGACCGCATAGTCCACCTGCCCTACTCCCTTAGTTCAGCATCACCCAGAGCCTTAAATTGAAATTCCGCGTCTTGGACTACGGAGTAAGTGAGCGGATCGCCCGAGACTATGTGACCTACAAGCTCATCCAGCTCGTTATAGACCATCGCACCAGAGTCTCCATCTCGTGAAATAGAAGGCATGACGGTAGTTGCTTCGGCCCACGTGCCATAACCTGGCAACGAAACTTTCGCGCCAAAGAATTCCACCGCCCCCCAACGGCCTTGAGTGTTCGCTCCGTGCGAGACAAGAACCTCGTGGCGCCTCTTGACAGCCGCCACCCCTTCGCATCGGGGGATCACGAATTCGTCGTCCGCTATGGATTCGAGAAGATCAATGACTGCAATATCAGCAGTCGCCTTATCGGACTGCCGAAGGCCGTCGTGCAGTGGATCTATTGTCGCGCGCACGAAGCCAATCAGGTTTCTGTGATCGTCGTAAGCCGGTTCGTTCTTCACAGTGGCATGGCCAGCAGTCGTAATACTGCGCGGAAAATCCTTCATTGAAATACGAGCACCAAGAGTCGCTGAGTTTCCAGCACATCTAACTCCGCCGCCAGGTCCACAAAGTGGTTTCGGACTTTTGATAGCAAGTATTGTTACCGACTCGGCCCAGTCCCCAACATATGACGCGATGCCCTCGCGCGCTTGCCGGAAAGCGAGTTCCAACCGCGATGCTTCACCGGAGGCTGGAGAGATATATTCATACGGTGTAGTTCCGGCCAGATACACGGATGCATGTCCTGCACCTCTCTGGACAATAGGCCAATCGGAGGCACTTTCTAGCATGAATCCCGGTCGCGGTTCTTCCTTACCGAAGGCGTAGCCAGCCCCGATGATGAGCCCCGTGAAAACACCTGCAAAAGATGCTTTCCCGCCAATCTCAGGAAGTCGGAGTCCTACTAGTTTCTTCATCAATTCAACTTGAGAGAAGAGTCTCTCATCAAGTGATCTTACGTAGTCAGATGGCAACATCTCCCGAGCATAGGCGTGAGCGTGGAGTCTCGCATGTTCTTGACCCGTCCATGAGTAGATGCTCTCGGACCAGAACGTCGCGACGGAGTGAGTTGATCAAAGTGGACGTTCCTCGGTCCGGAAGCGTTGATCTAGTACGCCCGGTCATCGCAAGTGAACCTGGAAGCCAAACGGGCGGCCCGATAGGACCGCCCGTCTGGTTACGCTGAGCCTGTGCTCGACTACCGCTTGAAGCTCCGACTGAAGCTCAACCATGCTGCTGTCGAGAACGTCAGCCGCTCACCGTCCGGCTTCTTGGAGTCACGAACGCCGGTGGTCTCCTGACCTACTGCGACCTCGACGCACTGCGCCCCGCTACCCCCGCTCCGGCTGCTCTTGCGCCAGGCGCGCCCGGTGGTCTCATCCAAGCTCATTGATCCGCCCCATCAGGTGCGTCGCGGGTCTCGTCTTCCGTGAGGGCCCGCTGGTCGGCCTGCTCGAACGCGGCGACGTACGCGCCGGTCGTCCTGTAGTAGTCGGCGCCGGTCAAGGTCTCCGCGTAGGCGATCTGGACTTGGGCCGGTTCGATGTAGAGCAACGTGAATGGTGTGCTGATTCCGGTCGCGCCGCCGCTGGCGAACGGCAGCAGCCGGATGGACACGTGCGGCAGCTGGCCGAACTCCAGCAACCGCTGGAGTTGCCGCTTGAGCACGCCTGGGCCGCCAACCATCCACATGAGCGCGGGTTCACCGAGGATGGCGGTAACGGTGGTGCCAACCGCTTGGCGTACCCGCTCGCCGCGCTGCTCGCGGGCTTCGGCCCAGCTATCCACCTGCCCACCCAGCACTACCGGCGAGGTGAGGAACTGGGCACGGGCGAACTCGGCGGTCTGGAACAAGCCAGGCACTTCGCCGTAGATCATGCGAATCTCGGCAGCCGCTCGCTCAAAGGCGACGTACTGCCGTGCCGTGTCCGGTACCCGCTCGGGTGCACTCTGACGTCGAGCTGCTGTCGCGAGCTGGCGCAGCTCGGTCGCCTCCTGGCCGGTCACGCGGTAGAGCGTGATGAGCGCTTCGACCTCTTTGGGCTTGAGCGCGTACTGGCCGTTCTCGACCTTCGACAGCTTGCCGCGATACCAACGGAGCTGGTCATCGTTCGTCGCCTCGACCTCTGCGAAGCCAGCGGCTACCCGGAGCTGCCTCACCTTGGCACCGAGGATCAGCCGCTGAACGACGGGGCCAAGATCAGGCGCGTCCATGCTGGCCAGTCTGCCGTACGGCAGGTAGATGCCGTTAGGGAGTATCGCGCAGCGTCACCAACAGAGTCTCTAAAGTCACCCGATTGCGCGCGTCTCCAACAGAGTCTCTGTCGTAGTCTCTGAACTGCTGGCAGGGCGACACGGGCGGCCAAGGGCGTTGAGGCTAGTGGTCTCGCGCACCCACCTCCGTCCAGGCCCTCGCGGTTCATGCCCCGAACAGTCGCCCTGCCAGCCCTGGCGTAAGGAGGCGTGTTGCATGTTGTTCGCGCTTATGGTCGCGCTGACGGGAGCTGGTGCCGTCGCGGCAACGCTTTGGATGAGAAGTCGAGTCCGCCGGTGTGGTTGCGCTGGCTGTCGTGCCGCTTTCCCTCGGGCTTTTCGGAGCCAGCCATGACCACGCTCGGGCTGTGGGTGCCAGCTTCGGCCTGTCCGCACCGAGGCGGCGACCTGTTCTTGCAGGTCTGGTCCGAAGACCAGGCGATCTTTCAGTGCCGCCTCTGCGGCTCGGTTTGGGACCACCGCACCGTTCCGGAGAGCGTCGCAGAACGGGTAAATGAAATTTTCCAAGCCGGCAAATTCGCGCCGATGGCGCAGCTGCTCGGACTCATGGTCTCGCCATGACCGATGACCCGCCAACCGAGCACCTGCTTATCCAACAGTACTTGAACTACGCGGATCATAGTCGGGTCTGCGCGAATTGCCTCGCGCTCAAACACACTTTCCGCGTCCCGGCGGTGGAAGACGTTGAACTGCCTGTCACGGGGGACCGCTTCGGCATGTGGACATGGCGGTGCAACTGCCCGGACTGCCGCTGTCCCGCTGTCCTTGCGACCACCGGCCCACCGATGGGGCCGGACGTAGAAGCAACACCATCTCACGGAAAGAGTGACTAGATACATGCAAAGCGACGTTGGCGTCCGTGTCCGCACGAGCGCCGAGATTGACTCAAGCTGCACCATTGAGTACGAGGTTACGGGCAGTCAGGCGTTCTTCTCGTTCGCGGACGGGACGGTTGCCCTACACTTCACGGATGAGCAGGCGTTCAGGAATTTCATGCGAGAGGCGATGAACGTCTTGGCTACGTTCGGCCTTAGCTCTGGTGAAGCCGCGGGGCGCAACAGCTAAGGGCGCACGCTCATGCCTCTCGAGGCTAGGAGGTGGCCGTGCCGTACACGGTCCGGCTCCGAACAGCGAGCTTCACCAAGGCGGTGGCGCTCGCCGGTATCACGAGTGATTACGCCTTAGCCAAGAGAATGGGCGTTAACCGATCCACGGCGATGCGGGTGCGGACCGGCCAGTTGCAACCTGGCGCGGCGTTCATCGCCGGGGCGCTGGTGGCACTCGCCCCGATGCAGTTCGATGACCTCTTCGAGGTCGTGACCGTGTAGCGGCGCTCAACCCGCCAAGGCCCGATGCCTTGGCGGGTTGTCTTATGTGGACGGCTGACTTGACGAGCTGGGCAAGGCTGGGGCATGACCAGCCCGACCGCCACTCCGTTCGAGCCTTGAGTCCACACCCGGTCGACGCCGCAAGCAACGAGCCTGCCAGCGCACCAGCCCAGGCTTCACGCTCTACGACTGCCACCCAGCCATGTGCCAGGCCCGTACCGGCAAAGGTGCCTGTGAGCACCAGCCAGGTGACGTACTCGCGGTCTCGGTACGTGAGCAACTTGACGTACGGTGCGCGCGGTCCCTGCATGACGAGCCTCCCTGATACCGGGTTATCGCCGCTACCGGGATCAGGGGTTACGCCAACTACCCTCCCCGAGGGTTGTGCTCGCTGTACGTGTCCAGTGCTCGGTTCAGCTCGTCGTCAGTCGCCAGTTCGTCCGCCACCACCAAGGCGACGCCCGCCAGGCCCTCCGGGTCGAACGCACTCAACACGGCGTGCGCGATGGCCGCGTAGCGGTTGGCTACGAGATCAGGCGGCAGCTTGAGTGTGCCGGTGCGATGGTCCATGCCGCTTAAGCGTGGCCGTAGACCATTGGTCCAGCAAGGGCTCGGACCAGTGGGGCGACGAGCCTCGCCGTTCACCCGGTGACATAAGCGCTTTGTTTCCGATCAGAAAATATTAAGATTTTTTGGTTTCAAGTATTGGCTTCACGAAGCCTTAAACAGCATAAGTGTCTATCGAAAAGTTGCCATTTCGATCACGCTAATGCTTGCACAGCCTCAAACTATGAGTTAAAAACGATCACGGCCGCCAGCAAACAAACCATTGGAGGGAATGCAATGGCACGTAAAGTCGTAACTCTCGACGATCTGGATGGAATCAGTGAGGCCGCTGAAACCATCCTCTACCTGTGCGACGGTCAGTATCTAGAAGTTGACCTTTCCGGAGAAAATGCCGCGAAGTTCCGCAAGGTACTCGCTCCCTACATCGCTGTCTCAAGGACGGTTCCAGCAAAAGAAGCCGGTCGGAGGGTACTGTCTAACGGCAGCACGCAGACCGCAGTCAATGCGACAGTGCTGGATGAGATTGACCCAGCCATTGTGCGTGCTTGGGCCATCGAAAACGGCCACGAGATCAGCGACAAGGGCCGGGTACCGCAGAACATCGTGGAAGCCTGGCGGCAAGCGCAGGTAGCAACTAGCGCGTCCTAGCGACGCATAAGGGTCGTAGGCACTTCGGTGCTTACGGCCCTTTACCATGAGGTCACTCGGGTTACACATCCTCGACCTCGTGGAGGAATAATAACTAATGGAAAACCGCCCAAGGCCGAGGCCCTGGGCGGTAAGTCATGCGGCCTGAACGGAGGCTAGACGTTGACGCCGCCACAGACGCGCAAGTCGGTCGATGGTATGGCGCTCCTTCCGGTTTGTACGTTCGATCGCCTCGGGGTCCATCTTGCAGGTGGAAATATCGGGCAATTGGTCCCAGGGCACTTCAATGGTCGGGTCGAATTCAGCTCGAATCATCCACAAAGTATCGACACAGTAGTACGGCAGGTCGTCCTGATCATCGCCATACTCCTCCCATGACAGTGCCTTTTCGACCAGCCAGGGGACAGCTTGGCGTACCGCTACCCACAATCTCAACACAACTGCGTCCGGCACGTTAAGCCGAACCATAGCAAGCGTCACAGTATGCCAGTTGGCAATCCGCTCATCTACGTCTTGGGCCAGTGCTTCCAGCTCGGCAATGGTGTACTCACGATCAGGCCACCAGGTCAGTCGAGGTTCTCCAGCAGATCGCGGCCGCTCAAGCCAAACCCGAATCTTCTCATCGAGTTCTTCAGCGGTTGAGTCAGCAGCAGGCTCCACCAGACGCAAATGGCGCATTTCAGCTTCCTTTCGTTTGTTCCGGACCACTGGCGCTGGCTTGCGACAATGGACCGGAACAAAAGTGGAGCTGATTGCCGATTATAAACTAATTGGCAGGTTCCTACAAGACTTAGGCTGCTTCGGGAAGCGGCATTGCCTGTTGGGACTCCCCATCGCCAGACCTAAGTCTCAAGACCTGTTCGTCAGTCAACCACGTTGAAAGTAGCCGTGGGATGCCTAGTTTGTCGGCACGATTACGCACCCACCACACCGGCTTTCCCAGGTCTCTCGCCATGTGTGGGAACCCAACAGGCTCCCCAACACGTGTTGGCCAAACCGGGTCACGGAAGTTGAAACCGGAGACAGCTTCTATTTCCCGGATATAGTCACGGCTCACGACTCGACTAGGGTCGTCCGGTTCCCCATAGTACCTGCGCATTCGATGCTCCAGATCCTTCCACTCCCAGCGCCAACGGCCTCGGGAGCGTTTAGGTCTGATAGCGCGCTTCAGGTCGAACAGCAACCACTCGTGTCCGAATGGGTACTCCTCGCGGTACTCGTCGTCGGCTACAACGATTCCGTCGGTACCTTTGGCCAGCGCCAGTGCTGTGAGGTCAGCCTTTTGCCCCTTAGGGGCCAGGTAGAGCCGTCCTTGCTCGATCAGCTTCTCGAAGTTCAGCCGGTCAGAGACGTGGACGATATCCAAAAGTTCTGGATCGCCCACATACCGCACCTTGCAGTATGAACCTGGCCTCAGCCACGCCGTCAGGGAGCCAGTAGCTCCCGTCAGAACGTCATAGGCGCCCGGCGTTCCTCGACGCCATGCACGACGAACTACGTTCAGCACGTCTACTACAACTGTACGCGGCCTGACAGACCATAGATGCGTCACTTGACCAGCTCCAGACATTCGGCGGCTTTGGTTCACCCATAGGCGGGCTCCTTTTGAGTAGTTGGTGCGTTAACTTCCCAGGCACCCGCCAAAATAAGATCTAAGATCACTGACGGCAGGTGCCACCTCATAGCGTAGAGCGACGGTTGCAGGTCGGCGTGTCACACGATCGGGTGAACGAGCTAACGCGGCAAGCCGTACGGCCGACACTCCTCGTAGAGAGGCCACATCAAGGGAGTGGGCTATTTGAGTATGTCCTACAGACACGAGTGACCTAGCTGCACTGATGAGCACTTTCAACATCATGAAGCTACGCCAGCCCGCCGCCCATTTGTGATCAGGGAAGATCAGCCGTTGCGTCTGCTTGATCGCGTAGGCCGACGAGCGCACCGCCAAGTTCAAGTAGGCCGCACGAGGCCAACACAAAAACCCACCGCTTCCGCGGTGGGTTTTTGGCTCCACTAAGGTATTTACTCAGTGGTTTGAGTTTCTTACATTTGGTGGTCCTACTGCAATATAGCTCGAACTCAATTGCCCGATAATCAGATGCGACCTCGATCACACCTCTTATATACTAAAACCTATGACCGCAAGCGAACAGGACCTTTTCGACACAGCGATGCTGGCGCTCCAGCACGCGTCTCTCCACTCAGACATGCGTGACGAACTCGACGTCATGCAGGTAGTCCTGTCGCTTCACTTCGCGGCCGAAATGCTCCTCAAAGCTGAGCTTGTCTCAAAGGGCAAGTCCATCATGGAGGAAGACGGTCGGCACACGATCACCTTCACCGAGGCGCTCAGCCGGACCGGAAAGTACAGGAACAAGGCGACGATCTCTCAACTTGGAGAGCATCGTAATGACTTGCAACACATCGGTAAGCGGGTCGCGGAGCAGACAGTCCGCACGCTGTACCAAGAGTCCCTGCTGTTCGCAGAAGAGGCAGCGAAGAAGCTAGGCCGGAAGGTTCCACTCACCATCGACATGCTGCCGTTCCGGGTACCGACTATCGCCGCGGCTGAGCGTATCTCCGATGTGGACGCGGTACAGCGGGACGTGGACGCCTATGGAGAGACGGTGGTGTGGGCGCAGGGCACAGAGCAAGGCACATTCGCCGTTCACATCCAGCTTCCGTCCGGCGAGGTTAAGCGACTCACTCCGGAAGGTGAGTTCGAGTACATGCCTCACACGGACGGCCTGAGCGTAGTTGCCTACCGCCAGTCCGGCGGAGTGGTGCTCTACGATCTCGCAAGCGGCGACCGGAAGCTCATCAGCGAGACAGGCGGAGCGACTGACATCAATAAGGAGTGGATTGCTGCGCAAGGTCTAGCTGTATCGGGCGGACTCGGAGGCGGCATCTGGTTGTACAGCCGCAGGCGCGGTGAGTGGTTCGAGGTCGAACCTAGCGCCAGCGCAGGCGGAGCGCAGTTGGGCTCCGATTCGGTGGTGTGGATGGACCTAGACGAGCCGCAGCAGGTGATCAGGCGGGTCTCCCTGGCCGATCTTAGCGAACCCTCACCAGTCGTCGTCGTGCGTAATGCGACCCACCCGTCCATCTCGGGTCGCAGACTGGCCTATGACACTCGTAGCCAGCACCCTGGCGTTGGTGTTGCAGTAGCCGAGACCGGCGAGGAGCTGCACGTAGTTGTGAACGGCTTGTTCCCCGATGTGCATGGCGGCATGGTCGCCTACCTGTCCCGTGACCACGAGGGCTACTGGCTCGGGCTGGACGATGTGGCACGCAAGCGATCCATCGTGGAGAGGACCAAGATTGGGTTCCCGATCGGCCGTGGCCCCGTCCTCACCGAACACGCGGTGTACTTCGAGGCCAGCACTGCCGAAGGGCGGCACTCGATCTACCGCATGAGGTTCGAGTACGAGCAGTAGTTCGACGGGTGATGAGGACAGAAGAGCCCCGCCTACCGTGGTAGGCGGGGTGAGGTACCGATCTGACGATCAGCCCTTTAGATGGGACGAAGCTCCCAGCGGTCACCTGTCAGGGAGCGCATACCGCCAGCGCTAAGCCATAGTCGCTGGTGGTCTTTGTTGATGAAGGTACGACCTGGGAGTGCGGTTTCACCGCACCCGCAGGCACACAGTTGTTGATCTTGGTCTTGATGTTGATCTTGCTCGTCAGCACGTCGCAGCACTGCCGAGCGTGCAGCACTCGTCACCCTGCGTTGCACATCGGAGTTTGACAGTTGTCCCGTCAGGTGCTCTCTTCCTTCCTCGCTGGTAGATCGCTCACCGACCGTCCCCTGTGGACGGTCTTTTGCTTTGGCGGCCTTCTACGCGACACTCGGGGTCATGAGGTTGGAGCCGCCTTCGCGCGCTGAGGTCGAGCGGCAGTTCGAGGGGTTGTTGAGCGGGGCGGTCGGGCGGGACGAGGTTGACCGGTGGGCGGGGCGGTACTTCCGCGAGGACGTCGAGGTCGGGGATCCGGTCGTTCGGACCGCACTTGACCGGTTGTACGGGGTTGATCTTCGTGACGGTCCCGGTGCGGAGTACTTGCACGGGCTTGAGCAGGTTGCGGAGTGGCTCGATGAGCTGAAGTCCGGATAGTCGGTGGGCCCCGGTGGGGGTAGTGGTGAGTGAGGTTCACGCTGTCGGGGCACGGTTTGGTTCGGTGGGTGATCCGGTTCCGCCTCTACGCTCCCGCTGACGGGTTGTTGCCAACCACCTGGCACGTGCGGGCTCGTCGTGTGGTTGTGGGAAGTGGTCTCGAGCTGGGGCTGCTTCCCACAACCCGCACTCCCGCCGGGCTCATGATGTACCCATGCGTCTGGACCAGATCGTGGTGGATTGCCTGGAACCCGCACGCCTCGTGCGGTTCTGGGCGGGGTTGCTCGGTGGCGTGCCCGTCGACCGGGAGGACGGGTGGGCGCACGTCGTTCCGCCCGGGTGGCCGCGGATCTCGTTCCAGCCCGTGCCTGAGGCGAAGGCGGTGAAGAACAGGCTTCACCTGGATGTCGACGTGGATGACATCGCCGCGGCGACGGAGAAGGCCGTTGGGCTCGGGGCCACGGCGCAGGGTGGGGTGCAGACCGACGAGCAGGGCAGTTTCCAGGTGCTGCTGGACCCGGCGGGCAACGAGTTCTGCTTCGTCAAGGCACACCGGCGATGATCGGCACGTCACCCGTCAGGACGAGGACGTCACAGCGCGCGCCACAGCGCCTCGCCGAAGCGGATCGCCAGCACCACCATGAGGGCGCCGATCGCGAAGGTCACCAGGCATCTCAGGATCACGCGCAGCTTGGTCACGCGCACAGTGTGCCTCCAGCACGCCCCGAACTCAGCCCGTAGCAGCGGCAACGGCGGCACGCAGCGCGCGCACGACCGCGACATCCCCCTCCACCGACACGTGCTCCTCCCCGACCCGCCCCCACAACCACAGGTCCACCGCGGACGCCGAGCCGCTGACGACGGCCGCCGGGTCGGCTCGTGGGCAGTAGTCGACGATTCCCTCGTGCAGCGCCACGGTCCACTCCCGGCCCGGCACACGCAGCGTCACGGCTCGCCCTGACGTGTGAACACCGGGTGGCTGGTGGCAGCCCAGCCACAGGCGCAGCACCTCGTCGACGCCGTCCGCCGCCAAGCCAGGCTCCAACGGCGCCGCCGAGCCGGTCGCGGACTGCGCGTCGACCCGGTGCACGGCCGTCTCGTGCGCCATCCGCCGCACCCAGAACCCCAACGTCGCGTCCCACGGGCACCACGTCGCCGCAGGTGAAGCCGCACGTGCCGGATCCAGCGCGGCGATCAGCGCCGCCGCGCCGACCCGGTACCACTCGACCAGGTCGTCGTCACCCGGCGAGCACTCCCAGTCCGCCGGACGCGCGCCGCGGGTGATCCACCGCGTCACCATCCGGTGGATCGAGCCGACGTGGACGAGCAGGTCACCGACCGTCATCCCGGGACACGCGGGCACGTCACGATCAGGTGGTGCCAGATCTGCCGCGACCGCCAACGCCTCCGCTTCGACGCGGAGCGCGCTCGCCAACGAGTGGGCATCCATCGGCGCAGCATCGCGGAACGAACGGCCCGAGCGCGACCCCTGAATTGGATCGCGCACGACGGCCGACCGGCGTATGAACGTGCCATGGCGCTCAACCTCCGCACCCTCACCGCGGACGACCTCCCGGAGTTCCAGCGGGTCGTCAACTCGGCGTTCCTGTCCGACAGCGTCGAGGACCAGCTCGAACGGTGGCGTGGCCTGTTCGAGCCGGATCGGCACCACGCCGTGTTCGACGGTGGCGAGCTCATCGGCGGCGGCGGTATCCAGACCCGTGAGATCACGTTGCCCGGAGCAGGCCCCACACCGGTCGCGGCGGTCACGTCGGTCGGCGTGAAACCGGGCCATCGCCGTCGCGGCGTGCTCACCCGCGTGATGCGCGCCCAGCTGCACGGCATGCACGAGGAGGGCACCGAGGCGATCGCCGCGCTGTGGTCCTCGGAGGCGGCGATCTACCCCCGGTTCGGCTACGGGCTCGCGGCCGAGTTCGCCCGGCTCGAAGTGCCGCACGGCGCGAAGTTCCGCCCCGGCGTGGCGACCGGCGGCGAACGGGTGCGCGAGGTGTCGCGCGACGAGGCCGTGCCGGTCATGAAGGCCGTGTACGAAGACCTGCGCCCGTCCCGGACGGGGTGGCTGAGCCGCACGGACGCCGCGTGGGACCACCACCTCGCCGACACCGAGCGCGACCGCGACGGGCTGAGCGCGTACCGCTACGTGCTGCACCCGCAGGGTTACGCGGTCTACCGGATCAAGGCGGACTGGCACGTGCGCGGCCCGCGCAACGAGCTGCACGTGCGCGAGATCGCGGCACGCACCGACGAGGCGTACGCGGCGCTCTACCGCTACCTGCTGGACGTCGACATGGTCGGCGAGCTGAAGTTCTTCACCGCCTCCGACGACCCGGCCGTGCACCTGCTGGAGGACTCACGGCTGGCGCTGCGCGGCCGGTCGGACTCGCTGTGGGTGCGGATCGTGGACGTCGACCGCGCACTCCCCCTGCGCCGCTACCTCTCCGACGTGGACGTGGTGCTGGAGCTGTCGGACGAGTTCTGCCCCTGGAACGCGGGCCGGTGGAGGTTCACGGTCAAGGGCGGCGAGGCGACGGTGCAGCGGGTGGACGACGACCCGGACGTCGTGCTGGACGTGCAGGCGTTGGGGGCCGCGTACCTCGGTGGGACGAGGTTGGCGACGTTGGCGCGCGCACAGCGGGTGAGTGAGGTCACCGCGGGTGCGCTGAACGTCCTGTCACATGCCCTGTTAGGCGATCGGGAGCCCCACTGCCCGGAGGTGTTCTGACCGTTTCGGGAACCTCGGCCCGGCGTGGGGCGTTTTCCGGTCAACAAGCACCGGGAGGGTCGAATGACCACCACGATCGTGTTGCTCGTGCTGCTGGTCCTGGCCGGCGCGGTCTGGTACGCCGCCCGCTCCGCCGCCGAGAAGCGCCGCCGGGAGCTGGAGGACGCGCAGGCCGAGGCGCGCCGTTGGGTGGAACGGCTGGGCGGCCAGGTGATGAACCTGACCGGCACGGACGTGGCCTCGCAGCAGGCGATGGCCGACGCGTCCGAGCGGTTCACCGCGGCCGGGTCGCAGATGGAGCAGGCGCGCACGGTGGAGCAGTGCCGCCTGGTCACGCAGACCGCGATGGAAGGCCTGTACTACGTGCGGGCCGCGCGCGTCGCGATGGACCTCGACCCCGGTCCCGAGCTGCCGGACCTCACCGGCCAGAGCCGGGCGGGCAAGGTGTCGGAGGAGCGTGACGTCACGGTGAAGGGCCACCGCTACGTCGCCTCGCCGCGGCCGGGCTCGCACACGCCGCACTACTACCCCGGCGGTGTGGTGGCGGGTCGTCCGGTGCCGGAGGGCTGGTACTCCGAGCCGTGGTGGAAGCCCGCGCTGGTGGCGGGCGCGTGGGGTTTCGCGTCGATGATGCTGTTCAGCGCGATGTTCACGGGCATGGTCGGCGTGCCCGCGGCCGTGGCGGCCGAGGACCCCGGCGGCGCCGAGGACGGCGGCGACGGTGGTGATGGCGGCGACGCCGGTGGCGACTACGGCGGTGACTACGGCGGCGGCGATTTCGGCGGCGGGGACTTCGGCGGGTTCTGAGGTCAGGCCGGTTGGCAGGTCGGGCACCAGTAGAGGTTCCGGCCGGCCAGCGAGGCGGCGGCGACGGGCGTGCCGCAGACCAGGCACGGTTGGCCGGTGCGGCGGTAGACGTAGACCTCGCCGCCGTGCCGGTCCTGGCGCGGCGCCCGGCCGGTGACCTCGGGCAGGTGCTCGGGCCGCACGGTGTCGATGCGCCCGACCTTCACGCCGGCGCGCATCAGCACGGTCAGGTCGAGCCACAGGTCGTCCCACAGCGCCCGGTCGACCTCGTTGCCGGGCACGAGCGGGTGAACGCCGTGCCGGAACAGCACCTCGGCCCGGTAGACGTTGCCGACGCCCGCGAGCACGGTCTGGTCCATCAGCAGCACGGCGATGGACTGGCGGGACCGGGCGATCCGCGCGTGGGCCAGGTCCGGTTTCGCGTCACGGCGCAGCGGGTCCGGGCCGAGGCGGGCGCGCAGCGCGGCGACCTCGACGTCGGTGAGGACCTCGCACCGGTTCGGGCCGCGCAGGTCCGTCCAGTGGGTGGGCCCGGACAGCCGCATCCGCACCTGGCCGACCGGCTGGGTCACCGGGTGCGGCGACTCGGTGAACGTGCCGTAGAGGCCGAGGTGGACGTGCACCGTCGCGTCCGGTCCGTAGACGTGGAACAGGTGCTTGCCGTGCGCCTCGGCGCGCCGGAACAGCCGACCGTCCACAGAGGACGCGGAGAACTTGCCCTGCGGGCTCGACACCCGGACCGTCGAGCCCGCGTACCGGCGTTGGTGCAGCTTCGCCAGGCGGTGGAGCGTGTGGCCTTCGGGCATCAGGGCAGGGCCGGCGCCTCGCCGGTGCGCTCGTACTCGCTGAGGATGTCGATGCGGCGCGCGTGCCGCTCCTGCCCGGAGAACGGGGTGGCCAGGAACGCCTCGACGATCGCGAACGCCTCCTCGGTGGTATGCATCCGGCCGCCGACGCCGATGAGCTGGGCGTCGTTGTGCTCGCGGGCGAGCTTCGCCGTCTCCACGCTGTAGGCGAGCGCGGCGCGGGCGCCGGGCACCTTGTTCGCGGCGATCTGCTCGCCGTTGCCGGAGCCGCCGATGACGATGCCCAGGCTGCCCTCGTCCGCGACGACGCGGCGGGCCGCCTCGATGCAGAACGGCGGGTAGTCGTCCTCCGCGTCGTAGACGGCCGGTCCGACGTCGACCACCTCGTGGCCCGCGTCGGTCAGGTGCTTGACGAGGTGGGTCTTCAGCTCGAAGCCCGCGTGGTCCGATCCCAGGTAAACGCGCACGTCAGCAAGTCTGCCATCCTTGGCCGCGTGTTCGGACAAGAGGGTTCCCGGCTGCGGTTGGAGTGGGGTCCGGAGGGGGTCGCCGTGCTCGGGGAGCAGTGCGCGGTGCTCGTGATCGTGGACGTGCTGTCGTTCTCCACGGCGGTGGACGTCGTCGTGGCACGTGGTGGGGCCGTGCGGCCGGTGCACTGGTCGAAGCGGGCTGCGGCGGCACGTCCGGCGGACCCGTCGTGGACGTTGCGGCCGTCGTCGCTGGTGTCCGTGCCGGCGGGGACGGAGCTGGAGCTGGCTTCGGCGAACGGCGCCACGTTGTGCTCGTTGGCCGAGGCGACGGGGGCGATCGTGCTGGCGGGGTGCCTGCGGAACGCGCGTGCGATCGCCACGGCGGCTCGGGCGTTGGCGGCGGGTGGGCCGATCGGCGTCGTGCCCGGCGGTGAGCGGTGGGGCGTGAACATCACGGACGACGCGGACGCCGGACCGTTGCGGCCGGCGGTGGAGGACCTGCTCGGCGCAGGGGCGATCATGTCGTCCCTGTTGGGCTACGGCTCCGCGTCGGTGGAGGCAGCTCTGGCGGCGGAGACGTACGCGTGGGCTTCGGTGGAGGACGTCGTGGCCGGGTGCGTCTCGGGGCGTGAGCTGATCGCCGCCGGCCACGCCGGTGACGTCGCCTTGGCCTCCGAGGTGAACGTGAGCACCGCCGTCCCCCGCCTGACCAACGGCGTCCTGCGCGCCTGAACCCGCGCGTGTCGAACAGTCAGGTCCCGCGTGTCGAACACTCAGGACCGATGAGTTCAACACTCAGGACGAGGACCGCCGATTGCCTGGAGAACCTGAGCGTTGGATTCGGGGGTCCTGAAGGTTCGACACGCGGGGCCTGAAGGTTCGACACGCGGGGCCTGAAGGTTCGACACGCGGGTCAGCGCTGGATGGACTTCAGCTCGGTGAACTCGGACAGGCCGTGGGCGCCGAACTCGCGGCCGTTGCCCGACTGGCGGTAGCCGCCGAACGGGGCGCTGGTGTTGAACGCGGCGCCGTTGATGTCCACCTGGCCGGTGCGCAGGCGCTTCGCCACCGCGAGGGCACGGTCGGTGTCCGCCGAGAACACGGCGCCGCCCAGGCCGTAGATGGTGGAGTTCGCGATGCGCACGGCGTCGTCCTCGTCCGCGTACGGCATGACGGACAGCACAGGGCCGAAGATCTCCTCTTGAGCGATCACCATGTCCGACCGCACGTCGCCGAACACGGTCGGCGTGACGAAGAAGCCGCGGCCGAGAGGGCGGGAAGGGCCGCCCAGGGCGAGCTTCGCCCCTTCCGAGATGCCGCGCTCGATGTAGCCGACGACGCGGTCGCGCTGCGCGGCCGACACCGCCGGACCCATGCGGGTGGACGGGAGAACGGGATCGGCGGGCTCGTACTTGGACGCGGCGGCGACCGCGATCTCCAACGCCTCGTCGTGCCGCGAAGCGGGCACCAGCAAGCGGGTCCACGCGCTGCACGCCTGGCCGTTGTTCATGTACGCGTTGCCCACGCCGATCTTCACCGCACGGGTCAGGTCGGCGTCGTCCAGCACGACGTTCGCCGACTTGCCGCCCAACTCCAACGCCACCCGCTTCACCGTCTCGGCGGCCAGCGCGGACACCCGCCGACCGGCCCTCGTCGAACCGGTGAACGACACCATGTCCACCATCGGGTGACCGGCCAACGCCTCGCCGACCACCGGCCCCGTGCCGTGGACCAGCGAGAACACGCCCTTGGGCACACCGACGTCGTAGAGGACCGAAGCGAGCAGGTCGGCCGTGAGAGGCGCCAGCTCGCTCGGCTTGAGCACCACCACGTTCCCCGCCGCCAGCGCGGGCACGACCTTGGCCACCATCTGCTGCAACGGGAAGTTCCACGGCGTGATGGCCGCGACCACGCCGACCGGCTCCCGCAGCACCAGCGAGTTCCCGATCTCCGAAGCGGAGAAGTACCCCGCGTCCACCGCGTCGGCCACGCCCCGCGCGATGCCGACCGGGTTCGGCACCTGCACCCGCGACGCGAACGTGATCGGCGTGCCCATCTCCGCCGTCATGGTCGCGGCGAACTCCGGGGCCCGCGCCTCCAGCGCGTCCGCCACCGCCCGCACGAGGGCCGACCGGGACTCCGGCGACGTCGCCGACCACGCCGGGAACGCGGCAACCGCCCTGGTCACGGCGGCGTCCACGTCACCGGGCGTGCCGGCGCGGACCGTGCCGACGACCTCTTCGGTGGTCGGGTTGACGACCTCGATCACTGCGGACTCCCCGAGAACGGTGTGACACTCCACGACGAACCTGGCCTCAGAGTGTCACACCGGACGCGTCAGGAGAAGTCCAGACCCCCGGTCCGGGTCCGCTTGAGCTCGAAGAAGTACGGGAAGCCCGCCAACGCCCGCGCGCCGTCGAACACCTTCACCGCGTCCTCGCCACGCGGGATCTTGGTGAGCACGGGCCCGAAGAACGCCACGCCGTCGATGTGGATCGTCGGCGTGCCGACGTCCATGCCCACCGGGTCCATGCCGCGGTGGTGGCTGGCCCGCAGCTCCTCGTCGTGCGCGTCGGTGTGCGCGGCCTCGGCCAGCTCCGCGGGCAGGTCGACGTCCTCCAGCGCCAGCTTGATGGCCTGGTCGTAGTCACGCGTCGTGCCCAGGCCCTCGTTGTGGATCCGGGTGCCGAGCGCGGTGTAGAGGTCGCGCAGCACGCCGTCGCCCTTGAGCTTGGCCGCGGCGACGGCGACGCGCACCGGGCCCCAGCCGCGGTCCATCATGTCGCGGTAGTCGGCGGGCAGGTCCCGGTCCTCGTTGAGCACGGACAGGCTCATCACGCGGAAGTTCAGGTCGAGATCGCGCTGCTTCTCCACCTCGAGGATCCACCGGGACGAGATCCACGCGAACGGGCAGATCGGGTCGAAGTAGAAGTCGACCTTCGTACGTCCCTCTGTCGACATGCGGTGTTCCCTCCGTGGCTGTTCGTGAGCGGTGCGCCGGGTTCGGCGCTTCCATCGTGCTCAACCAGCCCACCGCGCGCAGTCTTCCCTCGGACGCCAGTCCACTTCCGGGGGTCCCACGTGATTGGATGCGACTGTCGTGTTCACCGACTCGACACCCATTCCCGTTCCGACGACGCCGGCGCCGAGGTCCCGTGGCGGCGGCAGACGAGGTGACCAGTGGCGGCACCCAACCTCACCCGCGACCAGGCGCAGCAGCGGGCCGCGCTGCTGGAGGTCGATTCCTACCGGATCGAGCTGGACCTGACCGACGGTGGCGGCAAGCCCGGCTCGGACACGTTCCGCTCGACCACGACGGTTGCCTTCCGCAGCCAGACGCCCGGCGCATCCTCGTGGGTCGACATCGTGGCCGCCAATGTCCACCGCGCCGTGCTCAACGGGCACGAGCTGGACGTCTCCTCCTACCGCGAGGAAGACGGCATCCACCTGCCCGACCTGGCCGAGGTCAACGAGCTGACGGTCGAGGCCGACTGCCGGTACATGAACACCGGCGAGGGCCTGCACCGGTTCGTCGACCCGGTCGACGGCGAGGTGTACCTGTACTCGCAGTTCGAGACGGCGGACGCCAAGCGCATGTTCGCCTGCTTCGACCAACCCGACCTCAAGTCGGTCTACCACCTCACGGTGACCGCGCCGCACCACTGGAAGGTCGTCTCCAACGCGGCGATCGAGTCCACTGTGGACGGCACGGGCGGCGCGGACAAGCACGTCTTCGCCACCACCAAGCCCATGTCGACGTACCTGGTGGCGCTGGTCGCCGGTCCTTACGCCGAGTGGCGCGACGAGTTCAGCGACGGCGACACGACGATCCCTCTCGGCATCTACTGCCGCGCGTCGCTCGCGCCGCACATGGACGCCGAGCGGCTGTTCACCGAGACCAAGCAGGGTTTCGGCTTCTTCCACAAGGCGTTCGGCGTCACCTACCCGTTCGGCAAGTACGACCAGTGCTTCGTGCCCGAGTTCAACGCGGGCGCGATGGAGAACGCCGGCTGCGTCACGTTCCTGGAGGACTACGTCTTCCGCAGCCGCGTCACCCGCTACCTGTACGAGCGCCGTGCCGAGACCGTGCTGCACGAGATGGCGCACATGTGGTTCGGCGACCTGGTGACCATGCGCTGGTGGGACGACCTGTGGCTGAACGAGTCGTTCGCCACCTGGGCGTCGGTGCTGGCGCAGGCCGAGGCGACCGAGTACCGGCAGGCGTGGACGACGTTCGCCAAGATCGAGAAGTCGTGGGCCTACCGGCAGGACCAGCTGCCGTCCACGCACCCCGTGGCCGCCGACATCCCGGACCTGCAGGCCGTCGAGGTCAACTTCGACGGCATCACCTACGCCAAGGGCGCCTCGGTGCTCAAGCAGCTGGTGTCCTACGTCGGCCTGGACAACTTCCTGTCCGGCCTGCGGGTGTACTTCGGCAAGCACGCCTGGGGCAACGCGACGCTGGCCGACCTGCTCAACGCGCTCGAAGAGGCGTCCGGCCGCGACCTGTCGTGGTGGAGCGCGCAGTGGCTGGAGACCACCGGCCTGAACCTGCTGCGACCCAAGTACTCGGTCGACACCGACGGCCGGTTCACCGAGTTCGCCGTGCTCCAGGGCGGTGCGCGTCCGGGCGCGGGCGAGCTGCGCACGCACCGGTTGGCGATCGGCGTGTACGACGCGGACGCCGACGGCAAGCTCGTGCGCACGCACCGGGTGGAGCTGGACGTGTCCGGCGAGCGCACCGAGGTCCCCGAGCTCGTCGGCGTGCCGCGCGGCAAGCTGGTGCTGGTCAACGACGACGACCTCACCTACTGCACGATGCGCCTGGACGCCGACTCGCTGGCGTCGCTGATCGACCACATCGCCGACATCGCCGAGCCGCTGCCGCGCACGCTGTGCTGGTCGGCGGCGTGGGAGATGACGCGCGAGGCCGAGCTGAAGGCGCGCGACTTCGTGAACCTGGTGCTCGGCGGGCTGCACGCGGAGACCGAGGTCGGCGTCGTGCAGCGGCTGCTGCTGCAGGCGCAGACGGCGCTGTCGTCGTACGCGGACGTGTCGTGGCGCGACGAGGGCTGGCGCAGGTTCACCACGCGGGTCCTGGAGCTGGCGCGTGCCGCCGAGGCCGGTTCGGACCACCAGTTGGCGTTCGTCAACTCCCTGGCCGGGTCGGTGCTGGACGCCGCGACGCTGGAGGTCGTGCGCGGCTGGCTGGACGGCACGGACGTGCTCGACGGCCTCGACGTGGACACCGACCTGCGGTGGCGGCTGCTGCACGCGCTGGTCGCGCACGGCGCCGCCGGGCTGGACGAGATCCAGGCCGAGGAGGAGCGCGACCCCACCGCCACCGGTCGGCGCAAGGCCGAGTCGGCACGCGCGCTGCGGCCGACGATCGAGGCGAAGACCGAGGCGTGGGACCGCGCGGTGAACGACGACGAGCTGCCGAACGCGGTGTCGGAGGCGATCATCGCGGGCATCCAGCACCCCGGTCAGAAGGCGCTGCTCCAGCCGTTCGTGGCGCGGTACTTCGCCGACGTGGCCGACGTGTGGGACCGCCGGTCGAGCGAGCGGGCGCAGTCGATGGTCGTCGGCCTGTTCCCGTCGTGGTCGATCTCGAAGGAGACGGTCACGGCGGCCGACGAGTGGCTGGCCGAAGAACGCCCGCCGGCCCTGCGCCGACTGGTGTCGGAGGGCCGCGCGGGCATCGTGCGCGCCCTGGCCGCCCAGGAGTTCGACCGGTCCTGAGGTTCGACGTGTGACGTGCGCGGAGCCGCTGCGTGCGTGGTGAACGGCTTCAAGGTGAACGGGGCAGCGCTTCAGGCGCTGCTCCGTTTCGCGTCCGGCGCGGAGCGGTGGTCGCGGTCGTAGGCGTCGGCCCAGCGGGCGAACACGTCACGTGACTGCGCCGGGCCCAGGACCACGCGTTCCAGTTGCCGCATCTTGGCCTCGTAGGCGCTGATCGCGGTCGGGTCGTCGTGGAAGACCGTCGCCGTCTCGGTCTCCGCGTAGGCCAGCGGCTTGACCGGCGACGAGAACGTCAGCAAGGTCCCGGAGTGGCGCAGGTGGGTGTGCGACGGCGCGCTCATCGGGATGATCCGCGGGCTGATGCGCGACCAGCCGCACATCAGCGTCAGGCGCAGCATCTGGTCGCGCATGACCTTCGCGTCGCCGACGACGATCCGCAACGCCGCCTCGTGGATGTAGATCACCGTCTCCGGTCCGCCCGGCCTGCGCAACGCGTCCTGCCGCGTCATGCGCGCCTCCGTCAGCTCCCTGTCCTTGGTCAACGCGTACGCGTAGTCCTCGGTCTGCGCCAGGCTCGGCACGACCAGCGGCTCGTAGGTCGTCACCGTGCTGGCCGCGTGCTCGTGCACGGACAGCGCCGTGAGCGTGTCCGGCCACGGGTCGTGCCGGCGCAGGAAGTTGCCCGCGTCGACCTCGCTGGCGATCGCCAGGATCCGATCGCGGGTCGCCTTGTCCGCGCCGCAACGGCCGAGCAGCGTCCCGATTTCCCACGGACTCGTGCCGCGAGTGCCGGTCTCGAGTTTCGACAGCTTGCCCAACGACCAGCCGAGCGCGTCGGCGACGAATGCCGACGACATCCGCGCCCGGTGCCGGACGCGGCGCAATTCCTCACCCAATTCCCGGCTGCGGGCCGTGCTCAGCCGCGCAGACACCTTTTCCTCGGACTCCATGAAACCCCCTTAGCGCACCTCTGCAAAGGGCGCGGCGAGTGGTGTGCGCTGCGAAGTCCCGTCGCGCGCTGCACCACTCGCCGCGCATGTCCGACCAGTGTGCGGGCTGGTCGGAAGCTCTGGTGCACAACACAATGTCCGGCCCGCAACACCTGGTCAATCCCCTTTACGAGCGAGAGACTTGACCACTGGTCCCGCTTTAGGATGCATTTCCATGAACCGCAACACCTCGAAATCCATCGCTTTGGGCGCGCGCTTGCGCAACGTTCGCGTGGCCAACAAGCTCAGCCAACGCGCACTCGCGAAGAAGATTGGTGTCGTACATTCGTTGCTCTCGCGCAACGAAAGCGGCCAGCGCGTCCCGGCGCGAGCGGAGGTCATCCGCATCCTCGAGCCCCTCGACATCACCGATCGGGATCGCGAAGAAATCCTGGCGATGACCGAAGATCCCAGTGGATCACCCCTCGCGGTGATCGAACTCCCCGAGCGCCGATCCCAGATCGCCGCGCTCGTGGAGGTCGAGCAGATGGCCAAGGAGATCGTCAGCTGGTCGCCGTTGATCATCCCGGGACTGCTCCAGGTCAGCTCCTACACGCGCACGATCATGGAGGCTGTTCCAGTACCCCACGAGGAGATCGCCACCAGGGTCGCGGTCCGGATGGGCCGACGCGACATCCTCACGCGCCGCAACCCCGTCCGCTACACCGCCTTGATCGGCGAGGGCGTGCTGAGCCAGACGGTCGGCGGCCCGGCGGTCATGGCCGAGCAGTTCGACCACCTGCTGATGATGAGCGCGCACGAGAACGTCGACCTGCGGATCGTGCCCACCGCGACGGGCTGGCACCCCGGACTCTGCGGCTCGTTCCAGCTGATCAAGTGCGACGGCACGTCGTTCGTGCACCTGGAGAACCCCGTCAGCGCCGTCTTCGTGCAGGAACCCGAGGCGGTAGCCGGTTTCGAGCGGTCCGTGCCAGAGTTGCTGAAGGTCGCGATGAGCCCGGAACGGTCCTTCGAGGTCATCGCGAAGGAGGTGCAGCGGACGACGGGAGTCGCATGACACTTCGGTGGAAGAAGTCCGGCAAGAGCGCGAGCGGAGACTGCGTCGAGGTGGCGAACCACCTGGGCGCGGTGCGGGACAGCAAGAACCCCTCGGTCGAGCTGGGTGTCAGCCCGGCCCGGCTGAAGGCGTTCGTGGACGCGCTCAAGTCCCGGTGAACGCGAAGGCCCCGGCGGGGTGCGCCGGGGCCTTCACTTCGTCGTGCGCGCGTCGTCAGACGTGCTTGGGAGCCGGGCCCGCCTGGTCG
Organism: Actinosynnema sp. NPDC023794; assembly: GCF_040639675.1. Lineage (NCBI taxonomy): Bacteria > Bacillati > Actinomycetota > Actinomycetes > Pseudonocardiales > Pseudonocardiaceae > Actinosynnema > Actinosynnema sp. NPDC023794. The sequence goes on along the minus strand of NZ_JBFAFR010000015.1, from coordinate 184,000 downwards.
GTCAGCATCCGCAGGCCGCTCACCAGGCCGCCGGACAGGTCGCCCTCCTTGAAGGACGCGACCATGCTCATCACCGCGAGCTTCGCGCCGCGGTCGGCGATGCGGCGGTTGGACTCCTCGCCCGTCACCACCTCCACCCGGCGCTCACCGGGCGACACGGCGACCAGCACGGCGTGCGTGGGTCGCGTGGTGGCGGCGTGCAGCTCCTCGGCCTTCGCCCGCGCGTCCGCGCCCAGCTCGCCGAGGTAGACGCTGAAGTCCAACCCGGTGGTGCGGCTGGCCAGCGTCAGCGCCTCGTCCAGGCTCGACAGCTGCACCGGCGTGAACGGCAGGCTCGGCGCGTGCGGCTCGTACATCTTCGCGGCGGACACCCGGCCGCTGTTGGTCACGACCGCGCCGACCTCCAGCGTCGACGGGTCGACCTCCACCCTCGTCAGCTCACCAGTTGCCACGGGCACCTCCCTTGGCGGTGCGGCCCTCGGCCGGCGCCGGGACGGCCTGGTGCGCGCCGCCGGGCAAGCCCGCGGGGTTCGCCGTCCACCAGACGGGGGCGTAGTTCCACTCCTGGCCCGGGCGGTACCGCTGAATGCGGGTGGCCTTCGGCCTCAGCGTCAGTAGCGTGATCACGCCGTAGATGGCCAGCGGGATCAGCGCGAAGACGAGCACGGTCTCCACGATGGTCACGCCGGTTACGGTAACCGATCGTCCAGGTCAGGTCGGGGTGAGGGCACCCGTTTCCGCACTGGTGTGGGTTCGGCGGTGTGCGCGGGGTCGTCCGGTGGCCCCGTCCAACTGTGAACGCGGCGCCGCGGGCGCGGTCGGCGATCACGCGTACGGCGGTGACCACGTAGTGGGACGCCGGTCGGGACCGCGACCACGTGACGGTCGCGGGGATGGGCCGTGGCACGTGGCATAGCGGCCTGCGAGCCGCCCGACGTCCTACCTGCGACGACGTCACCCTCGGTATCCATCGGTGCCGGATGCACTAGCTCTCGTGCTCGATCGTCGCAGTGCGTACACCCGGATGGCCTTCCCCCGGACGGAGGCGAATGGCGGCCGGTTTGGCGTCTTGTCCTGGGCCCACTCGGCTTCTAGCTTTTCACCTGTACGGGTCTTGCGCATCCGAAACCGGAGTCCAATACCCGCCTGATGAGTCTCGGAGGACACGACATGTACACCATGAACCTTGTTCTGGTCGCCGCCCTCACTCTTTCGTCGTACACCCAATCGGAGCAGAGCGTTACCACTGTTCAGCCCCCGGCCACGCTCGCCGAGTCGGTGCGCATCACCTCCGACGACTCCGTTCGGATTACTTCCCAAGGCTCCGTCCGCATCACGTCGGCCACGGACGACTCCGTGCGCATCACGGCGTCGGAGTCCGATTCGGTCCGGATCACCGGGTCGGACGCGGACTCGGTGCGCATCACGATGGCGGGCTCGGTCCGGATCACGTCGGACTCGGTGCGCATCACGGACGGCTCCGTGCGCATCACGGACGACCCCCGGGACTACGTCCTGGCGGCGTGAGGAGGAGCGGGCGCTACGCCGCGGGCTCGCCGAGGTAGGGCAGCCACAGCGGGTCGGCCTCGGTGACGCCGGCCAGCAGCCGCCAGTGCGGCCCGCGGGGCGCGTTGGGCACCACGCGCAGGCGCCAGCCGAGCTCCGAGAGGAGCTTGTCGGCCTTGCGGTGGTTGCACCTCGCGCAGCAGGCGACGCAGTTGGTCCACGAGTGGGGGCCGCCTCGGCTGCGCGGCACCACGTGGTCGATCGTCTCGGCGCGTCCGCCGCAGTACGCGCAGCGGTACCGGTCCCGGTGCATCAGCCCGGCCCGCGTGAGCGGGACCCGGCCCCGGTAGGGCACGCGCACGTAGTTCGCCAGCCGGATCACCGACGGGACGACCACCTCGGACGTCGAGGAGTGCACGACGGCCCCGGCGGGGTCACCGTGCACGACCTCGGCCTTCCCGCACACGACGAGGACCACCGCGCGCCGCAGGGGCAACGCGGTGAGCGGTTCGAACGTGGCGTTGAGCAGCAGGACCTTGCGTCTTCCCCAGGGCAACACCACGGGCGCCGGACCGGCCCCCTGGCCGTCGGCCACAGTGTGCACGGTGTTCAGCGCCAGCTGTTTTTGGCCGGACGGCACCGACGACGCGATCCCGGCGTTCACCAGGGCGCCGATCGGGGTGGGTTGTCGGTCTGGCACGCGACCACCTCCACCGGTTCAGGCCTAGCAGACCACAGATCGACCCCAAAAATCACCTGTGATATGTGACGTGTCACGAAGCCGAGTCCGAAACTTGGGTGAACGGACCCCTATCGGACATGGTTTTCATCAAGCGCGCTACGCTCGGCGAGGTGACCGAAGCCTCCCGCGCAGCGCTGCCTGCGACGATCACCTACCCCGCCGCGCCGCGGCTCGACCTCGTCGACGACCTGCACGGACACGCGGTCCACGATCCGTACCGCTGGCTCGAAGACCCTGCGGACCACCGAACGGCCGCGTGGTCCGACGAGCAGGACGTGGTGGCGCGGTCGTGGCTGGACGCGATGCCCGGCCGCGACGCGCTCGCCGCCCGACTGGGTGAGCTGATGCGGACCGGTTCCGTCGGCACGCCGGTGTGGCGGGCCGGTCGGGCGTTCTACACCCGCCGCGGGCCGGACGAGGACCACCCGGTGCTGTACGTGCGGGTGGACGGCGTGGAGCGGGTGCTGCTGGACGTGTCGCGGCTCGACCCGTCGGGGCGGACCACGCTCGACCGGTGGTCGCCGTCCCGCGAGGGCACGCGGCTGGCGTACCAGGTGTCCGTGGGCGGTGACGAGCACTCGTTGCTGCACGTCGTGGACGTCGACACGGGTGAACTGCTGGACGGTCCGATCGACCGGTGCCGGTACTCGCCGGTCGGCTGGCTGCCCGGTGGCGAGGAGTTCTTCTACGTGCGGCGGGTCGACCCCGCGCTGGTGCCCGAGGACGAGCGGCAGTTCCACCGGCGGGTGTGGCGGCACCGGGTGGGCACGCCCGCGTCCGACGACGTGAACGTGCACGGCGACGGGCTCGACCACACGTACTACTACGGGCTGTCGCTGTCGGAGGACGCCCGGTGGCTGGTGGTGAACGGCGCGCCGGGCACCGCGCGGCGCGACTCGGTGTGGATCGCCGACCTGCACGGCTCCGGCGAGCTGACGCCGGTCGTGCGCGACTCCGACGACGTGCAGTGCTCGGCGTGGGTCGCCCCGGACGGGCGGCTCTACCTGCGGACCAGCCGGGACGCGCCCCGGTTCCGGGTGTGCGTGGCCGACCCGGCGACCCCGACCGAGTGGACCGAGCTGGTCGGCGAGCAGCCGGACTCGGTGCTGGACGCGGTGACGTGGCTGGACGGGTCGCTGGTGCTGCTGCGGACCCGGCACGCGGTGTCGGAACTGCACCTGCACTCCCCCGCGACCGGCGAGCACCTGCGGGAGATCCCGCTGCCCGGCACCGGGTCGCTGCACGGGTTGTCCACAGTCGACGAGCTGACCGTTGCGGACCGGGACGTGCTGTGGTTCGGGTGGTCGGACTTCATCACGCCCTTGTCGGTGTACCGGTACTCGCTCTCGAGCGGCCGGACCGAGCTGGAGGCGGCGGCGCCCGGAACGGTGACGCTGCCGGAGTTGTCCACACAACAGGTCTCGTACACGTCGGCCGACGGCACGGTCGTGCGAATGTTCGTGGTGTCCGGCGAGCAGCACCCGGACCTGCCCCGGCCGACGTTGCTCACCGGGTACGGCGGGTTCGCGGTCGGTCGCGGGCCGGGGTACAGCGCGACCACGTTGGCGTGGGTCGAGGCGGGCGGCGTGTGGGCGCACGCGTCGTTGCGCGGCGGCGACGAGGAGGGGGAGGAATGGCACCGGGCGGGGATGCGGGAGCGGAAGCAGAACGTGTTCGACGACTTCCACGCGGCGGCCGAGCGGTTGATCCGCGACGGGTGGACCACGCCGCAGCAGTTGTCGATCATGGGTGGGTCGAACGGCGGGCTGCTCGTCGGGGCGGCGTTGACGCAGCGGCCGGAGCTCTACGCGGCGGTGGTGTGCTCAGCGCCACTGCTGGACATGGTGCGGTACGAGAACTTCCTGCTGGGACGGCTCTGGGCGGAGGAGTACGGCTCGGCGGCCGTGCCCGAAGAGCTGGCGTGGCTGCTGGCCTACTCCCCGTACCACCGGGTGCGGCCGGGAGTTGAGTACCCTTCGGTGCTGTTCACGGTCTTCGAGTCGGACAGCCGCGTGGACCCCAACCACGCCCGGAAGATGTGCGCGGCACTGCAGCACGCGACGTCGAGTGATCCGACCAAGCACCCGGTGCTGCTCCGCCGCGAGACCGAGGTGGGGCACGCGGGCCGATCGGTGAGCCGATCGGTGGGCTTGGCCGTGGACCAGTTGACCTTCTTGGCCTGGGCGACCGGCCTGGAGTTGTGAGAGTGGAGGACTGAGCAGGTGCTGGACGTGGAGCCGACGCCGTCACCGGTGTTCAACGTGGAGTCGACCCTCGCCGTCGAGTGGTGGGTGACCAACGGGCCCAAGATCGCCGAGGGCGCGTTGCGGATCGCGTTGACGCTGATCATCGCGGTCGTGGTCCGGTTCGTGCTCCGCCGGCTCATCGACCGGATGACCCGGGGCAACGGGGGCCGCAAGCCCAAGTTGCTCAAGCCGCTGCGGGAACGCGCTCCCCAGGCGCTGGGCGCGCTGGTCTCCGAACGGCGCGAGCAGCGGGCCAAGACCATCGGCTCGGTGCTCAAGTCGTTCGTCACGATCATCGTGTTCGGGGTGGCGTTCATCCAGGTCCTCACCGAGCTGGGCATGAACCCCGCGCCCATCCTGACCTCGGCGGGCATCCTCGGCGTCGCCATCGGCTTCGGCGCGCAGAACCTGGTCAAGGACTTCCTGTCCGGCATGTTCATGATGTTGGAGGACCAGTACGGCGTCGGCGACGTGGTCGACCTCGGTCCCGCGACCGGCACGGTCGAGTCGGTGGCGCTGCGGATCACCACGATCCGCGACACCAACGGCACCGTCTGGTACGTCCGCAACGGCGAGATCCTGCGGGTCGGCAACTCGTCGCAGGGCTTCGCGGTGGCGGTCGTCGACCTGCCGCTCGGGTACGGCGCGAACCTGGCGTCGGCCACCGAGGTGCTGGCCAAGGCCGTGGAGGACGCCACGGGCGAGGAGCTCCTGGCCAAGGACGTCATCGACAAGCCGCAGGTGCTCGGCGTCGAGAAGGTCACGCCGGAGGGCATCACCATGCGGGTGACGGTGAAGGTCCGGCCGGGCCGCCAGTGGGCCGTCCAGCGCGCCTTGAGAGCCAAGCTGATGCCCGCGCTGGACGACGCGGGCATCTCGCTGAAGTCCACCTGACGGTGCTCGGGCAGGAGCACGGCGGCTCCTGCCCGAGCACCCGGCAGCCGCTCAGGCGGCGATCACCGCGGCGAGCGCGTCGGCCAGCAACCGTGCGTCTTTCGAGCGGGCGGAGTCGGCCACGGCCCGGTCGCGGACGACCTTGATGCGGTCGAACGTCCTGGTCGAGCTGATCCGCCCGGCCGGGCTCAGCAGGTCGGCCGCCAGGCGGTTCGCCTCCGCGTGCTCGCCCTGCAGCACGCGGACGCCCACCAGGGAGATCACGTCGAACAGGTTCGACCGCTGGTAGGAGTCGCGGCGCAGGCGCAGGGCCTCGGCGAGGTGCGGTTCGGCCCTCTTCTCGACGCCCGGCCGGTGGTCGGCCGCGGTCCGGTACGACAGCGCCGCCATGCCCTCCAGTCCGGCCCGGTCGAAGTAGGACAGCCACGCGGGCGTCTCGGCGGGGTCGGCTCGCGCGAAGGCCGCCTCCGCGGCGCCGACCGCCCGGTCCACCGCCCGGACGTCGCCCAGGGTCGCGTGCGCCCAGGACTCGCAGGTCGCGAGCATGGCCGCGGGCATCGGCCCCAGCCTGCCGCCCGAGCCGCGCCTGGCCAGCGCGACCAGGGACAGCGCCTCGCGGGGCTTGCCCACGTGCACCATCTGGCGCGCCATCCGGGACAGCACCTCGACGCCCAGCCCGGTGTCCCGCGCCCGTTTCGCGCAGTGCAGGGCCAGCGTGAAGTACTGCTGCGCGGTCGCCTGGAGGCCGACGTCGTGCGACATCCAGCCGGCCAGCCTGGCGAGGTCCGCGGTCGACCGGAACAGGCGGCGGGAGATCGCGTCGGGGTAGGTGTGGTCGAGCAGGTCGGTCATCGCCTTGAGCTGCCCGACCACGGCCTCGCGGTACAAACCGCCGCCGCGCTTGGCGTCCCAGGCCCAGAACGTCCTGGTCGCGGCCTCGATCTCGGCGATCTCCGCGGTGCCGATGCGGCCCGGGCCCAGTGCCGGGGTCGGCGCCGTGTCGTCCGCGTCCAGCCACCCGGTCAAGCGCCCTTCCAGGATCGCGCCCGTGGCCAGGGCGGCGGTCGCGCCGAGCACATCCCTGCGTTTGATCATCAGATCGCTCCTGGTGAAGTCCTGCAACGTGGCGACCAGCGCCCGGTGGTCCCACGAGACCTGGTCGCGGGTCGGCGACGGCGCGGCCAGGCCGAGGTCCGCAGGCGTGCACGGCCTGCCCGTCCGGTCGGCGAACAGCGCCGCCAACAGCTCCGGGACCGGGTGCCGCGGCCGTTCGCCCTCCAGCCACCGCCGCACCCGCGAGCTGTCCGGCGCGACGTTGTAGCCCCGGGCCCGGCCGAGCCGGCCGACGGCGCGCGCGAGTTCGAGCTGCGTCCACCCTCCTTGGCGGAACCAGCGCAGGAGCGCCTCGTTGGCGTCGCCCATGTCGTGTTCTCCCTCGTGACAGGAGATGGCGCGCCCAGGATGCGGTGCCGCGTGCCGGGTCCACCACGGATCGGCGCGGTCCGCCACCCCTTCGCCAAGCGGGCGCTCAAGGCGCTGGGGGACTCCTACGGCGCGGGCGCCGGTGGTCGTCGGGGTGAGCGCTCGGCCGAGCCCCGCGGGTCGAGCCTGCGGTGCAGGGCGTGAGCCACGGCCACGAGCACCGTCGTCCGCTGCTTCGGGCTCCGGATCGCCTGCGCGAGCCGTTCCGCCCGGTCCGGGTCGTGCAGGGCGATCGCACAGGCCACCTCGGCCGACGCACGCGGGTGGTCCGCGGCGGAGATCACCGAGTCGAGCTCGCGTTCCGCCTCGGTGATCAGCTCCCGGGCCGGGCCGGGCGCCACGACCGCCGCCACCCGCGACAGCAGGCGGACCCGTTGTTCCACCACCAGCAGGGGCGCCACGGCCCGTGCCTGAGCCACCCACCAGTCGGTGTCGGCCGGCTCGGCCACCTCCTCCAGCAGCAACGCCGTGCGCTGCGGATCGGTCGACTCGGTGACCAGCCGCCGGCCGTCGATCCCCGGCTGCCCGGCGAGCAGCGCCAGGAGGTCGTGCTCGCGCGCCAAGCGCACCGCCTGCTCCGGGTCCGACCAGACCAACGCCCGCACGAGGTGATCGACCTCCCGCCTCGGCCGCGCGCTCAAGGGCGGTCGGCCCTCGGTCCACAGCCCTGCCGCCTCCAGCGCCAGCGCCCGAGCCCGTCGTGGGTCCAGCGGTCCCCACGCGGCGGCCAGGATCGCCATCCCCATCCCGGGCCCTCCGTACATCTTCGGCACGAGTGGCTCGGCCTCGTCCAGCAGATCCCGCGCCGACGCGGGGTCGACGACGCGGATGGTTGCCGCCAGTTCGGCCAGCAGCTCAACCTCGGGTTCGCTCCGCCCGGCGGCCGTCCGCGCGTGCCGGACCCTGGCCACCAGCAGCCGGGTCAGTTCGGGATCGGCCGGCGCGACCGCCCTCGCCACCCCGAGGAGCTCCTTGTGCCCCATGCGCGGCGATGCCCGCATCCACTCGCGCACCCGGCCTGGGTCGATCGCGGCGACGTGACCGGCCATCGCGAAGTGGCGGGTCGACGTCAACCACTGCCACGTCTGCGACCAGTGCTCGATCACCTGGTCCAGGAGCCGCCGGATCCGCTCCGGGGAGACCGCTCCGGGACCTACCGGCACCGGCTCCGGCCGCCCCGGCACCAGCACCGGCACCTCGCCCGCCAACCCGGCCGTCGCGCCGGGCGGCCGGTGGGTGAAGTGGCCCGCGTCGGGGACGCGGAACACACCGGACTCGCCGTCGGACACCCAGTCCAGCTCCAAGCGCCAGTCGACCTCGTGCTCGCGCACCACCAGGTCCAGCGCGAGCACGTGCGGCCGCGTCGCCGACACCGCCACCGGGAACCCCTCGCCCGGTGAGCGCGGCGGGTCGCGGTCGAGGTCCACGGTGGACCGGGCGGGCTCCACGGCTCCGGCGACCACCGCCCGCCTGCCGACCGGCCGGGGCGCCCGCCGGGCCAGGACCACCGCCCGCAGCCCCGTCAGCACGACCGCCCGTGCGCCCCGCGCCTCGACGACCACGCCGACCCGGCGGCTCCAGGCGTGGAACAGGCCCGGCTCGTCGGCGAACTCCACCAGCTCCTCGATCGCCGACCGGTCCACCGTCACCACGAGGGACCCGGCGCCCTGGTCGCCGTCCACGTACACCGTGACGTCGCCACCGGCCTGCACGACCGTGCCGGACACCTCGGACGCCTCGTTGCGCACCTCGTCCACCACGCCGAGCGTAGGCCCGCGGCGGGGGTCGGCGTGGGCTGCCGTTCGGTGGCTGAGGCAGGATGGAGGGGTGACCACTCCGCCGGAGAACTTCTACGAAGCAGTGGGCGGGTACGAGACGTTCCACAAGATCGTCGCGGTCTTCTACGAGGAAGTGGCCGCCGATCCCGTCCTGCGCCCGCTGTACCCCGAAGAGGACCTCGGTCCCGCCGAGGAGCGGTTCCGGCTGTTCCTGATGCAGTACTGGGGCGGTCCGCACACGTATTCGGACAACCGGGGTCATCCTCGGTTGCGGATGCGTCACGCTCCGTTCGTGATCGGTCCCGTGGAGCGGGACGCCTGGTTGCGCTGCATCAAGGTCGGCGTCGACTCGGTCGACCTCTCCCCCGAACACCGCAAGCAGCTCTGGGCGTACCTGGAGATGGCCGCCAACAGCATGATGAACGCCTGGGTGTGATTCTTGATCACTCGAACGGGGTCGTGGTGTCGGTCGCGAATGGCAGGATGACTCCTCGTGCGACGATCCTCCGATCTACAACCAGAGATCGCCGACGAGTCCGCCTGGTGGCGTGACGCCGTCTTCTACCAGGTCTACGTCCGATCCTTCGCCGACGCGAACGGTGACGGCGTGGGCGACCTCGACGGTATCCGCTCCCGGCTCGGCTACCTCGAACTGCTCGGCGTGGACGCCCTCTGGCTCACGCCGTTCTTCACCTCGCCCATGGCCGACCACGGTTACGACGTGGCCGACCCGCGTGACGTCGACCCGCTGTTCGGCGACCTGGCCGCGTTCGACCGGCTGGTCGCCGAGGCGCGCGCGCACAACCTGAAGGTCACGATCGACCTGGTGCCCAACCACACCAGCGACCGGCACGCGTGGTTCCAGGCCGCGCTGCGGGCCGGGCCGGGCTCGGTCGAGCGGGACCGGTTCATCTTCCGCGACGGCGGCGGGTTCGACGGGTCCGTGCCGCCGAACAACTGGTCGAGCCAGTTCGGCGGGCCCGCGTGGACCCGCGTGCCCGACGGGCAGTGGTACCTGCACCTGTTCGCGCCCGAGCAGCCCGACCTGAACTGGGACAACCCCGAGGTCGCCGCCGACCTGGCGCGCACGCTGCGGTTCTGGCTGGACCGCGGGGTGGACGGGTTCCGCATCGACGTGGCGCACGGCATGGCCAAGCCCTACGGGTTGCCGAACATCGATCCGCGGGTCGAGCTGGGCGCGGGCGTCATGCACGACAACGCGCTGGACCCCCGGTTCGACAACGACGGGGTGCACGAGATCCACCGGATGATCCGCAAGGTCATCGACGAGTACCCGGGCCGCATGGCCGTCGGCGAGGTCTGGGTCGCCGACGACGAGCGGTACGCCCGGTACCTGCGGCCCGACGAGCTGCACCTCGGGTTCAACTTCCGGCTGCTGGAGGCGCCGTTCGACGCGGACGCCGTCCGCTCGGCCGTCGAGCACGGGTTGGGCGCGGTCCGGTCGGTGGGCGCGCCCGCGACCTGGACGTTGTCCAACCACGACGTGCCGCGGCACGTGACCCGGTACGGCGGTGGCGACCTCGGGGCGCGGCGGGCGCGGGCGATGGCGCTGGTCGAGCTGGCGCTGCCCGGCGTGGTCTACCTCTACAACGGCGAAGAGCTCGGCCTGCCGGACGTGGAGCTGCCGGAGTGGGCGTTGCAGGACCCGATCTGGCTGCGGTCCGGGCGCACCCTGCGCGGTCGCGACGGGTGCCGCGTGCCGTTGCCGTGGGAGGGCGACACCCCGCCGTTCGGCTTCTCGCAGGCGGTGACCACGTGGCTGCCGCAGCCGAACGAGTGGGCAGGCCTCACCGCCGAGTCGCAGCTGGAAGACCCCGAGTCGATGCTGTCGTTCTACCGGCACGCGCTGGAGCTGCGGAAGTCGCAGCCGGCGTTCGACGGCGACGAGCTGGAGTGGTACGGCGCGCCGCCCGGGTGCTTCGCGTTCCGGCGCAAGGGCGGCGGGCTGATCTGCGCGCTGAACACGTCCGGCGGCCCGGTGCCGCTGCCGCCCGGTGAGATCCTGCTGGCCAGCGGTCCGATGGACGGCAACCAGCTGCCGCCCGACACGGCCGTCTGGCTCGTCTAGTCCCGCCGTTGATGTGGGGAGGCGCGGACCCCTCGACCGCGCCTCCGACCACCGCTGTCGCGTGCGCGGCATCCTCGGGGTCGGACCTCAAAGAAAACTAAAAGTGCCGGTCAGGCGATGGCGTGCGAACTCGGCGGCACCGGGCGGAACGGCTCGCCCGCCTCCCGGCACCCGTGGGCGCGGAAGATCGACTCTGCCTCGCGGCGGGCCGCTCGGGCGGCGTCCGGCTCACCGAGGGCGGCCAGGGTGGCGGCCAGGTCCCGCAGGGTCCGGGCCCGCCACACCGGCAGGGACAACGCCTCCCACCAGTGCAGCGAACGGTCCAGGTAGCGGCGGGCCACCTCCGGCCGCAGGCCCGCCAGCTCCAGCTCGCCGAGGGTGCGCAGGACGAGGGCCTGGCCGAAGCCGTCCTGCATCTCGTTGCACGTGCTGAGGCACTCGAGCAGGTCGCTGCGCACCGCGTCGCCGCGGCCCTGGCGGATGCGGGCCTTGGCCAACGCCTGGGTCGCGTAGGCGGACATCAGCCGGTCGCCGAGGGTCCGCAGCAGCTCGACGGCACGGGCGGCGTGCTCGGCCGCGACGTCCCACCGCCCGGCGGCGCGGTGCACGATGCTCACCGACCGCAGCGCGATCGCCTCACCTCGGCGGTCGCCTACGGCGCGGTAGGCCCGCACCGTCTCCTCGCACACCTCCAGGGCCAGGTCGAGGTGGCCCTGTTCGGTCAGCACCCGGCCCAGCCCGTGCGACGCCTGGGCGACCAGGTGCTTCTCGTCCAGCTCCCGCAGCACGGGCAGGGCCAGGTCGAGCAGCTCCCGGGCCCGCGCCAGCTCGCCGTGCTCGCGCAGGACGGTGCTCAGCGCCAGCCGGGCCGACGCCTCGCCCTGGGCGTCGCCGGCCTGCCGGTAGGCGTCCAGCGCCTGCCCGTAGTACGACGCGGCCTCCTCGAACCGGTCCTGCTCGTACCGCAGCCAGCCGAGGCCCGACAGCAACCGCGCCTCACCCGCCCGGTCACCCGCGCGCCGGGCCGCCTCCAGCGCCGCCGAGTGCGTGCGCCACCACTGGCCGAACAGGTTGCGCACGGAGAACCGGGAGGAGCACAGGGAGGCGGCGAGCCGGGTCGCCACGTCGGTCAGGTCGAGTTCGCTGACCCGTTCCACCACGCCGACCAGGCCCGCCTGCTCGGCGTCGAACCACGCCTCGGGGTCGGCGGCGATCTCGGCCGCCGCCTCCGGGTCGAAGTACCTCGGGTCGGGCGGGGTGCGGTCGCGGTCGAACGCGGTGTGCGGCATGTGGCTGCCGGCGAGGTCGACCAGGGCCAGCCAGGTCCGCGCGGCACGCGCGCAAGCGGCCTTGACGGCGGCCCCCGGCTCCTCGGCTTCACCGCGTTCGCGGGCGAACGCCCTGGTCAGGTCGTGCATGCGATAGCGGAGCGCGGTGCCGCCGTCGGTGGTGGCGAGGTCGAGCAGCCGTGAGTCGACCAGGCGTTCCACCACCTCCTCCGCCTCACGCGGGTCGCAGTCGAGCAGGGGTGCGACGAGCCAGCCGCCGAACGTGGCGACGCCCAGCAGCGCGAGTCTCCGCAACGCGGCGCGTTCGCGTTCGGCCAGGCCGTCGTAGCTCAACGCGAGGCTGCCGCGCACCTCCAGGTCGCCGAGGGTGAGCTCGCCGAGCACGCGCCGCTGCACGCCGAGGCGTTCGGCGAGTCGGGCGAGCCGCCACTGCGGCCGGGCGGCGAGGCGGGCGCCGGCGATGCGCAGGGCCAATGGCAACTGGCCGCACAGCCGGACGATGTCCTCGGCGGCCTCGGGTTCGGCGGCCACCCGACCGTCGCCGACGACGCGGTCGAGCAGCTCCAGCGCCTCGTCGTCGTGCATCACGCTCAGGTCGAGGTGGGCCGCGCCGCCGAGCGCGCCGAGCCGTTCCCGGCTGGTGGTGAGCACGGCGCACGTCGCGCCGCCGGGCAGCAGCGGCCGGACCTGGCGTTCGTCGCGGGCGTCGTCGAGCACGATCAGCACCCGTCGGTCGGCCAGCAGGGTGCGGTACAGCTGGGCGCGTTCGGCCGGATCGGCCGGGATGGCCTCCTCCGCCGTGCCCAGGGCGCGCAGGAACCCGGCCAGCACCTCGGCCGGGTCGGCGGGCACGACGCCGTCGCCGCGCAGGGTCGCGTACAGCTGGCCGTCGGTGAAGTGGTCGCGCACGGCGTGGGCGACGTGGGCCGCGAGCGTCGACTTGCCCGCGCCCGGCTGGCCGGAGATGGCGCACACCCGCACCGCGCCCGTCGTCCCGGTCAGGTGGGCCACCAGGCGGTCGTGCTCGGCCACGCGGCCGGTGAAGTCGGCGATGTCGAACGGCAGCTGGCTCGGCGACGGCGGGCCGGGCTTCCGTCGCTCGGCGGTGGGCGGCTCGGGCTCGCCGCGCAGCACGCGTTCGTGCGTGGAGCGCAGGGCGAGGCCTGGTTCGAGGCCGAGTTCGTCGAGCAGGATCCGCCTGCCCTGCTGGTAGCAGGCCAACGCCTCGGCCCGCCTCCCCGCTTGGCCGAGCGCGAGCATCAGCTGGCTGCGCAGCCGTTCCCGGAGGGGGTTCTCGGCCACGGCCACGCTCAGCTCGGTGGTCAGCGCCTCGCCGCGGCCCAGGGCCAGGTCGGCGTCGAAGCGGTCCTCCAGCGCGCCGAGGCGCAGCTCTTCGAGCCGGGACCGCTCACCTTCCGCCCACGTGCCCTGGGCGCCGCCCAACGGGGTGCCGTGCCACCGGCCCAGGGCGGCGGCGAACCGGGCCGCGGCGCCTTCGAGGTCGCCCTCGGCCAGCGCGCGGCGGCCGTCGCCCAGCTCCGCGGTGAAGACGTGCAGGTCGACCTGGTCGGGCCGGACGGACAGCAGGTAGCCGCCGCCGGAGCGGACCAGCACGTCGCCCAACGCGCGGCGCAGCGTCGAGACGTAGGTGTAGATGGCCGAACGGGAATCACCGGGTGGCCGCTCGCCCCACAGGACGTCGACCAGCCTCTCCAGTGACACCACGCGGCCGGCGTTGATCGCCAGCAACGCCAGCAACGTCCTCGGCTTCGGCCCGCCGACCTCGACCGGACCACCCCCGGTGCGGGCCCGCACCGGCCCCAGCACCCTGAACTCCATCGCCGGACCCCCCTGATCCCCTGACCAGGGTAGCCGGCGGGTACGACACCGGAACTCGTTCGGCCGGAAACGCTCAGACCAGCAGGGGCAGCATGGAGTGGCGGCGGCGGACCACCGCGCCGAACCGGGCGTCGATGCGCAGCCACGAGTCCGTGGCCGTGATGCGCACGTCGTCACCGCCCAGGAAGCCCATGCCCGACAACGCGAACAGGCACCGCATGGGCACCTTCACGTCCAACCCGGAACCGCTCACCGTGATCACGGTCTGGTCCAGCAGCGAGGCGGGCGGCGTGCCGCGGGGGCCCGCGTTCTCCCGAGCCACCTCGACGCCCTTCTCCGCCAGCTCCGACACGACGCTGCCGGGCAGCCGGTCGACCGGGAGCCAGCCCGCCACCGGCGGCAGCGCCGAACGCCACATCATGTCGCGCGCCGGACCGGGGTCGACGGTCTCGCTGCGCACCACGGCCAGACCGGTGAGCAGGTCGGTGCCGGACACGGTGACGTCGCCCGGCGTGATCCGGCCGGCGACGGTCCGGGTGGCCAGGGTGTCGAACGGGGTCGCCACCCACGCGTCGACCAGGTCGGCGGACGGGCGGTTGCGCAGCCGCACCACGGCTTGGCCGTCCAACCGGACGGCACGGGCGACGAACGCGCCGAGGTCGTCCCGCTCGGCGGGATCGGCGAGGACCAGCTCAGGCACCATTACCTCCGGCACGCCAGCCCGCGAGGAAGTCGCGCTCGGCTTCGAGTAGACGGCGCGGGCGTCCGGCCGTCAGGTTGTACGGGACCATCAGGGTCTCGGCCGTCGTGACGACGGCGCTGCCCTCCTGGCGACCGCCGCGGACCGTGTAGTCCAACGTGAAGGACGCGGACTTCAATTCCCGAACGGACATCTCCACCACGACCTCGTCGCCGGTGAACACCACCGGCGCGAGGTAGTCCACCACGAGCCGGGCGACGACCATGCCGTGCGACATCTCCGGCACACCGTGCCTGGCGGCCTCGGTGAACAGCAGGTCGATGCGCGCCTCTTCCAGCAGGGTCACCGTGTTGGCGTGGTTGACGTGGCCGAAGGCGTCCATGTCCGACCAGCGCGGGCGCACACCCGTGACGAACACACCCAAGTTGAACGCGCCTCCCGCTCGTCGATGCGTGGCAGTGACCTTATCCACGTGCTACGCCCAGGTTAAGCGCGCGTCCAAGTCGAGGAATCGTCCCAGGTCGGCGACCTCTTCCGCGATGTCCGGGCGGTCGGGGCGGTCGCTGAACGGCCGCACGGTGAAGTGCCCGCCGTCGCGCCGCCAGACGGCGACGACGCGGCCGTCCACGACGACGTGCGGGGTGAGGAAACCGCCGCCGGTCTGCACGAGCGGCGCGTGCTCGGGGTCGAGCGCGAGGGAGCGGTCGCGGTAGCCGAGGAGGTAGGGGTCGAAGTGGCCGAGCACGCGGACCGCGCCGGTCGGCTCGGCCGGTTCGTCGGCCACCTCGGGCAGGTTCCCGAGCATCCGCTTGGGCAGGCCGCTCCACGCGGCGAAGTCGTCGGGCGTGGCCGGGCCGTAGGCACGTCGGTAGCGCCGCCACAGCTCGTCCACGCCACGGGGTCCGCAGTCGATGCGCAGGAGACGGTAGGTGTCGTCCAGGCCCCGGCACAGCACGCCGGAGTTCGCGGCGAACGCCAGCAGGTGCGCGGGCGCCTGGGACTTCGGGTCGAGGGCGATGCCGACGTCGGCGAGGCGGCGCACGAGTTCGGCGCGTTCCAGCGGCTCGGTCAGGACTTCGCGGAGCGCGGGTAGCGCGCGTTCGCACAGCTCATCGGTGAGGCCGAGTTGCTCGCGGCGACGTCGTCCGGCGGCGATGGAGGTCGGGCCGAGGAGGTTCACGACCCACAGGTCGTCCTGGTGGAGCAGGTGGAGGGTCCCGCGCATGGCCCACGTGCGCACCAGAGGGCCGTCCAGGGACCTCACGCCCCGGGCGCGCGCTGCGAGCCGTGCCGCCGGGACGTCCTGCGCTTGGAGGGCGAAGATCGACGTGAGGAGGTCCGTGGCGTCGGAGGCGGGGTGCGAGAGGCGTTGGGCCCGCATCCGTTGCGCGAGGATCCGCTCGGCGAGCGCGGTCATCTGGGGCGGGCGCCGGTCGAGCCGCGCACCACCAGTTCCGGCTGGAACACGAACTCCGCGTGCGGTGCGGGCGTGCCGCCGATCTCCTCCAGCAACGCGTGCACGGCGGCCTGCCCCATCGCCTCGACCGGCTGGCGGATCGTGGTCAGCGGCGGGTCGGCGAACACGATCAGCGGCGAGTCGTCGAAGCCGACGACGGACACGTCGCGCGGCACGTCGAGGCCCCGGTCGCGGGCCGCGCGGATCGCGCCGAACGCCATCAGGTCGCTGCCGCACACGATCGCCGTGCAGCCGCGGTCCAGCAGGGCGTTGGCCGCGGCCTGGCCGCCCTCGACCGTGAACAGGGAGTGCTCGACCAGGTCCGAGGCCTGCGGGCGGACGAGCGTGAAGCCCTCCACCATGCGCAGCGCGGGCACGAACCGCGGCGGCCCGACGGCCAGGCCGATCACCTCGTGCCCGAGTTCGGCCAGGTGGGTGACCGCCAACCGGACCGCGGCGCGGTTGTCCACCGAGACGAACGGCGCGGACACCTGGTCGGTGTAGCCGTTGATCATCACGAACGGCACGCCGCGGCCGGCCAGCTTGACGTACCGGTCCTTGTCGGCGGTCGTGTCGGCGTGCAGGCCGGACACGAAGACGATCCCGGTCACGCCCCGGTCGACCAGCATCTCGGTCAGCTGGTCCTCGGTCGAGCCGCCGGGCGTCTGCGTGCACAGCACCGGCGTGTAGCCGTCACGGGTCAGCACCTGCTCTATGACCTGCGCGAGCGCCGGGAAGATCGGGTTGTTCAACTCGGGGGTGATCAACCCGATCAGCCCGGCGCTGCGCTGGCGGAGCCTGGGCGGGCGCTCGTAGCCGAGCACGTCCATCGCGGCGACCACGGCCTGGCGGGTGGTGGCCGAGACGCCTGGCTTGCCGTTGACCACTCGGCTGACCGTCGCCTCGCTCACGCCTGCCTGGGTCGCGATGTCACTGAGCCGCGCTGTCACACCGGGTGACTCTACGGGCGCGAGAGCCACACGGTCGTGTCCGGCGGCACGAGGACGTCCGCGTCTTCGGTCGCGTGACCACCCGAGGCGAGCAGCACCTCGCCGTCGGCGGGCAGGCGTGCCACGTCAGGGCCGAAGTTCACCACGCACGTGAAGGCGCCGCGGCGGAACGACAGCACGCCTTCGGGCACGTCCAGCCACTCCACGTCGGAGCCCGCACCGAGGTCAGGGTGCTCCCGTCGCACGCGCAGCGCGCTGCGGTAGAGCTCCAGCACGGAGTTCGGGTCGCCGAGCTGGCTCGCCACGCCGAGGTCGGCCCAGGCGGACGGCTGCGGCAGCCACGAGCCGCCGTCGCCGAAGCCGAACGACGGGCCGTCCGCCGTCCACGGGATCGGCACGCGGCAGCCGTCACGCCCGCGGTCGGTGTGGCCGGACCGTTCCCACACCGGGTCCTGGAGGACGTCCTCGGGCAGGTCGAGCACCTCCGGCAGGCCCAGTTCCTCGCCCTGGTAGACGTACGCGCTGCCGGGCAGGGCGAGCATGAGCATCGCGGCGGCACGGGCGCGCGCCACGCTGCCGTACCGCGTCACGTGCCGCTGCACGTCGTGGTTGGACAGCACCCACGTGGTCGGCGCGGCGACCGGCCTCATCGCGGCCAGCGAGTCGTCGATGACCTGCTTGAGGTCGGTGGCGGTCCACCCGGCGGTCAGGTAGTGGAAGTTGAACGCCTGGTGCAGCTCGTCGGAGCGCAGGTAGCGGGCGGTGCGCTCGGGGCTCGGCGTCCACGCCTCGGCCACGCCGATCCGGTTGCCCGGGTAGGAGTCGAGCACCTTGCGCCAGTCGCGGTAGATCTCGTGCACGCCGTCCTGGTCGAAGAACGGCAGCGCCTCGGTGCCCAGCAGCTTGAGGTGACCGGGCGTGCCGACGTCGGGCAGGCCGTCGGCCTTGACCATGCCGTGCGCGACGTCGATGCGGAAGCCGTCCACGCCGAGGTCGAGCCAGAAGCGCAGCACGTCGAGGAACTCGTCGCGCACCTCCGGCTGGTCCCAGTTCAGGTCCGGCTGCTCGGGCGCGAACAGGTGCAGGTACCACTGGCCGTCCGGGACCCGCGTCCAGGCGGGGCCGCCGAAGACGGATTCCCAGTCGTTCGGAGGCTGCTCGCCGCGGCCGTCGCGGAAGTGGTAGCGGGCGCGTTCCGGGGAGCCCGGGGCGGCGTCGAGCGCCTGCTGGAACCACGCGTGCCGGTCGCTGGTGTGGTTCGGGACCAGGTCGACGATCACGCGGATGCCGAGGGCGTGCGCGTCCTCGACGAGGGCCTTGGCGTCGTCGTTGGAGCCGAACAGCGGGTCGACGGTCCGGTAGTCGGCGACGTCGTAGCCGCCGTCGGCCATCGGGGACGAGTAGAACGGCGTGATCCAGACCGCGTCCACGCCGAGGTCGGCCAGGTAGGGCAGTCGGGAGCGGATGCCGGGCAGGTCACCGACACCGTCGCCGTCCGAGTCGGCGAAGCTGCGCACGTAGACCTGGTAGATGACGGCATCGCGCCACCAGTCCTGCGTCATGGGGTGTCCTTCCGGATCGGTTCCGCCGGAGGGCAATGAAATACTTTGCAAGTGTTTTCAGCAAGTCTGGCAGCTGGTATGACCTAGAGCACATCCCTGCCAGCTAGGAGACATCGTGGTTTCCTCAAGTCGACGCGCCTTGGGCGCGATAGCCGTACTCCTGTTCAGCCTTTTGGCGGTCCCGCAAAGTTTTGCAACGCCGCCGTCCGCGAAGGACGTGACCGCGACCCTGTTCCAGTGGCCGTTCGCGCGGGTGGCGAGTGAGTGCACGAACGTGCTCGGGCCTCGCGGCTACGGGTTCGTGGAGGTCTCGCCGGCCACCGAGCACATCCAGGGGTCCCAGTGGTGGACCTCGTACCAGCCGGTCAGCTACCGCATCGCGGGGCGTCTGGGTGACGAGGCCGCGTTCCGGAACATGGTGAACACCTGCCACGCGGCGGGCGTGAAGGTCATCGCGGACGCGGTGATCAACCACATGAGCGCCGGCTCGGGCACGGGGACCGGCGGCTCGTCGTACACGAAGTACAACTACCCCGGCATCTACAGCGACTGGGACTTCCACTCGTGCCGGTCGCACATCAGCGACTACCGCAACCGCGACAACGTGCAGAACTGCGAGCTGGTCGGGCTGTCGGACCTGAACACCGGCAGCGACCACGTGCGGGGGAAGATCGCGTCGTACCTGAACTCGCTGATCGCGATGGGTGTCGACGGGTTCCGGATCGACGCGGCCAAGCACATGCCGGCGGCGGACCTGGCCGCGATCAAGTCGCGGCTGAGCAACCCGGGTGTTTTCTGGGTGCACGAGGTGATCTACGGGGCCGGTGAGGCCGTGCAGCCCGGCGAGTACACCGGGTCGGGTGACGTGGACGAGTTCCGGTACGCCTACGACATCAAGCGGATCTTCAACAACGAGAACCTGGCGTACCTGAGCACGTTCGGGCAGTCGTGGGGCTACCTGGCGAGCGGTCAGGCGCGGTCGTTCGTGGACAACTGGGACACCGAGCGCAACGGGTCGACGTTGACGTACCGCGACGGGTCGACCTACACGTTGGCGAACGTGTTCATGCTGGCGTGGCCCTACGGTTCGCCGAACGTGTACTCGGGCTACGAGTTCTCGTCGCACGACGCCGGGCCGCCGTCCGGGTCGGAGTGCTACACGTCCGGGTGGAAGTGCCAGCACCGGTGGACGCAGATCGCGTCGATGGTGCAGTTCCGCAACACCGTGGCCGGGACGGCGGTCGTGAACTGGTGGGACAACGGCGGCGACGCCATCGCGTTCGGGCGGGGCAACAAGGGCTTCGTCGCGATCAACCGCGAGTCGTCGGCGATGACGCGGACGTTCCAGACCTCGCTGCCGGCCGGGTCGTACTGCAACGTGCAGCAGGACGGGTGCGTGGCGGTCGCGGTCGGGTCGAACGGGCAGTTCACCGCGACGTTGGGCGCGGGTGAGGCGTTGGCGCTGCACGTCGGGGCGACCGGGGCGGGGAACCCGCCGGCGGGGACGACGTCGTTCGCGGTGAACGCCACGACGTCGTTGGGGCAGAACATCTTCGTGGTCGGCGACCACCCGGCGTTGGGTGCGTGGAACACCGGCGCGGCGGTGGCGCTGTCGTCGGCGACCTATCCGACGTGGCGGGGGTCGGTGTCGCTGCCGGCGGGGACGTCGTTCCAGTACAAGTACATCCGGAAGGACAGCGGCGGTGCGGTGACGTGGGAGAGCGGGACGAATCGGTCCGCGACGTCGCCGGCGACGTTGTCGGATACGTGGCGTAGTTAGAGGGTTGGTCGGGTCGGGCGGGGACGCGTGTGTTCCCGCCTGGCTCAGCGCAGGGTTTCGCCAGGCCTGTCCGGTGCGGCCCAGTTCGGCCCGGGTGTTCTGCCGGGGCGTTTGGTCGGCAAGTCCGCGGACGCCAGGAGTGTCGAGCGGGGCGAGAAATCGGCGGCGGCGCTCGGCGCACGATTCGTGCAGCTCGATGTGACCGACGACGCTTCGGTGAGTGGCGCGCTGGCGACGGTCCGGGAGGAAGAGGGCTTGCTCGATGTGTTGGTGCACAACGCGGGCGTTCTCGGTGGTGACGTTGTCGACGGACCTGAGGCATTGAGGGTCTTCGACACGAATGCGGTGGCGATCGTGCGGGTCACGGAGGAGGCGGCCACGATGGTGACGGTGCAGTACGCCAAGTCCCAGCCGGGCATCAAGTTCAATGAGCTTGAGCCGGGATTCACCGCGACGGACATGACTGCGGCGTTCGGGGTGGGGAGAGCGCCGGAAGTGAGCGCGAGGACCGTGGTGCGGTTGGCGACATCGGGGGCGGATGGTCCGACGGGGACGTTCCAGGATGAAGGCGGGGTATCGGGTTGGTAGATCACAAGAGAGCCAGGTCGGCGGGATGACACGAAGCCCTTCTGTCGAGGGAAGGCGTGCCAGTGGCCGAGAAGGCGTGGGGGTGGGGCGGGTCGCCAGGGCACGGCGGGTGCGGTGCCCTGGCGACGGGAGGTCAGCGGATCATGCTGCGGACCTGGCGGGCGGCGACGGAGAGGGTGGCCAGGTCGAGCTTGCTGACCCGGTTGATCTCGGCGAGGGCGGCGCGGGCGCGGCTCAGGCGGGGGGAGTTGGCCTGTTCCCAGGTCGCGATCTTCTCCTCCGGGGTGTCGCCCGGCTCGGC
The DNA here is from genome assembly GCF_040639675.1 of Actinosynnema sp. NPDC023794. Classification (NCBI taxonomy): domain Bacteria; kingdom Bacillati; phylum Actinomycetota; class Actinomycetes; order Pseudonocardiales; family Pseudonocardiaceae; genus Actinosynnema; species Actinosynnema sp. NPDC023794. Next base: position 162,798 of record NZ_JBFAFR010000015.1, on the reverse strand, counting down.
TGAGCGCAGGACGTCGATCGTGATCGAGCGCAGCGAGGAGTAGAAGTCGTCGCGCAACGCCAGGCGGGCCAGCGAGTGCCAGCGGTTGAGGCGTTCCAGGTTCGAGACCGAGCTGAGCATCCGGTCGACGTCCAGGTGGTCCGACAGCGCGAAGTAGACCTCGGCGGTCTCCTGGTGCGTGCGCTCCTGACCGGTTGCGCCCTCGCCTTCCTCGCGCTCGGCGAGTTCGGCGACCTCCGTGACGTCGAGCAGCCCGTAGGTGAAGAGCAGCCCGGCGACGCGGCGGGCCAGTCCGACGGGCACGCCCTGGCCGACCAGCCGTTCGACGTGCTCGACCACGGATTCCTTCTCGTGACCTTGGAGCAGGTCGATGGCGCGCGGTGCCAGGGAGCCGACCACGGGGGCGAAGCGGCTGATCGTGGAGCCGACCGCCAGTGGCTGGGGGCGGTTGGTGAGCAGCCAGCGCGACGCGCGGTCCAGCAGGCGGCGCGTTTCCAGCACCATGTCGTCCTGGACGTCGGTCGGCACGACGTTGTCCAGGGCGCGGATCTCCTGCCAGATCGACGGCAGGTCGTAGATCGCGGTCACGACGGTGTACGCGCGCACCGCGTCGGTCGCGGAGGCGCTGATCTCCTCGGCCAGGCGGAACGCGTACGACACGCCGCCGCCGTCGACGACCTCGTTGACCAGGACGGTCGTGATGATCTCGCGGGACAGCGGGTGGTTGCCGATGGCGTCGGCGAACCGTTCCCGCAGCTCGCTCGGGAAGTAGTCGGGCAGCCGGCGGGCCAGCACGTCGATCGTCGGCAGGTCGCTGGCCAGCACCTCCTCCTTCAGCGCGAGCTTCACGTGTGCCAGGAGCGTGGCCAGCTCGGGCGAGGTGAGGCCGTCGCCCGCCTTCTCCAGCGCCTTGAACTCCGCGGTGCTGGGCAGCGCTTCGAGCGTGCGGTCGAGGACGCCGCGTTGTTCGAGGTCCGCGACCAGGCGTGCGTGCACCGAGAGCATCGGCGCGGCGTGGGCGCGGGAGACGCCGAGCACGGAGTTCTGCGAGTAGTTGTCGGCGAGGACCAGCTCGCCGACCTCGTCGGTCATCTGGCCCAGCAGCTCGTTGCGCTGGTCCTGGTCGAGCTTGCCGTCGCGGACCAGCTCGTCGAGCAGGATCTTGATGTTGACCTCGTGGTCGGAGCAGTCGACACCGGCGGAGTTGTCGAGCGCGTCGGTGTTGACCTTGCCGCCGTTGCGGGCGAACTCGATGCGACCGCGCTGGGTCAGACCGAGGTTGCCGCCCTCGCCGACGACCTTGACGCGCAGGTCGGAGCCGTTGACGCGGATCGCGTCGTTGGCCTTGTCCCCGACCTCGGCGTGCGACTCGGCGCCCGCCTTGACGTAGGTGCCGATGCCGCCGTTCCAGAGCAGGTCGACGGGCGCGAGCAGGATCGCCTTCATCAGCTCCTGCGGCGACAGCTTGACCACGCCCTCGGGCAGGCCCAGGGCTTCGCGGACTTGCTCGGAGACCGGGATCGACTTGGCCGTGCGCGGCCACACGCCACCGCCGGCGCTGATCAGGGAGCGGTCGTAGTCGTCCCACGAGGAGCGGGGCAGTTCGAACAGCCGCTTGCGCTCGGCGTAGCCGCTCGCGGCGGTGGGGTTCGGGTCGATGAAGATGTGGCGGTGGTCGAACGCGGCCACCAGGCGGATGTGCTCGGACAGCAGCATGCCGTTGCCGAACACGTCACCGGACATGTCGCCGACGCCGACGACGGTGAACTCCTCGGTCTGCGTGTCCGTGCCCAGTTCGCGGAAGTGGCGCTTCACGCTCTCCCACGCGCCCTTGGCGGTGATGCCCATGGCCTTGTGGTCGTAGCCGACGGATCCGCCGGACGCGAACGCGTCGCCCAGCCAGAAGCCGTAGGACTTGGAGACCTCGTTGGCGATGTCGGAGAACGACGCCGTGCCCTTGTCCGCCGCGACCACCAGGTAGGTGTCGTCGCCGTCGTGCCGGACGACCTGCGGCGCGGGCAGGACCGTGCCGGAGTTGAGGTTGTCGGTCAGGTCGAGCAGGCCGGAGATGAACTGGCGGTAGCAGGCGATGCCCTCGGCCAGCAGCTGCTCGCGGTCCTGGCCCGGGTCGCCGGTGGGCGCCGGCGGCTTCTTCAGCACGAAGCCGCCCTTCGCGCCGACCGGCACGATCACGGCGTTCTTCACGGCTTGCGCCTTCACCAGGCCCAGGATCTCGGTGCGGAAGTCCTCACGTCGGTCGGACCAGCGCAGACCGCCGCGTGCGACCGGGCCGAAGCGCAGGTGCACGCCTTCCAGGCGGGGCGAGTACACGAAGATCTCGAACCTGGGCCTCGGCTGGGGCAGGTCCGGGATCGCGCGGGGGTTCAGCTTGACCGCCAGGTAGGGGCGGGGGTTGCCGTCGACGTCGCGCACGAAGTAGTTCGTGCGCAGCGTGGCCTGCACCAGCGTGAGCAGGCTGCGCAGGATGCGGTCCGCGTCCAGGCTGGTCACGTTGTCGATCATCTCGGTGATGTCGTCGACCAGGTGCTCGGTGCGACTGGAGCGCTGCTCGTCGGACAGGGAGGGGTCGAACCGCGCCTCGAACAGCCGCACCAGAGCCGTGGCGACCTCGGTGTGCCCCAGGACCGCGTCCTCGATGTAGTCCTGGCTGTACGGGGTGCCGGCCTGGCGGAGGTACTTGGCGTAGGCACGCAGCATCGCGGCCTGCTGCCACGTGACGCCGGCCTTGAGCACGAGCGTGTTGAAGCCGTCCACCTCGGCCTCGCCGCGCCAGGAGGCGGCGAACGCGTCCTGGAAGCGGGTGCGGATCGACTCGGGGTCCTCGCTGGACAGCTCGTCCAGCGTGACCTGGTCGATGCGCAGGCCGAAGTCGTAGATCCAGCACTCGGCGCCGTCGTCGCGGACCAGCTCGTACGGGCGCTCGTCCACCACGACCACGCCCATGCGCTGCAACATCGGCAGCACGTCGGACAGCGTCAACCGGGCGCCGACGAGGAACAGCTTGAACCGCCGTTCACCCGGCTCGGCGTCGCGCGGCGTGTAGAACACCAGGTCCAGGTCACCGCGCTTGAGGGCCTCGATGCGGCGGAAGTCCGCCAGGCCCTCGGCCGCGGTGAAGTCCTCCTTGTAGGCCTCGGGGAACGCCGCGGCGATCCGCTGGCCCCGCTCGGACGACGATTCCGCGCCCAGAGCCGCGCCGTGGTCCTCCATGACCGCCTCGACCATGCGGTCGTCCCACAGGCGCACGGCCTCGGCCAGCAGCTGCTGGATGTGGGCGGTGTCCGGCTCGGCCTGGCGGCTCGGGTCGGTGTGCACGGTGAAGTGCACGCGGGCCAGCGCCGACTCGCCGACGCGTGCGCTGTACTCCAGGTTCACGCCGCCGAGCTGGTCGATCAGCACTTCCTGCATGGCCAGCCGCGACGTCGTGGTGTAGCGGTCGCGCGGCAGGTAGACCAGGCACGAGTAGAAGCGGCCGTACGGGTCGCGGCGCAGGAACAGGCGCAGCCGGCGGCGTTCGGCGAGCGCGATCACGCCCGTGACGGTCTGGTAGAGCGTGTCCGTGTCGACCGAGAACAGCTCGGTGCGCGGGTAGTTCTGGATCACTTCGAGCATCCGCTGGCCCGAGTACGAGTGCAGCGGGAAACCGGCGCGGTGGATGACGTCGCGGACCCGGCGTTCGATGGCCGGGATGTCCAGCACGTCCTCGTGCAGGGCCGTGGTGGAGAAGACGCCGAGGAACCGGTGCTCGCCGGTCACGTTGCCGTCGGCGTCGAAGGTCTTCACGCCGACGTAGTAGGGGTACACCGACCGGTGCACGCTCGACTGCGCGCTGGCCTGCGTCAGGACCAGCAGTTCCGGTGACAGTGCCTGGGCGCCCGCGTCCGGGCCCGCCGTCAGGCTGCGCGCCGCGAGGCTGTCCTGTCTGAGCACCCCGAGACCACTCGCCAGGACCGCCCTGAGCGCGGGTTCGCCGTCCGTGGCCGGGTCGTCGCGGACCAGCTCGTACTGGCGGTAGCCGAGGAACGTGAAGTGGTCGTCGGCCAACCAGCGCAGCAGGTTCGCGCCGTCCTGCACCTCGTGGCTGGGCAGCGGCGGCGGTTCGGACTCCAGCAGTTCGGCCAGGTGCCCCGCCATGCCGGCCATCTTGTCGGTGTCCTCGACGACCTCGCGGACGTCGTTGAGCACGGCGTGCAGCTTGGTTTCCAGCTCACGCGCCCGGTCCGGGTCGGTGAGCAGGTCGACCTCGACGTACATCCACGACTCGGCCAGCGCGTCGCCCGGCGGGTCGGCCGGGTCCGCGGTCGGCAGGACCTCCTGGAGCGCCCCCGTGACCAGGTCACGGCGCACCACGACGATCGGGTGCACCACCCGTTGCACCTGCACGCCGCCGCGGGTCAGCTCGGAGGCCACCGAGTCGACCAGGTAGGGCATGTCGTCGGTGACCACCTGCACCACCGTGGCCGGACACGTCCAGCCGTCGTGCGCGCGGGTCGGGTTGAGGATCCGCACGACCGGACGGCCCGGCACCCGGGTCTCGGCGAGCTGGTAGTTCGAGCGCACCGCGCCCACCAGGTCGACCGGGTCGTCGTCGATGACTTCCTCGGCCGGGACGTGGCGGTAGTACAGGCGGATCAGGTCGGCGAGCTCGGGGGCGTTGGCGGCGGCACGTTCGATCAAAACGTCACGGGCCTGTTCGGGACTGGCCGGGCTCGCCGCGCCGACGTCGCGGGCGGTGGGCTCGGATCGGGACGGGGCTCCAGTCGAGGTCATCTTCAGGCGACTCCACGCTATGCGGTACGTCTGTGTACCGGGTGTGCGCACCACTTAACCAGACGAGCGCGAACCCGTTCGCCGCAACCCTCGCACTGAATCGAACAACTTGCCGGGAAAGTCGGGAATTCACTTGTGACATGGCCTATTTCCCGCTTTGTTACCGACGGGAAACCTTATTAGAAGCTCAACTTATTTCACGATTCGGGAAGAGTCCACGTGTCGAACCGGCGCGGTGGGTCGACGCGCCGGATCGGGGCGGTGGTCTCGTTCTCGGATTCGGGCGGTGGTGTCCCGACAGGTGAGATGGGCACGGTGTCCTCGTCGACCTCGACGCGACCGGCGGCTTCGTCCTCGCGCCGGGCGTCCTCGTACGCGACGAGGGCCTCGGCGAGGAGCTCGGCCAGGCTCAGGTCGCTCTTGTGGCGGCGTGAAGCGCGGGTGGCGCTGGGTGAGCCGGGGGTGGGCGGTGTCGGTTCGACGACGATGGCCGGCAGGTCGATCGTCTTGCCGCCGACCACGACGGCGGTGACGAAGGGGTCCTTCGGCGTTTCCCCGCCGGTCGGTTCTCCGGTCGGTTCTCCGGTCGGTTCTCCGGTCGGTTCTCCGGCTGCCTCACCGGTCGCTTCGCCGGGTGCGGGTGCGGGTGTGTCGTCGTGCTCGATGTCGGCGGCGCCGAGGAACCCGGTCGGGCTGAACTCCGCCGACGGTGGCCTGGTCGGTGTCGTGGTCGGCGGCGCGTCGGGGGACGGGTCGGACGGCACCGGGTCGGGCACCGGGACCGGCGGCACCTGGTCGGGCTCGGGCACTCCGGGCACCTGGTCCGGCTCAGGCAGCGGCGCCGGCTGCGGCTCAGGCCGCGGCTCTCGGTGTGGCTCGGGTCGCGGCACGGGCTGTGGTGCGCGCTGCGGCTCGGGTCGCGGTGCGGGCGCCGACAGGTCCTCGGCGGGCGAATCCACGTCCGTCGAGGGGAAGACCGGTCGCGACTCCTCCGCTTCCACGGCCTGCTCCGGCACCGACGACGACATGGCGAAGTCGGGCACGGGCGGCAACGGGTAGTCGGGCGGGTCGGGCACCCTGGCGGTGGGGATGAGCGGCCCCTTCACGAAGGCCGCGCCAAGCCCGACCGGCGGCACGTCGTCGCGCACGGCCGGCTGGACCATCGTCGGTGAGTCGAACATGTCGACGGGCGGCGGTGCCTCACCACGCAGTCGCGGCGGCGGTTCCACCCGCCACTGCACCTGCTCGGGTTCAGCCTGTCGCGCGGGCTCGGGCTCGGAAACGGCGGCCTCCTCGTCAGCGTCGGGAGCACGCCGCCGACCACCGGCGCGCTGCGGGTCGAGCAGCCCGGCTGCCTTCAGCGTGTCCAACACACTGGGGTCGGCGTCACCGGAAGACCGCTCCCCTTCGTCCTCGGCAGCCTCACGAGCAGCCCGCCGACGCCCACTGCGCACAGCGCCCGCCGCAGCGATCAACCCAGCCGCCGGCACACTCCGCTCGCCACCCTCGTGCCCAGCCGCAGGAGCAACGCCGCCACCGCTCTCGCCGGTGCCGCTCTCGCCGGCACCAGCCTCACCCGAGCCGGCACCGCCAGACCCGGCCTCGTCGGAGCCGGTCTCACCGACACCGCTCTCACGAACATCGGATTGCACGCCGACCTCGGGCTGCACGATGCCGAACCCGCCCCCACCAAGCCCAGCACCACCGACCGGCCGCCGAACAGCGGGCTCACCGGCACCCTGACGCCCACCGGCCACCGCACTCCCCGCGGAGGAGCCGGTGCCACCCGACGTACCGGGAAAACCTCCAACACCCGCACCGCCGACGCCGGCCTCAGGCACCACGTTCGGCACACCACCAGCCCCCACACCGTGTGCCGGAGTCCCAGCCTGCCCAGCCGACTCGGCCGAACCACCGCCCGGCACACCGGCAGCGCCAGCCGCCACCTCGCGAATCCCGGCGCCACCGGACACGGCCTCACCGGTCACCGCACTGCTCGCGTAGGTGTCGGCCGATTCACCACCAAATCCCGCATCGCCGGCTTCCACACCACCAAGTCCCACACCGCCGGCCCCCGAACCGCCGAGCTGCGCCTCACCGGTCCCTGGACCACCCGCGTGGCTCACGGGCGACGTGGCCCCTTGCGCGGGACCGCCAGTCCCCGCACCGCCGCGAGCGTGAAGGCCGGCCGGCGCGGTGCCGAACCCGGCACTGCCCACGGCGGGATCGCCGGTTCCTGCGGCTTGCGCGTGGATGCCGTCGGATGCGGCACCGGCGGAGGTGACCGCGCCCGTGCCGACGCCGCCGGCGTGGATGTCAGAGGGTGGGCTGCCGATCCCGCCGGTGGGCGCGGGCGCGCCCGGTCCGGTGGTGCCCGCGTGGGTTGCCGGCGGCGCGTAGTCCGGGGTGGCGGGGTGGCCAGGGCTGTTGGGCGCGGTGCCGGCGGTTCCCGCGTTGTTCGCGGTGCCCGCGTGGGTGCCGGTCGGCCTGCCGGCGAAGGCGTTGCCGATGCCCGCACCCGGCGTCGTTGCTGCGCCGGTTGCGTGGGCGCCCGGGTTCGGGATGCCGGTGGGTGGTGTGCGGGTGGGCTTGGCTTGGCCGCTTCTGGCGTGTTCCGGGCGGCCGTGGGTGGGTGGTGGTTGGGTTTCCGGTTCCGGTGCTCGGCGGCGGCCTCCCGGTTGCGCGGTGTCGTCTTCCGCCTCGCCGAACGGTTGGACCAGGCGCCAGCGGTCGGCGGCGTGGGCCCTGGCGGCGGAGAGGCCTTCCACCGTCATGTCTTCGGCCGCGCGGCGGGAGCGCTTCACCCGGATGCCCTCGTTGCGGTGCGCCTGGACCGGACGCCACTGGCGGAGTTGTTGCTTGGCCTCGGGGGCGAGGTCCGGGTCGGTGGTGGGTGGCGTCACGGCCGGGGTTCCGGTGCGGAGCAGGGCGGCCAGTTCGTCGTGCAGGCCGCCCGCCGGCCGGCGGTGGACGCCGGAGAACTCGGCGGCCAGTCTGGCCCGCACGGCGTAGACCGCTCTGGCACGCCTGCGTTCGGCGGCGTGGGCGGAGCGGAGGTTGGCCAGTGCCTCGGTCAGGTCGCCGGCCACCTCGTGGACGTGCGCCAGCGCCAGGAGGCTTTCCGCCAGGAGGGTGTCCAACTGGTGGCGCTCGGCGCTGTCGGCGGCGTCACGGAGCAGGTCGCGGGCCTGGTCGACGCGGCCGGCGGGGAGGTGGACCCTGGTGGCCAGGGCCAGTCGCAGCCAGCCGGTGGTGGAGGCGGACGGAGCCCGCACCGGGCGCTCCAGGAGCGGGGTGCCGATCTCCGAAGCCTCGCCCGGCTTGTTCAAGTCCATCAGGGCGCAGACGAGTTCGACCGTCAGCCTGCCCCGGACCTGGCCGTTGTCGGACTCCGGCTCCTTGAGCCGGTCCAGCACGGCCAGGCCGTCACGGGCCGACGCGACCGCCGCCTGCAGGTCGCCCCAACGGCGGTGCTGGCCCGCCGCGGACGCGCGCAGCAAGCCGCGGTGCAGCAGGGTCGTGTCGTGGTCCAGGAGCGGATCCGCCTGGTAGAGGCGGTCCGCTTCGTCCAACGCCTGGGCCAGCGCCGCGCCGCGGCCGACCGAGACCAGGCACTCGCCGGCCTGGACGAGGGCCGTGGCCCGCAGGCCGGGCGGGACGTCGTCGGCTTCCAGCACCGGCCGGACGGCGGCGAAGCCCGTGAGGGGCGCGCCGACCGACCTGGCGCTGTCGGCCAACTCGACCCGCAGGCGCCAGGCCGTTTCCCGCTCGGACGCTGCCTCGGCCGCCTTGAGGGCGTCCAACGCCCGGTCCGCGATGCGGACGCCCCGGCCCATGCGGTTGCTCGCGAAGACCACGAGGGCCTCCGCGCGCAACCGGTCGACCTCGTCACGGCGGGTGGAGGCGAGCGCGACGGCGCGTTCGCCCAGCACCAGAGCAAGCTCCGGTGCCCGCCAACGCAACCGCCAGGCGGGCACGACCAGCGTGCTCACCTCGACGTCCGCCTGCGCCTCGCCCCTGGCCGCCACGATGTAGGTACCCGGCTCTCAGTCCCGTGTGAGCTTGCGGTAGGTGACGCGGTGCGGCCTCGCCGCCTCCGCGCCGAGGCGCTCGATCTTGTTCTTCTCGTAGCCCTCGAAGTTGCCCTCGAACCAGTACCACTTGGACGGGTTCTCGGCCGTGCCCTCCCACGCCAGGATGTGCGTGGCGACGCGGTCGAGGAACCACCGGTCGTGCGAGATGACCACGGCGCAGCCGGGGAACTGCTCCAAGGCGTTCTCCAGCGAGCCCAGTGTCTCGACGTCCAGGTCGTTCGTCGGCTCGTCCAGCAGGATCAGGTTGCCGCCCTCCTTGAGGGTCAGCGCCAGGTTGAGCCGGTTGCGCTCACCGCCGGAGAGCACGCCCGACGGCTTCTGCTGGTCCGGGCCCTTGAAGCCGAACGCGCTGACGTACGCCCGCGACGGCATCTCGACGTTGCCGACGTGGATGTAGTCCAGGCCGTCGGAGACGACCTCCCACACGTTCTTCTTCGGGTCGATGCCGCCGCGGTTCTGGTCGACGTAGGACAGCTTGACCGTCTCGCCGATCCGGACGGCGCCCGAGTCTGGCTCCTCCAGCCCCACGATGGTCTTGAACAGCGTCGTCTTGCCGACGCCGTTCGGACCGATGACGCCGACGATGCCGTTGCGCGGCAGGCTGAACGACAGGCCGTCGATCAGCACCCGGTCGCCGAAGCCCTTCTTCAGCTTGTCCACCTCGACCACGACGTTGCCCAGACGCGGGCCCGGCGGGATCTGGATCTCCTCGAAGTCGAGCTTGCGGGTCTTCTCCGCCTCCGCGGCCATCTCCTCGTAACGGCCGAGGCGGGCCTTGGACTTGGCCTGCCGGGCCTTGGCGCCCGACCGGACCCACTCCAGCTCGTCCTTCAGCCGCTTCTGCAGCTTCTGGTCCTTCTTGCCCGTGACCGCCAGCCGCTCGGCCTTCTTCTCCAGGTAGGTGGAGTAGTTGCCCTCGTACGGGTGAGCCCGGCCGCGGTCGAGCTCCAGGATCCACTCGGCGAGGTTGTCGAGGAAGTACCGGTCGTGGGTGACGGCCAGGACCGCGCCCGCGTACTGCGCCAGGTGCTGCTCCAGCCACAGCACGCTCTCCGCGTCCAGGTGGTTGGTGGGCTCGTCGAGCAGCAGCAGGTCCGGCTTGCTCAGCAGCAGCTTGCACAGGGCGACCCGGCGGCGCTCGCCACCGGAGAGGGTCTTGACGTCGGCGTCGGGCGGCGGGCACCGGAGGGCGTCCATCGCCTGCTCCAGCTGGGAGTCGAGGTCCCACGCGTTCGCGTGGTCCAGGTCTTCCTGGAGTTGACCCATCTCCTCCATCAGCTCGTCGGAGTAGTCGACGGCCATCTTCTCGGCGATCTCGTTGTAGCGGTCGAGCTTCACCTTGATCTCGCCGAGGCCCTCCTGGACGTTGCCCAGGACGGTCTTCTCCTCGTTGAGAGGCGGCTCCTGCTGGAGGATGCCGACCGTGTAGCCCGGCGCGAGGAAGGCCTCGCCGTTGCCCGGTGTGTCCAGGCCGGCCATGATCTTCAGCACGCTCGACTTACCGGCGCCGTTGGGACCGACAACGCCGATCTTCGCACCGGGGAGGAACATGATGGTGACGTCATCCAGGATGACTTTGTCCCCGTGCGCCTTGCGCACCTTCTTCATGGTGTAGACGTACTCGGCCATGCCCGCGATCGTAGAGCGGTGCCGATCGGGCCCGAACCTCGGACGCCGGCAACGGACGTGGGCACAACGCAGAGTTAACGCGAACGTGGGTCACCCACAGTCGTTACACGACCGCCGGGCCCGCCTGGCGCGGCCCTGCGACCAGCGACTCCGACCTGATGCGCGAACTCGGTGCGCTGTCAACCCCCGGTGCCTGCGTGCGGATCCGGCCCTGGCGCCGGCCCGACGACCTCCCTCCTCCACGCTCGCAACGGCGACGACTGCCCGCGCATTCTCCGCCCCGATCGGCCCGACGGAAGCCCTTGTAGCTCGTTTGGCTCAGAACGGCACTTCGGCCACCTCCTTCGGGCGCTCCGCCTCGCCCGTGAGGACCAGCGGCAACTCCGCCGGTTTGCGGGGCGCGGCGATCTCGGGCGCCGCCCGGGCCTCCACCGCGTCCGCCACGAGCCGGGTGCGCGTCGGGGTGGCCGTGCACATCGCCAGGTTGGGTCCGATCGCGGTGGCCTCGATCTCCACCAGCGGCCTGGTCCTGCCCTCGAACTCCACCTCCCTGATCGTCAGCCGGCCGGTGACCACCACCGGGTCGCCCTTGTTCAACGAGGCCTGCGCGTTGTCGGCGAGCATCCGCCAGCACGACACCGACAGGAACATCCGCGCGCCGTCCTCCCAGGCGCGTTGTTCCTGGTCCCAGACGCGCTCCGCGGTGAACAGCCGGAACTTCGCGCGGCTGAAGCCGGTAGCGGCCTTGGTGTGGCTGACCGGGCTGGCGACGTTGCCGCAGATGGTGACCCGGGTCTCGTTGTAGGCCATGGCTCGCTCCTCCTGGTTGATCGCTCGGGACCAGGTTGCCGGTGGTCGGGGCGAGTGGCGAGCGGTGGTTTCGGAACTGTGGACAACTGGCTGGAGCATGCATAATTGAAATGAGTGAGCGCTCACTCGTTGACATGAGTGAGGACTCACTCATAAGCTGGCCCCATGCCCGAGGACACCACCCAACGCCGTCGGCGCGCGCCCGCGATGAGCCCCGAGGACCGTCGCGAGGCGATCGTCGCCGCCACCGTCCCGCTGCTGTTCACGCACGGCGCCAACGTCACGACCAGCCAGGTCGCCAAGGCCGCCGGCATCGCGGAGGGCACCGTCTTCCGGGCGTTCAAGGACAAGCAGGAGCTCATCCGCACGTGCGTGCAGAGCGTGCTGGCGGCCGACTCCGAGCTGGAGCTGATCGAGCAGGCGAGGCAGGCGAACACCCTCGCCGAACGCCTCTCCTGGGCCATCAGCGCCGTCTCCGGCTACCTGGACCGGATGTGGAAGCTGATGAGCGTGCTCCGCGACTCGGGCTACGACCCGCACGACGGGCACGACAAGCAGCGCGAGCACAAGGGGCCGCCGGTCGAGATGCAGCGCATCACCGAGCACGTCGCCTCGCTGTTCGACCCGGACGACGACCTGCGCGTCGACCCGTCCCTGGCCGCACGGCTGCTGCTCGGGCTCGTGTTCACCAACCGCATGCACGGCGAAGGCTTCGGCGACTCCACCGCCGACGCCGACCAGCTCGTGGAGCTGTTCCTGCACGGCGTACTGAGGGGGAAGCAGTGAAGGACCTGATGATCGAGGCGGTCGACGTCGGCAAGGCGTTCGGCGCGCAGAAGGCCCTGGACGGGGTGAGCATCGCCGTGCCCAAGGGCACCGTGCTCGGACTGCTCGGCCACAACGGCGCCGGCAAGACGACGCTGGTCAACGTGCTCACCACGATGCTGCCGCCGGACTCCGGCCACGCGACCGTGGCCGGGTTCGACGTGGTCGCGCAGGCCCACCAGGTGCGCAGCCGGATCGGGTTGACCGGCCAGTTCGCCGCCGTGGACGAGCAGCTGTCCGGCCTGGACAACCTGATCCTGATCGCCCGGCTGCTCGGCGCGACCACGCGTGAGGCCAGGGCCAGGGGCAACGAGCTGCTGGAGCTGTTCGGGCTGGCCGACGCGGCGAAGCGGCCGTCCCGCACCTACTCGGGCGGCATGCGGCGACGCCTCGACCTGGCCGCGAGCCTCGTCGGCCACCCGGAAGTGATCTTCCTGGACGAACCGACCACCGGCCTGGACCCCGCCAGCAGGCTCGGCCTGTGGGAGATCGTGGAGGGCCTGGTCACCGACGGCACCGCGGTCCTGCTCACCACCCAGTACCTGGACGAGGCCGACCGCCTGGCCGACTCGATCACGGTGCTCTCGAAGGGCAAGGTCGTCGCCGCGGGCACCAGCGCCGAGCTGAAGGCCCAAGTCGGCCAACGCACGGTCACCGTGACCCTGGCGGACGCCTCGGACGTCCTTAAGGCCACCGGAGCCCTGGAACGGGCCGGAATGCAGCCCGTGGCGGCGGAGAACACGCTGACCGCGCCCGTCACGTCGTCCCGCGAGATCGCCAAGGTGGTCCGCGCGCTGGACGAGGTCGGCTTGGAGGCCACCGAACTGGCCCTCGGCGAGCCGACCCTCGACGACGTCTACCTCACCCTCGCGCAGCACGCGGCCTGAACAGGAGCCACCGGATGACCACCCTCACCGCCGCGCCGCGTTGGCGTGGCACGGACTTCGGCACCCAGGTGCTGGTGCTGACCCAGCGGTCCCTGCGCACGCTCGTCAGCGACCCGCGCATGATCGTGTTCAGCATCCTCCAGCCGCTGATCATGCTCACGTTGTTCAGCCAGATCTTCGCGAGCATCGCGAACACACCCGGCTTCCCCCAGGGCGTGGCCTACATCGACTTCCTGATGCCCGCGATCCTGGTCAACACCGCCATGCAGTCCGCGTTGCAGGCGGGCGTGGGCCTGGTCACGGACATGAAGAACGGCGTGCTGGCCCGGTTCCGCTCACTGCCCATCCGGTCAGGCTCGGTGCTCGTCGCACGCAGCCTGTCCGACCTCGTCCGCACCGCCGCGCAGCTGCTGTTGATGCTGGTGTTCGCGGTCGTGGTGTTCGGCTACTCCCCCGCGGGCGGTGTGGCAGGCACCGGCGCGGCGCTCGCGTTGGCCCTGGCGGTCGGGTGGGGTCTGGGCTGGATCTTCCTGGCCATCGCGGCGTGGCTGCGCAACGCCGAGCTGATGCAGACCGTCGGCTTCCTGGCGATGTTCCCGCTGATGTTCGCCTCCAGCGCGTACGTGCCGATCAGCGGGCTGCCGGGCTGGCTCCAGGCGGTCGCCAACGTCAACCCGTTGACGTTCGCGGTGGACGCGGCGCGCTCGCTGGCGCTGGCCCAGCCCGTGACGGGGGTGGTCGGGGCGCTGGTGACGAGTGCCGTGCTGGCCGCGGCGGGTTGGGTCGCGGCGGTCAAGGGATTCAAGCGCCCGCTCTAAGAGTCCTTGCCTGACATCTTGCGCAGCATCGCGTTGTACGCGGCCAGGTCCGCGTCACCGTCCGCGTCCGCCCGCCGGTCCGCCCGGCGGGCGTCGCGGCTGTCCGACCTGGCCCACTGCACCAGCAACGCCACCATCACCACGATCAGCGGCAGCTCGCCCGCCGCCCACGCGATGCCGCCGCCGAGCCGCTGGTCCTCCAGCTGCGACGTCACCCACGGCAGGCCCAACGAGCGGTAGAAGTTGTCGCCGATCACGGTCTGCGAGCTCATCAGCACGATGCCGAAGAACGCGTGGAACGGGATCGAGGCGAACAGCAGGCCCAGCCGTCCCAGCGGGGGCAGCCGGTTCGGCGCCGGGTCGATGCCGATCACCGGCCAGTAGAAGACGTAGCCGACCAGGATGAAGTGGGCGTTCATCGCCAGGTGCGCCCAGTGGTAGTCCAGCGCGGCGTCGAACAGGCCGGAGAAGTACAGGCCGTAGAACGAGCCGACGAACAGCGCCAACGCCACGAACGGGTTGGTCAGCACCTTCGCCACCGGCGAGTGCACGAACGCCAGCAGCCACTCCCGAGGCCCCGGCGGGTTGCCCTTGCCCGCCGTCGGCAGCGCACGCATCGCCAACGTCACCGGACCGCCCAGCACCAGCAGGATCGGCGCCAGCATGGACAGCAGCATGTGCGCTTCCATGTGGATGCTGAACATCGCGGGCGCGTACCGGCCCACGCCGGACGACGTGGCGAACACCACGGTCAGGCAGCCCGCGACCCACGCGATCGTGCGGCCGACGGGCCACGCGTCACCGCGCTTGCGCAGCCGCCGCACGCCGAGCAGGTACAGCACGCCGAGGGCGATGAAGATCGCGCCGAAGACCAGGTCGAACCGCCAGTCGAACAGCAGCCGCGACCACGTCGGCGCGCCGGCCAGGTCGTAGCCGATGCGCAGCTCCACCGTGCTGGGCAGCGCGCGGCCCTCCATCGGCGGAGGCGTCCGGCTCAACGCGGCGGCCAGGCCGATCGTGAGGAACATCAAGAGCACTTCGACGCCCGCGAGCTTCACCAGCGAACGCCCGGACCCCGTGGCCACGACTTCCTTCACGCTCTTCTCGCGCTGGAAGTACCCCACGACACCCAGGACGACCAGCGCGAGCGTCTTGCCGAGCACCAGCAGGCCGTACTCGCTGCCGAACAGCTGGCTCAACGGGAGCCGCACCCACGCGTTGACCACGCCGGACACCGCCATCACGAGCCAGCAGACCAGCGCCAGCCTGGAGAACCGCGCCGTCGCCAGGCCCAGGTGGTCGCCGCGCCGTCGACCGTGGGCCAGCAGCGCGATCAGGCCGCCGACCCACAACGCCGCCCCGATCAGGTGGTACAGCAGGCTGTTCGTGGCCACGTCGTGCGAACCGCCGCCCGACGAGTGCCCCGTCACGGCCACCGGGATCAGGGCGAACACCGACAGGAAGAACAGCGGCACGGTCCAACCCCAGGACAGCACCAGCCGGCAGCCCAACGCCAGCAGCGCCACGATCACCGCCGTGATCATCCAGGCCTTGGACTGCTCCACGAGCCCGGCCACCTGGAACAGCACCGACGGCTCCAGCAGCGCCGTCACCGGCTGCCCCAGCGCGTCGGCCACCGTGAACGGCACCGACAGCACCGCGCCCAACGTCCACACCAACGCCGCCCAGCCCGCCGTGCGCACAGCCGCGTAACCGTCCGCGGCCAGCGTGCCGCTTCCCTGTGGCGGCACCAGGAACGCCGCCAGGAGCAGCGACCCGACGGTCACCACCGCGGCCGCCTCGGTCAGCACGCGCACCACGATCAGCCCGGACGCGTCACCCCCGGTGAGGACGAGCAGCGCCGCCGCGACCACCGCGGCTATCGTCGTGCCGACGATCAACAACGGGATGAGACCGGTCCGCCGGGTGCGGGAGGGCGCGTCAGTGGGCACGTGACGAGCGTAGGCGGCGCGACCGCACCACCACCAACCGCCGGACGTGCGCAGATCACACCCACTACCGTTGCCGGACGTGACCAGTTCTCGCACGGCGCTCGTGGTGGCCCTCGCCTTGCTCCTGTCGGCGGGGTGCAGTTACTCCATCAACGGGGACGCGCTGCCCCAGGCCGGGGTCACGCCCACGACGTCGGCCGAACCCTCGGACGGCCCCAAGATCGCCAAGCCGCGCACGGTCGTCGGCGTCGAGCCGTGCTCCCTGCTCACCGCGGCCGACCTCAAGTCCATCGGGCCGTACAAGAAGGAGCCCGCGCGCAAGGACGACGTGATCCAGGAGTCGTGCCAGTACGTGCTCGACGACGGCTCGCAGGCGGGGCGGACCGTGGTCGCCGCGCTCTACCAGAAGTACGAGCAGGTGCGGACGCGGCAGTCCGACGGCCGTGAGGTCGTCGTGGAGGGGCACTCCACGTGGACGCTGTGCGAGCTGAGCGGCGGTGAGATGGCGTGCACCGCGACCCTGGCGGTGAACGCCAACCGCAGCGTCCTGGTGGCGATGGCCCAGGCGGGCGGCGTGCCCGAGCAGATGCTGGCCGGGATGCAGCCGTTGCTCAAGGCCGCGTTGAACCGGCTCCCGATCGCGTGAGCTCACGGGCGCGCGACCGGCGTGCCAGCGCGACGGCGGGCACCATCAGCGCGATCACGAACGCCACGAGACCCAGCGAGATCGACAGGTTGCTCGCGTGCGCGATACCGCCGACGAGGGGCGGTCCGAGCAGGAAACCGGTGTAGGCGACCGTCGTGACCAGGCCGATCTCGCGCTCACCGCCCGTGCCGTCGGCGCGCTTGCCCGCGTCGCCGGCCAGGTCCATGATCACCGGGAACGCGAACGCCAGGCCGAGGCCCACGAGGGCGAACCCGACGTAACCGACCGCCGGCGACACCACGAGCACGGCCAGCGCCAACCCCACCGCGGCCACCACGGC
The DNA here is from genome assembly GCF_040639675.1 of Actinosynnema sp. NPDC023794. Taxonomy (NCBI): domain Bacteria; kingdom Bacillati; phylum Actinomycetota; class Actinomycetes; order Pseudonocardiales; family Pseudonocardiaceae; genus Actinosynnema; species Actinosynnema sp. NPDC023794. The sequence continues at coordinate 146,006 of NZ_JBFAFR010000015.1, read as the reverse complement.
GCCCGCCGCGAGCAGCCGGTACGGGCCGACCCGGCGTTGCGCGGGCTCGCCGAACAGGCGGGCGGTGGCCATCGCGATGGAGAACCCCGCGTAGGCGGCAGCGGCGGCGGCCTCGCTCACGCCCCGTTCGTTGACGAAGAACAGCGCCGACCAGTCCGACGCGGCGCCCTCGGCGATGGCGGAGAACAACGTGATGGTCGCGAGCAGCCACAACAACGGCCGCTTGAGGACCGGGCGGTCGCCCTCGGCCGCGCCCTCGGCCACGCCGGACGTGTCCGCCGTCATGTCCGGCACGGACCTGATCACCCACGCCATCGCGACCGCGCCGATCACCGCCACGACGATCAGGTGACGGGTCAGGCCCCAGCCGACGGCCGCCGCGGCTGCCGCGCCCAGCGAGCCCACCAGGCCGCCGACGCTGAAGCCGGCGTGGAACTGCGGCATCAGCGGCCGGTCCAGGCTCCGGGTGACGGCCACGGCGGCGACGTTCATGCCGACGTCCAGCGACGCGCCGCACGAGCCGAGCACGAACAGGACCAGACCCAGCTGGAAGGGCGTCTCGGCGAGCGTGAGGGAGGGCACGCCCACGACGGTGACCGCCGCCCCGGCGAGGATCAGCTTTCGCGCGCCCACCCGTGCGCAGATCCTGGCCGCGAACGGCGCCGTCGTCGCCAGGCCGACGCTCGCGCCGAACAGGGCGAGGCCGAGCGTGGCCTCGGTCGCGCCCACCTGCGCCGCCAACGCGGGCATGCGCGCGGCCCAGGACAGGAACAGCGCCCCGTTGAACAGGAACACCGCGAAGACGGCGATGCGTGGTGCGGGCATGCGTTCGAGTGTGAACTAGAGCGCTTCAGAACGTCCAACGGATTACCTGGTTAGGCTCATCACGTGGACCGCCCTCGGAAGCCGACGCTCGACACGGTGGCCGGCGTGGTCGGCGTGTCGCGCGCCACGGTGTCGAACGCCTACAACCGGCCGGACCAGCTGTCCGCCGCGTTGCGCGAGCGGATCCTGGAGACGGCCGCGTCCATCGGGTACGCGGGGCCGGACCCGGTCGCGCGCAGCCTCGCGACCCGGCACAGCGCGGCCGTCGGGTTCATGCTGGGGCAGGGACTGTCGGCGTCGTTCGCCGACGCGGCGCTGTCGATCGTGCTGGACGGACTGGCTTCGACCGTGGACGGACACGACCATTGCCTGGTGTTGATGCCCGGCCGGGACAAGGGCGGGCCGCGACCGGAGACCGTGACGCGGGCTCAGGCGGACGTCGTGGTGGCTTACTCGCTGCCCGATGACGCGCCCGCGTTGGCGGCGGTGCGCGCGCGTGGGCTGCCGTTGGTGGTGATCGACCAGCCCGTGCTGCCGGACACCGCGCGGGTCGAGGTGGACGACTTCGGCGGGGCGCGGCTGGCGGCGTCGTCGCTGTGGGGTGCGGGGCACCGGCGGTTCGGCGTGGTGACGTTCGCACTGCACCCGGACGGGCACAGCGGCCCCGTCACGCCCGCGCGGCTGGCTTCGACGTCGTTCCGGGTGACGCGGGACCGGTTGCACGGGTATCTCGACGTGACGGGTGCGGACACCCCGGTGTGGGAGTGCACTCGCAGCAACCGCGAACTGGGCCGTGCGGGTGCCCGCGCCCTGCTCTCGGCCTCCCCGCGGCCGACGGCGTTGCTGTGCGCTTCGGACGAGCTGGCGTTCGGCGCGCTCCAGGCGGTGCGGGACCTGGGACTGCGCGTACCGGCCGACGTGTCGGTCGTGGGCTTCGACGACGTGCCCGCCGCCGAACACGCAGACCCACCGTTGACCACGGTGCGTCAACCTCTCGCCGACAAGGGTAGGCACGCGGGTGAACTGGCCCTGCGACTGCTCGACGGCGGCAGACCAGGTGAGCCGACAAGGCTGCCGGTTTCCCTCGTTTCGCGCGACTCGACAGCCCCTCCACAGTGATCCACATCACTTTTTGGCCATCTTAACCACCTTCCCACGCCTGGAAGGAAACGCGACGAGTCTTCCGGACGATGTGTCCGGTGGGGCGGCTACGCTGCTACAGCGCGTGGTCAACAGCCCCTCCAGCCTCCGTAGCTCAGTGGAGAGAGCGAGGGACTTCTAATCCCGAGGTCGCAGGTTCGAATCCTGCCGGGGGCGCAGCAGTGCGGGTGAGGACGTTGGGGCCGGTCTCCGGTCAAGATCGGCCCACGTCAAACCCACGTGATTCATTCTCCGGTCGGAGACCTTCCAGGGCGTCGGCCGCCGCCTGAACCCACTGTCCGACGGTTGATGCAGACGTCCTGGGTCATGCGCACCTGGGCATGACCGAGGTAGTCAGCGCTCTCCCGAGCCGACAGCCCCGCCTCGTCGAGGCCGGCCCTCACCAGGTGCCGGCACGGGTGCGGGCGGAGGCCTTCCCACTCCGAGCCCGCCACCACGCGTCCCGAGCCCTTCCTGGTGTTGGCCGGGTCTCGCAGGGTGACCCCGTGGACGAGGGGAACACCCACTCCCCTGCCGCTTCCGCATGCCGCTCGCGGAGCACGTCCATTGCCGATGTCGAAACCAGGTCCCGCCACACCGGGAGGGGTTCGCGGTCCTGAGCTTGCAAGCACTCGAACCCGACACATGACTGCGAACGCCCCCGCCGACATCGCGATCGGTCTCGGCAGCCACGACACCCGCGAAGCTGTCCGCGCGGTCGAGCTGTACGAAACAGGGACTGTTCCGCGACTGCTTTTCACCGACGCGAACGCTCCGACGACCGTCAAACGGTTCCCGCGCGGAGAGGCCGTCCACTACCGCGACGATGGGGCGACCGGGCCGGATTCTGCGCAGAAACTGCATCCGCCGCGGTGGTTACCGCGTGGTGCGCCAAAGCATGTCTCGCTATCGAGTTCCCACGACCTGACGTGGCCGGGGAGGCGATCGTTGTGATCGCACCGAGTCGCCTGGGTGATCTTCGTGCCGGCGGAGTCGTGACGATCCGCCACTCGCCGCCGTTCACCCCGGCCGGCACGACGAGAACCAGCAAGCCGACCACGAACGGCGGCAGCAGCGGCGCGAACGGCTTCGAGGCGAGGCAGGTGAACGCCGCGGCGAAGCGGGGCACCGGCGTCGAGCGTGCGCCACCGGGGTGCAGCGGAACCCCGAGCGGGGTGAGGCCGACTCCGGCGCCGGCCTCACCCCCGCGACCACGTCGGCCGCCACGGCCCCGCCTGGCGAGTCGCCGGGACGCTCGGGCGTTCCTGTCCGTGAAGGGTGTGCAGGTCGGCGGCGGTCACGCACCCGAACAGTCCTCGCAACCTCACGCCGGAGAGCGTCCGGAGCTGATCTGGCGTCACGACCGAAACGGATTGCGGACCACCGCATCGCGGTGAGGTGGAATGAATCCGCTTTATCCGAAATTGCTCATTTTTCCGATTGGCACCGTATCCGCTGCTACATTGGCCGTGCAGGACGACTTCGTCTATCTCAGGGGGTTTGTCGTGCCTCTTAAAGGCATCGGTGTGCTGTTGCCAACCAGGGAAACGGCGATGCTCGGGTCCTATGACTTCGGGCCGTTGTTGGACATCGCCCGGCAGGTCGAGGACCATGGGTTCGACTCGGTCTGGGTGGGTGACTCGTTCGTCGCGAGGCCGCGGTTGGAGCCGCTGACACTGCTGTCCTCGGTCGCCACCGCCACGAGCAGGATCACCGTCGGGACCGCCGCCCTGATCGCCTCGACGCGCGAGCCGGTGAACCTGGCGCACTCGCTCGTCACGCTGGACCACGCGGCGTCCGGGAGGCTGCAACTCGCCATCGGCACGGGCTCGCCGCTGCCCGTCAAGTCCGAGGACGACGCCGTCCCCATGTCCTACAACGAACGGGCGGGGCGCGTCGACGAGGCCGTGACCGCCTGGAAGCAGGTGTGGTCGGGCGACGACGGAGAACTCAAGAGCAACTACTGGGACCTCAGGGGTCTGCGCGAGCAGCCGCCGCCCGCGCAGGCCGGCGGCCCGCAGATGTGGCTGGCCAGCGGCAACACGCCGAAGGCGGTGGCGAGGGCCGGGCGGTACTACGACGGCTGGATGCCCCTGGTGCCCGACCCCGCCGACTACGAGACCGGGTGGGCGGCCATCTGCAAGGCCGCCGAGGAGGCCGGGCGTGCACCGGACGCGATGACGCCGAGCATGTTCGTCACGATCAACCTCACCTCCGACGCCGACCGCGCCAGGGCCGAACTCGAGGACTACACGCAGCGGTACTACCGCCTGCCGCTGGGCACCATGTCGAGGATCATGCCGTTCTTCGGTGGATCGCCGGAGGATTGCGTGCGGTGGCTGGGCGAGTACGTGCGCGCGGGGGCCCGGCACTTCGTGCTCCGGATGGGCTCGTTCGAGAACGGGGCCGAGCACCTGCGCCTCACCGCGGAGCACGTGCTGCCCGCGTTGCGCGCACTCCAGATCGACTGATCGACGCGCTTCAGGTCGGCGGCGCTTGCGGGCCGTATCGAGGGCTCCTCGGGTGATCTCACGCCCGAGGAGCCCTCGGCCGTTCGCGGGAACGACGTCACCGCCGAGGTGACCCGCCGCCGACAGGTCGCACCCGACGCGCCGAACAAGGCGGTGGGCAGCCGGTTCCAGCCGATGCCGGTGCGCGGGTTGCCGTCCACAACGCAGCCCGGTCGTCATCGCGCTCGCGACCTGGTGGAAGCACCTGGGGCGTAACGGCGTCAGCGGCTCCGGACGCGACCACAGCTCGTCGGTCAGGATCGCCGCACGCACGCGAGGGTTCTGCGATGCGTTGTGGCGTCGGCGAAGCCGGCACGCCAGGTCGATCTGGACCGATCTCTCGGAGCAGTGTGTGGTGGGCCGGGTTTGCGGGCGCACAGCCGAACGGGGGTGGTGGGCTCGTGCCCACCACCCCCGTTCACAGAGTGCTCAGCTCTTCTTCGCGCCGGCCGCCGGGGGCTGGGCCGGGGCCGCGCTCGGAGCGCCGCCGGGGGCCGCACCACCGGGGGCCCCACCACCGGGGGGCGGGCCCATCGGGCCTGCGGGGCGGGGCGGGATCATGAGGCCCACCACCACGCCGACGATGGCGAGGACACCGATCACCCACATCGTGGCCGCGAAGCCGCCCGTGAACGTCGTGCCCGACTCGTAGTCGCCGCCCGCGCTGGCGAAGACGCTGCCCAGCAGGGCGATGCCGAAGACGCCGCCCAGGTAGCGCAGCATGCTCACCACGCCGGACGCCTGGCCGATCTCCTGGGGCTTGACCGAGCTGACCACCGCCTTCTGCGTGGCCGGGATCGCCAGCGTCAAACCACAGCTGCCGATGGTCAGCGGGATGATCAGGGCCACGTAGCTGATGTCGGCCGTCACGATCACGGCCGTGGTGATGGCGCCGATGGCCTGGAGCGCCATGCCGCCCGCCACCATGACGCGGTCGCCGAGCTTGTCCGCCAGCATGCCCGCGAACGGGGCCAGGATCAGCACCGTCACGGTGAACGGCATCATCCGCAGGCCCGCCGCCAGCGGGCCGTGGCCCTGGCCGTTCTGGAGGAACTGGGCCAGCATGAAGTTCGTGCCGTAGATCTGGGCGAACACGAAGAAGCTGCTCATGTTGCCCGCCGAGAACGCCCGCAGCTTCAGGAACCGCAGTGGCATCAGCGGGGCGGGCGCCTTGCTCTCCCAACCCAGGAACGCGCCCAGCAGGACGACGCCGACCACCAGCGACACGATCACCTCGGCGCTGCCCCAGCCGGACGCGTCCGCCCGCTGGAAGCCCCACACCAGGCCGAACACGCCGGCAGTGACGAGCACGACACCCAGCAGGTCGAACCGGATGTTCGGGCCACGCGACTCCTGGACCTTCGCGGCCACGAGCCCCATCGCGATCAGGCCGATCGGGATGTTGATCCAGAACACCCACTCCCAGCCCACCTGCTCGGCGAGCAGACCGCCGACGAACGGGCCGAGGAAGGTGCCCAGACCGGTGATGCTGAGGAAGATGCCCAGCGCCTTGCCGCGCTGCTGGGGCGGGAAGGCGGCGCTGATCTGGGTCAGCGCCATCGGCAGCACCAGTGCCGCGCCGACACCCTGCACGGCGCGGGCGCCGATCAGGAAGCCGCTGGTAGTGGCCAGCGCGCAGGCCACCGAGGCGAGGGTGAAGACCCCTAAGCCGGCGATGAAGACCCGCTTGCGGCCGAACCGGTCACCGAGCGCCGCGCCGGTGATCAGCAGGACCGCGAACGTGAGGTTGTAGGCGTTGACGGTCCACACGAGCGAGTCGAGGGAGGCGTTCAGGTCGACCCGGAGGGTCGGCAGCGCGGTGGAGACCACCAGGCTGTCGAGCGAAATCATGAAGGAGGCCAGGGAGGCCAGGCCGAGGATCCACTTCTGTGCAGACGTGATCCCGGACGGGGGTGCGGACGTGCTCACAGCGTCCCTCCGCTACTTGTGGACTTGGTTCCGCCGTAACGTAGTAGCAGTCACTCCTGAAAAGCAAGTAGGTACCCACTTTGTAGGAGAATGAGCTACCGTCTAAGGTATGGCGACAAGGCGGACCTACGGCGGTGGCTGCGCGATCGCGGGCGCCCTCGATGTGGTCGGCGAGCGGTGGGCCCTGCTCGTCGTCCGCGAGCTGGTGCTGGGCCCCAAGCGCTACACCGACCTCCAGGCGGGACTGGGTGGTGCGAGCCACAACGTGCTGTCCCAGCGACTGCGGGAGATGGAAGAGACGGGCGTCGTCCGCAGACGTCGGCTCGGTCCGCCGACCAGCGCCTGGGTCTACGAGCTGACCGACTGGGGCCGGGAGCTGGAACCGGTCCTGGTGCACCTGGGCCGCTGGGGCAGGCGCTCCCCCTTGCACGAGCGGGACATCCGGCCCGATCTCAGCGTCGACGCCTTGGTCCTCGCCTTGCGCGCCCACTTCGAGCCGGAGCGCGCGGGCGACCTGGCCGCCCGCTACGCCGTACACCTCGGGGAGGACCGCTTCGTCGTCCGCGTCGCCGACGGCGAACTGCACGTGGAGCGCGGCGAGTGGCACGACACCGACGCCTCGGTCGTCACCGACATCGCGGGCTTCACCGCGCTGGTGATCCACAAGAAGCCCTTCGCGACCGTGCTGGACGAGGGTGGGGCTCAGGTCACCGGTGACCGGGAGGCCGTGGAACGCCTGCTGTCCGCGCTCGCCGACCCGGTCGCCACCGCAGCCCGCTGAGGGCTCGACCCGGACACCGCCGAAGTTCGTCGCACGGCCTGCCTTGCGACGGAATTTCGTGAATTCCCGGACCCCGAACGCGCTCCAGCCCGGCCGATTTTCCGGCCGGGCTGGAATCTTTTTACGCGCAAAGGCCCACCGTTACTCGCCGGGCAGCGGCGTGTCGGCCAGACGGCCGTTCTGGTAGGCGGCGATCAGCCACTTGCCGTCCTCCCGGGCCAACACCCACGTGGCGCGCAGGGCGCGTTCCGGGGACGGCTCCGACTGCCCCGGCGCCAGCACACCGCCCTCGGTGACGACGACCGCGGTGTCGTCGGTCAGCAGCCTGGAGACGACGATGTTCTGGAGCAGCGTGGTGCCCTTGTGCGCGGACTTGAACTGCTCGACCGCGACCTTGCGGATCACCTCGCGGCCCCGGAAGAAGCGATCGCCGGACAGCACCATGGTGGCGTCGGTCGTGTAGAGGTCGGCGAACCCGTCGGGATTGTTGTCAGCCCACGCCTCGGCGATACCGTCGATGACGGCCTTCAGTTCCACGCCGGTGGCTTCGGTGGAGATGGTGGTCATGCTGGCGTGCCTCCGGATGTGCGGTTTCGGAAATACCCGTGGCACCATTCTGTCGAGGCCGAACCCGCCTGAGCATCTCCGAGGTTGCTCTGCGAAATTCGCACAAAACTAATAATCCGGGCAACGCGTAACCCGGAGTCGCACCAACTCCGGCACGGCGCGCGTGTCGGCCGGCGACGGCGGCCTGGGGCGCGACGAACAGTTCGAGGAAGCGCTCGGCGCGCGCGGTCTCCCGGAGGAGGACAGCTGCCCAGCGGCGCCCGCCCCGGCCGGGCTCGGGGCATGACAGCGTCGAGCGTCACGGGCGCTCGCCCATCCGCAGCACGACCCGCCCGGTGAACCGCGCGGTCCCGGCTGGGCCGAACCTCGCCTCGAGCGAGAGCACCACGGAGTCGGCGTTGATCGGCGCGCGCCGAGCGGGGGGCGAGCGACTGCCCCGCCGGCCCCGCGGGGCGGTGATCACCGGTTCGAGTTCGTGGCCCCCGGTCGGTCAGCTCGTACACCCGCGCGGCGGCAGCTTGCGGTGGCACACATCCGTCGTCGTACGTCCGCTTGGTGGCCCCGTGTACGCCCTACCAGCGGTAGTCCTGAAATTGGGGTGAAAGGTTGTTTTCTAGGAGCAAGTGGTTGTAGATTGATCCCCGACCCGCTGACGCTCACCGGCCTCCCCCCTCCGGTGAGCCTGCGGGGCGCGGCGGTCGACCGCTCACCCCCCGGATGGTCGACCGCCGCGCGAGACCATCACCGAACACGTCCACCGCCGCGCCTGCTGGCCTCCATGCGCCGGAATGGCGGTTCCCGGCGGCGGCGTTCGCCGCACTCGGCGGGCGGTGAACGGGGCCGCTCGACACCCGCCACCACGAGCTCGCGCTGTGCGCGTTCCTGTTCGCCGTCCTCGCGCGCCGGGCGGCCGAGCACGTCGCCCAAGCGATCCGGATCTACGCCACGGCCGGGCCGGACCGTGCCCAAGGCCGGGACGTGCCGGGCCCGTGATGGTGGACCCGGTCGTCGGTGGGTGTCCGTGATCGTTCCCCGGTGATCGCCGCCGTCAGAAGCGCCAGCGGGTGGGCGCGAACTTGTCGCTGGTCGGAAAGCCGAACACGGTGACCGGCTCGACCTCGTAGACGACGAAGGGGCCCTCGCCCGCGGTCGGCGCCGCGTAGGGGGCGGTGAACGCGGTGCCATCGACGGTCACCGGCCAGCCGTACTTCGCCTCGTACGCGGCGGCGACGTCCTGGAGCCGCTGCGGGTCGGTGACCCGCTCGGCCTTCCCCTCGACGACCAGGTCCAGGTCGTCGCAGGACGTCGCGACCGAGCAGTGGGCGTCGACCTCGAGGTTGCGGCTCTTGCGGGCGGTCGGGTCCGACGAGAGGTACAGCGCCTCGTCCACCCAGACCGCGAGCACGGGCCGCAGGTGCGGCTGCCCGCCCGGGTGGTTCGTCGCGGTCCAGTACGACTGCGACCCGGCCAGCCGCTCACGCGCCTCCGGCCACGGCGCCGGCCTGCCCCCGTCGGCGCCCAGCACCTGCGCGGAGGCGGGCTCCTTGGCGTTCACGGTCGTTGCTCCTCTCGGACTTCTTTCGGATGAGGGAGATCAGGCACGCCGAGCAGGTAGCCCGGCGGCCGGGATCAGGTCGCCGCGGTGCTCGACGAGGTCGGCCAACAGCGTGCGCACCTTCACGCCGGGCACCGCGCCCGCATCCGTCCAGACGGCCAGTGGACCGAGCACGTCGAACCGCACGTGAGCACGATAACGCCTCGCACACCGGGGGATGCGGCGCGATCCGCGGGGGAACGCATTGCCGGAACGACTGGTCCGCGAGCCGGTTCTCCGTGGTGGCCGACCTGGACGTCGCCGGCACCTTCCTGATCGGCGTGGGGTCAGGCGGGGCGGGCGGAGCGGCAGCTGGGGGCTTGGCAGCCCCAGGTGGTGGAGGTGCCGACGGTCACGAGGGCGGCGTGGGCCAGGAAGCGGTCGCGTTTCGTGCGTTCGTCCAGGTTCGCGCAGTCGCACAAGGGTTCGGGGCCGGTCTGCTCGTCGTGCGCCAGGCCCATGTAGCCCCGTGGGATGCCGAGGCCGTTGGCGATGTCGGTCAGGGTGTCGTAGGACTCGACCTTGGCCCCGGAGAGGATTCGGTCGACGTCGTGACCCGGTTGGCCGGTCAGCGCGGCGATCCGGTCGCGCGGCACGCCGTGGCGCGTCAGGAGCCGGTAGACGGTGGTGATGTCGCGCAACGCCAAGGCCTCCCGCATCTCGTGCTGCTCCCACAGGTCGGGCAGGTCGGGGCGCGGGTGGACGGCGGGGCGCACCGCGCGTTCGGCCACGGCGGGGCCGGGCGCGGTGGCGGCGGTCCACTCGGCCCAGGCCCACTCCGGTTCGGCCGGCTTCGCCACGGCTCGCGGGTCGGCGGCGGACAGGGCCACGCCGTGGACGCCGTTGCGGAAGCGGTACGGGACGGCCGCCGACGCGGGGATGCCGCACGTGGAACCGGCCAGGATCGCGGCGACCGACTCGCTCGGCGGGCCGCCTCGCCAGTACAGCTCCAGCACGTCGCCGACGACGACGCCGTCCAGCCAGGCGGCGCCGCGCCACAGCGGCAGCCGGCGGAGCACGCCGCTCATCAGGTCGGCGGGCAGGTCGGGTGGTGGTTGGGACTCCCGCGGGTCGAGGCGGTCGGTCAGGGCCAGGTCGACCGGCAGGCCGGTGGCGACGGCTCGACGCCAGCGTTCCCGCGTCACGCCGAGGAGGCGCACTTCGCCGTCCGGGGAACGCAGGTCGAGGTGATCGCGCCGGGGGTGGGCGCGCAGTCCGGGCACGCCGCGGACCCGGTCGCCGGCGACGACCGGGAGCGCTTCGGTCAGGAGCTGGTCCAGCGCGGCGTCGTGGACCCGCAGGCCGAGCACCTTCGCGTCCGGCCGCACGCGGCTCACCAGGGACGTCGGCCGCAGGGAGTGGCCACGGCGGCGCATGCCCGCCATCGCGCGGTTGGCCGCCGCCAGGAGCGACGCCTCGAACCGGCGTTGGCCCGGCAGGCAGGCGCTGGGCACGAGGGAGTCGGGCTGGGCGCCGCCGCGTTGCCTGCGCACCATGTTCGGTGTCTCGCCGGTGCACCAGTAGCGCTTGGCCAGAGAGCTTGTCGACACGAGGAACCTCCGCGGACGCCGCCCGGTCGACGCCACCGGGCTCGACAACGCGCGAGCGCACGAACACGAACACGCGGACGCGCGAACGCACTGGCGCCGAACCCCGGGAAGAGGCGGACACGCGGGACGCGTTCGTTCGAACGCGCTCTGGAGGCACCCACTCCATCCGGGTCAGGAGGAGCCTCAGTGGCAGCCGCGCCTGCCAGGTCACAAAACTACAACAGCGATGTTGGCCGGTGGGGCTCGATCACTCGAAGGTGCGAACTCGTGGGGAGGCGAGGGGATGGTGGGTGGGGTCAGAGTTTGCGGCCCACGGCGGCGAGGCCGGCGAAGCGCTCCGGGTGCTCGTCGACGTCTTCCGGCGAGGCGGGACGCCACAGCGGGAGGTGCACGACGCCCGGCTCGACCAGCTCGTAGCCCTGGAAGAGCGCCTCGACCTCGGACTTGGAGCGCATCGTCATCGGGGTGGCGGTGCGCCGCCGGTACAGGTCGGTGTGGTCGTCGGCCTGGGTGTCCTGGCCGTCGTGGGTGGCGTGCGAGATGACCAGGTAGCTGCCCGGCGGCACGGCGTCCCGGTAGGCGGCGATGATCTTCGCCGGGTCGTCCTGGACGAAGTGCAGCACCGCGACCGTCATCACCGCGACCGGCTGGTCGAAGTCGAGCGTGCGGGCGACCACCGGGTCGGCGAGCACCTCGTCCGGGTGGCGGAGGTCCTCCTGGACGACGGTCGTCTGCGGGTCGTCGCCGAGGATCGTTCGGCTGTACGTCACCGCGATCGGGTCGTTGTCGACGTAGACCACGCGGGCGGCGGGGTCGGCTTCGCGGGCGACCTCGTGGACGTTGCCCACGGTCGGGATGCCGGAGCCGAGGTCGAGGAACTGGGTCACGCCCCGGCTCACGCAGAACTGGACGGCGCGGCGCAGGAACGCCCGGTTGGCCTGCATGATCAGCGGCAGTTCCGGCCACATCGAGATCGCCTGCTCGGCCATCTCGCGGTCGACGGCGAAGTTGTGCGCGCCGCCGAGGTAGTAGTCGTACACCCGGGCCGCGCTCGGTCTGGTCAGGTCGATGTCCGGTCGTTCACCCACGGATTGCTCCTTCCCCCGGCCGGCAGCTTAGGCGTCGGCGTGGTGTGGGCGGTCGCGTGGTGTCCGGTCGCGTGGTGGGGGTGGCGGGGGCGCCTGCCTTCGAGACTAGGCCGATCGCGTGCTACCTGCGGATACCCCGTTCGCGGGCCCCGGATTGTCGGACCCCCTCGGTAGAATCGAACACGAGTTCGAGCGCGTGCGAGGGGAGCTTGTCGTGGAGCCGATCAGCGTCACCGCCCTGTCCTTCACCGAGTACGTCATGAGCGGTCAGCGTGGCCGGATCAGCATCGTGTCCGAGCAGCGGCGCATCTACCTGTCGTCCGAGCAGTGGGTGGCCGGGTTCTACAACCCGATGCGGGACGCCATGCGGCGGGCGGCCAACTCGCCCGACCCGGCGGCGGAGTTGGACAAGGCGGTCGAGGCGGCGCATCGGCAGCCTCGGGCCGGGCAGCCTCGGGCGTTCGAGGAGCTGAGGGAGGGGTTCCTGCCGTGGTTGCGGTCGACCAGGGCGACCGGTGTGCCCACGTCGGCGGCCAAGTGGCGAACGGGTGACCTGGCGTTGCGGGTTCGGCCGCACCTGGGGTTGCGGATGCCGGACGGGTCGCGGGCGGCGGTGTTGGTGTACGTCAAGGAAGCGCCGATGACGCAGGAGGCGGCCAACATCGGGTTGCGGATCCTGCAGCAGGCGATGCCCGACACGTTGCCGGGCGCGACGCCGGAGGTCGTGCCGTTGGTGTTGGACGCGCGGCGGGGGCGGGCGTTCCGGATGTCGCGGCGGACGAACCTGGCGAAGTTGGACGCGTTGATCGCGGCGGAGGCGGCTGGGTACGTGGTCCATTGGAGGATGAGCGCTTAGGTCGAGCCGGTGCGGTTCGGGTCGGCTGCTCGGGGTCGAGTTCGGCTCTGGGTTGGGGCGGCTGCTCTGGGTCGAGTCCGGCTCAATGTGATGGGGCCCTTACGGGCACCCCAGGCAGGCTAAAGCCGGGCAGGCATGGCGGGAAGAGCACCCGCCAAGCCTGCCCGGCTTCGTCCAGCCCATGGCACCCGAACCCATGTCAGATCGGGCCTAGGTGGGTCCGCTGCGGGTTCGTCGTGGTGCAGCGGGGATTCGGGCCGTTGTGCGGTGGCGGGTTAGGCGGAGAAGGTGGCGGGGTTGTGGGTGAAGTGGCCGCCGATGACGGTGGCGGCGATCTTGATGTCGCCGATCTTGGAGATGTCGGTGGTCAGGGGATTGGCTTCGAGGATGGCGAAGTCCGCGAGCTTGCCCGGGGTGATGGTGCCGAGCGCGTTTTCCCGGCGGCAGGCGTAGGCGGCGCCGATGGTGTAGGCGGCGAGCGCTTGTTGGACGGTGATCGCCTCGTCCGGGCCGATGGGGTTGCCCTCTTTGGACCTTCGTTCGGCCATGAACTGGATGGCGCGCAGTGGTTTGCCGTCGGCCACCGGGCGGTCCGAGCTGCCGGCCAGGACGATTCCGTGGTCGAGGAAGGACTTGCCCCGGTACATCCAGGGTGAGCGTTCCGGGCCCATGATCTTGGCGTAGTCGTCGCCGTAGGCCCACAGGAAGGTCGGCTGGATCACCGGGATGACGTCCAGTTCGGCGATGCGGGCCAGTTGCTCCGGGCGGACCAGGCCGCAGTGCTCGATTCGGTGCCTGGCGTTCGGGCGGGGAAGGGTTTGTCGGGCTTCGGAGAGGGCGTCGAGGGCGAAGTCGACCGCGCGGTCGCCGATGGCGTGGACCGCCAGTTGCCAGCCGGCCGTGTGGCCGTCGACGATCGCGGCGCGCATGAGGTCCGGGTCGTCCTGCAGTTGGCCCGATGTGCCCATGCCCTCGTACGGCGAGGTCAACGCCGCTGTGCGGGCCATCATGCCGCCGTCGGTCCACAGCTTGAGCGGGCCGATGGAGAGGCGGTCGTCGCCCAGGCCCGTTCGGAGGCCGAGGGGCACGGCGCGGCGGATGCCGTCGTCGGCGTGGGCGGCCACCGGTTCCAGGCGGTCGGCGGAGACCATCAGTTGGATGCGGATGGGCAGGGTGGCGCGTTGGTAGGCCTCGACCTCCAACGGGCTGCTGCCGATCAGGCCGCCGCCGACGCCGGCTTCGGCGGCCAGCACCACGCCTTCCCGCAGGCACTGGTTCGCGCCGGACTCGACGTCGGTGGCGATGTCGTCCAACGAGTACGGGAGTCGTAGAGCACGCACGGCGGTCTGGGCGGCTTCGGCGAGGAAGCCGGTCGGGGCGCCGGTCGCGTCACGTCGGGCGTCGCGCAAGGCCGAGGCGGGGAGCACGGCGAGCACGTCGCTGCTGACGACGCACGCGTGGCCGGAGAGGTCCTGCACGTAGACGCGCGGCCCGATCAGGTCAAGGTCGCGCGAGGTCAGCGGCCGGTCGAGGGCGCGGTGGTCGTAGCCCGCCGCTTCGACCCAGCCCGAGGCGCGCGGCGCGTCGCGCAGGACGTCCAGGACCTGCGCGACGGTCCTGCAGGAGGAGACGTCCGGTGTCCTCGCCGCACGTCCGGCCCACGCGAGGTGGTTGTGGGCGTCCACGAAACCCGGCAGGACGACCGCGCCGTCGAGGTCGACCACGCGGCGCGCGGGCAGGTCGGCGACGTCGTCGTCCAGGCCGACGACCCTCCCCGCCCAGACACCGATCACCGACGCCACCGGCCGGGCCGGGTCCATGGTCACGACCCGCCCGCCCACCACCTTGAGGTCAAGGATCACCCGCAAAGGCTAGCCCACGAGCACTTAGGTTAGGGTTGGATAACTTAGGCGAGCCTATCCAAGGAGGAGCTCCATGCGGGTCGTCATGTTCGGCTACCAGACCTGGGGTCACCGCACGCTCCAGGCGCTGCTGGACTCCGAGCACGAGGTGGTGCTGGTCGTCACGCACCCCAAGAGCGACCACGCCTACGAGCGCATCTGGAGCGACTCGGTCGCGGACCTGGCCGCCGAGCACGGCGTCGAGACGATCATCCGCAACCGGCCTGACGACGACGAGTTGTTCCAGCGCCTCAAGGAAGTCGAGCCGGACGTCATCGTCGCCACGAACTGGCGCACGTGGATCCCGCCGCACATCTTCACCCTCCCCAAGCACGGCACGCTGAACGTGCACGACTCGCTGCTCCCCGCCTACGCGGGCTTCTCGCCGTTGATCTGGGCCCTCATCAACGGCGAGAAGGAGGTCGGCGTCACCGCGCACATGATGGACGACACCCTGGACGCCGGCGACATCGTGCTCCAGCGCGCCGTCCCCGTCGGCCCGCGCGACACGACGGCGGACCTGTTCCACAAGACGCTGGAGCTGTTCGGGCCGATCACCGTGGACGGCCTGGCCGAGATCGCCAAGGGCCGCACGGACTTCACCAAGCAGGACCGGTCGAAGGCCAGCTTCTTCCACAAGCGCGCGGAGGAGGACCTGCGCATCGACTGGACGTGGGGTGCGGAGGAGCTGGACCGGCTGGTGCGCGCGCAGTGCGCGCCGTATCCGAGCGCGTTCGCGTTCCACAAGGGCAAGCGGCTGGAGATCGTGGAGGCCGAGGTGTCCAAGGAGCGCTACGGCGGCACGCCCGGTCGGATCTTCTACCGCGAGGGCGACGGCGTCGCGATCGTCGCGGGCGCGGAGGCTCGACGCGGCCGCAACCACGCCCTGCTGGTCAAGCGCGTGCGGACGGAGGACGGCGTCGAGCTGGGGGCGACGGAGTACTTCACGCACATGGGCGGGTACCTCACGAGTCGACCCTGAGCGAAGCCTGGCGCACGACGAACAGGAAAGCCCAGGTGAGGACGATCAGGACGGCGTGGGCGATGAGGGGCCCGGGCGACTTCTCCACCAGGATCCAGCCCAGCCACGTGTAGGTGACCAGGGCGCCGGCCGCCACCGCGAACCGGTGGGCGGCGCCCCAGGTCGTGCTTCGGCCCCACCAGGTCAACGCGGTGGCGGCGATGATCGTGAGGGCGATCTTGAGGCCGAAGCCGGTCCAGTCCTCGGGGACGGCGACGAAGATCGAGGACACCAGGAACGCGCCGAAGCCGAGGGTGCCCGGGCGGGGCACGGGTCGGTCGGTGGTGGCGCGCGGTCGGATCAGGAAGGCGATGGCGATCAGCGCCACGACGACGAGGGTGGCGCCGAGGCGTTGAGCCGGCGTGGCCATGAAGTCCTCTTGGGCGAGGAGGATCCGGAAGACGAGGGCGGAGCCGGCGAGGAAGACGAGCGCGAGGACGACCAAGCCGGTCTTGCCGAGCCACGGTGTGGTGCGTCGACGCCAGGCCAGTGACTCGACCAGGGCGATCGGCACGCCGATGCTCCAGACGGCGTGGCCGACGACGAACGAGTAGCCGTTCAGCGCGCTGATCCCCAGGACCGGGATCGGTGTGACGGCCTGGAACTGGTACTCCTCGAACGCCGGGTTGAAGAGCGACTGGTCCAGCAGACCGGCTTCCAGCACGCCGTAGGCCAGGCCGAGGGTGAGGATGGTCGGCCAGCCCCGACCGGTGCGCCGGACGACCTCGCGGATCAGCAGCGCTCCCCCGCCGTACATCGGCGCGAGGACGATGAGCGCGCCGATCTCGGACAACGGGAGGTTGCCCAGGACGTACTCGCCGATCAGGGGCGCGAGGAGGAACAGGATCAAGGCGGCGCGGACGTTGCGGGACATGCGGTGGAACGCTAGGAGCGCCTCGGGCTCGGCACATCGGGCTTGAGAACGGTGTCCGGCCTCCGCCTTCAGACCGAGCGCGGGCGGACGAGTCCTACTTCGTAGGCCAGGACGACGGCTTGGACGCGGTCGCGGAGGCCCAGTTTGCGCAGGATGGCGGACACGTGCGTCTTGATCGTGGCCTCGGTGAGGACGAGGTGCTCGGCGATCTCGGCGTTCGAGAGGGCCAGTGAGACCAAGCGGAGCACTTCGATCTCACGGCTGGTCAACGCCTCCAGCGCGCGGGGGGACGGCGCCGGGAAGGTGTCCACGAAGCGGTCCAGCAGGCGGCGGGTCACCGAAGGCGCGAGGAGGGCGTCGCCGCGCGCGACCACGCGGACGGCTTCGACCAGTTCGGGTGGCCGCACGTCTTTGAGCAGGAAGCCGCTCGCGCCGGCGCGCAGGGCCGCGTAGACGGAGTCGTCCACGTCGTAGGTGGTGAGGACCAGGACGCGGGCTGGACTGCCGGAGGTGACGATGCGACGGGTCGCCTCCAGTCCGTCCACGGTGGGCATCCGGACGTCCATCAGGACGACGTCCGGCTCCAGGGACGCGGTGAGGTCCACCGCTTCGACGCCGTCCGCCGCCTCGCCGACGACGTCGAGGTCCTCGCGTGCTTCCAGGATCATGCGGAAACCGGCGCGCACCAACGCCTGGTCGTCGGCGACGAGGACGCGGATCACGCGGTCACCGCCAGCGGGAGGCGGGCGCGCACGCGGAAACCGCCGTCGGGCAGCGGGCCCGCGTCGACCGTGCCGCCGAGGAGCGCGGCGCGTTCGCGCATGCCGGTGATGCCGCGCCCGAAGGCGGGCACGCCGCCTCGGCCGTCGTCGCGCACTTCCAGTTCGAGCACGCCGGAATCGTTGCGCACCACCACTTCCGCACGGCCGGCGCGGGCGTGGCGGAGGGTGTTGGTGAGGGCTTCCTGCACGATCCGGTAGGCCGACAGGTCCACGCCGGCGGGCAGCGGCACGGGTTCCCGGTTCACCTCGACGTGCAGGCCGGCGGCGCGCAGCGGTTCCACGAGGTCGGCCAGCCGGTCCAGGCCCGGGCGTTCCTCCGGTCGCACGGCGCCGAGGACCTTGCGCAACTCTTCGAGAGTCGCCCGGCCCGTCGCGTCGATCGAGCGCAACGCCTCCCTGGCGCGGTCGGGTCGTCGGTCGAACACGTCGTCCGCCGCCGCGGCCTGCACCACGATCACCGAGACGCCGTGCGCGATGACGTCGTGCAGTTCCCGGGCGATGCGGGCTTGTTCCTCGCCGACCGCCCGTTGCGCCGCTTGCGCCAACGCGACCCGGCGACTGCGCACGGCTTCCCCCACCGCCGCGACGACCACGGCGACGGCCATCACGAACTGGGTGTCCTCGGGGGTCGTCGTGCGGAAGTTCAGCGAGATCACGCCGAGCAGCAAGACCAAGGCGGGCAAGGAGGACTTCGGTGGACGCGCGGCGGCCAGCGAGCCCATGGCGACGAGCGCGGCGAGCGGGAAGACCGTCATCGGCGCGACGAGTTGCACGACCAGGCCGCCGACCAGCGCGATCCCCATGACCGGCACGGGATTGCGGCGTCGCCACCACAGCGCGGCGCCGGACACCACCGCGATCAGCGCGGCGGACACCGTGATCGCGGTGGTGGAGGTGGACGTCCCGACCACCACGAATGCGACGAGCACCGCGACCGAGGCCGGCACGAGCACGTCGAACGACTGTCGAATGCGGCGCACGGTTCGGGATTATTCCGGACGATTTCGGCCGCGGTGTTCCGCTCGGCGCGATCATCGCTGATCATGGGGTGCATGAGCGGCAAGCGGTCGACAGCGGTTGTCAGCGGTGTCCTGGTGCTCCTCATGGTCATCGCCGGCTGCGGCGCCGACATCCTCGCTCCGAACACCCCCACCACCGCCCCCGTGCCGACGGGTCCGGCTTCGCCCGGCGACGACCCGGCGGCGCAGTTGGCGGCGTTGACCTTGGCGCCCGAGGGGAAGATGACGGGCTACAGCCGCGACCGGTTCCCGCACTGGAGCGGCCAGGGCGACGGGTGCGACACGCGGGACGTGGTGTTGCAGCGGCAGGGCGCGGACGTGCAGACCGGTGACCGCTGCAAGATCACCTCGGGGACCTGGACCAGCGTCTACGACGGCAAGGTCGTGACCGACGCGGGTGAGCTCGACATCGACCACACGGTGGCGTTGGCCGAGGCGTGGCGTTCGGGCGCGGACAAGTGGACCGACGAGCAGCGGGAGAAGTTCGCCAACGACCTCGGCGGGTTGCAGCTGATCGCGGTGACGGCGGCCAGCAACCGGTCCAAGGGCGACCAGGACGCGGCCAAGTGGAAGCCCCCGGTCCAGGCGTACTGGTGCACGTACGCGCGGGCCGTGGTGTCGGTGAAGACGCTGTACGAGCTGACGGTGGACGAGGCGGAGCGCGACGCGTTGGCCGCGATGCTCAAGACGTGCTGAGGGCGCGGCAATGCTTCGCGGGGGTCCCCGCCCCGGGGATCCCCGGTTTTGATCCTGCCACGAGGGACTGACGAGACCGCGGCGTCGACGGCCGGCCGTGGACGACTCGCGCGGGGCTCAGGGGCGCAGGGACTCGAGCTGGTCGACGATGTCCGTGTACGCCTCGGCCCGGCGGACCCAGGCGGCGAAGCCGGAGGTGGCCGAGGGGATCTCGCCCAGTGGTGAGATCGGATCCGCGACGCCGTACTCGAGGCGGTAGGCGACCAGGGCCACGGCGGCCTCGACCCAGCGGGACGGGTCGGGGGTGGTGATCTCGCCGAGGCCGACGCGGAACCACAGTGGCAGGCGGGTGTCGGCGGCCAGGGCGCGGTTCAGGCGGCGGCGGGCGATGTCCAGGACTTCCTGGCGCGCCTTCTCCCCCGCCACGACGGCCTCCGCGCGCCACGGCTCCTCGGCGGCGAGCAGGTCGGCGGCCAGCCGGTGGGAGGCGGCCCTCGCGCCCGCCTCCTGCGCGTTGACCCGCCACTCCAGGTTCTGCACCTCGTGCTGCAACGCGTCGCGCTCGAAGCGCGGCATGCGGCCGGCCGAGAGCTTGGCCAGCCCGGCGTCCCGCTGCTGCGCCAGCGACTCGTACTCGGCGACCTCGGCCCGCAGGTCGGCGCGGACGGAGTCGGCCAGCAGCTCCTGCTCGGCGTCCCACGCGGCGCGCAGCGCGTTCACCGTGTCGGCGATGCCCTCGGTCGAGTCGAGGTCCTCGTCCGGGCCCGAACCGGCGCCGGACAGCCTGCGCTCCAGCACGTGCAGGCGCGCGCTCACCCGACCGAGCTCGGCCGTCAGCGCCTGGGTGGTGGCGACGAGATCAGCGACGGTCGGCTCGACCTCGTCGAGCCGTTCCTTCTCAGTGGGCACGCGAACCAGCCAACCGCACCGGGAGGCCGTGTCCAGGGACAGAACCGGAAAACCACGCGTACGGGCCGACACAAACCCCCGGCCTGGTTAACGTTCGATCACACACCGTGACAACAGCATGAACCCGCACCAAACGGTGTATGCCTGGTACATGTCGAGGTCGGTGCACGAGACGGAACGCAAGTACGAGGCCCCCGGTGGCGCCGCGCTGCCGGACCTGGCCGACCTGCCCGGTGTGGCGGCCGTGGCGGGACCGGAGGAACAACGCCTGGAAGCGGTCTACTACGACACCGCCGACCTGAGGCTCGCCCGCGCCGGGTTGACGTTGCGCCGCCGCACGGGCGGTGACGACGCGGGCTGGCACCTGAAGCTGCCGGCGGGCGTGGACACGCGCGAAGAGGTGCGGTTGCCGCCCGGCCGCGCCGCCAAGCACCCGCCCAAGCAGCTCGGCTCGCTGGTCCAGGTGCACGCGCGCGGCCAGGAGTTGTCGCCCGTCGCACGCATCCAGACCACGCGGCAGCGCTGGCAGCTCGTGGACGACAAGGGCCGCCTGCTCACCGAGGTGGTCGAGGACCTGGTCTCCGGGCAGTCCCTGGCCGACGACTCGCTGGTCGACTCGTGGCGCGAGATCGAGGTCGAGCTGGGCGAACGCGGTGACGTCGCGCTCCTGGACCGGGTCGAGGCACGGCTGGCGGACTCGGGCATCACCCGGTCCACGTCGTCGGCGAAGCTGGGCCGCCTGCTGGCCGACCGGATCGCCACCACCACGCCGCCGACCACGTCGGACAAGTCCGCCGGTGACGTGGTGCTGGCGTACCTGCGCGAGCAGGCCGACGCGTTGAAGCAGCAGGACCCCAGGGTGCGCCGGGGTGAGGACGACGCCGTGCACCAGATGCGGGTGGCGACGCGTCGGATGCGCAGCGCGCTCCAGGCGTTCGGCACGATCGTGGAACGCGACGACACGCGTCAGCTGACCGACGAGCTGAAGTGGCTCGCGGGCGTGCTCGGCGAGGCCCGCGATCTCGAAGTGCTGCGCACGCGCTTCGAAGACCACGTCGCCGGACTCGACGATGAGTTGGTGCTCGGCCCGGTGCGCGCCCAGCTCACCCGGCACTTCGCGCCGTTGGAGGCCGCGGCGCACGAGGCGGCCGTGGCGGCGTTGGACAGCGAGCGGTACTTCGCCCTGCTCGACGCGGTCGACGCGCTGATCGCCGAACCGCCGTTCACGCCGGCGGCGGACGCCAAGGCCGCGAAGGCGCTGCCCGACCTGGTCGACAAGACCTACCGCAGGCTGGCGAAGCGGGCCGAGGGCGCGCACGACGACGTCGAGCTGCACGAGGCGCGCAAGGCGGCCAAACGGCTGCGGTACGCGGTGGAGGTGTCCGAACCGCGGATCGGCAAGCGGGCCAAGGTGTACCGCAAGAAGGTCAAGGCGGTCCAGGAACTGCTCGGCGAGCACCAGGACGGCGTGCTGGCGCGGCCGGTGCTGCGCGAGCTCGGCGCGAAGGCGCAGCTCGACGGGGGGAACGGCTTCACGTTCGGTGTGCTGCACGGTCTGGAGACGGCCGCGGCGCAACGCGTGGAGGACCGGTTCCCCGCCGCGTGGCGCGGTCTCGGCAAGCCGAAGCTGCGGTAATTGGTCTGGACCTTGACACGTCCTGGCGCGGCTGAAACGGTGGCGTGAGCCGCCGCTCGGTGATCCACGCCGGCCAGGAGGACGTCAGTGCTTCTCACAGAAGGCGCCGGACGGCGCGGGTTCGGTCGAGCGCTCGTCGCGCTGCTGTTCGTGGGCGCGGTGGGCGCGGCGGTTCCCGCCCAAGCAGCTCCGGAGACGCCGTTGCAGCACATCGTGCCCGCTCCCGTCACTGTCACCCCGCGGCCGGGCGTGACGTTCACGCTCAGCGCGGACACCAGGATCTACACCCACCCCGGCTCGGCCGGCGCGAAGGAGGTCGGCGAGTTCCTCGCGGGCGTGCTGCGCCCGTCGACCGGCTACCGCCTGCCCGTGGCGCCCGGCGCGTCCGGCCGGCACATCTCGCTGCTGCTCGTCGGCGCCGACGCCCGCGTCGGCGCCGAGGGCTACCAGCTCGACGTCACGAAGCGGGGCGTGCTGATCCGGGCCCGGACGGCGGCGGGCCTGTTCGCGGGCGTGCAGACGTTCCGGCAGCTCCTGCCCGCGAAGGTGGAGGCGAAGACCAAGCAGCCCGGGCCGTGGACCGCGGCCGGGGGCCGGGTGCTGGACTACCCGCGCTACGCCCACCGGGGCGCGATGCTCGACGTGGCCCGGCACTTCTTCTCCGTCGACGAGGTCAAGCGGTACATCGACCAGATCGCGCTCTACAAGGTCAACCGGCTGCACCTGCACCTGACCGACGACCAGGGCTGGCGGCTGGAGATCAAGAGCTGGCCCAACCTCACCGCGCACGGCGGCAGCACGGAGGTGGGCGGCGGTCCCGGCGGCTTCTACACCCAGGAGCAGTACCAGGACCTGGTGGCCTACGCCGCCGCACGGCACATCACGGTGATCCCGGAGATCGACATGCCGGGCCACACCAACGCCGCGCTCTCGTCGTACCCGGAGCTGAACTGCGACGGCGTCGCGCCGCCGCTCTACACCGGCATCGAGGTCGGCTTCAGCTCCCTGTGCATCGACAAGGACATCACCTACCGGTTCGTGGACGACGTGCTGCGCGAGCTCGCCGCGTTGACGCCGGGCGAGTACCTCCACATCGGCGGCGACGAGGCGCACGCCACCACCGACCCGGACTTCGACCTGTTCATGGACAAGGTGCTGCCGCTGGTGGCAGAGCACGGCAAGACCGCGACCGGCTGGCACGAGTTCGTGAAGGCCGGTCCGCCCGCGTCGGCGGTGCCGCAGTTCTGGGGCACGAAGACGGTCGCGCCGGACATGGTCGAGGCCGCCGCGCGTGGCAGCGAGATCGTGCTCTCGCCCGCGACCAAGGCGTACCTGGACATGAAGTACGACGCCGACACCCGGCTCGGGTTGAGCTGGGCCGGGTACACCGACGTGCAGGACGCGTACGACTGGAACCCCGGCGCGTACATCGAGGGCCTGCCGGCCGAGGCGGTGCGCGGTGTCGAGGCGCCGCTGTGGAGCGAGACCATCACCAACACCGCCGACCTGGAGTTCCTGGCGTTCCCGCGCCTGCCCGCGATCGCGGAGCTGGGCTGGTCGCCGTGGTCGACGCACGACTGGGACCGGTTCAAGGTCCGGCTGGCGGCGCAGGCCGACCGGTGGGACGTGATGGGCGTGAACTACTACCCGTCGCCGCAGGTGCCCTGGAAGTAGTGCCCGGTCGGGGGAGGCGGCCCGGGCGTCGCCTCCCTCACCACGGCTTCTCCACCAGGACGGTCTTGGTCTGCTGGTAGTGGTCGATCGCGGCGGGGCCGCCGATGTCGGAGCGGAACGTGTTCAGCCACACGCGGCGGGCGTGGATCCGCCGTGCGACGCGGTCGGCCACGGCGGTGTCCCTGGACCAGACGCCCGCGCCGACGCCGCGCGCGGTCTCGTTCGCCGCCTTCACCGCGTCGTCGAGGTCGTCGAACCTGGTCAGCGACACGACCGGGCCGCCGACGTCGGTCCCGTCGAGGCCCGTCCGACCCTCCAGGATCGTCGGCGTGACGTAGTACCCGCCGGCCAGCTCGCCGCGCAGGTCGGCGCGCTCGCCACCGCGGACGAGCCGGGCGCCTTCCCGCTTGGCGGTCTCGACGCGCCCCACGAACTCGTCCACCTGCTCGCGACTGGTCAGCGCACCGATGGTGGTCGCGGTGTCGAGCGGGTGGCCGGGCCGGATCGCCGCGGCGCGCTCGGTGACGTCGGCGAGGAACCGGTCGTAGACCGCGCTCTGCACCAGCGCCTGGTCGAGGGCGAAGGTGGTGACGCCACGCAACGCCTTGTCGTAGAACGCGTCGCGGTGCGCGGCCACGTCGGCGAAGAAGACGTGCGGGTGCCTGCCGGTCTCCGACGACCCGCGGGTCAGCCCGTTCACGACGTTGACCACGCCGGGCGGCAGCAGGTCGGCGATCAGGCCCACCAGCACGTGGATCGACGCGGGCGTCTGCTCGGCGGGCTTGAGCACCACCGCGTTGCCCGCCGCCAACGCGGGCGCGAGCCTCTCCGCCGCCATGAGCAGCGGCCGGTGCCACGGGACGACCTGGCCGACCACGCCGAGCGGCTCCGGGAAGTGGTAGGCCGTCAGGCCCTCGCCGGGCCGCGAGATGCCGCCCTCCTGGGCTCTGATCACGCCCGCGAAGTGGCGGAAGCGGTCGACCACCGACGGCAGGTCGGCGGCCAGCGCCTCTCCGATCGGCTTGCCGGTCTCCCAGGTCTCGGCCACCGCGAGCGCGTCGAGGTGGTCCTCGACCCGGTCGGCGATCTCGTTGAGCACGTTCGCCCGTTCGGCGGCCGACGTGCGGCCCCACCGGCGGGCCGCGCCGTGCGCGGCGTCCAACGCCCGGTCCAGGTCCCCGGCGGAGCCCCGGGCCACCTCGGTGAACACCTCGCCGGTGACGGGGGTGTGGTCGGCGAAGTAGCCGCCCTCGGCCGGCGGCACGTACTCGCCCCCGATGAAGTGCTCGTACCGGTCCCGGTACGACACCACGCTGCCCTGCGCGCCCGGCGCCGCGTACCTCGCCATGTCCGCCCCCTCCTCGCGTTGGTCGTGGGGCAGCAGCGTCGGACGCACGACGTTGCAACCGCGTTGCACCCGAACGGATCAGCGTTTCGCTTGCCGCGACCGGCGCGGGCGGGTCATCCTGGTCGGGGAGGCGCCCATGCAACCGGACCCGCGACGGCTCGCGCACGTGCACGAGGCGGTGCTGGGCGGAGGCCGGGCGCACGAGGCGCGTGAGCTGATCCTGGAGTCGTGGCGGCGTTCGCTGGCCGCGCGCGTCGACCCGGACCGGCACGAGCCGCCCGTGGTGCTCGACCCGGCCGAGGTGGTCGACCGGCGCGGCACGCACCCGATCGCGGCGGCGCTGCCGGTGCTGCGCGAGACGTTGCTGGGCTTCGCCGACGAGGCGCAGCACGTCATGATCGTCACCGACGCGGACGGCAACATCCTGTGGTGCGAGGGCACCAACCCCGTGCGCTTCCTGGCCGAACGGGTGCGGCTGATCGAAGGCGCGTGCTGGGCCGAGGACGCCATCGGCACGAACGCGATGGGGACGGCGCTCGCGGTGGGCAAGCCGGTGACGGTGCACTCCGCCGAGCACCTGGTGCGGACCTACCACGGGTGGACGTGCGCGGCGAGCCCGGTGCGCGACCCGGACACCGGCCGCACGATCGGCGTGGTGGACGTGAGCGGGCCGGTGAGCAGCACGCACCCGGCGCTGGTCGCCCTCGTGTCCGCCGCCGCCCGGTTGGCCGAGGGCCAGTTGCGGGCGCGGTCGGCGACCCGGGACGAGCGGCTGCGGTCGGTGAACATGCGGCACCTGATCGGCTTGCGCGGCGAGCCCGGCGCGTTGCTGAGCCCGAGCGGCCGGGTGCTGGCCGCCGAACCGCACGGCCTGCTGGAGGCGCGCGTGGACGTGACCGGCGAGACCGTGCGGCTGCCCGATGGACGGGAAGCGCTCCTGGAGCCGTTGGACGAGGGGTACCTGCTCCGGGTGCCACGACGGGGCACGCGAAGACCCGTGCTGTCGCTGCGGTTCCTGGGTGATCCGAAGGGGTCGCTGGACGGGCGGGCGCTGCCGCTGTCGTTGCGGCACGCGGAGCTGCTGACGGCGCTCGCGCTGCACCCGCGCGGGCTGACGGCGGAGCGGTTGGCGCTGCACCTGTACGGCGAGCGCGGCAACCCGACGACCGTGCGGGCCGAACTGCACCGGCTGCGCGCCCAGCTGGGCGCGGTGCTGCTGACCAGGCCGTACCGGCTGTCGGCGGACGTGCGCGGCGACTTCCTGGCGGTGCGTGACGCGCTGCGCGCCGGTGACGTGGGCACGGCCGCGGCGGCGTACCGGGGCGAGCTGCTGCCCCGGTCCGAGGCGCCGGTGGTGTGCGAGGAGCGGGAAGACCTGGCGGCGGCGTTGCGCCGGGGCGTGCTGGAGCGCGGGGACGTCGAGGCGCTGTGGGCGTTCGGCCTGGTCGCGGAGGACGTGACGGTGCTGGAACGCCTGGTCCGCCTGCTGCCCCGCACGGACCCGCGCCGCGCAGTGGCAGCCACGAGGTTGCGGCGAGCGCTGGGGTAGCGCACACGCGAGGTCGCGTCGCCGGAGGCGGCGCGGTTCAACGCGGCACTAGCCTGATCACATGGGGTACTTCCAGCCGGGGGACGTGGCGTTGCGCCGCGAGGTGTTGCACGGCGAGCCGTGGGCGGTCACGCCGACCCGGGTCGTCGAGGACGGGCCCGACCTGCTCGTGGTGTTCACCGCGCCGGGCACCGAGTTCGGCTTCTACCCGCACCCGCGCACCCACCACTGGCAGGAGTTGGGCCGCACGCGATGGAAGGGCATCGGCAAGCTCCAGCTGCACCGGCCCGGCGACGCCTACTCGGTCGACCTGTACTGGCGGGGTGACGACCGCCGGTTCGCGGGCTTCTACCTCAACCTCCAGGAGCCGTTCCGCCGCACCGCGCTCGGCTTCGACACGCTCGACCACGCGGTGGACTTCTGGGTGCCGGTCGAGGGCGACTGGCAGGAGCTGGACCGCGACGAGTTCGAGGAGATGGTCGCGGACGGCAAGTACGACGCCGCCGAGGCCGAGCGGATCCGGCGCACCGCCAAGGAGGTCGAGGAGATGCTGACGGCCGGCACGACGTGGTGGGACCCGGCGTGGGGCGCGTGGGAGCCGGACCCGGACTGGCCGGTCCCGGTGCTGCCCGCCGGCTGGGAGGACCACCCGCTGCCGTGAAGGTCGTCCCGCTCTCGCCGCAGACCCTCGTGGACGAGTTGGTCGGGCGTGTCGACGCGTTGCCGCGCACGACGTGGGCACGGGTGTTGATCGACGGCGCCGTGCCGACCGAGCCGGGCGCGCTGGCGGACGCCCTGGTGGAGCCGCTGCGCGCGCTGGGACGTCCGGTGCTGCGGGTGTCGGCGTGGGACTTCCTGCGGCCCGCGTCCGTGCGGCTGGAGTACGGGCACGAGGATCCCGACTCGTTCCGCGACTCGTGGCTGGACGTGGGCGGGTTGCTGCGCGAGGTGCTGGAGCCGCTCGACCCCGGCGGGTCGGGGCGGGTGCTGCCGGCGTTGTGGAACGCGGCCACGGACCGGGCGCACCGGGCCGAGTACGTGACGCTCGGCGCGGGCGGGGTGCTGCTGCTCGACGGCACCGTGCTGCTGGACAAGTGGCTGCCCGCGGAGCTGACCCTGCACCTGCGGCTGTCGCCGGGCGCGCTCGAACGGCAGTTGTCCGACGAGTGGCGGTGGACGCTGCCCGCGTACACCTCCTACGAGCCGCACGCCGATGTGACGGTGCGCTACGACCACCCCGCGCGGCCCGCCCTCGTGGGTAGAGTGGACTGAGATCCGGGGGAGGTGGGGAATGGCCAGGCTGCGGCTGCTGTTGGCGCTGTACCTGCCGGCCCTCTACGCCCTCACCCTGCTGAGCACGCCCACCGAGGTGCTGGCCGCCGTGACGGCCGTGGCCCTGGTCGTGCTGCTGCTCACCGCCACGCCGGTGGTGCAGGCCGCGCCCGCCTGGGTGCGATCGCTGTCGATCCGCGAGAAATCACTGCGCGCCGCGTTCCTGCGGCTGCGCGACCCCGACGCGGCGGGCCGTCCCCGTCCTCGAGCTCCGGGACTGGGCCTCAGCTCCTGAGGCCCGCAGTTCCCCTTGCTCTGAGGACGGAGTTCCCCCTTGTTCCACGCCCTGGGCTCAGCCCTGGCCGCGTTCGCCACGCCCGCCTTGGCCATCGTCGCCTTCACCGTCGTCGTGCGGCTGCTCATGCACCCGCTCAGCCGTGCCGCCGTGCGCGGTGAGAAAGCCCGCGCCGCGTTGGCGCCCGAGGTCCGCAAGCTGTCCGAGAAGTACGGCAAGGACCGGGTGAAGCTCCAGGAGAAGACCCTGGAGCTCTACCGGTCCAACGGCACGTCGATGCTGGCCGGCTGCCTGCCCGCGCTGGTGCAGGCGCCGTTCTTCATGGTGATGTACCGGCTGGTCACCACGCCGAACCCGCTGCTGGACGGCACGCTGCTCGGCGTGCCGCTCGGCACGAGCTGGTTCGGCGTCTGGGCGCACACGCCGGTGTTCCTGGCGCTGTTCGCCGTGCTCACCGCGGTCGCCTTCGCGACGTCGCGGTGGCAGGCGGCCGTGGCCCTGAGGAACGGCGGGCCGCAGCCGCCGTTCGCCGGGCTGCTGCGGCTCCTGCCGTTCGGGACCGTGCTGATCGCCGCCGTGCTGCCGCTGGCGGCCGGGGTCTACCTGGTGACGACGACTACCTGGACCCTGCTGGAGCGAGCGTTCCTGTACCGCGTAGTTCAGCTCCCGCCTCGTGCAGGTACTTCAGCACGTACCCGTACGACGTGAACAGGCCGCACTCGGCGTAGGACACCGACTGCCGGTGGCAGAAGTCGCGGACCAGGGCCTGCGCCTTGCGCAGGTTCGGTCGCGGCATGCTCGGGAACAGGTGGTGCTCGATCTGGTAGTTCAGGCCGCCGAGCAGGAAGTCGGTGAACCAGCCGCCGGTGACGTTGCGGGAGGTCAGCACCTGCTTGCGCAGGAAGTCGAGCTGGTGGCCGGCCTGCAGCACCGGCATGCCCTTGTGGTTGGGCGCGAAGGAGATGCCCATGTAGACGCCGAACAGGCCCTGGTGGACCGCGATGAACGCGACCGCCTTCAGCGGGGACATCAGCAGGAACACCGAGGTCAGGTAGACCGCGACGTGCACGGTCAGCAGCGCGACCTCCAGCCGCCAGCTCTTGACGTCCCGGCGCACCGCGGCGGCGGCGCTGATGACGTGCAGGCTGAAGCCTTCGAGCAGCAGCAGCGGGAAGAAGAGGTACGCCTGGCGCTTGACGACCCAGCGGAAGAAGCCGCGCTTGCGCTCGGCCTGCTCGGCGCTGAACGCGAGGACGGCGATGTCGACGTCCGGGTCCTCGTCCTCGTGGTTCGGGTTGGCGTGGTGGCGGGTGTGCTTGCCCATCCACCAGCCGTAGCCGACCCCGATCAGCAGGTTGCCGAGCAGCAGGCCCATGGCCTGGTTGGCCTTGTGCTCCGCGAACACCTGCCGGTGGCCGGCGTCGTGCCCGAGGAACGCGATCTGGGTGAAGACGACGGCGAGCACGGCGGCCGGCACAAGCTGCCACCAAGAGTCGCCGATCAGCACCATCGCAACCCCGGTGAGGCCGAAGGCGGCCAGCACTCCGACCAGGAACGTGATGTAGAAACCGATGCGCCGGTCCAGCAGACCTTGCTGCTTGACCAACCTGGACAATTCAGCGAAGTCGCTGCCGCGGGCTTGGGTGCTCACTCCCGGAGGGTACGTCGCGACCGGTCGCCGGTTCAGCCCAGCCTGAGTTGCAACTGGGCGAACAACCGGAGCAGCGGGTCGTCGAGATCGAATCCGCCGACCTCCGCTGCACGTCGGAGGCGGTACCGGAGCGTGTTCGGATGGACGTGCAGTTGCGCGGCCGCGCGTTTCACGTCACCGAATTCGTCCAAGTAGACCAAAAGTGAACGAGCCAGTTCCCCATCGAGCTCCGCGAGTCGCGGGTCCCGGATGCGCGAGTGGTCGGCCAAAAGCGCGAGGGTTTCACTGATCAACACCTGGGACCGGACGTCTTCGAGCGTCGCCACGTCGGCGTCGAGGTCGCGCGACATCGCGTCGAGCACGCGGTCGGCCTCGTCCCGGGAGACGATCACCTCGTCCACCGTCGGCACGGTGGAGCCGATCGCGCCCTGCACCCGCAGGCCCATGTGCTTGCGCGCGGCGGCCACGATCTCCTTGGTCAGCGTCAGCAGCGGCGCCTTCGGCGGCAGGTCGGTGAGCAGGGCGTACGTGCGACCGCTCTGCCGGCTGACGAGCGCGCTGCGCCGGTACGCGGCGGCGTGCACCGAGATCAGGCTGGTCATCTCGGCCCGGCGCAGCTCGTGCTGCGTGCGGTCGGTGTGCTCCTGCCCGCGCAGCGCGAAGACGACGACCGCGGCGGGCTTGTCCGGGTCCGCGCCGATCTGCTCGGCGATCGCCTCGGCGTCCATCCGGCCGTCGAGCAGGGACGCGAGCAGGTTCTCCCGGAACGCGGCGGCGGGCTCGCGCTGCTGGACCAGGTGCAGGGCGGTGACGCGGGCCGCGCCGAGGAGGGCCCGTTCGGCCTGCTCGGCCAGCGGCGTGTCGCCCTCCTGCACCCAGATCGTGCCCAGCGGCTGCGTGCCCGCGTGGATGCCGACGGCGATGCGGCGGCGGATGCCCAGCTCGGGGCGCTCGTCGATGCGGACGACCTCCTCACCGGAGCGGAGGCGCTGGTAGACGCCCCACTCGCGGAGCATCTTGAGGTAGGGCTCCGGGCCCTGGCGGCCGAGGATCGACAGCCTGCGCAGCTCGTCGACCTCGTCCGTGGAACGGGAGTAGGCCAGCACGCGGCTGGCGGTGTCCTCGATGCTGACGATGCCGCCGGTCAGCGAGGCGATGGTCTGGGCGAGGCCGAACAGGTCGCCGAGCACCTCGCCCGCGCCCGCGTCGGCCGTCACGCGGGCGTTGCGCACGACGCCGCGGGCGAGCGCTTCGAGGTGTTCCCAGCGGACCTCGGGCCGCACGGCCAGCAGCGCCACGCCCGCGTCCGCCGCCGCCTGCCGCAGCACGGTCGACGGCGCGTCGACCTTGACCGCGACGGCCACCGCTCCCCCGGCGCCGGCGGCCCTGACCAGCGCTGACGCCGCCCGTCCGCGGGCGCCGATGATGAGCGCGAGGTCGCCGGGCCGCACGTCCGGCGTGTCGTCGGGGTCGAGGATGACCACGTCGAGGACGTCGGCCTCCAGCCCGTGCGGCGCGACCTGCACCTCGACCAACGGATCGCCGAGCGCGATCAACACCTGCCGCAGGCTCATCTTTGTCCAGTTCCACAACGAGGGGTGGCCAAGCCTAGACGTGTGGACAACGGGACGCATGGTTGGAAGTCCTACCGTTGGGTCAACCCCAACCCCGTGGCGAAGGAGCTGCTTGTGGATGCCGTGACCTCGGTCCCCGCACCGGTGAACGAGCCCGTCCTCGGCTACGCCCCCGGCACCCCGGAGCGCGCGCAGCTGCAGGCGAAGTTGGCCGAGCTGGCCAAGGAGCCCACCGAGCTGACCCTCACCATCGGCGGTGAGCAGCGGGCCGGCGGCGGCGAGCGCTTCGACGTCGTGCAGCCGCACAACCACCGCGCCGTCCTCGGCACGCTGCGCGGCGCCACCCAACAGGACACCCGGGACGCCATCGCCGCCGCGAAGCAGGCCGCGCCCGCGTGGCGCGCGATGTCCTACGACGACCGCGCCGCGATCCTGCTGCGCGCCGCCGACCTGCTCGCGACCAAGTGGCGGGCCACGCTCAACGCGGCCACCATGCTCGGCCAGTCGAAGACCGCGATCCAGGCCGAGATCGACGCCGCGTGCGAGCTGATCGACTTCTGGCGCTTCAACGTCTCCTTCGGCCGTCAGCTGCTCGCCGAGCAGCCGCAGTCGTCCACCGGCGTGTGGAACCGCACGGACCACCGCCCGCTGGAGGGCTTCGTCTACGCGATCACGCCGTTCAACTTCACCGCCATCGCGGGCAACCTGCCCACCGCCCCCGCCCTGATGGGCAACGTGGTGCTGTGGAAGCCGTCGCCGACGCAGAGCTTCGCCGCGCACCTGACCATGCGGCTGCTCGAAGAGGCGGGCCTGCCGCCGGGCGTGATCAACCTGCTGCCCGGTGACGGCCTGGCCGTGTCCGAGGTGGCGCTGGCCGACCCGGACCTCGCGGGCATCCACTTCACCGGCTCCACCCGCACGTTCCAGCACCTGTGGGGCCAGGTGGGCGCGAACATCGCCGGCTACCGGTCGTACCCGCGGATCGTGGGCGAGACCGGCGGCAAGGACTTCGTGCTGGCGCACCCGTCGGCCGACGTGGACGTGCTGCGCACCGCGCTGGTCCGCGGCGCGTTCGAGTACCAGGGCCAGAAGTGCTCGGCCGCGTCCCGCGCCTACGTGCCGCGCTCGGTGTGGAACCGGGTGAAGGACGACTTCCTGGCCGACGTCGAGTCGTTGACCATGGGCGACGTCACTGACCTGTCCAACTTCATGGGCGCGGTCATCGACCGGCGTTCGTTCGACAAGCTGTCGGGCGTGCTGAAGGCCGCGCACGCGGACGACCAGCTGGAAGTCGTCGCGGGCGGCACGGCGGACGACTCCGAGGGCTTCTTCGTGCGGCCGACCGTCCTGCTGGGCAGCAACCCGGAGCACGAGGTGTTCACCACCGAGTACTTCGGGCCGGTGCTGGCGGTGCACGTGTTCGAGGACTCCGACTACGACACCGTGCTGCGGCAGATGGAGAGCGCCGCGCCGTACGCGCTGACCGGCGCGATCATCGCGCGGGACCGTGCCGCGGTCGTGCACGCGCAGCACGAGCTGCGGTTCGCCGCGGGCAACTTCTACGTCAACGACAAGCCGACCGGCGCGGTCGTCGGCCAGCAGCCGTTCGGCGGCGGTCGGGCGTCGGGCACGAACGACAAGGCGGGCTCGGTGCACAACCTGCTGCGCTGGGTGAGCCCGCGTTCGATCAAGGAGACGTTCGCGGCTCCGACCTCCTACCGCTACCCGCACCAGGGGTGATCATGCTCCGCACCGCGCTGCTCGCCGCCTCGCGATCCGGGGCCGTCCGCGAGCTCGTCGAACGCACGCCGCTGACCCGGCCGGTCGTCAAGCGCTTCATCTCCGGCGACGACGTGGCCGCGGCGGTCGCCACCACCGGCGAGGTGCTGGCCGACGGCCGGTACGTGACGCTGGACCACCTCGGCGAGGACACCCGGGACGCGGCGCAGGCCGCGGCCACCGTCGAGGCGTACCTGGACCTGCTGCGCAGGCTGGAGCTCGCCGGGCACACCGAGCGCGCCGAGGTGTCCGTGAAGCTGTCCGCGGTGGGCCAGTTCCTGCCCGTGGACGGCGAGAAGATCGCGTTGGACAACGCCCGCCGCATCTGCGCGGCGGCGGGCGCGGTCGGCACCACGGTCACCCTCGACATGGAGGACCACACCACCACCGACTCGACCCTGGGCATCCTGCGCGAGCTGCGGGTGGACTTCCCGTGGGTCGGCGCGGTGCTCCAGGCGTACCTGAAGCGGACCGAGCAGGACTGCCGGGACCTGGCGCACGCCGGGTCGCGCGTCCGGCTGTGCAAGGGCGCGTACCGGGAGCCCGCTTCGGTGGCGTTCCAGGACAAGGCGGACGTCGACCGGTCGTACGTGCGGTGCCTGAAGGTGTTGATGGCGGGCGACGGCTACCCGATGGTCGCCTCGCACGACCCGCGGCTGATCACGATCGCGGGCGAGCTGGCCAAGGACCGGTCGCCGGACACCTACGAGTACCAGATGCTCTACGGCATCCGGCCGGACGAGCAGCGCCGCATCGCCGGCGCGGGCAACCGCATGCGGGTCTACGTGCCGTACGGCGACCAGTGGTACGGCTACTTCATGCGGCGGCTGGCGGAGCGCCCGGCGAACGTGGCGTTCTTCCTGCGCTCACTGGTCACCACGGGCTAGCCCGATCCGCTGGTCGGTGACCTTCGCCAGGTCCACCCGGAACAACTTCGGGTGGGCCTGCGCGAGGTCGCGGTAGAGGTCGGCGGCCTCGTCGATCGCGGTCAACGCCTCGTCACGGCGGCCGAGCGCGGCGTAGCGCCTGCTCAGCCGGTCGAGCGCGCCGGCGAGCTGCGGCGTGCAGTCGGGGTCCTCGGCGGCGACGACGCGGCACAGCGCCACGGCTTCCTGGGACGCGGTCAGGGCGTCCTCGGGCCGACCTACCGCTATGCAGCGCAAACTCAAGTCCCCCAACGCGTCCGCGAGCGCGGGGCGGTGCTCGGTCGGGTCCTCTTCGGCCAGTTCGCGGTAGAGGGCGACCTCCTCGCGTGACGCCGTCAGGGCTTCCTCGTGCAGCGACGCCAGGGCCGCGCGGGCGGCCAGCAGGCCGTGCAGCTCGGCCCGTTCCAGCCGGTCCTCGGCGTCCCGCGCGAGGGTCCGGGTGAGGATGGCGGGCAGCGGGTCGCCGTGGAAGCGCGGGTCGTCGAAGACGCGGCGCGCGATCGCCCTGGCCGGCGCGGGCCGCTCGGCGAGGATCCTCAGGGTCGCGCCGGTGGCGGTGTCCGCGAGGTCCGGGTCCGTGGTGAACAGCTCCTCGGCGCGGCGGCGCGCGTGCGGCAGGCGTGCGGCGGCGCGGAGCAGGAGCTCCAGGGCTTCCGGTGTGCGGTGGGGGCTGATCCGGTCGTCCAGCAGCGTGACGGCCAGCGCGTCCTCCGCGAGCCGGCCGCCGGTCGGTGGCGGCTCGACGGGTGAGCCGTGCACGGCGGTGAGGGCGGCCAGGTGCAGGTCGTGCAGCGTCGGCGCGTCCGGCGGTGGCGTGGTCGGGATAGGGAGGCCCAGGGCGTAGGCGAAGTGGGCGCAGGCGGTGGCGAAGGACGTCTCGTGCTCGTCCGGGTGGGCCGTCACGGCGAGGTCCGCGGTGCGGCAGCCCCGGTCGGCGGCACGTTGCCGGTGGGCGGACCACCACCAGCCCGTGGTCCGGGCGACCAGCAGCACGCGGGGGTGCCGCGGGTCGAGGTGGTCCACGAGGTCCGCGTCGTCCACGACCAGGACGTCCGAGCCCGCCGCGAAGTGCCCGGCCAACCGGGTCTTGCCGACGCCCGCCGGACCGTGCAGGAGGAGGACGGAGCACGGCTCGTCGCCGTCCCGCCACCGCGCCAGTTCGGCCAACTCGTCCACGCGCCCGTGGAACGGCACCACCTCGTGCCGCGGATCCAGCAGCTCACCGGGCGACAGGGTGCGGTCCACCGGCCCATCCTGCTCCCCGCCTCGCGCCACGATCAGGTGACCGGCCACTGCTCTCCCGCGAGGTCGCAGGCGG
Source organism: Actinosynnema sp. NPDC023794 (assembly GCF_040639675.1). Taxonomy (NCBI): domain Bacteria; kingdom Bacillati; phylum Actinomycetota; class Actinomycetes; order Pseudonocardiales; family Pseudonocardiaceae; genus Actinosynnema; species Actinosynnema sp. NPDC023794. The sequence goes on along the minus strand of NZ_JBFAFR010000015.1, from coordinate 110,942 downwards.
CGCCATCCGACACTGTCGGTGCTGTCCTACACAATCAGAGCCATGCTCATCGCCCTGGTCACGGACGGGGAGAACGCGGGACGGCTCCGCGTGCTCTCCGATGCCGGGGTGCCCGAAGGACCCGCGGTGGCGACGGCGGACCTGGCGACGGCGGTGTCCGAGCTGGAGGATCGGCACAGACCCCGGTGGCTGTGGGCGGAGACGGCGGAGGTCTACCCCGACCTGCTGGCACGCGGGGTCCGGGTCGAGCGGTGCCAGGACCTGGCGCACGTCGAGTACCTGCTGCTGGCCTACCAGGGGCGGCACGGCGAGCCGCGTGGCCTCGGCGCGGCGATCGCCCGGCTGCGCGGGCTGCCGGTGCCGCAGGACCACGGGCCGCGCAAGCGCGATGCCCAGCCGACCCTGTTCGAACCCGAGCAGCGGCGGCTGCCCGGCGACGTCGACCCGCTCGACGCGGTGATCGCGGTGCACGTCGAGCAGCAGCGGCTGGTCGCCACGCTCGCGCACGCCGATCACCTGCGGCTGCTGTTCGCGGCCGAGTCGGCCAGCGCGTTGGCCGCCGCCGAGATGACGCACTTCGGCCTGCCGTGGCGGGTGGACGTGCACGAGAAGCTCCTGGTGGACACGCTGGGACCGCGTCCGGCCAACGGCGTGCGCCCGGCCCGGCTCGCCGAGCTGGCCGACCGGATCACGGCGGCGTTCGGCGGCAAGCAGGTCAACCCCGACCACCCGCCGGGCATCGTGCGCGCGTTCGCCCGGGAGGGCATCGACGTGCCGTCGGCCCGCGCGTGGGTGCTCAAGGGCGTCGACCACCCGGCCGTCGAGCCGCTGCTGGAGTACAAGGAGCTGGCCCGGCTGTGGGTGGCGCACGGCTGGACGTGGCTGGACGCCTGGGTGGCGGACGGGCGGTTCCGGCCGGACTACGTGGTCGGCGGCGTGGTGTCCGGGCGGTGGGCGACGCGGGGTGGCGCGGCGTTGCAGATCCCGCGCACGCTGCGCACGGCGGTGCGGGCCGATCCTGGGTGGAAGCTGGTCGCGGCGGACGCGGCGCAGTTGGAGCCGCGGGTGCTGGCGGCGTTGTCGAACGACCACAAGTTCACCGAGGTGTCCTCGGACGACGATCTCTACACCACGTTGGCCGCGGAGGCGTTCGACGGCGACCGGGGCAAGGCGAAGCTCGCGATGCTGTCCGCGATGTACGGCGGCACGGGCGGCGGCGCCGGTCCGGCGATGGCGGTGCTGCGCCGCCGTTTCCCCGAAGCCGTCGGGTACGTGGAGGCCGCCGCGCTGGCGGGCGAGCAGGGCCGGATGGTCCGCTCCCGGTTGGGCCGCACGAGCCCGCCGCCGTCGGCCGCGTGGCACGAGACGACCGGCAACGCCGACGACGGCGAGGACGCGGTGCGGCAGTCGCGGCGGGCGGCACGGGACTGGGGCCGGTTCACCCGCAACTTCGTGGTGCAGGCCAGCGCGGCGGACTGGACGGCGGCGTTGCTCGGCGTGCTGCGGCGACGGCTGCACCAGTCGGCGCGAGGCGCGCACCTGGTGTTCTTCCAGCACGACGAGGTGCTGGTGCACTGCCCGCAGGAGCAGGCCGAGGTGGTGTGCGCGGAGGTGACGGCGGCGGGCGAGGAGGCGTCGCGGCTGGTGTTCGGCGCGACACCGGTCCGCTTCCCGCTCAAAGCCGTGCCGGTCGACTCCTACGCCGACGCGAAATAGCGGCTATTGCGCCGTTCGGCCCCTTGATCGATCTTCATGAGAGCGCTCTCATGAGGCGGAAGGCAATTTGTTGTCGTGCCGAACGCTAGAGGACAGTGACAAGGAGGTCACCGCTCATGGAGTTCAGCCGGAGCAGACGACGACGCGTCCTCGCGACCGCTGCCGCCCTGATCACCGCCGTGCCGCTGGCGGTCGTCGCCACGATGTCGGCCAACGCCTCGGTGCCGTCCACCCCGCCGGGTTGGACCTTGCAGTGGAGCGACGACTTCAACGGCGCCGCGAACACCCTGCCGTCGTCCTCGAACTGGATCTTCGACCTCGGCCACGGCTACCCCGGCGGTCCGGGCAACTGGGGCACCGGCGAGATCCAGAACTACACCAACAGCACGAACAACATCAAGCTCGACGGCTCGGGCAACCTGCGCATCACCGCCCTGCGCGACGGCGCGGGCAACTGGACGTCCGCCCGCATCGAGACCCAGCGGTCGAACTTCAAGCCGCCCGCGGGCGGCAAGCTCGCCATCGAGGGCCGCATCCAGATGCCCAACGTCACCGGCCAGGCCGCACTCGGCTACTGGCCCGCGTTCTGGGCGCTCGGCTCGCCGTACCGGGGCAACTACTGGAACTGGCCCGCCATCGGCGAGTTCGACATCATGGAGAACGTCAACGGCATCAACTCCGTGTGGGGCGTGCTGCACTGCGGCGTGAACCCCGGCGGGCCGTGCAACGAGACCAACGGCCTCGGCGCGAGCCGCGCGTGCCCCGGCTCGACGTGCCAGTCGGCGTTCCACACCTACCGGTTCGAGTGGGACGACGGCTCCTCCCCCAAGGCGTTGCGCTGGTACGTCGACGGGCAGCAGTTCCACAGCGTCACGCAGAACCAGATGGACGCGACCACGTGGAACAACATGACCGGTCACGCGGGCTACTTCCTGCTGCTGAACCTGGCCATGGGCGGCGCGTTCCCCAACGGCGTCGCGGGCTTCGCCACGCCGACCTCGGCCACCCAGTCCGGGCACTCGATGGTCGTCGACTACGTCGCGGTGTGGTCGGCGGGCGGCGGCACGCAGCCCACGACCACGACCACCACCCAGCCCGGCGGCAGCGGGTGGGACGCGTTCAGCGACATCCAGGCCGAGCAGGCCACGTCGCGGTCCGGCGGCTCGATCGTGTCGGGTGACGGCGGGCAGGCGGTGGCGCAGCTGGGCAACGGCAACTCGCTGCGGTTCTCCGGCGTCCGGTTCGGGTCGCGCACCGCGACGCAGTTCGTCGCACGTGCCGCGTCCGGCGCGTCCGGCGGGGTGAGCGGGCTGGTCGAAGTGCGGCTGGACAGCCCGACCGCGGCGCCGATCGGCAGTTTCGCCATCGCCGACACCGGCGGCTGGCAGAGCTGGCGGACGGTGCCCGCGAACATCTCGGGCGTCACCGGCACGCACGACGTCTACATCACGTTCACCAGCGGCCAGCCCGCGCCGTACGTGAGCGTGAACTGGATCCGTTTCGGCACGTGAGCGCTCGTGGCGGGCCGCGCGATCCTCCTCCGGCGCGGCCCGCCACTACTATCTGTCCACGTGTACGCGGAACGCCCGTTCCCGGGTCTGGCCTGCGCGTGGCGCCGGACCACGACGTCGGCCGCGCCCGGCCTGGTCGTGCCGGACGGGTGCACCGACCTGATGTACTCGGCGGGCACGGGCGAGGTGTTCGTGGCCGGGCCGGACACGGTCGGGCACGTGACGCGGTCGAGGCCGGGCACGTTGTTCGGCGTCCGGTTCGGTCCCGGCGTGGGGCCCTCGGCGTTCGGCGTGCCCGCGGTGGAGCTCCGCGACCAGCGCGTTCCGCTGTCGGAGCTGTGGGGTGCGTCGGCTCGGCTCGAGGACGCCCTCGGCGCGGCCGAGGACCCGTGCGAGGTGCTGGCGTCGGCCGCCCTGGCCCGGTTGCGGGAGACGCCGCCGGATCCCGCGGTGAGCGTCATCGCGTCGTCCACGGGGAGCGTCGGCGACCTGGCCGGGTCGCTGGGGCTCAGCGCCCGGCAGCTGCACCGGCGCAGCCTGGCCGCGTTCGGCTACGGGCCCAAGGTGCTGCACCGCGTGCTGCGGTTCGACCGCGCGGTGAAGCTGGCGTGGCGGGGCGTGCCGTTCGCCGACATCGCCCACCGCACCGGGTACGCCGACCAGGCGCACCTGTCGCGCGAGGTGCGGGAGCTGGCGGGCGTGCCGCTGGGTCAGCTGATCCGGTCGTAGGCGCGCAACGCCCGCAACGCCTTGATGGTCACGATCGGTCGCCACTCGTAGGTCGTCACGGGCGTCCACGCGGCCCACGGGAACGTCCAGCCGCCGTCGTCCTGCTGCTGTGCCGCCAGGGCGTCGAGGTCGGCGTTCACCTCGTCGTCGCTGAACCACCTCCGGGCCAGGCTGTCGGGCGTCGGCGCGTAGTCGTGCGGCTTGTGGGTCTCCCCCTCCGCGTACCCCTCGTGCGCCTTGCCCCGCCGACGTCCACCAGCCCTTGCTCGCGCACGAGCTTCCCGAGCCGGTCCGCCTCCCGTTCCGCCCGCGGCCGGTCGGGCGCGTGGTCGAGGAAGCGGACGCAGGCGGCGGCCTCGTACGGGTGGGTCTTGGTGAGCGCACCGAGGTGTCGCCGGCAGAACTCCGCGGCGCCGTCCAGCCAGGCGTGCTCGACGGCCATCTTGTGCAGGACGCCCGCCAGCAGGGCCGTGACCAGGAGGTCGCTGTCACCGGAGGGCTGCCACCACGGCGCCCGCAGGTCGTCGTGCCCGGTGTCCAGGCAGTTCGGCACGCCGCCGTCCGCGTTGGTGATCGTGGTCAGGAAATCGCACGCCGACTTCGCGTACTCGGTGCTGCCGACCTCTTCCAGCAGCGACAACGCGGTGCAGGTGTGCAACGGCTGGCTCTCCGGGCCGCGTCCGTCGGGCTCCAGGGCGTGCCCGAAGCCGCCGTCGTCGTTGCGGTAGGCCAGCACGGCGGTCGCGACGGCCTCCCCGGGCCCGTCGTCGAAGAGGTGCGAGAACCGCCGTTGCTCGAGGACGCGTGCGTTGAGCCAGACGAAGGAACGTGCTGCTTCGATCATGCTACCGACGGTATGCCCGCCGAGGTCCCGCGGTCTTGAACGGATCGGACGTCCACCCCCCCGCAGGAGTAACCGTCCCGATAGCTCCATCGTGGCCGAGGCCCTGTGCCATCATCACTTCGGGCAGTTCAGCGCGAGGGGAGCACGAACGATGTTGGACGCCGTCGGCGGGGGCGCCAAGCAGATCGGGTTCGTGGCGGACACGGTGTCCGCCGGACCAGCGGGTGCGGGGTTGGTGGCGAGCCAGACCGCGTTCAAGGTCGACCTGACGCAGGCGCAGAAGCTGGTCGACGGCTTGACCGACGCGCGCAACCGACTTCAGGAACTCTTCGACCAGAAGTTGGGATTCGTGGTCCTCGGGTCGCCCGGCCAAGACCCGTACAGCAAGTCGGCGACAACGACGATCCAACAGACCGCCGGGGACGACCCTGGCGGCTACGGCTGGGCCAGCCTGAAGGCAATCGAAGCCCTCAACAGTACGATCGAGAGCATCCAAGCCTCCCTGGCGAGCTACGAGAACCAGGAGCAGGCAACCGCCGACGCCTTCAAGGGCGAGGGGAATCAGTCTTGAGGCGAGCAGCGTTGGTGATCTTGTCCGCGACGGCCCTCGTGGTCGCGTCGGGTTGCACGACCAAGGATGGCGGGACCCCGTTGCCAGGGGGCGGCGCGAGCACCACCGCGCCAGGGGCCACCACGACGTCGGCGGCAGCAGGTGAAGCCCCGGCCATCAGCGGCCCAGAGCTGGACCTCGCCAAGTTCGACACCCCTTGCGCGATGCTGAAGGAAGACCAACTCTCCGCCCGCGGCGTGACAAAGGCCGGCACCGAACGCGCGGACCCGACCGGCACGGGCTGTCAGTGGTACCCGGACGAGCCGCTCGGCACGAGTTTCTTCGTCGTGCTGCTGGACAAGGCCAAGGGCCTGGACGGCGTCTACACCAACCGCGGGAATCTTCCGGTGTTCAAGCCGACCGAGGTCGCCGGATACCCGGCGGTCAACACCGACCTGACCGATGCCGCCCATGGCTCGTGCACCACCGCTGTCGGCGTAGCCACGGGCGAAGGTTTCGCGGTGCAGATTCGCGTGAACGACAAGAAGCTGCCGGAGTACACCGACCCGTGCTCCGTGTCCAGCGAGATCGCGGAAACCGTGGTCGGGAACCTGAAGGGGTAGGACAGGCATGGCAGGCGATGTCGACAGCGACGGCATGGGTCTCCTCAACATGTGTGTCGCCCCGGAGCAGATCTACCGCTGGTTCCGAGAGGGCAAAGGGCCCGACCAGACCACGGACGCCAGCAGCGAGGCGTGGATGGGCATCTCCACCGGCCACGCCGAGATCAGCGAGCTGATCAACCAGGCGGTCAAGGCGTCCGGCGCGGTCTGGGAAGGCGCCGCGGGCGACTCGGCCCGCGCCAACACCACGCCGTTGGCCAGTTGGTCGGACTTGACCAGCGAGCTCGCCACGACCGCGGGCGACAACACGGGCGAGATCAGCCGTGCGTTCCGCGAGGCCAAGGACAACGTGCAAGAGCCCGTCCAGGTGCCGGACAAGCCCTGGTACAACAGCGTGGTCCCCTGGGACACCGATTACGACGACGCGGTCGAGCAGAGCCAGCAGGTCAACACGCACAACGTCCAGGTGCTGGAGCGTTATGGCAGCTCCACGACCTCGGCCAGCAACTCGATGCCGTACTTCCCCGATCCCGGCGAGGTCAAGGGGAGCGTCGAGCAAGAGGAAAAGCGCATCCCGCCGGTCAAGGAAGAGTTCAACAACAACACGAACAACACTAATAACACGAACAACAACACGACGAGCACGAGCAGCACGACCAGCACCAGCAGCACCACCAACACGGGCACGACGAAGCCGTCGTGGACCGAACCGACCATCCCGCCGATCGGCACGAACGACAACACGACCAAGCCGTCGTGGGTGCAGCCCGACCCCAACGGGCCCAAGCCCGACATCGGGTACCGGCCGCCGCCGCTGCCGTCCGACCCGCGGTTCCCGTCCGACCCGCGGTTGCCCTACGACCCGCGGTTGCCGTACGACCCGCGGTTGCCGTACGACCCGCGCAACCCGAACGACCCGCGCAACCCCAACCACCCGAACAACCCCAACAACCCGCGCAACCGCGTGCCGGGAACGCCGCCCGGCAACCCCGGCATGCCAGGTGGCGGTCGTGGCGGTGGCGGCGGCGGTGGCGGCGGCGGTGGCGGCGGCGGTGGCGGCGGTGGCGGCGGTGGCATGGGCGGCGGCCGGATCCCCGGCATGGGCGGACCCGGTGGGATGGGCGGTGGGTTCGGGCCCGGCGGCGCGGCCGGCGTCATGGGACACGGTGAGGGTCGCGGTGGCTTCGGGCCCGGCGGCGCGGGCGGGTTCGGGCCCGGTGGTGGCGCGGCTGGTGGTCGCGGTGGCCCCGGCGCCGGCGCCATGGGCGGTATGGGCGCCGGTGCGGCCGGTGGTCAGGGCGAAGAGGACAAGGAGCACAAGGCCGCGTCGTACCTCCAGGAGACCGAGGACATCTTCGGTGACGGCACGATGGTGGCCCCACCGGTCATCGGTGAATAGCTGGAACAGGGGGGAACGTGCTGCGCACCAGGGTCGCCATCCCGGTCGTCGCGCTCTACAACGCCTGGCAGGCCGAAGGTCTGCCGACGCTGCACAACGCGCTGCTGACCCAGGTCGACTTCGACGAGGACCAGCTCGCCGAGGGTGACGTCACGGTGCTGGCCGACCTCGCCCGTCGCGGTTGGGCCGAGCTGGAACGGCTCGGCCTGGCCCGCGGTCGGCAGGTGCACGCCGACTTGAGCCGGTCGCTGCGCCTGATCGCGGACGCGAGCGTCGAGTACTACGCGTTCTTCAACCAGGGCGACGACGAGACCCGCACCGCGCTGGTGGCGCAGTCGGGCGACGAGGCGCTGCGCGTGGTGCTGCGGGCGGACAAGCACTTCGTGCTGGAGCCCGTGCGGGCCGAGGACGTGGTGCAGTCCCTGGTGTCCGCGCTGCCGGAGGCGAAGCCGGGACGCGGCGGCGTGATCTCGCTGCCCGCCGACGCGTTGGACGACAAGCCGCGCCAACCGCGTCCGGACGAGGACGGCGGGTCGTTCCTGCAGGCCAGCCGACCGACCGGGGCGCACGTGACCGAGGTGCAGCAGGTGCGCAAGCTGCTCGCCGAGCAACGCACCGGCGGCGGCCAGCTGTACGCCGCACGACGTGACCGGTTCGGGCGCAAGCAGCGGTGCGCGGCGCCGTTGACGTACTTCGACACGATCACCGGCCGCTACCTGTCGGCGAAGACGACCGGCGGCGACGGCACGCCGTGGATCACCGTGCAGCCGGCCGACTTCACCACCTTGCAGAACCGGTTGCGGCAGCTCAGCGCCGACGCAGCGCCTCGCGGTTGAGCTCGGCCGGGCTGCGGTGCCCGGACAGGCCGAGGGTCAGGTCGAAGTCGGCGAGCAGGCTGCGCAGCACGTGCCGCACGCCGACCTGACCGCCGTGCGCCAGGCCGTAGGCGAACGGCCGGCCGACGAGCACGGCCTTCGCGCCCAGCGCCAGCGCCTTCACGATGTCCGCGCCGCTGCGGATGCCGGAGTCGAACAGCACCTCGACCTGCTCGCCGACGGCGTCCGCGATCTCCGGCAGCACCTCGAGCGACCCGACCGCGCCGTCCACCTGCCGCCCGCCGTGGTTGGACACCACGATGCCGTCCACACCCGCGTCCACGGCCTTGCGCGCGTCGTCGGGGTGCTGGATGCCCTTGAGCACGATCGGCCCGTCCCAGTGCTCGCGCAGGAACGACAGCTGGTCCCACGACTTGTCGGTGCCGGTGAACAACTGCACCCACCGCAGGATCGCCATCGGCAGGTCCTCCTCGGGCGACGTGGCGAGCCCGGCCCGGAACGCCGGGTCGGAGAACGGGATCGCCGTGCCGACACCGCGCAGGAACGGCAGGTAGGACTGGTCGAGGTCGTGCGGTCGCCACGCGAGCGTCCACGTGTCGAGGGTGACGACCAGGACCCGGTACCCGGCCTTGCGCGCCCGGTCCAGGATGCTCGCGGCCACGTCCGGGTCGTTGGGCCAGTAGAGCTGGAACCAGCGTGCCGCGTCACCGGCTGCCTCGGCGACTTCTTCGATCGTGTGCGAGGCCGCGGTGGACAGCACGAACGGCACACCCAGCTCCGCCGCCGCACGCGCGGTGGCCAGTTCGCCGTCCGGGTGCAGGATCGACTGCACGCCCACCGGCGCGAGCAGCACCGGCGCGGGCAGGTCCGTGCCCAGCAACGACGTCCCGAGGTGCCGCTCGGTGGCGTTGGTGAGCATCCGCGGCACGATCCGCCAGTCGTCGAACGCCTCGCGATTCGCCCTGGCCGTGGCCCCACCACCGGCCGCGCCCGCCACGTACCAGAAGGGCCCCGGCCCGAGCCGTTCCCGGGCGGACGCCTCCAACGCTTCGGGATCCGTGGTGAACGGCGGCACGGCGCCCGCCAGGCCTTGGAGGTAGATCTCGTTCTGGTACGCGGCGAACTGACCGGTCACTTCGTCCCTCATCCCTGCCCAGGCCTCTGCGGGGCGCCGTCGGAGTCGTCGGTCCGCGGATCATGCTCGACCTGCTCCGCGCCGCCCGCAAGCACACGATCCGCTCGGCGCTACGATCCGGCCATGACGCCCGAACAGCAGGGCCGCGCGGGGCTGTTCGACGGGTTCGAGGCCTACCGGACGCCGACGGACCAGGACTACCTGGCGCTGCTCACCGAAGGCCTCGTCGTCATCGACACGAACGTGTTGCTCAACCTGTACCGGTACAAGGAGCAGGCCAGGCAGGACCTGATGTCGGTGCTCCGCAAGATCGACGACCGGCTCTGGATACCGCACCAGGTGCTGGTCGAGTTCTGGCGCAACCGGGAGAGCGCGCTCGGTGACACCGGGGTCGCGGCCAAGAAGACGTCCGCGGACCTCGAGAGAGCACGCGCGGGCGCGGTCGACGCACTGCGCGGCTGGGCGCGTCGGGTATCTCTCGACAAGGACAGCACGAAAAAGCTGCAGGCCTCGTTGGACGACGCCTTCGCCGTGCTTCTCGACGAGATCGCCAAGACCTCGGGCACCACGGTCCCGACGGACAGCTGGGACACCAACCAGGATCGCGTCATCGAGACCCTGCACGAGCTGCTCGACGGCAAGGTCGGACCGCCGTTCGACGACGTCGAATACTCGAAGGAGATCAGCGAGGCGGCCAAGCGGGCCGACCTCGACATCCCTCCGGGGTTCCGCGACAAGTCCAAACCCGATGGCGACCGCTTCGCGGGCGACTACCTGATCTGGAAGCAGATCCTCGTCGAAGCGCGGGCGCAGAAGCGTGACGTGCTTCTGGTCACCGGTGACGTGAAGGACGACTGGTGGCGAAAGCACCAGGGTCAGGCACGTGGTCCTCGACCCGAATTGGCGCGCGAGATCCGCTCATTCGCTGACGTCAGGCTTTTCATGTTACGACCCGAGAGTCTCCTCCTGCATGCCTCTCGCCTACTCGAAGTACCGGTGGACGACACCTCGGCGAGGAATATGGAACAGGTTGAGAAGTCGACGTCCAAGGCTTCGAACGTTGACGAGGAAACGATCCTCGACCTGGCAGGTTCACTCGAAAGAACCCGACTGGCGGAATCGGAAAAACACCGGAAGCGCAGTGAGATCTACCATTCAGCGCTCCCGCTCTACGACGATTACCTACGTTCGGTTGGACACCACGGGTGGACCGTCAGCGAGACACCCGAAAGAATCGGCGTACGGAACCACATCCTCACCAAGGGAAAAGATGTGGCCGTCTGCGGATTCTTCGCAATAGACTCCATGGTACGTCCGGACTCGCAGATCTATTTACCCCAGGTGTGGGCCGATGACTTGGTGGCCGCCTCGGCGGCGTTCCGGGAGGAGGTGACCCTGGTCACCGTCTTCGACCAAACCATCGGACCGGACGTGGTCGCCAAACTGGTCGGATACGGGTTGTTCCCGGTGTGGAACGACCAGCGGTCCTGGCAGGGGCACGAACTGGCCGCGGCCAAGGGGTTGATCCCCTAGCGGCGGGCACCGCCGCCAGGGATCGCGGGTGATCACTACGCGAACAGGCGCTTCGGCAGCAGCCAGGTCAGCCGGTCCGAACGCAGCACGGCCAGCGGACCCACCACGGCCAGCAGCAGGACGTAGTCCGCCACGAAGGGCGCGACGCGGGAGTCCAGGCCCGCCGCCACCGCCATCGCCATCGCGGCCAGGACCAGGGAGAACTCACCGCGCGTCAACACGGTCAGGCCGATGTCCACCGCCTGCCGCCGGTCGAACGAGTGCAGCTTCGCGGCGTACAGGCCGGCACCCAGGTTCAGCACGATCGTCACCCCGACGGCCGCCAGGATCGGCAGCGCCACCGTGCCCACGGCGCGGGGATCGATGCTCAGGCCGAAGAGGAAGAAGAACAGCGCGCCGAACGCGTCCCGCAGCGGCAGCACCAGCTTGTGCACGCGGGGCGCGACGCCGGAACCGCCGAGCACGGCGCCGACCATGAACGCGCCGATCGCGTCGGACACCCCGAGTTCGTGCGCGACCACCGCGCCCGTCACCGCCACCCCGACGAAGCACACCACCAGCAGCTCGTCGTCCGCCGGACCGAACACCCTGGTCACCACCCGGCCGCCCCAGCGCGGGATCGCGGCCAGTACCAGCAGGAACGCGAGCGCCTTGCCGAAGTCCACCAGCGCGGACACCCCGGACGTCCCGCTGAGCACGGGCCGCAGCACGGCCAGGTACAGCGCGAGGAACACGTCCTCGATCACGATGATGCCCATCACCAGCCGTGACTCCGGATTGCGCAACCGCCGCGCCTCGACCAGCAGCTTCGTCACGATCGCCGACGACGAGATGCCGATCGCGCAGGCGATCACCAGCGCCTCGCAGCGTGCCCCACCCCAGCGCGAAGCCGAACGCCAGCCCGCCGCCGATGTTGAGCACCAGGTACCCGGCCCCCGCCATGGCGAGCCGTCGGCCGCCCGACACCAGGTCGTCCACCGAGAACTCGAGGCCGAGGTAGAACAGCAGGAACACCAGGCCGAGGCTGGACAGGACAGCCATCTCGCCGGGACCGTCCACAAGGGACAGACCCGGGGGTGTGCGGCCCGAACAGGATGCCCGCCACCATGAACAGCGGGATCGTCGGCAGTCCGATCCGGACACCGGCGCGCGCGATGACGCCCGCGGCGAGGAACGCCCCACCGACCCGCCAGCAACGCGTGGCCGGTGCTCACCGGTCCTCCAGCACGATCGCCACCGGCGCCGCGGTCAGCACGGTGGAGACCGTGCCGGCGACGAGCCCGATCAGCAGCGCGGTGGAGAAGTCGGCCAGCGAGCCGTCACCGAGCACCAGCAGCGCGGCCAGCACGAACAGCACGCCGATACCCGTGTTCACGGTCCGCGGCAGGGTTTGCAGCACCGCCGAACTCATCACCTCGGGGAACGGCGCCCGCGTCCGCCGCAGCTCGCGTACCCGGTCGAACACCACCACCGAGTCGTTCACCGAGTACCCGATCACGGTCAGCAGCGCGGCCAGGAACACGCCGTCGGCCGTCTTGCCCAGCCACGCGAACGCGCCGACCAGCACGATCACGTCCGTGACCAGCGCGACCACGGTGGCCACGCCGAGCCGCCAGTCGAACCGCACGGCCAGGTAGACCAGCTGCGCGGCCACCGCGATGGCCAGCGCGATGAGCGCGTTGCGCCGCAGCTCCGAGCCCAGGCTGGGGCCGATCAGCTCGTTGCTGACCTGCTCCGCACCACCGGTCGCGCGGTCCACCGCCTCGCCCACGCGCACGGCGGCGGCCGAGTCGATCGGACCGGTGCGCACCGAGACGCCGTCGGAACCCGAGCTCACCACGACCGCGTCACCGAACCCGGCGGACGCCAGTTCCGCCCGCACCCGACCGGTGTCCACTGAGCCGGTGTCCGTCGGGGACGCGGTGAACTCCAGCATCCGACCGCCGGTGAACTCCACGCCCAGCTCCAGTCCTCGCAGGACCAGCCCGCCGACGGCCGCCAGCAGCACGAGCCCGGCCGCGAGCAGCCACTGCCGGGGCCGCCGGAACAACGTGATCCCGCGCGAGGTCAGCCACGTGCGCACCCTCCCCAACGTGTGCAGCCCGCTCCACTCGGGCCGCCGATGCAGCAACGGCATCACCAGCTGCAACAGCACCCGGCTCAGCACCAGGGCGCTGAACAACGACGCCAGCACACCGATCGACAGCGTGACGCCGAACCCCTTCACCGGCCCCGTGGCCAACCAGAACAGCAGCCCGGCGGCCAGCAACGTGGTCACGTTCGAGTCCGCCACCGCGCTCAGCGCGCCGCGGAAGCCCTGGTCCACCGACCGCGGCAGGCGTTTGCGCCGCGCGTACTCCTCCCGCGACCGCTCGAACACCAGCACGTTCGCGTCCACCGCCATGCCGATGGCCAGCACGAACCCGGCCAACCCCGGCAACGTCAACGTCGCGCCGATCGCCAGCATCGCCGCGTACGCCAAGGCCGCGTAACCACCCAGCGCCAGCACGGCCACGAGCCCCGCCAGCCGGTACACGAACACCAGGAACAGGCCGGTCAACGCCACGCCGATGATCGCCGCACGGGCGCTGGCCTCGATCGCCTCCGCGCCGAGCGTCGGCCCGACGGTCCGCTGCTCCACCACCTCCACCGGCACGGGCAGCGCGCCGGACCGGATCACCAGCGCCAGCTCCTCGGCCTCCGCCTGGCCGAACTGCCCGGTGATCGACGTGCTGCCGCCGATCATGCCCGTGCCGCACACCGTCGACACGTCCACCTGCGGCGCGGACACGACCTCGCCGTCCAGCACGAACGCCACGCGCCGCTTCGGGTCGCCCGGCGGTGAGCACGCGGCCTCCGCGGTCACCCGCTGCCACGCCTGCGGCGCGTCGCCCTGGAAGTCGACGCCGACCAGGTAGCCGACGCCCTGCGGGTTGGGCGTGGCGCGGGCGTCCTCGATGCCCTCGCCGGTCATCACGACCTCGCCGAGGCTGACCGCGTCACCCTCGGGCGTGGGCACGTCGCCGAGCCCGGTCACCGGCTGCACGCGCAGCTGGGCCGTGCGGCCGAGCACCTCGATGGCCTCGGTCGGGTCCTGCACGCCGGGCAGCTCCACCACGATGCGGTGGTCTCCGGACCGGGCCAGCACGGGTTCGGCCACGCCGAGCTCGTCGACCCGGCGGCGCAGCACCTCCATCGCCCGGTCGGTGGCGTCGGAGGTGGCCTCGGACGGGGTTTCGAGCACGACCTGGGTGCCGCCGCGCAGGTCGAGGCCGAGGCGCGGTTGGACGGTGAGCAGGGTGAACGCGGACGCGGCGAGCACGCCGAGGGCCAGCAGCCCACGGACGACAAGAGCTCGCCGCGCACTGGGGCGCGGCATGGCGAAGAGACCTCCGGGTGAGGTGAACGGGTGGGTTCAGCTACCGGAGGGCCGGGGAGGTGCGCGTTCGCCGAGCGGGGTCCGGGCGTTGCGCTCGGGGGTGCGGTGGGTCGGGTCGACGACCTGCACCCGCACCGGCGGCGCGGGCGTGACGTGCACGGCGGGCTGGACGCCGTCCAGCGGCTGGCCGACGTGCACCTGCACGGGGTGCGCGGCGTTCGTGCCGCGGGTGGCCGCGCCGGGCAGGTGGGCGGCGTCCACGGTGGACGAGACGGCGGCCACGTCGGCGGTCGTGCTCGGGCCGGGTCCGGACACGACGAAACCCGCGATCAACGCCAGGATCGCGAGCAGCGCGCGTCGGGTCATCGGCCTCCTTCCCGACATCCAGGTTAGCGGCTTCCGGAGAGGACCACGACGGCTCCGCCGAGCAGGGCGCACAGCCACGCGATCACGAGCGGCTGCATCGTCGTGGCCCCGAGGAGGAGCGCCACCGCCCAGCCGGCGAGGATGACCGCGGCCAGGCCGAACATCGTCGTGGCGAAGGCCACCTTGGGCCGGTGCAGCGGCAGCCGCAGCAACGCCCGCCGCACACCGCCCCGGGCCTTCAGCAGCACCAATCCCGCGATCACGAGGCAGCCGACGACCAGCAGCCCGGCGAACCAGCCCACCATCGGCGTCGGCGTCGGCATGCCGGCCAGCAGCAGCACGAGGCCGCCGGCGACGAGCAGCGCGGCGAGCCGCGACAGCGCGGGCCAGACCAGGACGTGCGCGGCGTGCAGGGCTTCACCGGACGGCGGCGGCACGGGCGCGCCGCCGCGCTTTCGCCGGACGGTGGCGAGGTTCGCGCGCACGTCGTCGTCGCCCGGGTCGAGGCGCAACGCGGTGCGGTAGGCGCGTTCGGCGGTGCCCCAGTCGCGCACGCGCAACGCGGAGTCGCCGAGCACCTGGAACGCGCGGGCCTCCGTCGGCGCGAGGTGCGCGGCCTCCCGCGCCACCTCCACGGCCTCGCGCTGCCCTTCGGGGCTGTCGGCCAGCACCTCGGCCAGCACCACCTGGCAGCGCCAGTCGCCGGGCTTGCGGCGCACGCACTCCCGGGCCGCGACCACCGCTTCGGTGTGCCGGCCGAGTTCGCTCAACGCCAACGCGGTCAGCCGCTGCGCCCACGCCGGGTCGCCGTCGAGCACCAGGGCCCGCTTGGCGGCGCTCAGCGCCGGGTCGGGCTCGCCCGCGTCGAGGTGGGCGGCGGCCAGCCGGCACCACGCCTCACCGTGCAGCGGGTTGACCGCGAGGGCCGGCTGGAGCAGGCCGATCGCCTCGCGCGGGAACCCGCGTGCGGTCAACTCGGCGGCACGCACCACGACCGCGGCGATCGGCTCCGACATGGTCCACATGGTCGCAGGCCGACGACGCTTGCACTATCGGGTGACGGGCCGCCCCCTCGACCACGGCCCGTCACCCGATCTCCCCCTCAGGCGACGGCCAACTCGCGCACCACCCGGTGCGCGTCCTCCAACGAGGAGACCGCGAGTTCGCGGAACTGGGCCATGTGCGGCACGACGCCGGCCAACGTCAGCTCGGCGTGCACGAACTCCAGGTCCCGGTCCAGGCCCAGCATGCCGAACACCGCGCGCAGGTACGGCTCCTGGAAGTCGAACGAGTGCCGGGGCGTGCCGGGCGCGTACGAGCCGCCCCGCGCGGTCACGACCACGATCCGCTTGCCGGTCAGCACGCCTTCGCCGGTCTGCTGGTCGGCCATCAGCTCCGGCACGATGATCCAGTCCAGCCACGCCTTCAGGCTCGACGGCAGGCCGAAGTTGTACATCGGCACGCCGAGCAGCACCGTGTCCGCCGCCTTCACCTCCGCGATCAGCCGCCGCTCCAACGGCCGGTCGCCGTCGGCCTCCCGCGTGGCCAGCGCCGCCGGATCGACGTGCGGCAGCGGGTCGGCAGCCAGGTCGCGGTAGGTGTACGCGCCGTCCGGTCGGGCGGCCCGCCAGGCCTCGGCGAAAGCACCGCTGACCTCGCGCGACACCGAACCCTCGAACCGCAGGCTGGTGTCGATGTGCAACAAGTGGACCATAGTTCCCTCTCAGAAGTTCTTGGCTCGGAACATATGGGTAGATGCGTTACGAGTCAAGATGTTCTCAGCCAAGAATATCTCACAGCCGGCGTATGATCCGGGCATGGACCTCGCACCCAGCCTCGGCTGCACCAGCCGTGCGGGCCTGAACTGGCTGCTGCACCGCGCGGCGCAGAAACTGGGCACGGTCGCGCAGGAAGCGGCGGTGCGGCACGGCATCACCACGCGCGGGCAGATCGTGCTGACCGCGTTGGCCAGCGAGGAGTTCCAGCGCACCCAGCTCGCGCTCGGCCACGCGCTCGGCGTCGACAAGACCACGCTGACCGCGGAGCTGGACCGGCTGGAACGCGCGGGCCTGATCATGCGCAAGCCGGACCCGAACGACCGGCGCGTGCGCGTGCCGGTGATCACCGAGCAGGGCCGGGCCGTCCAGCGCGAGGTCGAGGAGCTGCACGTCCAGGTGGAGCGCGAGTTCACCGCCGAGCTCTCGCCGGAGGAAGCCCGCGCCCTGCACGAGCTGCTGGAGCGCCTGATCGCGGCCGACCACGGGCCCGACAGCGGCTCCTGCCTGTGACGGCCTAGCCCAGATCGCCGCCGCGCAGCCGCTCCGGCGCCACCTCGGCCCGCGCGTCGACCAGCAGCTGCAACGCTTCCCCGTCGTCCCACTGATTGACGTTCATCGCCGCTTGCACCCTCCCGTCGCGCAGCCAGAACGCGGTGAACTCGCGCGCGTCCACGTCACCGCGCACCACCAGCTCGTCGCGCTCGGCGTCGGCGAGTCCCCGGTACTCCATGCCGAGGTCGTACTGGTCGGTGAAGAAGTACGGCGACGCCTCGTACGGCTCCTCGTGCCCGAGGACCGGGCCGGCCACGTGCTCACCCTGGCCCTTGGCGTTCGCCCAGTGCTCGACCCGGACCCGCCGCCCGTAGCGGGGGTGGTCGTGCGCGGCGATGTCGCCGACGGCGAAGACGTCCGGCGCGGACGTGCGCAGCGCGGCGTCCACCGCCACCCCGCCGTCGGCCAGCGCCAGCCCGGCGTCCCGCGCCAGGCCCAGGTCCGGCGCGGCGCCCACCGCGACCACCAGCACGTCACCGGTCAGCGAACCGCCGTCGGCGAGCCGGACGCCGTGCTCGGTGAAGCCGTCCACCCCGACGCCGAGCCGCCACCTCACGTCGTGCGCGGCGTGCAGGTCGCGGAACACCTCGCCTATCCGCGGCCCGAGCACGCGCCGCAACGGCAGGTCCACCGGGTCGACCACGGTCACCGTCGCGCCGTGCCGCCGGGCCGCGGCGGCGACCTCGCAGCCGATCCACCCCGCGCCGACGATGACCACCTCGCGGCCGTCGGCCAGCTCGCGCCGCAACGCCAGCGAGTCCTCCACCGTGCGCAACGTCCGCAGACCTGGGAGCTCTCCGCCCGGCACGGGCAACCGGCGCGGTGTCGAGCCCGTCGCCAGGATCAGCCGATCGTACGAGTGCGTTGCGCCGGTCGAGTCCTCGACCGCCCGTCCCGCGACGTCGACGCGGACGATCTCGACGCCGAGCCGCAGCTCGACCTGGCGGGTTCCGTAGAAGTCGGGCTCGTGCACGTGGTTCGGCTCGTCGGCGTCGCCCAGCAGGACCTGCTTGGACAGCGCCGGAAGCTCGTACGGCTGGTGCTCTTCACGGCCGAAGACGACGAGGTCACCGGTGTAACCGCGCTCACGCAACGCTCCTGCCGCCGCAGCGCCGGCCAGACCTGATCCAATTATCACGATCCGTTGCGGTTCAGCCATTTTCTCACCCCTTCAGGTGACTGCAACAACAGCCTCATGCGACGCTAGCGACAGCTCGGCTCGGTCGCCCGACGGAACGCCCCGTCATGGCACCAAGCCGCGTGCGTCTCCTCCCACGAGCGCCCGGATTGGTCCGAGCACCCCGTGTCGAGACACCTGGAGGTTGGGGGCCGTGAGCACAGGCAAGGAGTGGCAGATCTCCTGCCGCGACATCGCGTCACGTCGCCGTGACATGACCGTTTTCGTCAGCCAGGGCCACGTCGTGGTGACGGTGCCGCCGGGTGAGGCCGCCGTGCTGACGCCGTTGGAGGTGGGCCGCCTGCGCGCGGCCTTGCGCGACGCGGTGGTGAACGCGTCCGGCACGCCGGAAAACTGATCACAGGCGTTCCGATTTCACCCCGCACTCTTCCTACTCACGGGTAGGTAGTGTCAGTATCGGGGTCGTGAGTACCTACTTCGTCACCGGCGCGACGGGTTTCATCGGCAGGCGCCTGGTCGCCGAGCTCCTGCGGCGACCGGACTGCGAACGGGTGTTCGCGCTGGTCAGACCGCACTCGGCGGACAAGCTGGACGTGCACGGCAAGCTGACGCCGGTGCTGGGCGACCTCGGCTCGCCGATCGACGCCGACCGGGTCGACCACGTCGTGCACCTGGCCGCCGTCTACGACTTCACCGCGTCCGCCGACGCGCACCACGCCGTCAACGTCGAGGGCACCCGGCGGGTCGTGGAGTACGCCGAGCGCACCGGTTGCGGGCTGCTGCACCACGTGTCGTCCATCGCGGTCGCGGGCGACCACCGCGGCACGTTCACCGAGGACGACTTCGACCTCGGCCAGCACCTGCCCTCGCCGTACCACGTGACCAAGCACGCGGCCGAGCGGATCGTCCGCGACCAGGGCATGCCGTGGCGCGTGTACCGGCCGGGCGCCGTGGTCGGCGACTCGCGCATGGGCGAGATCGACAAGGTCGACGGCCCGTACTGCTTCTTCCCGGCGCTGGCCGCGCTCGCCCGCCTGCCGCGCCGGCTGCCGCTCGTCGCGCCGCACTTCGGGGCCACGAACCTGGTCCCCGTCGACTACGTGGTGCGCGCGCTGGACCGGTTGATCCACGCCGACGTGCCGTCCGGCAGCACGTTCCACCTCACCGCGCGCCGCTCCCAGTCGCTGGACGAGGTCCACAACGCGCTGGCCGACGCCGCCGGCGCCCCGAAGGTCCGGTTCACCGTGCCGATGCCGCTGCCCGCCGCGCCGACGAGCGCGATCCTCACCGGCGTGCTCACCGAACTGGGCATCCCGCCGCAGGTCGTGCCGCGCCTCGCGGTGCACGCGGAGTTCGACTCGACCGCCACCCGCGCGGTCACCGGCCTGGAACCGCCCGACTTCACCACTTACGCGCCCGTGTTGTGGAAGTACTGGTCGGACCACCTGGACCCGTTGCGCGCCGCCCGCAAGCACGGCCTGGCCGGGCGGACCGTGCTGATCACCGGCGCGTCGTCGGGCATCGGCGCGGCCACCGCGCTCGCCGTGGCCCGGGAGGGAGCGGTGCCGCTGCTGGTCGCGCGCCGTGCCGAGGAGTTGGAGCACGTCGCCGAGCGGATCCGCGCGGAGGGCGGCACGGCGCACACCTACCCGTGCGACCTGACCGACGCGGAAGCCGTCGGCGCGCTGCTCAAGCAGGTCCTGGCCGAGCACGACGGCATCGACGCGCTGGTCAACAACGCGGGCCGGTCGATCCGGCGCAGCGCGCACCTGTCCGTCGACCGGTTGCACGACTACGAGCGCACCATGGCGTTGAACTACTTCGCGCCGCTGCGGCTGGTCCTCGGACTGCTACCGCACATGAGGGAACGGCGGTTCGGGCACATCGTGAACATCTCCAGCATGGGCGTGCAGCTCAACACCCCGCGCTTCTCCGCCTACCTGGCCTCCAAGAGCGCGCTGGACGCGTTCAGCCGGGTGGCGGCTAGCGAGACGGTGGCGGACGGTGTCACGTTCACGTCCGTGCGGATGCCGTTGGTGCGAACACCCATGATCGGGCCGACGAAGGTCTACGACGCTTTCTCGGCGGCGACGCCCGAACGCGCGGCGCGGTGGGTCGTCCGTGCGCTGGAGCGCCGTCCCGAGGAGGTCAACCTCCCGTCCGGGCTGCTGGCCGAACTCGCCCGCAAGGCCGCGCCGAAGCAGGTGCGGTCGCTGCTGCACCTGGCGTACCGGGCGATGCCGGAGAAGGGCACGCCGCGCACGCCGCCGGTGGCCGCCGTCGCCGCGGGCGTCACCCGCCTCGTCCTGCGGGCGACGCGGTGAACCGGGTCCTGGAAGCGCTGCGCGCGTTGGCGACGCTGGTGCGCGCCGGCGTCGTGCGGCCGATGGGCCCCGGCAGGCTGCTCGGTGTCGTCGACGCCTACCTCCAGTGGGACATCACGGTGGCGTTCGGGTTCGCCACCGGCGCGGCGCGCCACCCCGACCGGCCGGCGATCATCGACGACGCGGGCACGCTCACCTACGCCGAGGTCGACGAACGCACCACCCGGCTCGCGCACGGCCTGCACGACCTCGGCGTGCGGTCGGGGTCGAAGGTCGCGGTGCTGTGCCGCAACCACCGCGGTTTCGTGGAGACCGTGGCCGCGTGCGTGAAGCTCGGCGCGCACACCGTGCTGATCAACACCGGGTTGAGCGCGGCCCAGATCGCCGTGGTGCTGCGCGAGCAGGACGTGTCCGTGGTCGTCGCCGACACCGAGTTCCGCGGTCTGCTGGCCAACGCGCCGCGCAAGGTCCGCCGGGTGATGGCGTGGGTCGAGGGCGTCACCAGGAGCAGGACGCTGGAGCAGCTGATCGCGGGCTCACCCGCCACGCCGCTGCCCAGGCGCCCGCCGCGCGGCCGGATGATCGTGCTGACGTCGGGCACCACGGGCGCGCCGAAGGGCGCCAGGCGGCCGGAGCCGGCGAGCCTCGCGCCCGCCGCCGCGATGCTGTCCCGCATCCCGTTCAGGGCGGGCGACCGGTTCTCCGTGCCGGCGCCGCTGTTCCACACCTGGGGCCTGGCCGCGTTCCAGATCGGGCTGGTGCTCGGCGCGACGTTCGTGCTGCGCCGCAAGTTCGACCCGGCGCTCGTGCTCGCCGACGCGCGCGAGCACGGCAGCGAGGCGCTGTTCGCCGTTCCCGTGATGCTGCAGCGCATCCTCGAGCTGACCGGGCGCCCGCACCTGCCGAAGCTGCGGGTGATCGCGTCCAGCGGCTCGGCGCTGCCGCCACCGGTGGCCCGGCGGTGCCTGGAGGAGTTCGGCCCGGTGCTCTACAACCTCTACGGCTCCACCGAGGTGTCGTGGGTGACCATCGCCCGGCCCGACGAGCTGGCCCGGCGCCCGGACACGGCGGGCCTGCCGCCGCGCGGCACCCGGCTGGCGATCCTGGACGACGCGGGCGACCCGGTGCCCGTCGGCACGACCGGCCGCATCTTCGTGGCCAACGACATGCTGTTCGACGGCTACACCAACGGCGCGGGCAAGGAGGTCCGGGACGGCCTCATGTCGACCGGCGACGTCGGCTACCGCGACCGGGACGGCCTGCTGTTCGTCGCCGGCCGCGACGACGAGATGATCATCTCCGGCGGCGAGAACGTGTACCCGCACGAGGTCGAGGACCTGCTGGCGGGCCTGGCCGGGGTCCGAGAGGTCGCCGTGGTCGGCGTGCCGGACGAGCAGTTCGGCCAACGGCTCGCCGCGTACGTCGTGCCCGAGGAGCCCGGGGCGCTGGACGAGGACGCGGTGCTCGACCACGTGCGCGGCAACCTGGCCAGGTTCTCCGTGCCGAGGGAGGTGGTCTTCCTCGACGCCCTGCCGCGCAATGAGACGGGAAAGGTGCTGAAGCGCGAGTTGGGGTGAGTACCCTCTCGAGCGGGGGCAGACTCATGACGATTCCCGTCCAGCGGGCGGCCGATCCGCGCGAGGCCGCGGTGTCCAACCTGCGCGAGGCGCGGATGGCGTTGGACGAGGGCCGCCCCGGTGACGCGCTGGAGTCCGCCGAGAAGGCGGTGGCCGCGTTCTCGTGGCTGGACGACGCCGAAGGCGTGGCGCACAGCGTGCTGGCCCAGTCCGTGGCGCTCGGCAAGCGCGGGCTGCTGCCCGGCGCGCTGGACACCATCGACCGGGTGCAGGCCATCGCGGCGGCCAACCGGCACGTCGGGCTCCAGGCGTGGTGCAGCTTCTCGCAGGCCGTGGTGGAGCTGCGGCTGGACTCGCGGGAGCGGTCGCTGCACTCGCTGGCCCGCGCCCTCGGCCTGGCCGAGCTGACCAAGGACGTCGAGCTGATCGGCTCAATCCTGTACGAGCAGGCCAACGTCCTGCGCACGCAGTACCACGAGCACTGCATGGTGCGCACGGCGGCGAGCCGGTGCAGCCCGGACGGCGAGCCGTGCACGCGCAAGCTGCGGCGCGCCGAGGCGTTGTGCGCGCAGGCCCGTGACCGGTGGAAGCACCTCGACCAGCCGTTGCAGATGGCCAGGCTGAACCTGTTGCTCACGCACGTGCGGCTGGACCTGGGCGACGTGGAGCGGGCGCTGCGCTCGTGCCAGCGGGCCGACCGGCTGCTGACCGGGCAGGACCGGCC
The DNA here is from genome assembly GCF_040639675.1 of Actinosynnema sp. NPDC023794. NCBI lineage: Bacteria > Bacillati > Actinomycetota > Actinomycetes > Pseudonocardiales > Pseudonocardiaceae > Actinosynnema > Actinosynnema sp. NPDC023794. Next base: position 88,228 of record NZ_JBFAFR010000015.1, on the reverse strand, counting down.
CGTGCTGCGGGCCGAGCTGCTGATGGCGCGGGCCCGGATCAGCGGCGCGCGGGAGCGGCACGACGACCAGGTGCGGCTGCTCACGCGTGCGGCGGAGCTGGCGATGGGCGTGCTGGCGCGGGAAGTCGCGGTGCGGGCGCACGGCGCGCTGAGCGTGGCCCACGAACGGGCCGGGAACCTGGACTCCGCGTTGCGACACGCCCGGTCTCAATTGGAGCAGTACCGGCTGTGGGAGCTCCAGGAAGGCCGCGACCTGCTGCGGATGCGGGAGCACGACCTGTCCGCCCGGCTGGTCGACCAGCTGGCCGAGCGCACGTTCGGGCTGCGCCGCGAGCAGCGGGCGGCGCCGGACCCGCTGCGCAGCTCGGCCACCGCCGAGCAGGACAACCGGCGGATCGCGCGGGCGCTGCGGTCCGGGCTGACCAAGCGCGGCATCGAGGTGCTGCGGCGCGTCGCGGCCGGTGAGAGCACCGCGGACATCGCGGCCGAGCTGTCGTTGTCGCCGAAGACCGTGCAGAACCACCTCCAGCGGATCTACCGGACGATCGGCGTGCGCGACCGGGCGGGCGCGGCGGTCTGGTGGGTGGACCTGGACGAGGAGGCGCGGACCAGACCGCTGCTCGACTGAGTCACCTCAGGGTTTCCGGCTCGTTACCGTAATGGTGGGATGTCCCCGACGATCGGGGCTGCCGCTCCGGGGGTATTGCCTAACGGGCAGGGGCAGAAGTGGGTGATGACCGTGACGACCCCCCTGTGCCATGCTCCGCTTGGACGCCTCCGGGCGCTGTCCGCGGATCTGGTCCGGCTCCCCCTGCCGACAAAGCCGCTACGATCGAACGGAGTTCGACGATGGTTGTGCACTCCCTGCACAAGATCATGGCTGCGCTCGCCGTCTGCGCCGGTCTCGCGGTCGTCGTGGGTGTGCCCGCCGCCGTGGCCGTCCAGGGCGAGAGCGCCACGGCCAGGGTGTTCCAGGCGCCCTACGCACCGCAGCCGTAACCGATCGGTCCCGAGGCCGGGTTCGCGCGCACGCGGGCTCGGCCTTGAGGCACAGTGGACGGCGTGAGCAGCGAAGTGTTGCGCCTGCGTGCGCCGCGGCACCAGGTGAGCCGCAAGTCGATCACCCTCTGGACCCTGCACGCGCTGATCGGCTGGGCGGTGCTGCTGGCCCCGCAACTGGTCGTGCTGATCTTCACCGCGTCGCCGTGGCAGGTGACCGCCGCGATCGCGACCCTCGTGCTCGGCGCCGCGCACACGCTGGTGATGCCGCGCTGGCGGTACCGCGTGCACCGCTGGGAGGCCACCCCGGACGCGGTGTACACGCTGGCCGGCTGGCTGAACCAGGAGTGGCGCATCGCGCCGGTCTCGCGCATCCAGACCGTGGACACCAAGCGCGGTCCCCTGCAACAGCTCCTCGGGCTGTCCACGGTCACCGTGACCACCGCCTCGGCCGCCGGTCCCGTGCTCATCGAGGGCCTCGACCACGACGACGCGGTGCGGTTGGCCGACGAGCTGACCACCACCACCCAGGCCACGCCGGGTGATGCCACGTGACCACGGAGCTGCCCGCCGCGCCCGAGTACGCCGAGCCGGTGGTGGACTGGCACCGGCTGGACGTGCGGATGCTCGTCGTCCGCCCGCTGAACGAGCTGCTCGGCCTGGTGCCGCTGTTCGTCGGCCTGATCGTGCTCGGCAAGGGCGAGACGTGGCGGATCCTGGTCAGCGTCGGCGTGATCGCGGCGATCGTGCTGTTCGGCCTGCTGCGCTGGATCACCACCCGGTACCGGATCACCACCGAGCAGGTCGAGCTGCACACCGGTCTGCTCGTGCGCAAGCGCCTGGCGGTGCCGCGCGACCGGATCCGCACGGTAGACCTGACCGCGAAGCTCGGGCACCGGCTGTTCGGGCTGTCCGCGATCCGGGTCGGCACCGGGCAGCGCGACCAACCCGGCGAGGACGGCCTGACGCTGGACGCGGTGTCGTCGGCCGAGGCGGAACGGCTGCGCGTGCTGCTGCTCACCATCGCCAAGGCGGAAACCCCTGCCGTCGCGGAGGAAGCGCGGCCGGGCGTCGTGCTGTCCGAATGGGACAACCGGTGGCTGCGCTACGCGCCGTTGACGTTGTCCGGCCTGGTGGCCGCCGGCGCGCTGTTCGGGTTCGTGATGAACTTCGCGCGGGAGCTCGACATCGAGGTGTTCGAGCCGATGAGCGAGGCCGCGCACTGGGTCGCCCAGCAGCCGCTCGGGTTGACCATCGCGGTGATCGCCGCGGTCGTGCTGCTGGTCGCCACGTTCGGCTCGGTGCTGGTGTACGTGGTGCAGTTCTGGGGCTACCGGCTGACCCGCGAGCCGGACGACACGGTCCGCGTGCGCCGCGGCCTGCTCACCACCCGTTCGGTTTCCGTTGCGGAGCAACGGCTTCGCGGCGTCGAGCTGGTCGAACCGCTGCTGCTGCGCGCCGGGCGGGGCGCGCACGCCAAGACCGTGACGACCGGTCTGGGCCGCAAGGGCGAGAGCAACCTGCTGCTGCCGCCCGCGCCGGTCGCCGAGGCGCACCGCGTGTCCGCGGAGGTGCTGCGGTCGCCGACCGGCAGCGTCGCCGACCAGGCCGCCACCGCCGACCAGGCCGGGGCGTCGCCGACGCGGACGCCGTTGCGCCGGCACCCGATCGCCGCCCTGCGCCGCCGGATGGTGCGCGCCGTCGTGCCGTTGCTGGTGCCGGCGGCCGTCCTGGCGTGGTTCGCGCCGAGCTGGACGTGGCAGGTCGTGCTGGCGCTGGTGCCCTTCTCCGCCGCCCTGGGCTGGGACCGCTACCGCTCGCTCGGCCACGCCCTGACCGACCGACACCTCCTCGCCCGCGCCGGCTCGGCGGTCCGCGAAACCGTTGCGCTGCAACGCACCGGCATCATCGGCTGGCGCATCTCCCGCTCGTTCTTCCAACGCCGCGCGGGCCTGGTCACGATCACCGCCACCACCGCGGCGGGCAACGGCGCGTACCACGTGGTCGACGTGGCCGAGGCCGACGGCCTGGCGCTCGCCGACGAGGCCGTGCCGGACCTGCTGCGCCCGTTCCTGGAGCTACCCGACTGAGCGGAACGTGGTGCGGTAGGCGCTGGGCGACACGCCGAGCGTCGCGCTCATCTGCTGCCGCAGCGCCGCACCCGTGCCGAAGCCCGCGTGCCGGGCCACCTGGTCGATGGCCAGGTCGGTGGTCTCCAGCAGGTGCCGGGCCCGTTCGACGCGCTGCTGCGTGATCCACTTGCCGGGGCTCACGCCGGTCTCCTCGCGGAACCGGCGGGTGAAGGTGCGGACGCTCATCCGGGCGTGCGCGGCCAGCGCGCGCAGGTCCAGCGGCTCGTGCAGGTGCGCCACGGCCCACGCGCGCGCCGGTGCGGTGGACGTGTCGGCCCGGTCCGGGATCGGGCGGACGATGAACTGCGACTGCCCGCCCGGACGCCACGGCGGCACGACGCACCGGCGCGCGGCCATGTTCGCGACCTCGCTGCCGTGGTCCTGCCGCACGACGTGCAGGCACAGGTCGACGCCCGCGGCGACGCCCGCCGAGGTCAGCACGTCGCCCTCGTCGACGAACAGCACGTCCGGGTCGAGGTCGACGTTCGGGAACAGGCGGCGGAAGTTGTCCGCGTGGGCCCAGTGCGTGGTGGCCTTGCGCCCGTCCAGCAGGCCGGCCGCGGCCAGCACGAACGCGCCCGTGCAGATCGACATCACCCGCGCGCCCCGGTCGGCCGCCGCGAGCAGGGCGTCGCGCACGGGCTGTTCGAGCGTGCCGTCCTCCAGCACCTGCGCCCCGTAGTGCACACCGGCCACGATCACCGTGTCCGCCTCCGCCACCAGCTCCAGGCCGTGGTCGGGGGTGATGGCGAACCCGGCCGCGCTGCGCACCGGACGTCCGCCCGGCGTGCAGACCCGCACCCGGTAGTGCCGCTGTCCGTGCTCGTCGCGGGCGGCGTTGAGGACCTGCGTCGGCGTGCCGAGGTCGAACGTCACCACCTCGTCCAGCGCGAGCACGGCGACCAGGTGACGGCTGTCCATGGCCGGATTTTTGCACATGATGGCCATCCAGCCACTTTTCGGAACCGGGTCGCATCGTTGAGGCTGCTCACGTGATTCGCAGCAGGCAGAACTGGGCATGGGTGGTCGCCGGCGTCGCCTTCATCGCGCTCGTCGGCGCCGCGGCGTTCCGGGCCACCCCGGGCGCGTTGATCGAACCGCTGCAACGCGAGTTCGGCTGGTCCACGGCCACGATCGGCTTCGCCGTGTCGGTGAACCTCATGTTGTTCGGGCTGACCGCGCCGTTCGCCGCCGCCCTGATGGAGCGGCTCGGCGTGCGCAAGGTCGTGGCCTCGGCGTTGACGCTGGTCGCGGTGGGCAGCGGGTTGACCGTGTTCATGACCACGGCCTGGCAGCTGGTGCTGTTCTGGGGCGTGCTGGTCGGCCTGGGCACCGGTTCGATGGCGCTGGCGTTCGTGGCGACCATCACCGGCCGCTGGTTCGTCAAGCACCGCGGCCTGGTCACCGGCATCCTGACCGCGGGCGGTGCGACCGGGCAGCTGGTGTTCCTGCCGGTGGTGGCGGCGTTGTCGGAGTCCTCCGGGTGGCGCTCCGCGTCCGTCGTGGTGTCGGTCGCGGCCCTCGCGGTGGTGCCGCTGGTGCTGCTGTTCCTCCGCGACCACCCCGCCGACGTGGGTGTCCCGCCCTACGGCGGCGACGAGGTCGTGCCCGTGCCGCCGTCGACGGGCGGTTCGGCCCGGCGTGCCATCGGCGCGTTGACCAGCGCCGCGCGCACCGGACCGTTCTGGTTCCTGGCGGCGGGCTTCGCGATCTGCGGCGCGACCACGAACGGCCTGGTCGGCACCCACTTCATCCCCGCCGCGCACGACCACGGCATGCCCACCACCACCGCGGCGGGCCTGCTCGCCCTGGTCGGGATCTTCGACATCGCCGGCACGGTCCTGTCGGGTTGGCTCACCGACCGCGTCGACTCACGGATCCTGCTCGCCGTGTACTACGCGCTGCGCGGCGCGTCGCTGCTCGTCCTGCCGCAGCTGTTCCACGACTCGGTGCACCCGTCGATGCTCGTCTTCATCATCTTCTACGGCCTGGACTGGGTCGCCACCGTCCCGCCGACGGTGGCGCTGTGCCGCCAGGTGTTCGGCCTGTCCGCCCCGGTGGTCTTCGGCTGGGTCTTCGCCTCGCACCAGATCGGCGCGGCGATCGCCGCCACCGCCGCCGGCCTCACCCGCGACCACTTCGGCGACTACGCGCCGGCCTGGTACGTCGCCGGCCTGCTCAGCATCGGCGCCGCGTTCCTGTCCATGAAGGTCAAGCGCTCAGCGGCGCTTGCGGGAGGTCCCGAAGAGCCCACGGGTGATCTCACGCCCGAGCGCGCTCGCGGCTGAGCGCAGGAACGACTTCACCGCCGAGTTGCCGAGCACCTGCGACACCACGCCCGGCTCCTCGCGCTCGGCCCGGCGTTCGGGCTCCCGAGGTGGCGCCTCCTCCCGCGCGGGAGGAGGCGCCACCTTCGCCGTCAGCTTCTCGTACGCCGACTCGCGGTCGACCGTCTCGGCGTACTTGCCGTGCAGCTCGGACGTCTCCGCGGCCTGCTTGATCGCGTCCGATCCGATGGTGTCCATCAAGGACCGCGGCGCGCGCAGCCTCGTCCACGCGACCGGCGTCGGCGCGCCCTTCTCGCTCAGCACCGTCACCACGGCCTCGCCGATCCCCAACGACGTCAACACCTCGTCCAGCTCGTAGTGCGGCGTCGTCGGGTACGTCTTCACCGTCTTCGCCAACGCCGCCTGGTCCTCCGGCGTGAACGCCCGCAACGCGTGCTGCACCCGTGCGCCCAACTGCGACAGCACCGCGTTCGGCACGTCGGTCGGCAGCTGCGTGCAGAAGAACACACCCACGCCCTTGGACCGGATCAGCTTCACCGTCTGCGTGATCCGCTCCAGGAACGCCTTGGACGCGTCGGCGAACAGCAGGTGCGCCTCGTCGAAGAAGAACACCAGTTTCGGCTTCTCCAGGTCGCCCTCCTCGGGCAGCACCTCGAACAGCTCCGCCAGCAGCCACATCAGGAACGTCGAGAACAACGCGGGCCTGGCCTGCAACTCCGCCAGCTCCAGCAGCGACACCACACCGCGGCCGTCGACCAGCCGCATCAGGTCGCGCGGGTCGAGCTCCGGCTCGCCGAAGAACGTGTCGCCGCCCTGCGCCTCCAGGTTCACCAGCGAGCGCAGGATCACACCGGCCGTCGCCGACGACACACCGCCGAGGCCCTTCAGGTCCGCCTTGCCCTCCTCGGACGTGAGGTGCCCGATCACCGACCGCAGGTCCTTGATGTCCAGCAGCGGCAACCCGCGCGAGTCGGCCCAGTGGAAGATCAGCCCGAGCGTGGACTCCTGGGTGTCGTTGAGCCCGAGCACCTTGGACAACAGGATCGGCCCGAAGCTGGTGATGGTCGCCCGCACCGGCACTGCCGCGCCACCCGTGCCCAGCGACAGGAACTGCACCGGGCACGCCTGAGGCTGCCAGTCATCACCCGTCTGGGTGGCACGCTCGGTGACCCGCTCGCCGCCCTCGCCCGGCCGTGACAACCCCGACAGGTCGCCCTTCACGTCCGCCATCACCACCGGCACGCCCGCCGCCGACAGCTGCTCCGCGATCAGCTGCAACGTCTTCGTCTTGCCGGTGCCGGTGGCGCCCGCGACCAGCCCGTGCCGGTTCAGCGTGGCCAGCGGGAGCCGCACGCGCGCGGTCGGCTCCACCGTGCCGTCCACGAGGACCGCACCGAGTTCGATGGCCGCGCCTTCGGAGGCGTAACCGGCAGCGATGTCGCTCTGGGCCGTCATCGCCCCGAGCGTAATGAGATTGGAAGGGCCCGCCACCCGAAGCGACGCGGGGCCGGCGGGACCGGGCGACTAGGCTCGCGCGGGTGATGGATCGCTTGGTGTGGATCGACTGCGAGATGACAGGCCTCGACCTGGGCAAGGACGCCTTGATCGAGATCGCGGCGCTGGTGACCGACGCGGAGCTGAACGTGCTCGGCGAAGGTGTCGACGTGGTGATCCACGCCGACGACACCGCGCTCGACTCGATGCCGGACGTCGTCATGCAGATGCACGCCAAGTCGGGGCTCACCGAGGAGGTGCGGCGGTCGACCGTGACGCTCGCCGACGCCGAGGCGCAGGTGCTGGCCTACATCAAGGAGTGGGTGCCGGACCCGCGCACCGCTCCCCTGGCGGGCAACTCGATCGCCACCGACCGCGGGTTCATCGCCCGTGACATGCCCGAGCTCGACGCGCACCTGCACTACCGGATGGTCGACGTGTCGTCGATCAAGGAGCTGTGCCGGCGGTGGTACCCGCGCATCTACTACGCGCAGCCGGGCAAGGGCCTGGCGCACCGCGCCCTGGCCGACATCAAGGAGTCGATCCGCGAGCTGGCGTACTACCGGCGGACGGCGTTCGTGCCGCAGCCAGGGCCTTCCTCGGAGCAGGCGCAGGCCGTGGCCGCCGAGCTGCTGGCCGCCGACCACCTGAAATAGGGTCGATTTCAGACCCGGCGGTAGGGCACTGTATGCTTCACGCGCCGGGTCAGCCGGTCTTGGTGGGTGTAGCTCAGCTGGCAGAGCACTGGGTTGTGATCCCAGGTGTCGCGGGTTCAAGTCCCGTCACTCACCCCAAGCGAACGCCCCTCGACGCCTGTCGAGGGGCGTCTTCTTTTGCCGTGGAGTCGTCATGAGCGCCACACTCGTCGCGAAGGACCTGGCCGCCGGGCACGGCGACCGCGTCCTGTTCGAAGGCCTGGACCTGGTCGTCGCACCCGGTGACGTGATCGGCCTGGTCGGCGCCAACGGCGCGGGCAAGTCGACGTTGCTGCGGACGTTGGCGGGCCTGCTGCCCGCCGAGCGGGGTGTGATCCGCCTCTCCCCGACGACCGCGACCGTCGGCCACCTGCCGCAGGAGCCGGAACGGCGCCCCGGCGAGACCGTGCGGGACTTCCTGGCCCGACGCACGGGCGTGGCGGCGGCGCAGGTCGAGCTGGACCGGGCGACCGAGGCGTTGTCGTCGGGTTCGGGTGACGACGGCTACTCCGACGCGTTGGAGCGGTGGCTCGCGCTCGGCGGCGCGGACCTGGAGGAGCGGTCGCTGGAGGTGGCCGCCGACCTGGGGCTCGACGTCTCGCTCGACCTGCCGATGACGGCCCTGTCAGGTGGCCAGGCGGCGCGGGCGAGCATGGCGTCGTTGCTGCTGAGCAGGTACGACGTGTTCCTGCTCGACGAGCCGACCAACGACCTCGACCTGGACGGCCTGGCGCGGCTGGAGCGGTTCGTGACGGGGCTGCGGGCGGGCGTCGTGGTGGTGTCGCACGACCGCGAGTTCCTGGCCCGCACGGTGACGCGGGTCGTCGAGCTGGACCTCGCGCAGCAGCAGGTGCGGTCCTACGGCGGCGGCTACGAGTCGTACCTGGAGGAACGGGAGATCGCCCGCAGGCACGCGCGTGAGGAGTACGACGAGTACGCGTCCACGCGGTCGTCGCTGGAGGAGCGCGCCCGGGCGCAGCGGGCGTGGATGGAGAAGGGCGTGAAGAACGCCCGCCGCAAGGCGCCCGACAACGACAAGATCGGGCGCAAGTTCCGCACCGAGGCGACCGAGAAGCAGGCGTCGAAGGCCCGGCAGACCGAGCGCCTGATCGAACGCCTGGACGTGGTCGAGGAGCCGCGCAAGGAGTGGGAGCTGCGGATGGAGATCGCCGCCGCGCCCAGGTCCGGCTCGGTGGTGTCCGTGCTGCGGGCGGCGGTGGTGACGCGCGGGTCGTTCACGCTGGGGCCGGTGGACCTGCAGGTGGACTGGGCGGACCGGGTCGCCATCACCGGGGCCAACGGCTCGGGCAAGTCGACGTTGCTGGCGGCGCTGCTCGGCCGCGTCCCGTTGGCCTCGGGCTCGTCGTCCCTCGGCTCGGGTGTGGTGGTCGGCGAGATCGACCAGGCGCGTGGCCTGTTCCTGGGCGACGAGCCGCTGCTGGACGCGTTCGGCGCGGCCGTGCCGGACGTGCCGCCCGCCGACGTGCGCACGTTGCTGGCGAAGTTCGGGCTGAAGGCGGCGCACGTGCTGCGGACGGCGGCGTCGCTCTCACCCGGTGAGCGCACCCGTGCCGCGTTGGCCCTGCTCCAGGCGCGCGGCGTCAACCTGCTCGTGCTGGACGAGCCGACGAACCACCTCGACCTGCCCGCGATCGAGCAGCTGGAGTCCGCGCTCGACTCCTACCAGGGCACCTTGCTGCTGGTCACCCACGACCGCCGGATGCTGGACGCCGTGCGCACGACCCGCCGCCTGGTCGTGGCGGCGGGTCGCGTCACCGACTTGTAGCCAGCAGTTGCAGATGCTGCAGATAGGCGTTACCTGCGATGCGCAGAGGGGGTAGCGATGTCCGCGGTCGAACCGCTCTTCGAACTTGAACGCCCCGACGAGGTGACCCGACAGGCATCCTCGCGACTCGAACACGCTATGACGGGCGCACGCTTCGACCGAGCCGTGCTCGTGGTCGACGGCGAAGAGGTCGAAGTCCCGAAGGCGCTGGTACAGGTCCTGCTACACGCCGTGCACCAGCAGGCCGCCGGGCGCCGGGTCCGCGTGGTCGCGCCTGACGCGGACGAGGAGCTCACACCGAACCAAGCCGCGAAGTACTTGGGCATCTCCCGACCACTCCTGGTCAAGTTGCTCGATGACGGGACGATTCCGGCACGGAACCTGCAGGGAAGTCGTCATCGGCGCATCTCCGTCGCAGCACTGGAGTCCTACCTCGACCGCAAGGTCGACCGACGCTCCCGGCTGTCCGCGGCGATGAACGAGATCGCCGAAGCAGGCCTCTACGATCGACAGGATTGACCGATCCTCGGTGACCGTCACCCGTGCCTTCGCCGACACCGACACCTTGTACCCGTTCTACGTCTGCGACCTGCTGTTGCACTGCGCCGAAGAAGATCTGTTCCGGGTGCTGTGGTCCGAGGACCTGCTGGCGGACTCGTCGAAGTGGTGCCCAGGTCAGGACACAAGAGCAGGCAAGCCGTAGCAGGGCTGTGCGCGGCGATCCGGGAGGTCTTTCCTGACGACGAGGTGCCCCGGCGCGCCTACGAGCGCCCCATCGCCTCCATGCCGGGAACCGACCCCGACGACTGGGCGCACTCGGCCGCCGCCCTCGCCGGCAAGGCCGACGTCCTGCTCACCCGTGACGTCAGAGGCTTTCCCAAGCAGGCGCTGGGTCGGCGCGGCCTACGTGTGACGACAGCGGATCAGTTCTTGTGCGAGCAGTTCGCGGCGTTCCCCGAGGATGTTGAAGTAGTACGGGACGCGGCGCGCACGACCCGCCGCCTGGTGGTGGCGGCGGGTCGCGTCACCGATCTCTGAGCCCTAGCGGTTGCCCTTGACCCACTGGTCCCACGGGATCTGCCAGTCGCCGAAGCCGTCCCACGACTCCAGCACCGGGCCGCCGGAGTTGGTGACGACCACGATGTCGCCCTGCTTGGAGTTGTCGAACACCCACTTGGCGTTCTCGGGAGAGAGGTTCAGGCAGCCGTGGCTGACGTTGCGGTGGCCCTGGTCGCCGATGGACCACGGCGCGCTGTGGAAGAAGATGCCGGAGTTGGACATCCGGTAGGCCCAGTCGACCGGGGTGACGTAGCCACCCGCCTCCAGCGACAGGCCGTAGGTGCGGGAGTCCATCACCATGTGGGCGTGCTTCTCCATGAGCACGTAGGTGCCCGTGGGGGTGGGGTTCTGCGCGTCGCCCATGGACGTCGGCATGGTGCGCACGACCTGACCGTTGACCTTGGTGACGACCTGGTGCGTCTGGCCGTCCGCCTCGTGCACGACGGAGTCGCCGATGGTGGTGTTGATCACACGGTCTTCTTCGCCGTACACGCCGTTGCCCACGTGCTTGCCGTAGATCTTGGCGTTGATCGTGATCTTGGTGCCGGGCGTCCAGTAATTCTGCGGCCGCCAGTGCGCCGTCTTCTCGTCGAACCAGTAGAAGGCGCCCTCGACGCGCGGCACCGTGGTGATCGAGATCATCGCCTCGGCGGCGGCCTTGTCCGCGATCGGCTCGTCGAAGTAGAACGCGAGCGGCTGGCCGACGCCGACCGTCGTGCCGTCCTGCGGGTTGACCGAGAGGTAGGTCAGCGTGCGCGGCTTCACGGTGGTGAAGGTGGACGTCTTGGTGACCGGCTTGCCGTCCGCGCCCTCGCCCGTCACGGCCAGCGTGTAGGTCTTCTGGTAACCGAGCGGCTCGGTGTTGGTCCACTGGAGACCGTCGGGGCTCACCTGACCGGCCACGGCCTTGCCCTCCGGGTTGGTCAGCGAGACCGACGTGATCTTGCCGTCGGTGGCCGTGGCGACGACCGGCACGCCGGGTTGCACGTCGACCGCCGCGTCCGCGGGGCCCGTGGTCAACGACACGGGCTTGGGCGGCGGTGTCGACGACGTAGTGGTGGTGGAGGCCTCGCCGCCGGCGTCCCCGGTCGCGGCCGAACCGGAAGAACAACTCGTGATCAACGTCGCGACCAACCCGATCGCGACGATTCCCAGCGCTCGGCGCGCCCCCCGCTTGCGGTACATCCCCGTCCTCCGCTTCATCCCCAGAACGCCGTGACAGCCCGCACAGGAGTCTGTCGGCATCCCCTGACAAGGTGACGCCTGGAGGGTTGACGATGTTGCCCGAGATGCTGGATCGTTACCAAGGCGAAGTTCCCCCTGCACCAGGGCGGCACACCTACCCTGACCAGGCGATTGGGAGCCCGGTCGGACGCTGTGCTAATGTTCTTCACGTCGGACGGAGCAAGAGGGTCCGAGCGCCGCTAGCTCAACTGGCAGAGCAGCTGACTCTTAATCAGCGGGTTCGGGGTTCGAGTCCCTGGCGGCGCACAACACAGCGAGAGGGTCACCATTCCGGTGGCCCTCTTGTTGTCTTTCACGGCGATGAACGCCACGAAGGAGTGGGTGGGAACTTGTACTCCCACCCACGTCCTCAGGTCGGCGCCTCGGAGGTTCCACCACCGGTACTGCCGGCTCTGCGTATGTCGGGTTCCATCAGAGCTCCTCGTTCGAGTCTCGACCACCGCGAAGCGGTCGTCATCCGATACGGCCGGGCCATTGCACAACACAAGCCGAGCTACCCGGATCGGCTTCGGCGGCCGTCGCCGCCGGACCGCCGAGCACGAATGCGACGACGGCGAGTGAACCGATCAACGAAACAGCCAGGTTCCGCATTGCGCGGGAAACGTGAGTACGCACGGGCGCAGTAGATCACCCGCCCCAGTGGCCCGTTCACACCGGGGTGGTCCTCTTCCGGGTGTCACCCACCCGTCAGAGAAGAGCTGCGACAACCATTGATGCATAACTATTTTGTTGTCCCGCTCAACATTCACTGGATCAGGTGACGACCTTTCCACTCAGTTCTTACGCTCAGTGATCTCCTTGGCGGGTGTCGCGGTGAAGTCGGACGCCGACGAACGAGGCTCCGGAATAGCGCTGCGAATCGTCTTCACATCGGCCAGGTGTTCCGTCACCACCTCGGCCTCGACCTCCTGCACGCCCCGCAGCACCTCGACTGCCAGCCGGAACCGCTCTTCGGCCTCGTCCAACTGCCCGAGGGCCACCAGCGCGTGACCCCAGACGTGCAACGCGCGACCCTGCCCCGCACGCGCCCCTATGACGTGACACGTGGAAACGGCCTCCTCGGCGTGGCCGATGGCTTCACCGAACCGGCCCAGGTCGTACTCCACCTCGGTGAGGGTGACGAGCGCGTCGGCGGTGCGGGCGCGATCACCGCCGATCGGGTGGAGCGCCAGGGCTTCGTGGAGCCGACTCAGGGCCTCCTCGTGCTCGCCCCTCTCGAAGTGGAGCCGCCCGACGTCCGTGAGCGTGGTCGCCACACCCCTGACGTGACCTATCGAGCGACGGATGGCGAGCGCCCGGTAGTAGTGCTCCAACGCGAGATCGTCCCGCTCCGCTTTGCGGTACGCGTTCGCGAGCTCGTTCAAGGCGTACGCCTCGCCGTCGCGATAGCCGGATTTGCGCGTCGCGTCCAGGGTTTCCCGGTACAGCTCGATCGCGGCGCCGACCTCGCCCAGGGCCAAGCGGATTCCGGCCAGGTTGTGCGAGCAGATGAGTCGGATCTCGTGCGCGCCGATGGCTTGCGCCAGGTCCGATCCGGCTTTGAAGTGCTCTTCCGCCTCGGCGTACTTGCACAACCGGTACAGCACCATTCCGACATTGCTGTGCGTGCCGCTCAACGCTTCCAGGTCGTCGAGCGCGGCACACGATTTGAGCGCCGCACGGTGACTGATGAGGACGTCCTCGTAATGCCCGGACCGGTCGTACGCCTCGTGGAAGTTGGCCGATAGCCGCCACGCGTGCCCGTGGAACCCGTGGCGCACGGCTTGCGGCACCGCGGCGACCAGGTTCGCCCGCTCCCTGGTGAGCCACCTCAGCGCGTCCGACTGGTCCGCGAGCGGCACCGGCTCCGCCGACATGCCCGGCAGTGGCGGCACCGGCGAGGTCTGGGGATCCAGCAGGTGGGCCGCGGCGCCGGACGACGCCAGGTACCAGTCCAGCAGCCGGGTCATCGCGTGTTTGCGCGCCTGCGCGGGCTCGTCGCGGCGCACGAGGTGCAGCGCGTAGCCGTACAACGTGTCGTGCAGCCTGAACCGCCGCGGCACGGCGCCGTAGTCCAGCAGGTTGCTGCGCACCAGCGTGCTCAGGTGCGCGCTGACCGCGTCGTAGGGCTCGCCCAGGAGCGCGACCGCCGCGTCGACGCCGAACTCGGCCGTCGGGTTGAGCGCCAGCAGCCGGAACATCCGCGCGGTGTCCGCGGGCAGGTCGCGGAACGACCAGGAGAACGCCGCCGGCAGCGTGGCGCTCTCGTCGTCGCTGTCGTGCACGGATCCGAGGATCCCGAGCCCTTCCTGACCCCTGAAGTCCTCGACGAGATCCCCGATCGGGGTGTCCGGCCGGTTCGCGACGTGCTGCGCGATGATCCTCAACCCCAGCGGCAGGCCGCCCACCAGACCGGCCAGGTCCCGCAGCGCCGCGGGGTCGGCGTCGGCTCGCTCGCGGCCGATCTCGTTGCGCAACAACGTGATCGACTCCGCCGTCGACAGCGGCGGCACGGGCACGAGGTCGACGTGGTCGAGGACCTTCAGCCCCATCAGCCGGGTCCGGCTCGTGATGATCGTGAGGCACTGCGGTGTCGCGGCCAGGACCGGCCTGACCTGCGCGCTCTCGTGCGCGTCGTCGAGCAGGACCAGCATCCTGCGGTTGCCCAGCAACCGGCGGAGCTCGAGCTGTCGCTCGCCGCCGGTGGCGGGTATTCGCTCGGCGCCGAGCGACCTGAGCAGGAACGCCAGCACGTCGTCGGGGGCGACCCGCGTGCCGGGGCTGACGCCGCGCAGCTCGAGGTACAGGTTCCCGTCCGGGAACCGGTCGCGGTGCCGTGCGGCCCACTTGAGGGCGAGCTGGCTCTTGCCCACGCTCGGCATCCCGTGCAGCGCGACGACCCGGCCCTGGTCGCCCTCGCCGAGCAGGGCGTCGAGCCTGGCCAGCAGGTCGTCGCGGCCGGTGAAGCTGCGCGCGGGCGGCGGCAGCTGGTGCGGCGCCGTCGTGCCCGACACCGCGGTGCTCTCCTGCTTGCGCAGGATGCTCCGGTAGAGGTCCCGCAACTCCGGGCCGGGCTCGGCGCCGACGTGCTCGAACAGGCGCTGGCAGAACACGGCGTAGAAGTCGAGCGCCGTGGAGTAGCGGCCCAAGGCGTCCAGGGAGCGCATGTACAGGCCGGCGAACGCCTCGTCCGGGGCCTGGGTCGCGGTGAGCCTGCCCGCTTCCGCCATCACCTCCAGGTGCTCGCCCAGTTGGCGCTGGCTGTCCAGCAACGCGTAAAACGCGGGCATCCGGTCGAATGTCTCCATTTGGTCACGACAATGGTCGGCCCACGCCCCGCCGAGCTCTTCGAGCGGCCTGCCGTTCCACTGCGAAAGCGCCTCGCGCAGCAATGCCTTGGCCTCCCGGTGGTCACCCCGAGAGGCCGCTACCCGACCCATCTCCGCCAATTTGCGGAAACGGTGGTAGTCGATCAAGTCCGCCTGTCGCAACACCAACCGATAAGCGTTGCCCTCCTTCGGGATCGAGGCGCCTGTCCCCGATTTGGCCAGAATGGCCCGCAGTCTGCTGACGATCGGCTGCAGGTTGCGTTTCACCTGTTCCGGGGCACTGTCCGGCCAGAGCACCTGAGCGATGGTGTCCACCTGGACCGGTCTCGGGAAGTAGTAGAGGAGCAATGTGAGCACGCCACGGTGCTTGGCCGGCCCGAGATCGCAATCATTCCCGTCGATGTGTAATCGCGTCTTGCCGATGATCTTGAACTCCACCAGCGCCACCCTTTCGCTGGCCAACTTGCCCTTGGGCACAGTGTGCTTCACTGGGAGGAAGTTCCGCAGGCCCGTTTACCCATTTTCGTCCGAATCGCCTATTTGACCGGACGGCGATCGGCAGATGCAAGCGGACTGCAAGTTCCCGGCAAACCGGTCCGTCACTCTTCTCCCGAGGGTTGGAGCGCGAGGGGGAGTGCATGACACGTCCAGAGTGGCCGCGAGTGCCGATCGGGCTCGACGCGTCGCAGTGGGTCAGCCGCGCCGGGTGCCTGTCGGTGCTCGCCGTGGTGCACACGGTCACCAGCGGGCAACGTCTGCTGGAAGCCGTGGAGCTGATCGAGACGGACACGAGGCTGCAGGTCGTCTTCACGCAGGCGCCTGACGTCTTCAGCAACGGGGTGGCCGAGTTCCTGCGGTCCACCGGGGGCGTCGTGTGGCCGTGGGAGCTGGCGATCCGGCAGGAGTTCGCCCTGGCCGTCGCCGCGTCCTACGGCGGGCTGCACGAGTTGCACGCGCCGCTGGTGGTGATGCCGCACGGCGCGGGCTACGGGAAGTCCTTCACCACCGGCGGCGAGCCGGTGGTCTACGGGTTGGACGCGCAACGGCTCCTGCACAACGGCCGTGTGCTGGCGAGCGCGCTGGTGCTCGCGCACGACGACGAACGGGAGGTGCTGCGGCGGCAGTGCCCGCAGGCGCTCGACGTCGCCGTCGTGGCGGGCGACCCGGCCTACGACCGGTTGGTCGCGAGCCTGCCGCGGCGCGAGGAGTACCGGGCCGCGCTGGGCATCGAGCCGGGTCGGCAGACCGTGGTGGTCAGCTCGACGTGGGGCTTGGACTCGCTGTTCGCCAGGTTCGAGGACCTGCTGCCGAGCCTGCTCGAAGAGCTGACGCCGCACGGGTTCCGCGTGGTGGCGCTGGTGCACCCGGGTGCCTGGTTCGGCCACGGTCGGCGGCAGGTGGACGCGTGGCTCGCGGAGTGCCGGGACGCAGGACTGGTCGTGGTCGGTCCGCACGTGGACTGGCGGGCCGCGGTGATCGCCGCCGACCACGTCGTGGCCGACCACGGGTCGGTCGGCGTGTACGCGGCGGCGATCGGGCGGCCGGTGGTCCTGGTCGACGCGCCGGTGCGGGTCGCCACGTCCGGCGGGTCGGCGCAGGACCTGTTGCGGCACCTGGCGCCCAGGTTCCAGGCGGGTTCGCCCGTGCGACCGCAGCTCGACCTGGCCGCGGCACGTGCGGCCGAGCTGGGCGAGGTCGTGCGCGAGCGGTTGACCTCCGAGCCCGGCCGCTCGTCGGCGCGGTTGCGCCGGATCATGTACGAGCTGCTCGACCTCCCCGAACCGGGACGGCACCGCGCCGTGCCGCCGGTTCCGACACCACCGGAGGAGTCGCCGTGACCGAACCCGTGGTGCGGTGGACGAGCGGGCCGGACCGCCTGGCCGACGTCCTCGTGCGCGAGATGTCCGCTGTGGACGGTGGCGATCCGACCGCCGAACTGCTGCGCGACAACCCGTTCGCCGCGCTGGCCGTCGCCGCGTCGGCCGATCGGCTCGTGGTGCGGACCGAGTTCGGCCAGGTGGTCGAGCTCACGCCCGCGGCCACCGCGGCGCGCTGCCTCGACGTCCAGGCGGTCGTGGCGTCGGCTGTGCAGTCGCTCTACGCGTGGCACGTGGCACGACTCGACCTGAGTGCGCTGCGACCGCGTGGGCTGCCCGTGTGGTGCGCGGAACACCGGGCACGTCGGTCAGCCGTCGCGTGCGGGTGGCTCCGGGTCGTCGTCCTGGACGTCCAGTCGTCGAGCGATGCCGGCGGCCTTTGAGGATCCGATCTCGGTGTAGAGCCGCAGAGCCTGTCTCCAGTGCTCTGCGGCCCGCCCCGCGTCGCCCTGCCGTTCGGCGGACTCCGCCAGCAGTTGGTGCGACTCGGCCATCCCCTGTTTGGAGCCGAGCGCGCTCAGCGCGTCCAGCGCGCTCCGCGCCGTTCGGTCGGCGAGCGGCAGGTCGTCGGCACGCAGGTACGCCGCAGCCTGGGCCACCACGACCCGTGCCTGGTTGTAGGGGTCCGGCGGCTCCAACCCGCGGAACTGCGCCATCGCCTCCAGCAACGCCCGCAGCGCCTCGTCGACCCGGCCGAGCCCGGTCAGCGCCCGACCGAGGTTGATCAGGGTGAGGCCGAGGCTCCGCCGCGCGCCCAGGTCCCGGTTGGTCCGGGCCAACCGCTCGAACAGCCCGACGGCCTCGGTGAGCCGGCCACCGGCCACGTGCAGCAGCGCGAGCGCCTCCTCCGCGTCGGCGGCGCCCCGCCGGTCGTCGATCTCCTCGGCGACGGCGACCGACGCCCGCAGGTGCTCTTCGGCCTCGTCCAGCCTGCCCACCGCGGTGCACACCAGGCCGAGCCGCTTGAGCATGTCGGCCTCGGCGAGCCGGTTCCCCCACCGGCGTGCCGCCTCGACGCCGCGCCGGTCGACCTCCAGGCGGTCGCGGTAGTGCTTGTGGTGCAGGAACAGGGGCCAGAGCACGTCCGCCAGCTGCCAGGCCAGCGCCCACCAGCCGCGTTCCTCCGCCACCAGGCCGCAGGTGATGAGGTTCCGCCGCTCCTCCTCCAGCCACGCCAACGCCGACTCGCGATCCGCGAAGTCGGGCACGCCCTCGGGCCGTGCCAGGAACTCGTAGGCCTGTCTGCGCCGGTGGGGTGTGACGACGAGGTCGGCCGCCATCGCGCCGGCGAGGTACCACTCGACCATCCGCCGCACGGCGTGCGCCCGCTCGTCCGGGTCGTCCTCGGAGTTGGCCTTGTTGCGGGCGTGCAGCCGGAGCAGGTCGTGGAAGCGGTACCGGCTCTCGCCGACCGACTCGACCAGGTTGCCGTCCACCAGTTCCTCCAACAACGCGTGCGAGGTGTCCTGCTCCAGCACCGACGTCGCCACCGAGGCGCCGAACTCCTGGCCGGGGTGCAGCGCGAGCCTGCGGTAGAGCGCCGCCGCGGTCGGTCCGAGCGCGCGGTAGGACAGGTCGAAGGTCGTCTGCACGGACAGCTCCGGCGCCGACAGCATCGACAGCCTGCTGCGCTCGTCGCTCAACTCGGTGACGATCTTCTGCACGGACCACTTGGGGCGGCTGGCGAGCCGCGCGGCGGCCACCCGGACCGCGATCGGCAGGCCACCGCACATGCCGACCAGCGCCTCGGCCCGTTCGGGATCGTCGTCGATCCGGCGTTTGCCCACCACCTTCGCCAGCAGCCGCACCGCCGACAGCTTGCCGAGCGGACCGACGTCGACCAGTCGCGCGCCCTCGGCGACCAGGCCGGTCAACCGGTTGCGGCTGGTCACGAGGACCGCGCTGGCCGGCGAGTTCGGCGCGAGCGGGCGCACCTGCGCGGCCGAGTACGCGTTGTCGAGCAGGACCAGGAGCTTCTTGTCCGCGGTCAGCGAGCGGTAGAGCGCGGCCTGCTCGGCGATCTCGACCGGCACCTCCCGGGACGGCACGCCCAGGCTGCGCAGGAACAGGCCGAGCGCGTCCTCCGGCGTCACCGGCTCGGATCCGCTGAACCCCGCGAGGTCGACGTAGAGCTGGCCGTCGGTGAACCGGTCGCGCGCGGTGTGCGCCCAGTGCAGCGCGAGAGCGGTCTTTCCCACCCCGCCGGGACCGCTGAGCACCGCGAACATGCGGATTCCGTCGCGCCGGTTGTCGGCCAGCGCCTCGTTCAGCTCGGCCAATTCCGCGGCCCGATCCGTGAAATGCACCGGAGCGCCCAACAATTGCCGCGGCACCGGCGGCGGTGTGGACGGTGCATTGTGGAACGCTATCCCCCCGTGCACCACCGCCGCCTGCACCGCACCGCCGGAGACGGACCCCGACAAGGTGTTGCCCAGCTCGGCCGTCGGGTCCGGGCCCTGACCTGATCGCGACATCCGCTACCCCCGTGGCGTGTCAATTCGACCAACAACACGACCGTACGGTATGTCAGTACGGAAGACATTCCCCTACTTCGGCAATTCGCTCTCCGTTCGGACCAACGGGATCGTGACCGCGGTCACCTGATTAGATGGCGGAGCAATGAATTAGGGGTCACCCGAACGCGAGCGCGATCCGCCGGGCCGCCAGCAGCCGGGTCCGCCGGACGTCCTGGTCGATCACCGCGTCCGCGTTGCGGTCGAGGCGGTGGTAGGACTTGGCCAGCAGCCAGTGCGCGGCCTCGGCCCCGATCGGGTTCAGCGGGCCCTGGTCGGCCAGGCGGGCGCGGGCGGTGACGACGTCCCTGGTGACGAAGGCGGTGCGGACCTCGCCACCCGACAGCTCGTCGATCAGGAACACCATGGCGTGCTCGGCGCCGGCGAACGTGTACGTGCAGATCAGGGCCAGGTAGCCGGCGTCGATCGACCGGTCGCAGATCCAGGCTCCGCCGACCGCCAGGGCGGGGCCCGCCGGCGTGACGGCGCTCGCCGCCCACTCGCGCGGACGGCCGGTGAGCACGGCGGCCAGGACGCGCAGCAGGGCGTGGTTGCGCCGGCTGGGCAGCGACACGGCGTGCTCGACCAGGCCCGCCCAGAACTCCTCGTCCGGCTGGAGGTCCGCGACCGCGCTGCTGACCGTCAGCTCCGCCTCCAGCGGGTCGAGCAGCTGCGGCAGGGCGCGGCAGCGGTGGACCACCTGTCGCTGCGCCACGGTCAGCGGTGTCCCCTGTGGACGGTTCACCACCACGATCGGCCGCTGCTTCGGCACCTGCGTCTTCCGGCTCACCGCGCGAGGCTGGCACGTCGGGGGCCCGCCGGGGCCGCAACGCGCACCGGGTGCGGCGACACCACACCCGAAAGGGGACAATCGGCGGTCGTGGACTCCCTGCGCGATGCGTTGTGGCGGGCCGCGGCGAATCGCCGGGCCGGGCTGCCGCGCACCTCCTCCCTCCCACCGGCCGAAGTGGACGACGCGGTCCAGGCGGTGCTGAGGCGTGCCTTCGAGCACCTCTGGGAGCACGGCTGGCTGCCCTACGACGTGTACGAGGTCGTACGGCGCAATGAAGACGAGCGCGCGTTGTCGTTCCTGGTCGACTCGTTGGCCGTCGAGGCGGCCCGCTACCCGGTGTTGCACCCCCGCTGGCGGGAGCAGCTGGCGGAGATCGGGGCGACGGTGTGGTGGAACACCTCGCAGCCGCACGTCGACCAGTGGGCGAGCAGGCACATCGAGCTGCGTGACGACGCCGTGGCCGCCGCCGTGGCCGTGCTGGCGGTGCTGGTCACGTTGCCGGGTCTGCCGGTGATCGTGCCGAGGCCGGGCACGCCGCTGGCCGAGGTCGACCACCACCACGTGGACCCGAAGATCCTCAACCGGGTGCGGGCTCTGCTGGCCAAGGCGGAGTCGACCGCGTTCCCGGACGAGGCGGAGGCGCTGTCGGCCAAGGCGCAGGAGCTGGTGACGCGGCACGCGTTGGAGCGGATGCCCCTGGAAGCGCCGACGACCACGTCACGCCGGTTGTGGTTGGACAAGCGGTACTTCGACGGCAAGGCGCACGTCGTGCACGTGGTCGCGGAGGCGAACCGCTGCCGCGCCGTGGTGTACGACCTGGGGTTCGTGGCGTTGGTCGGCGAGGAGCTCGACCTGGAGATCGTGGAGCTGCTGTCGGCGTCGTTGCTGGTCCAGGCGACGCGGGCGATGATCGCGGCGGGCGACAAGGCGCGCAAGGGCGACGAGGCGCGGTCGGCGGCGTTCCGCAAGTCGTTCCTGCTGTCGTACGCCCACCGGATCGGGGAACGGCTGCGGACGGCGAACGAGGTGCCCGACGACGACCGGCTGCTGCCCGTGCTGGCCGAGCGCAAGAAGGCGGTGGAGGAGTACTTCGGCGCGATGTTCGCCCGGACCGTCGCCAAGTCGACGCCGGTGCGCAGCGCGGCGGGGTGGGACGCGGGCCGCTCCGCCGCGGACCGGGCCGACCTGTCGATCACCTGACGCCCGGCGGTTGCTCAAGGGTCCTGGTCGGCCGCAGCGGACATCAGCTCGGCGAGCACGTCGAGGTCGGCGACCCGTCGGAACCCTCGGGTGACCTCGTCGAGGACCGCGGTCGACGCACGGGCCCGGAAGCCGGGCTCGTCCGACGCCGGACAGGCAGCGGCGGCACGGCGGATCAGCAGACAAACACCTCGCGCACCGCTTGAGAACCCGTTCCGCCCGCACAGCGCACACCGGCTCCGGCAGGTGACCGATTCGATGGGCAGTCGGAACCCGCGGTCCGCACTTGTGCCGACCGGGGCGTCCTCGGAGCGCTATGGCGGCGGCGAACGCGGTCGGGCTGTCGGTGGTCGTCCGTACTCTCCGCGTCATGACCACCGCGATGGAAGTGCGCCGGCTGTTCAACGTCACGCAGGAGACCCGGTTCCACTTCAACCACTGGTTCAGCGGGCGCAAGCACGTCGTGGCGCACGTGATGGCGCACGAGTCCGTGGCCGTGCACCGGATCACACCCGACGAGGTCGAGGCCGCGTGCCGCAGCGCGCCGCGGCCGGGTCCGACCGACGTGCCCGAGATCCGGGACTGGCGGCCCGACTTCGCCTTCGCGCACGTGGCGCACCACGTGGTCGAGGCGCTTGGTCGATTACCCGGCTGGCCCGAGTTCCGGGAGTTCTGCGAGGCCGACGAGCAGGCGCGGGGGATGTTGTGGACGCCGGCCCGCGAGGTGATCGCCGAGGTGGGGCCGGAGGGGCGTGCGGCGCTGCGCAACCGCGTGGTGTCCGACTTCCTGGGGTTCCTGCGCGACCTGCACGTGCTCGCGGTGCTGCGCGGGCACGGGCTGGACGTGCGGGTGCACCCGTTGGCGGACACCGTGTTCAAGGTGGACGCGTGGGTGGAGCGGCTGATCCTCAACCCGCGCGGCGGCGGGCAGCGGTCGGCGGACCTGCTGGTGCACGCGATGCCGCCGTTCTTCTTCACGGACCTGGGGGTCACCGAGTTCACGCAGGTCGGTGCGGCCCTGCTGCCGTCACGCGCGCAGCTGGACCGCGCGGCGCGGCGGCTGCGCGACGTGCTGCACCCGGCATGAGGGAGGTCGTGGGTGGGCTCCGGCCACGGTGAGCGCCGGCGGGACGGGCGCATGGGCCATCATGGCCGGGTGCCGAACCTGGAGACGACGGACGACGTCCGCGCCCGGATGAGCAAGCAGCGTTCCCGTGACACGGGCATCGAGGTCGCGTTGCGGCGCGAGCTGCACCGGCTGGGGCTGCGGTACCGGGTGCACCAACGGCCCGTGCGCGCGGTGCGACGTGAGGCCGACGTGGTGTTCGGGCCGGCCAAGGTGGCGGTGTTCGTCGACGGGTGCTTCTGGCACGGCTGCCCGGAGCACGGCACGTGGCCCAAGCGCAACGGCGAGTTCTGGCGGACCAAGATCGAGACGAACCAGGCGCGTGACGCGAACACCGACCAGGTGCTGGCGGACGCGGGGTGGCTCGCGGTGCGGGTGTGGGAGCACGAGGACCCGGCCGTCGCGGCGAGTCGGGTGCGGACCACGGTGTTGCGGCGTCGCGGTCGGCTAGCCTGAGCTCGTGCTGTCCATGATCGACCTGTTCGCCGGCTGCGGCGGCATGACCGCGGGGTTCGCCGCGGCGGGCGGCTACCGGCCGGTGATGGCGGTCGAGTGGGACCTGCACGCGGCGGCGACGTACGCGGCGAACTTCGGCGAGGACCACATCCGCTGGTCGGACATCGCGGCCGTGCCGGACAGCGCGATCCCCGAGGTCGACGTGATCGTGGGCGGTCCGCCGTGCCAGGGGTTCTCGAACCTGGGCTCGAAGGACGTCGACGACCCGCGCAACTCGCTGTGGCGCGAGTACCTGCGGTTCGTGCGGAAGGCCCGGCCGAAGGTGTTCGTGATCGAGAACGTCGACCGGTTCCTGGCGTCGACGGAGTTCGCGCTGCTCCAGGCCGAGACCGAGGGCTACGAGCTGAGCTTCGGCATCCTGCTGGCGGCGGATTTCGGCGTGCCGCAACGGCGTCGGCGCACGATCGTGATCGGCTCGCGGATCGGGCGCGTCCCGCTGCCGGTCGCGACGCACCCGCGCGGGCGGTGGCACACGGTGGGCGACGTGCTCCGAGGCCTGCCGGAGCGGCCGGTGACGACCGCGTTGCCGAACTCGGTGGTGGAGTTCTTCGGTCGGGAGCTGCCGGGGCCGTTCAAGAGCCCGGACCTGCACATCGGCCGCAACCCCACGCCGTTGTCGCTGGAGCGGTACCGCCACGTCCCGCCGGGCGGTGGCCGGTTCGACGTGCCGACGGAGCTGTTGCCGCGGTGCTGGCGGGAGAAGAAGAGCGGCACGACGGACGTGATGGGCCGGATGCGGTGGGACGAGCCGTCGGTGACCATCCGCACCGAGTTCTACAAGCCGGAGAAGGGTCGCTACCTGCACCCGCAGTGGGAGCCGGGCGAGGACGGGCACCGGGTCGACCGCCCGATCACGCACCTGGAGGCGGCGCGGCTGCAGTCGTTCCCGGACTCGTTCGAGTGGTGCGGCTCGAAGATCGAGGTGGCCAGGCAGATCGGCAACGCCGTGCCGCCGTCGTTGGCGAGGGCCATCGCCGTGCACCTCAAGCCGTACCTGACGGGCGCCGAGCCGACCGCGCCGACCTGCCCGCTCTGCCCCTGACCCGGGCTTCCGGCCCGTTCCCCGGCACGTGGCCGTGGCCGGCGACCCGAAGTTGTCGGACCCCTCCGCTAGCGTCATCACCATGACGACAACCACGTACGAGAACGCGGTCCGCATCGGCTCCACGACCTACCAGGTGGTGGCCACCGCCGACCCGGACCTCTCCGTCGACCTGGCCGGTGTGGACGCCTCGGGCGTCCTGGTGGCCGAGGGCACCATCCGCCTGCCCGCGGACGCCGGCGCGAAGATCGGCAAGCTGCTCGCGCAGGTGCTGGAGGCGTTGGGCAGGCTGAGCACACCGTCCCCGCTCTCGGCCCGCGACCGCCCGGCCAACGCCAACCAACCGTGGAGCCAGGACCTGGACGACGGCCTGCGCGCCGACTGGCTGGCGGCGACCACCGAGACGCCGACCGCCGACCTGATCCGTTCGATCGCCAAGCGGCTGGAACGCTCCCCCACCTCGATCAGGTCACGACTGGCCAGGGTGGGCTGCGACCCGGACGTGCCCGGCCGGGAGCTGTCCTCCGACGGCGCGCAGGTGTTCCGGGTTCAGGGTCGGGATCAGGGGCGGGTCAGGGGCAAACCCGATTCAGGAGGGGAGGGCGCCGAGTGATGCTCGAGGTGGACGCGTAGGGCGAGGAAAGGACCTCTCGTGGAGATCACCGGGCTCATCTCGGCGTTGTTCATCGGCGTGGTCGTCGGTGGCCTCGGGCGGCTGGTCGTGCCGGGCAGGCAGAAGATCTCGATGGTGATGACGCTGCTGGTCGGTATCGCGGCGGCCTTGGTGGGCACCTTCGCGGCGTCCGTCATCGGCGTCTCGAACACCTCGGGCATCGACTGGATCGAACTGGCCCTCCAAGTCGGCCTGGCCGCCGTCGGCGTCACCACCCTGGCCCGCCGGAGGTCCCGCCAACCCCAGTGACCAACCTCCACCGGCAGGCCGCCCGGTCCAACCCCGTCCGGCCTGCCACGGCCCCTGCCCGGCCCGCCCCACCATGCCCGCAGGCCCACGCGGCGCTCCGGTCGTCCAAGGCCCAAGGGTTACGGCGGGGCGTGGTGCGGAGTGGGCAGTGGGGCGGTGGTAGGTGGTGCTGTTGGTGGTCGGCTGGGTGGGGGTGGGTTGGGGACGAGGTGGCGGTAGGCGCATAGTGCTGTTCGTGTTGGTGCTGCATGCGTTGGGCGTGGGTGGCGGGCGGGTTGGGGTTTGGGTGGAGGATTCGCTCTTGCCGGAGCGGGTTGGTGGGCGGTTGCCTCGGCGGGCGGTGAGGCATCCGTTCGCGGTTGGCGGGGAAGGGCTCGCGCGGTTGGTCGGTGGGGTGCTCGGGGAGGTTTCCGTTCGGTTGCCTTCCTACGCCGGTGGGCCGGTCGGTTCGCCCGAGTTGGTCCGCGAGGCCGTCGGTGGGCGGCGGGGAGCTCTGCGCTGGCGGGAGTGGGTGGTTCCGGTTGCGTGGGTCGAGGGGGTGGCCGGGTCGCTGCCACCGGACTGCCGGGGTGGGGCTTCGTGGAAGTTCCTGATCGACGTCCTCGAGTTCGGGCGGGAGCTGGTTCGGCGGGGACGGGTGCTGCCTTCGCTGGACGGGGACGGGTGCGCGAGGTGGCGGGCGGCGTTGTCCGGGGTGGACGCGTTGCGCTTCGCGGCTTTGCGGGCGAGCGCGCCGCCGTCGTTCCTGGGCTCCGACGGGCCTGGTGACCTGGTCCAGGAGGTGCTGGACCGCGCGGTCGACCGCGAGGTCAGGGTGGCGTTGCGAGGTGCGCGGCCCGGCGGGGACGGGATGGTCGGGCAGTGGCTGAACGCGTTGGTGGACGAACCGCGCGTGGTCGGTGAAGTGGGTGCGTTGCGGGCCAAGGTGGGGGCTTGGCGGGCCAACGGGTTGCAGGAGAGTCCTGTTCGGACCTGCTTCCGGCTCAGCTCGCCCGACCAGGGCGGCATGGCGAAGGACGGGTGGCGGGTCGAGTTCCTGCTCCAGGCCGTGGACGAGCCCAGCGTCGTGGTGACGGCGGAACAGCTGTGGCACAAGCAGGACGCCGTGTTGCGGCGGTGGGTCGGTCGGCCGGAGGACGTGCTGCTCGGCGACCTGGGGCGGGCCGGTCGGCTCTACCCGGCGTTGGACCGGGCGCTCTCCGCCCGCCGGCCGGTGGAGCTGGAGCTGGACGTCGAAGGCGCGTACGACTTCCTCCAGCACGCGGCGGTGTTGGCGGAGGCCGGCTTCGGCGTGATGCTGCCCTCGTGGTGGCGTCAACCCCAGCGCCTCGGGCTCCGGCTCAACGCCACCAGTCGCGGCACGGCGGGTGAGGTGGCGAAGGAGAGCGAACTCGGGCTGAAGGTCCTGGTCGACTACAAGTGGGAACTGGCCGTCGGCGACGAACGGCTGACCGAGGCCGAACTGCAGTCCCTCGCCGAGGCCAAGGTGCCGCTGGTCCGGGTCCGCGGCCAGTGGGTGCACGTCGACCCGAAACGCCTCGCCGCGGGCCTCGCCTTCCTCAAGCGCGGCGGCGGGCAGATGACCGCCGCGCAGGTCCTGCTGCACTCCGGCCTGCACCCGGAGGACGCCGACCTGCCACTGCCGCTGAACGGCGTCAGCGCCACCGGCTGGCTCGGCGACCTGCTCTCCGGCGAGGTCGAGCACCACCTGGAGCCGGTCGGGCAGCCGAGCGGCCTGGTCGCCGAACTGCGGCCCTACCAGCAGCGCGGCTTGGCCTGGCTGGCGTTCCTCGACCGGCTCGGCCTCGGCGCGTGCCTGGCCGACGACATGGGCCTCGGCAAGACCGTCCAACTGCTGGCCCTGGAAGCGCACAACCGCGCGCACGGCGCCCGCCTGCCGACGCTGCTGGTCTGCCCGATGTCGGTGGTCGGCAACTGGCAACGCGAAGCCGCCCGCTTCACCCCCGGCCTGGAGGTGCGCGTTTACCACGGCGCGGACCGCGCCCTCGACACCGACTGCGACCTGGTCATCACCACCTACGCGGTCGTCGCGCGCGACGCCGGGAAGCTCTCCGACGTGAGCTGGGACCGGGTCGTCCTCGACGAGGCGCAGAACATCAAGAACAGCGCCACCCGGCAGTCGAAGGTCGTGCGCGCCCTGCCCGCACGGCACCGCGTGGCGTTGACGGGCACACCGGTGGAGAACCGGCTGGCCGAACTGTGGTCGATCATGGACTTCGTCAACCCCGGCGTCCTGGGCACGGTCAACACGTTCCGCGCCCGCTTCGCCGTGCCCATCGAACGCCACCACGACGAGGACGCCGCCGTCCGCCTGCGCCGGATCACCGGTCCGTTCGTGCTCCGCCGCCTCAAGACCGACCCGCGGATCATCACCGACCTGCCGGACAAGATCGAGGTCAAGCAGCTGTGCACGCTGACCGCCGAACAGGCCACGCTCTACCAGGCCGTGGTGGACGACATGCTGGCCAAGATCGCCGAGGCGGAGGGCGTCAAGCGCAAGGGCCTGGTCCTGGCCACGATGTCCCGCCTCAAGCAGGTGTGCAACCACCCGGCGCAGCTCCTCGGTGACGGCTCGCGCGTCGCCGGCCGCTCCGGCAAGCTGGCCCGGCTGGAGGAGGTCCTGGACGAAGCGCTGGCCGACGGCGACAAGGCGTTGTGCTTCACCCAGTTCACCGCCTTCGGCTCGCTCGTGGTCCCCCACCTGGCCGCCCGCTTCGACACCGAAGTCCTCTACCTGCACGGCGGCACGCCCAAACGGCAGCGCGACGAGATGGTGCGGCGGTTCCAGGCGCAGGACGGCCCGTCGATCTTCGTGCTCTCGCTGAAGGCCGGCGGCACGGGGTTGAACCTGACCGCCGCCAACCACGTGATCCACCTCGACCGCTGGTGGAACCCGGCCGTGGAGGACCAGGCCACCGACCGGGCGTTCCGCATCGGCCAGCGCAACCACGTGCAGGTGCGCAAGTTCGTCTGCGTCGGCACGCTGGAGGAGCGGATCGACCGGATGATCGAGGAGAAGCGCGGGTTGGCCCAGCTCGTGGTCGGCGCGGGCGAGGACTGGCTGACCGAGATGTCCACCGGCGAGCTGCGCGAGCTGTTCGCCCTGTCCGGGGAGGCCGTCGGTGGCTGACTGGCACGGGTACCACCCGCCGGCGCGGCCGATCCGGGTCGAGGGCGGCCTCACGTTGCGCAGCAAGCGGGGCGACATCGCGCAGACGTGGTGGTCGCGCCGGTTCCTGGAGGTGCTGGAGTCGTTCGGCATGGCCGCCCGCCTCGCCCGCGGCCGGGCGTACGCGCGCACCGGCCAGGTGATGAGCCTGTCCCTGTCGTCCAGCCTGGTGGTGGCGCTGGTGACCGGGACGCGTCCCGAGCCGTACCGGGCGCGGATCGGGGTGCGGAAGTTCACCGACGACGACTGGCGGCGCATCGAGCACGCGCTGGCCGACCGGGCGATCTTCGCGGCCAAGCTGCTGGCGGGCGAGATGCCGCCGGAGATCGAGGACGTGTTCGCCGACCTCGGCCTCGCCCTCTTCCCGAGCACGATGCGCGAGCTGCACATGGACTGCACGTGCCCGGACTGGGAAGTGCCGTGCAAGCACCTCGCCGCCACCTGCTACCTGCTCGCCGAGTCGTTCGACACCGACCCGTTCGAGATCCTGGCCTGGCGCGGGAGGTCCCGCGAGGACCTGCTCGACCGGCTGCGCGACCTGCGGGCCCCCATCCCGCCCGCCGAGCCCTCGACGCCTCAGGGACCGCGGGAGGACTCGTTCGAGACCTTCTGGGCACGCCCGAAGGTCGCCGAGGTCGTGCCGGACGTCGTCGAGCCGACCACGAGGCGCCCGGACGCGCTGCTCGACCAGCTCGAACCGCTCGTCGTGGACGGCCGTTCGGTGACCGACGAGCTGCGCCCGCTGTACCGGCGGCTCGCGAAGCCCTAACCGCCCGCGACCGACGGCAGGATCCGCACCTCCGCGTCCGGGCGCAACGAGGTGTCGGCGCCGGACAGCCGGCGGCACTCCTCCCCGTCCACGTAGAAGTTCACGTAACGGCGCAGCCCGGCCCGCTCGTCGCGCAACCTGCGGTCCAGCAACGGGTACCGCGCGGCCAGGTGGTCGAGCAGCGCGCCCAGCGTGGCGGGTTCGGGCAGGTCGACCTCCAGCCTGGCCTGGTCGCCCGCCGTCCGGCGGAGCGGCCCGGGGATCAGCACGAGCACCCGCACGTCACACCTCAGCCGCCCGCACGCACAGCACGTCGGGCAGGTGCTCGGCGATCCGCCGCCAGCCGGCGCCCTCGTCGGCGCTCGCGTACACCTCGCCCGACCGCGACCCGAAGTAGACGCCGGCCGGGCTCGCCGCGTCCGTGCACATCGCGTCACGCATCACGGCCGTCCAGAAGCCGTCCGGCAGCCCGGCGCGCAACGCCTCCCACGAGGACCCCGCGTCCGACGACCGGTACACCGCGCACTGCCCGCCGGGCGGGAACCGGTCGCCGTCCGCGGTCAGCGGGAAGGTGTAGACCACGTCCGGGTCGTGCGGGTGGCTGACCACGGCGAAGCCGAAGTCGGCGGGCAGGCCGTCCGCGATCGACGTCCACGTCTCCCCCGCGTCGTCCGACCGGTACACGCCGTGGTGGTTCTGGAGGAACAGCCGCTCCGGCCGGGACGGGTGCCGGCTCACCTTGTGCACGCACTGGCCGAACTCCGGGTACGGGTCGGCCAGGAAGTACGCCTTGATCCCGGTGTTGCCCGGCTTCCACGACGACCCGCCGTCGAACGTCCGGTACACGCCGCCGGTGGACATCGCCACGATCAGCCGCAGCGGGTCGACCGGGTCCGGCAGCACGGTGTGGATCGCCTGCCCGCCGAACCCCTCGCCCCACAGCTCGCGGTGCGGGTGCTTCCACAAGCCCTCCACCAGCGAATACGTCCGACCGCCGTCCTCGGAGCGGAACAACGCCGACGGCTGCGTGCCCGCGTACACGACCTCCGGGTCGGGCGTGAGCGCCAGCTGCCACACCCGTTCCAGCGCGGCGTCCGCCGGGAACGCGATGGGCGCCTGATCCGGTTCCTCCCAGGTCACGCCGAGGTCGTCGCTGGTCAGGACGGTCGGTCCGAAGTGGGAACTGCTCGTGCCGACCAGGAGCCGCGGCCGGTCCCGGCGGTCCTCGATCGCGATCGCGTAGACCTCGGTCATCGGGTGGTGCGGTCCGCTGAGGCTCCACGACGTGCGGTCCTCACTGGTCGCGAGCCACAGGCCCTTGCGGGTGCCGATGGCGAGCAGATTCATGACAACTCCTCGGC
Organism: Actinosynnema sp. NPDC023794; assembly: GCF_040639675.1. Classification (NCBI taxonomy): domain Bacteria; kingdom Bacillati; phylum Actinomycetota; class Actinomycetes; order Pseudonocardiales; family Pseudonocardiaceae; genus Actinosynnema; species Actinosynnema sp. NPDC023794. Next base: position 57,913 of record NZ_JBFAFR010000015.1, on the reverse strand, counting down.
TTGTGACGCGCAGCACACTAGTCTTTCGGCCGCCGCTCCGCAGACGGCGGCTCGGTCGCCCGGGAGACGGACGATCGACGCGACCTCGCACCCCGAGCGCGAGGAGCCGGCGAAGTTACCGACTGGTAGCGTGCGGCGGCGACGAAGGGAGAACCCCGGTGCTGTTCGACCCGAACACCTACGACTTCGGACACCTGGACGCGGAGGGCCGCCGCCTGCTGCGCGCGACCGTCGACTGGTTCGAGGAGCGCGGCAAGCGCCGCCTGATCGCCGACGACCAGGCCAAGGTCTGGTACACGGAGTTCCTGGACTTCGTCGCGCGCGAGAAGCTGTTCGCGACCTTCTGCACGCCCGCGACCGAGGCCGACGGCAACCCCGCCAAGCGCTGGGACGCCGCCCGCAACGCCGCGCTGAGTGAGGTCCTCGCCTTCTACGGCCTCCAGTACTGGTACGCCTGGCAGGTCACCGTGCTGGGCCTGGGCCCGATCTGGATGAGCGACAACGCGGTGGCCCGCAAGAAGGCCGCCGAACTCCTCGACCAGGGCTCGGTGTTCGCGTTCGGGCTGTCCGAGAAGGAGCACGGCGCCGACGTCTACTCCACCGACATGGTCCTCACGCCCACCGCCACCGGCTTCACCGCGTCCGGCGGGAAGTACTACATCGGCAACGGCAACGTGGCCGGCATGGTGTCGGTCTTCGGCCGCCGCGCGGACGTCGAGGGCCCCGACGGGTACGTGTTCTTCGCCGTCGACTCGCAGCACGAGAAGTTCACGCTGGTCAAGAACGTGGTCGACTCGCAGATGTTCGTCAGCGAGTTCCACCTGGACGACTACCCGGTGTCCCCGGACGACGTCCTGCACACCGGCCCGGACGCGTTCAGCGCCGCCCTCAACACGGTCAACGTGGGCAAGTTCAACCTGTGCACGGCCTCGATCGGCATCGACGAGCACGCGTTCTACGAGGCCATCACGCACGCCCACAACCGGGTCCTGTACGGCAAGCGGGTCACCGACTTCCCGCACGTGCGGCAGAACTTCGTGGACGCCTACGCGCGCCTGGTCGCCATGAAGCTGTTCGCCGACCGCGCCGCGGACTACTTCCGCAGCGCCTCCCCCGAGGACCGCCGCTACCTGCTGTTCAACCCGATCACCAAGATGAAGGTCACCAGCGAGGGCGAACGGGTCGTCGACCTGCTGTGGGACGTGATCGCGGCCAAGGGCTTCGAGAAGGACACCTACTTCTCGATGGCCGCCCGCGACATCCGCGCGCTGCCGAAGCTGGAGGGCACGGTCCACGTCAACCTCGCCCTCGTGCTCAAGTTCATGCCGAACTACCTGTTCCGGCCCACCGCCTACGCCGACGTCCCGACCAGGCACGACCCGGCCGACGACGAGTTCTTCTGGCGCCAGGGACCGGCCCGCGGCCTCGGCCAGGTCACGTTCCAGGACTGGGAGACCGCCTACCGCGAGCACGCGCACGTGCCCAACGTGGCCCGCTTCCACGAGCAGGCCCGAGCGCTGCGCACCCTGCTCACCACCGCCGCGCCGGACGAGGAGCAGCAGCAGGACCTGGACTTCCTGCTCAACCTCGGCCACCTGTTCACGCTGGTCGTCTACGGCCAGCTGGCGCTGGAGCAGGCCCGGATCACCGACCTGGACACCGACGTGCTGGACCAGGTGTTCGACGTCCTGGTGCGCGACTTCTCGGCCTACGCGGTCGCGCTGCACGGCAAGGCGTCGTCCACCGAGGCGCAGCAGCGCTGGGCCGTCGAGCAGGTCCGCAAGCCCGTTGTCGACCAAGCCCGCTTCGAACGCGTCTGGAGCAAGGTGGCGGCGCTGTCCGGCGCATACGAAATGCGCCCGTGAGCGATCGCGGTAAGGCGGTGGGTGTTCACCACCGCCTTACCGGCGAAGCCCGGGTAAACGATTAACCGCGTCCGGTAGCCGGTCGGGCAGCACCGGCAATGGCACCAATCACGACCACTCCGACCGGACGTCGCGCGCACGGCCCGACGGGTGAACGCGCGCCCGATCGGGACCACTCGGCGAGGATGCCGTCTTGACTGGTGGGTGCACTGCGTGTTTCGTCGTCAGCTACCGACGAACCGGAGGGAATCGCGCGCATGACCGCGTCCAAGGCACTGCGGGCCCTGCGGGAGGCGATCGTGCTGGAGCACCTGGAGTCGGAGAACGAACACGAGTTCGACACCGCCGTCGGCGCCTTCGACCACCCGCGGTGCGAGATCGTGGCGACCGGTCAGGTGTTCGACGGCCGGGCCGAGGTCGCGGGCTACTACGCGCACGTCCGCGACGCGTTCCCGGACCAGCGCAGCACGCTGGTCGAGCTGCACCACGCCGACGACGCCGTGATCGTCGAACTGGAGCTGCGGGGCACCCACCAGCGCAGTCTCCGCGGCGAGGAGCCGACGGGGCGGGCCTACCGGGTGCGCACGACGGCGTTCTTCGTCTTCGACGACGCCCGGCTGGTGGGCAAGCGGGTCTACGGCGGGCAGGCCGACCAGGCCCCCGCGCTGATCACCTGAGCGACGATTCGGGCCGCCACCCCCCGCTGCTGCGAGGTGTGGCGGCCCGAAAAGATCCAGGTCCTGGTGGTGACCCGGATTAGGTCAGAGCGGTCGAACCGTCTGCGCCTGCGGGCCCTTCTGGCCCTGGCCGATCTCGAACTCCACCCGCTGGTTCTCTTCCAGGGTGCGGTAGCCGTTGCTCTGGATCTCCGAGTAGTGCACGAACACGTCGGCGCCACCGTTGTCCGGGGAGATGAAGCCGAAGCCCTTCTCCGCGTTGAACCACTTGACGGTGCCCTGAACTGCCATCTTGCTACTTCTCCTCTAACAGGTGCCGGATCGCGCTTGCGACCACCGGGTCAGCTAGGGCCCCGGCCCCTCCTGGCGAGGAAAGTTCGGCGCCCGCAACTCCGTTCCGCGAGCGTGGTGGAACACGAACACAGAAAGGTACGACCGAAGACAGTCAACCACGAGATCCCGCCGGCAGTCGAGCGTAAGAATGCGGCGAGTCGCACTGCTACCGTGGGCGAGGTCGCGATCACAGGGGGTCTCCGATGCCTGAACCGATGCTGGTCTCCATCGCCGCGTCGCTCGCCACGCGGGCCGTCGCCGGCCTGTACGAGCTGGTCCGCGCGAAGTTCGCGGACGATCCCGTCGCCACCGCGGCGCTCACCGCCGCCGAAGGCGCACCCGAGGACTCGCCGCAGGTCAGGGCGTTGAGCGAAATGCTGGAGCGGACCATCGAGGCCGATCCCGCCTTCGGCGCGGAGCTTCGGGCCCACCACGCCGTCACGCAGACCGGCCGGGTGACCAACCAGATCTCCGGCACGGTGCACGGCAACGTCGTGCAGGCGGGCGACATCCAGGGCGGCATCAGGTTCAAGTAGCCCTGCCGGGTGAAGATGGGGTGGTGTACGCGCTCCACCTGCCCCAGTCCCGGCTGCTGTTCTTCTTCCTCGGCCTGGTGCTCACCTTCGTCTTCATCCGGATCAGCGTCCGCCTGATCAGGGCCAAGGTGCGCTGGTGGCCGGGCAACTTCACCCCCGGTGGCACGCACATCCACCACGTCGTGTTCGGCACCGTCTTCATGCTGCTCGGCGGCGTGATCGGGTTGGCCGTGCCGGACGACCAGCACGGGGTGCGGGTTGCCGCAGCGGCGCTGCTCGGCGTCGGCGCGGCCCTCGTGCTCGACGAGTTCGCCCTGCTGCTGCACCTGCGCGACGTGTACTGGACCAAGGACGGCCGGCTCTCGGTGGACGCGGTGTTCCTCGCCATCGGGATGACCGGCCTGCTCCTGCTCGGCGCCCGTCCGCTCGGCTACGAGGAGTTCTACGGCGAGGGCGTGGCCGTGCGCGTGCTGATCATCCTGGTCCACCTCGGGTTCGCCATCGTGGCGCTGCTCAAGGGCAAGGTGTGGACCGGGCTGATCGGGCTGCTGGTACCCGTGCTGCCGGAGATCGGCGCGCTGCGGCTGGCCCGCCCCGGTTCCCCGTGGGCCCGCTGGCGGTACACCGAGGGCTCGCGCAAGCTGCGCCGGGCGTACCGCCGGGAGGCCCGCATCCGCCAGCCGCTGATCCGGGTGAAGATCCGGGTGCAGGAGTTCATCTCCGGGCGGCACGACGAGGAGGGCTAGTCCGGTGCGCGGGCGCCTAGTTGGTCAGGATGCCCAGCTCGGCGCAGTCGTCCGCGGTGTCGCCGGCGCACAGGTCCGCGTGCTTGACCACGCCCTCGGCCACCAGCACGCGCACGTTGTCCCGGGTGATCAGGTCCGCGCCCAGCAGCACCGACTTCACGTCCCGCTTCGCCACGAGGTCGCGGGTGTTGCCGGTGGCCAGGTCGTCCGCGCCGCTGAGGTCGCCGCGGGCCACCGCGATGGCCAGCCGCGCCGCCGCCTCGGCCTCGTCCCGGATCGGCTTGTAGACCGTCATGCACTGCTCGCCGCGCAGGATCGAGCGCAGGCCCTCCAGCGTGGCGTCCTGGCCGGTCACCGGCACCCGGCCGGCCAGGCCCTTGGCCTTGAGCACCTCGATCGCCGCGCCGGCCAGCCCGTCGTTGGCCGCGACCACGCCGTCCACCGCGCCGCCGTTGGCCGACAGCATCTGCTCGAACGCGGCCTTGCCGATCAGCGGGTCCCACTTGTCGATCGGCTTGCTGTCGACCAGCTTCAACGCGCCCGTGTCGTACTTCGGGCCGAGCTTGCGGCGCTGGCCGTCGAAGAACAGGGTGGCGTTGTTGTCCGTCGGCGCGCCCTGCAGCTCGATGATCCGCGCGCCCTGCTTCTCGCCGAGGCACTTGAGCAGCCCCTCGGCCTGCAGCTCGCCGACGTTGAGGTTGTCGAACGAGACGTAGTAGTCGGCCTGGCCGCCCAGGCTGATCCGGTCGTAGTTGATGACCGGGATGCCCGCGTCCCGCGCCTTGCGCTCGACCGCCGCGCCGCCCTCGGGGCTCAGCGGCGTCGTCATCAGCACCTTCACGCCGCGCCCGATCATCTCGTCGGCGATGCTGGCGAACCTGGCCTCGTCACCGTCCGCGTTCTCGATCACGCCCTCGATGCCCGCGAAGCTCAGCGCCTGGAGCAGCAGCGGCCGGTCCTGCTCCTCCCACCGGTCCGACGAGGACCGGTCGGGCAGGATCACGCCGACCACCGGCCGCGGCGCCCGGCTGCCCGTCGGGGGCGCGAGCGGGTCGACCGCGGTGCCGCAGCCGGCGGCGAACAGGACGAGGAGACCGCAGGACACGGCTCTGACTAGCCTTCGCATTCGCCAACCCCTTGCACGGGCACATCGACGTGGACCCGGGAAATACGGAATGTCCCGGAATTCCATCCCTCCGGGTGCGGGTTCGTCAAGACGTAGCAACCCCGCAGCTCCGAATGGTCTGCCCCATTCGGACAGTTGACCTTCCCGGAACATCGAAGCCGCAGGTCGGAGCGTTACAGAGCGTACTTATCACGCTCCGCACCCGATTGGTCACGCAGCCCGCAAGTGCGGAAAGGGGACTCCCGTTCGGACGATTTGTGTGCGATGGTGTCGCGTGCCGAACCCTGGCCGGGTGTGTGAGGAGAACAGCGTGAGAATCGTCCCCGCAGCGCTGGTGGCCGCGATCGCCGCGGCACTGCTCGCCTTGGGCGCCGGGCCGGCCGCCGCCGAACAGGTCACGCCGGACCTCGCCGTCGCCAGTTCGCCGTCGCCGGCCCAGTTCCTGACGAGCGAAGACAACCGCGACATGTAGCGGCAGACGAAGATCCCCGCCCTCCGGCGAGCCGGCGAGCCGGGATCTTCGTCGTGCACGGGTCCCTCAGCCCAGCGCGGTGCCCAGGGCCTGCCAGTCCAGCACCGGCGCCGCCAGGTCGCGGATCGCGGCCAGCAGCCCCAGCCTGGCCCGCCGCACGTCGGCGTCCTCGGCCATCACCAGCACCTCGTCGAAGAACGTGTTCACCGGCCCGGTGAGCCCGTTCGCGGCGGCGACGAACGCGGCCAGCCCCGTGACGCCGGCGGGCACGTCGGCCAGCGCCTTGTGCAACGCCACCTCGGCGGGCTCCACCAGCGCCTCCGGGTCGTACTCGCCCACGGTGTCCGCGGGCACGATCCGCCGCACCCGCTGCAACGCCGCCACCAGCGCGGCGAAGTCCGGGTCGCCGGCCAGCCCGGTCAGCTCGGCCAACGTCGTGTCGGCCACCGCGGGCGCGTCGGCCAGCGGCAGCACGGCGTTGACGAACCGGTGGTCGTGCCCGGCGTCGAGCAGCTGCTGCTCGTACCGCCGCACGGCGAACTCGCGAGCCGTGTCCAGCGCCTCCGCCGACACCTCCAGCTCCTGGGCGGCCAGCGCCAGCGCCTTGGTCAGCGTGATGTCCTTCAGGTCCGGGAACGCCCGCAGCACGCTCACCGCACCCAGTGCCGCCCGCCGCAGCCCGAACGGGTCGGAGCTGCCCGTCGGGTTCGCCCCGATGCCGAACAGCCCGGCCAGCAGGTCGAACCGGTCGGCCAGCGACAGCAGCGCGCCGGGCGTGGACGACGGCACCGCGTCACCCGCCGAGCGCGGCAACTCCATCTCCCACAGCGCCCGCGCGACCTCGGGGGTCTCCCCCGCCCGCTCGGCGTACTCGCGGGCCATCACGCCGGCGAGGCTCGACAGCTCGATCACCATCTGCGAGCCGAGGTCGAACTTGGCCAGCTCGCCCGCGCGCGCCAGGGTCTCGTCGGCCGCGCCGACCTCCTCGGCGAGCCGCCGCGCGAGCGCCGCGATCCGGCCCGCCCGGTCGGCCATCGAACCGAGCTTGTCGGCGAACGTCAGCTTCTCCAGCCCGGCCTTCATGTCCTCCAACGGCGTGCGCAGGTCGGCACGCCAGAAGAACGCCGCGTCCTCGTACCGGGCGCGCAGCACGGCCTCGTTGCCCGCACGGACCAGGTCGACGTCCACCTCGCCGTTCGCCACCGCCACGAAGTGGGGCAGCAGCGAGCCGTCCTGGGCGCGCACCGGCAGGTACCGCTGGTGCTTGCGCATCACGGTGGTGAGGATCTGGGCGGGCAGCTCCAGGTAGCGCTCCTCGAACGAGCCGAGGATGGGCGTCGGCCGCTCGACCAGGTTCGTGACCTCGTCCAGCACGCCCTCGAAGTCCACGACCCCGCCCACGGACGCGGCCAGCTCCTCGGCGCGGGCCACGATGGCGTCACGTCGCCGCAGCGCCGACGCGTCGATGCCGTGCCCGGCCAGGAACTCCAGGTAACCGTCCGCCGCGGGCACGTCGACCACGGGCGTGGCGGCGGTGCGGTGCACGCGGGTCTTCGGCTCGGCGGCCAGCGACGACACGGCGACCGGCACGGGTGTCGTGCCCAGCAGGGCGAGCAGCCAGCGGATCGGGCGGGTGAACGACAGCTTCGGGTCGCTCCACTTCATGTTCTTCTCGGCGCGCAGCTCGGACACCACCTCGCCGAGCAGCCCGCTGAGCACCTCCACCGCGCCGCGACCGGGGTCCGTGCGCACGAGGGCGACGTGCTCGACGCCGTTCTCGGTGACGCGGCCGAGCGCGTCGACGTCCACGCCCTGGCCGCGGGCGAAGCCCTGCACGGCCTTGGTCGGGTTGCCGTCGGCGTCGAAAGCGGCCGACACGCGGGGACCGCGCACGGTCTTCTCCGCGTCCGGCTCGCGCGGCGCGACGTCGGGCACCAGCACCACGACCCGGCGCGGTGTGCCGTGCACCTCGACCGCGCCGTGCGCCAGCCTGGTCGCGCCGAGCTTGTCCGCCACGGCCTTGCCGACCGCCTCCACGGTCCGGGTCACCTCGGCGGGCGGCAGCTCCTCCGCGCCGATCTCGAACAGCAGCGTGCTCGGGGCCGTGACCTCGGCGAACGTGTCCGGCAGCGTCGCCGCGGCGGGCACCTCGGCCAGGCCGAGCGGGTGGCCCAGCTCCTCGCGGCGGGCCGCCCACAGCCCGGCGACCTCGCGGGCCAGGCCGCGCATCCGGCCGAACGCGCGGGCCCGCTCGGTGGTGCTGATCGCGCCACGCGCGTCGAGCACGTTGAACGCGTGCGAGCACTTGAGCACGTAGTTGTGCGCGGGCACGGGCAGCCGCGCGTCGAGCATCCGGCGCGCCTCGGAGGCGTACTCCTCGAACAGCCGCTTGTTCGCCTCCACGTCGGCGTCGTCGAGGTAGTAGCGGCTCATCTCGTACTCGGCCTGGCCGAACGCCTCGCCGTAGGAGATGCCGGGCGCGTAGGAGATGTCCTTGAAGTGGTCGACACCCTGCAGGGCCATCATGATGCGTTCGATGCCGTAGGTGATCTCCACCGACACCGGGTCGAGCGACATGCCGCCCGCCTGCTGGAAGTAGGTGAACTGGGTGATCTCCAACCCGTCCAGCCACACCTCCCAGCCGAGGCCCCAGGCGCCGAGTGCGGGCGAGGCCCAGTTGTCCTCCACGAACCGCACGTCGTGCGCCCGCACGTCGATGCCGAGCGCTTCGAGGCTGCCCAGGTACAGCTCCTGGGGGTTACCCGGGTCGGGCTTGAGGATGACCTGGAACTGGGTGTGGGTCTGCAGTCGGTTCGGGTTCTCGCCGTACCGCGCGTCGTCGGGCCGAACGCTCGGTTCGACGTAGGACACGCGCCAGGGCTCCGGACCCAGCACCCTCAGCACGGTGGCGGGGTTCAACGTACCGGCGCCGACTTCGGTGTTGTACGGCTGCACGACGACGCAGCCCCGTTCGGTCCAGTACCTGGTCAGCGCGAGCAGCGCATCCTGCATGGTCAGCACGGTGGCAGTCTACGAACGCGGGACCGCGGACCTCACAATCGGGTAACCGACCTGGTCAGCCCGCCCGCGGACCGGTATCACCACGTCCGGCGAACGCGCTGTGCGACGCTGGTGGCAACCTGGGCGGCCCGCCATGCGTCCACTGGGACGAACCCGGGTACATGGGAGGAGTGGGAGTGGACAACCGGCCGCCGAGGCCAGGCGAACCCGATGGGTTCCGCCGGCGACCCGTTCCCCCTCGGAGCCCCCACGCAGGTCAGCCGCCGCGCGCCCAGGAGCCGCCACGGCGCTCCGAGCCAGGGGGGCGGTTCGACCCGCCGCCGCGCGGGCCCGAGCGCCCGACCGGTGGGCGACGCGCGCCCGGCCAGCCGGACCGCCCGGCCGGCGAACGCGGACGCGTGCCCGGTGAGCGGCCGAAACGCCCGGTGACCGACCCCTCGTCGGGTGAACGGCCCCGGCCGAACGCGCCCAGGGACGAGCGTGCGCGGGCAGGCAGCGAACCCGGCCGCCCGAGGCCCGCGTCCGAACGTCCCCGACCGGCGGCCGGCCGTCGTCCCGGCGAGCGCGACGCCGACGGCAGGCGCCCGGCCGACCCGCAGCGGATCGCCCCGGCTCAACGTCCCACCGGCCGACGCCCCCGCCCGCCCGCCGGCCGCACCGGTCCGCCGCGTCGCCGCCCGCCCGAGCGCGGCACGTCCGGCAGCGCGATCTTCGGGCGGTCGCTCCTCGCGCTGTTCTCCGTCGCCGTGCTGCTGGGCACCGGCTACGCGTGGGCGAACCTGAACACGCTGCTCAGCGACATCGCCACCACGGACGTCATCAGCGACGAAGGCGGTGGCGAGAAGCCCGCCGACGGTTCGGTCGACATCCTCATGGTCGGCATGGACAGCCGCACCGACGCCAAGGGCAACCCGCTGCCCCAGGAGATCCTGAACGAGCTGCACGCGGGCAACGAGAACGACGGCGGCCTGAACACCGACACGCTGATCCTCATGCACGTGCCGAACGACGGCGGCAAGGCGGTCGCGGTGTCGTTCCCGCGCGACTCCTACGTGCAGATCGACGGCGGCTACGGGCGGCACAAGATCAACTCTGCGTACGGCTACGGCAAGAACGACGCGATCGCGAAGCTGGAGCGCGAGGGCGTCACCGACCCGGCGCAGCTCGAGGTCCAGTCGCGGCAGGCGGGCGCGAAGAACCTCATCGGGACCATCGAGAACCTCACCGGCGTGACCATCGACCGCTACGCCGAGATCAACCTGGTCGGGTTCTACGAGATCACCAAGGCCGTCGGCGGCGTGGACGTGTGCCTGAACCAGGCCACCCGCGACAACATGTCCGGCGCGAACTTCGCCGCCGGGCCGCAGAAGATCCAAGGCCGCGAGGCGCTGGCGTTCGTCCGGCAGCGGTACGGGCTGCTGCGCGGCGACCTCGACCGGATCGTGCGCCAGCAGGTGTTCATGGCGGGCCTGGCCAAGCAGATCCTGTCCGCCGGCACGCTGTCCGACCCCGGCAAGCTCCGCTCCCTGATCGACGCGCTGACCAAGTCCATCGTGCTGGACAAGGACTGGAACGTGCTGCAGTTCGCCACCCAGATGAAGGACCTGACCGGCGGCAACCTCAAGTTCGAGACGATCCCGACCGGCAACCCCGAGCTGGAGACGCCCGAGGACGGCTTGGCGGTCGAGGTCAACGAGCGCGAGGTGAAGAAGTTCTTCAAGAACCTCAACGCCGACCCGAACACCACCGGCACCACCGCGCCGGCCGTCGACAAGGCGTCGGTGACCGTCGAGGTTCGCAACGCCTCCGGTTCGCCCGGGCTGGCCGGCCGGGTGCTCCAGGCGCTGGTGGCCGAGCGGTACACCGACGGCGGCGCCGACAACGCCACGCCCATGGCCACGTCCGTGGTGCGCTACGGCGTGGGCGGCGAGGCGGGCGCGGAGGCCGTCGCCGAGTCCCTCGGCGGGCTCGAGATCGAGCAGGACGACACCATCCCGGCCGGTCACGTCCGCGTGTTCGTCGGCGCGGACTACTCCGGGCCGGGCACGCAGACGCTCGCCGGCGACCGGCTGGTCGGCCTGGACGGCGCGCGGCAGCAGCAACCGGACACGACCACGACGACCGAACCGCCGATCACGGCGGACGGGGTGCGCTGCGTGAACTGATCGTCGACTCGGGGGTAGTCGTGGGGAGCTTCGTCGAACGGGTGCCCTGGAAGCGGGTGCTGATCGCGCTCGGCGTGCTGGCCGTGCTCGCGGCCACGCCGTGGGTGTGGGTGCGGACCAGTAGCGCCGCCTACCGGCACGACGCGGCCGACGTGCCGGACGCGCCGGTGGCGCTGGTCCTGGGTGCGGGCCTGACCAGGTCGGGCACGCCGACGCCGTTCCTGGCGGGCCGGTTGGACGTGGCCGCGGACCTGTACCGGCGCGGCAAGGTCCAGGTGCTGCTGGTCAGCGGCGACAACAGCCGGACCGAGTACGACGAGCCGACCGCGATGCGCACTTACCTGATCGGGCGCGGCGTGCCCGCGGACGTCGTGGTGGCCGACTACGCGGGCCTGGACACGTGGGACTCGTGCACGCGGGCGAAGCGGATCTTCGGCGTCGAGCGGCTGACCGTGGTGACCCAGGAGTTCCACCTGCCCCGCGCGGTGGCGCTGTGCCGTTCGGCGGGCCTCGACGCGTTCGGCGTCGGCCACGACACGTCCGACCGGGTGTCGACCACCGCCTACGGGCACTTCCGGGAGGTGTTCGCGGCGGGCAAGGCCATGTGGGACGGCGTCGTCGCCAAGCCCGATCCACAGTTCCTCGGGCCGGTCGAAACGGCCGTCACCAGCGCCTTGAAGCGCTGAGATGCTACTTTCGGTACCACTCGTTAGCCCGATCGGGCGATAAATCGGACAACCCGCGTAAGCAACCGTCCTGTCGCGCTTTCCATCTGCGTGGGGTCTGCCGGGGCCCCAGCGGACTGGAGGATCGACGGTGCAGATCGACACAGCGGCGTACCAACGCGTGCTCGGTGATGAGCTCCGCAGCCTTCGCAAGCAGCGCGGATGGACCCGCAAGGAACTCAACCGCCGACTGCAGAGCGACATCTCGCTGCAAACGCTGGCCACGTACGAGCTGGGCACCCGCCAGTGCTCGGTGACCCGGTTGGTGGAGATCTGCGTCGCGCTGGGCGTGCCCGCGCACCAGGTGCTCGCCCGAGTGCACGAACGCGTGTTCGGTGACGCGCCCGCCGGCCACCTCTCGGTCGACCTGGCCACGGTCGTCGCCGATCCGCGGCCGCAGCTGATGCCGCTGCGGCGCTGGGCGCAGGGCAGGCTCGCGCACCTGGTGCCCGGCCAGCCGCCCGAGGTGCACCTCGACCTGCCCGCGCTGGAGTACATGGCCCAGTTGTGCCAGCTCAGCACGGTGGACCTGATCCGGACCCTGCGGGAGCTGGACCACCAGCGGCACCGGTAGCATCGGGGGATCTCCCTCCCCTGACAGATCCGGGAAGTCGGTTTGCCGAACACTCCAGGTGCAGACCCAGCCCGCCTGCCGCTGCGCACCGCGGCGGCCGTGCGACTGGGCAACATGAGTTCCAAGCTGTCGCAGAAGATGGGCCTGGGCGCGGGCGGCATGATCGGCGGCCGGGTCGCGCTGAAGCTCGACCCGCAGGCCCTGGCGCACTTGACGTCCGGTCGCTCGGTCGCCCTGGTGACCGGCACCAACGGCAAGACGACCAGCACGATGATGCTCAGCCGGGCCGTGTCGTTCCTGGGCGAGGTCGCCACCAACCACGGTGGCGCGAACATGCCCGACGGGCACGTGACCGCGCTGTCCAAGCAGCCCGACGCGCCGTTCGCGGTGCTGGAGGTCGACGAGGGGTACTTCCCCGAGGTCGTGCGCGCCGCCGCGCCCGCCGTGGCCGTGCTGCTCAACCTCAGCCGCGACCAGCTCGACCGGGTCGGCGAGGTGCGCACCATCGAGAAGTCGCTGCGCACGGCGTTGACGTCGGTGACCGGGGTCGTGGTGGCCAACTGCGACGACATCATGGTGACGTCGGCGGCCCGCGACTCGGCGAACGTGGTGTGGGTCGCCACCGGGACGGGCTGGCACAACGACGCCGCCTCGTGCCCGCGCTGCGGCGACCCGATCCGCTGGGAGGGCGAGCACTGGCACTGCACCGGGTGCGACCTGTCCCGGCCGCGGCCCCAGTGGGTGACCGGCGACGGGTACCTGGTCACGCCCAACGGCGTGAAGGTGGAGCTGGCGCTGCGGCTGCCCGGCAAGTTCAACCAGGCCAACGCGGTGATGGCCGCGGCCGCCGCCGCCGCGCTCGGCGTGCCCGTGGAGGAGGCCGTGCAGCGGTTGCGCGCGGTGTCCAACGTGGCCGGTCGGTACCGGACGATCCAGCGGTCCGGGCACCGGGCCCGGCTGCTGCTGTCGAAGAACCCGGCCGGGTGGAGCGAGACGCTGACCGTGGTGCGCGAGGCCGACCACCCCGCCGTGCTCGTGATCAACGCGCACGAGGCCGACGGCCGCGACCTGTCGTGGCTGTGGGACGTGCCGTTCGAGCGGTTGCGCGGGCGGCAGGTGATCGCGTCCGGCGAGCGGGCGACGGACCTGGCCGTGCGGCTGACGTACGCCGAGGTCGAGCACACGATCGTGCCGGACCCGCTGCTGGCGATCGACGCCATGCCGCCCGGTCCGGTCGAGGTGATCGCCAACTACACCGCATTCCGCGACCTGAACGCGAGGGCCGCCCAGTGAGCACCAGCAAGGTCCAGATCGCACTCGTGCTGCCCGACCTGCTCGGCACGTACGGCGACTTCGGCAACGCGGTCGTGCTGGAGAAGCGGATGACGTGGCGGGGCATCTCCGCCGAGATCGTGAACATCCGGTTCGGCGAGCCCGTGCCCGAGTCGTGCGACATCTACGTGGTCGGCGGCGGTGAAGACACGGCGCAGACGTTGGCCGTGCGGCACCTGCGGGAGCACCCGGGGATGCAGCGCGCGGCGGCGCGCGGCGCGGTGATCCTCGGCGTGTGCGCGGGGATCCAGATCTTCGGCGAGTCGTTCACCCGGGCCGACCAGGTGACGCACTCCGGCCTCGGGTTGATCGACTCGACGTCGCACGCGGGCGGCAGCCGGGCCATCGGCGAGGTGATCGCGACCCCGGCCGACGGCCTGTTCGAGGGCCTGCTGACCGGGTTCGAGAACCACCAGGGTCGCACCGTCCTGGGGCCGTCCGCCCGGCCGTTGGCGCACGTCAAGGTGGGCACGGGCAACGACGGCTCGGTGGAGGGCGCGGTGCAGGGCCGGATCCTGTGCACCTACCTGCACGGTCCCGTGCTGCCGCGCAACCCGCAGATCGCCGACCTGCTGATCGAGTGGGCCACGGGCGTCAAGCCGGGCCCGCTCGACCTGCCCGACGTGACCCGCCTGCGCGCCGAGCGCGCCAAGGCCGCCGGCGTCACCGCCTGAGCGTCCTGAACGGAGAACTCACCGGTCCTGAGCGTTCGACACGCGGTACCTGAGTGTTCGACACGCGCGTGTCGAACGTTCAGCGCCCGCGTGTCGAACGCTCAGGTACCCCGAGTTCTCCGTTCGGGTCACGCGGGGACGCGGGTGCGGCGGGCGCGGGTCAGGGTGTAGTCCTCGGCGCGGACGGTCTTGGTGCGCATCCAGTAGCGCCAGGTGAAGCCCGGCCAGACCGTGCGGTTGATGCCCTGCGCGTCGAGGTACCAGCTCTTGCAGCCGCCCTCGGTCCACACGCCCCTGGACAGCTTGCGCTGCAACTGCCGGTTGAACCTCGCCTGGACGTCAGGCCGCACGTCCAGCTCGTCGGCCTGGTGGCGGTCGAGCAGCTCCAGGCACTGCCGGACGTACCGGATCTGCGACTCGATCATGAACACCACGGAGTTGTGCCCGAGCCCGGTGTTCGGGCCGAGCAGGAAGAAGAAGTTCGGGAAGCCCGAGACCGTGATGCCGTAGTACGTCTCGATGCCCTTCTCACGCCACTGCTTGGCCAGGTCGACACCGCCCTTGCCGGTGACGTCGAGGTAGTCGAACGAGTCGACCACGTGGAACCCCGTGCCGTAGATGATCACGTCGACCTCGTGCTCGACCCCGGCCCGGTCCACCACGCTGTTCGCCCGCACCTCGGCGATGCCGTCGGTCACCAGGTCCACGTTCGGCTTGCCCAGCGCCGGGTAGTAGTCGTTGCTGATCAGCACCCGCTTGCAGCCCATGGTGTAGTCCGGCGTCAGCTTCGCCCGCAACGCCCCGTCCGGCACCTGGCGGCGCATGTGCCGCTTGGCGATGTTCTGCGCGAACTCCATGATCTTCGGGTTCACGGCGAAGCCGAGCGCGCTCGACTCCCGCGTCCAGTACACGAAGTCGCGGTACAGGCGCTGGGTGAACGGCAACGCGCGGAACAGCTTCTGCTCCCACGTGGTGATGTCCCGGTCGATCTTGGGCATGATCCACGGCGGCGTGCGCTGGAACAACGTCAGCCGGCCGACCTCGTCGGCGATCCGCGGCACGAACTGGATCGCGCTCGCACCCGTGCCGACCACGGCGACCCGCTTGCCGCGCAGGTCGTAGTCGTGGTCCCACTCGGCCGAGTGAAAGGTCTTGCCCTGGAACGCCTCGATGCCCGGCAGGGTCGGGATGTTCGGGATGTGCAACGCGCCGACGCCCGCCACCACCGACTTCGCGGTGTAGGTGTCGCCGTTCTCGGTGGCGACGTGCCAGACCTTCGCGTCCTCGTCCCACCGCGCGCCGCCGACCTTGCTGTTGAACCGGATGTGCTCGCGCAGCCGGTACTTCTCGGCCACCCGCTTGAGGTAGTCCCAGATCTCCGGCTGCCGGGCGAACATGCGCGACCAGCGCGGGTTGAGCTCGAACGAGAACGAGTACATGTGGGAGGGGACGTCGCACGCGCAGCCGGGGTAGGAGTTGTCCCGCCAGGTGCCGCCGAGGTCGCCCGCCTTCTCCAGCACGACGAAGTCGCGCCGCCCCGCCCGCTTCAGCTCGATCGCCATGCCCAGGCCGGAGAAGCCCGTGCCGACGATCAGGACTTCGACCTCTCGGTGCATGCCCGTCTCCTCTACGTCAGCCTACATACTCTCCAGTAGGTTACTCGAAGTAAGTTACCTCCGGTAGTCTCGTCTCCGTGACCACCACCGAGCCGCGCCGCCGGCGGATGCCCAAGGCCGAGCGCAAGGCGCAGATGCTCGACATCGCCGAAGGCGTCTTCGCCGAACGCGGGTACCTGGCGGCGTCGATGGACGAGATCGCCGAACGGGTGGGTGTGTCCAAGCCGATGCTCTACGAGTACTTCGGCTCCAAGGAGGGCCTGCTCATCGGCTGCATCCACCGGGCGCGCACGGAGCTGCTCGAACGCACGCAGCAGGCGATCACCGGCGCGGACGGGCCCGAGGAGGTCCTGCGGCGCGGCCTGATGGCGTTCTTCGAGTTCATCGCCGAGCACAAGCAGTCGTGGGCACTGTTGCGACAGGAGGCGGCGATCACCGTGCCGTCGGCCGTCGAGGAGGTCGAAGGCATCCGGCGCCAGCAGACCGACCTGATCGCGGCCGTGATCGGCAGCTTCGACTCCGACGTGGACGCGGTGGAGGCCGAGGCGTTCGCCGAGATCGTGGTCGGCTCGACGGAACGGCTCGCGCTGTGGTGCGAGCGCAGGCCCGAGGTGGGGCCCGCGCTCGCGACGGCCTACGTGATGGACGTCGTGTGGCGGGGCGTGGCGAGCCGACTCACGACGTGAGCGGCGCGGTCAGGCGCGACGACGGCGGCTGAACAGCAGCAGCACCGCGCCGCCGAGCAGCACGACCAGGCCGCCGACGGCCGTCCACAGCGGAGAGGCGCCCGTCGCCGCCAACGCGTGGTCGGTGGACGACCTCACCACGCGGGGAGCCTGCGGCGCACCGGCGCTCGCGGTGGCGCCGACCGCGCTGGTCGTGGCTCCCGCGTGTGACGTCGAGGTGACCACCGCGCTCGTGGTGCCGGCGACGTCCGTGGTGGTGACGTCCGTGGTGGTGACGGAGGTCGCGGACGTGCCGGACACGTCGGTCGTCGTCGTGGTCGCCCCGGTGGACGTCCAGCCGGTCGAGGGGGTCGTCGTGCGCGTGGTCGTCGTGTGGCACGGCGGATCACCGCGGTGCTTGCAGACGTCACCCCACACCTTGTCGCCCCACCCGTCCGGCACCTCCCACGACGGGTCGGCCGACGCCGCACCCGGCGCGAACGCCAACCCCAGCAACAGGCACACCACGACGACCACTCGACGGCTCATCAGGACCTCTCAGACGTGGGACATTGCTCCAAATGGCCTATCGGTGGCCGGTAGCCGCGCGTTACCGCTCATGCACGGTGTGTGCACCGTATTCGATTCCACGAATGGGTGAGGACACAGGGTTCCCAAGCCTTCCCAGGCGACCTCACACGATCGAAGGAATGGCGCCGCACCAACTCCCAAACGCCGGTCAGATATGCGCAACAACCACGGAAGGCAAGGCATGACCACACTCCCCATCACCGCGAACTACCGACGCGACGGCGACGACTGGGCGGTCACCGTCCGCGCCGCCGGCAAGGAGCTCGGGGCCACCGCACCAGGCCTGATCGCGGCCAGGCTGGCCGCCGACCAACTGGTGGAGGAGATCGCGATCGGGCGCTCCGCCCGTGCCGTCGTGCACCTGCTGGAGGGCGACGCGCTCGCGTTCTCGGTGGCGTACCTGCACACCCGCGCGGGTCTCGTGCCCCCACCGACGGGGTGAACCCGAAGCGGCGCGGCGCCCGCGAAGATGATCTGTGGCCAATTCCGGGCGCACCCGGCCTAGGATGTCCCGCCAAAGGCGACAGGAGCGCGAAATGGCCACACCGGTGTACAGCGGGGCGACTCGGACCCCGCAGCGAGGCAGACCGAGGGACGCCAGCCGGGACGACGCGTTGCGACAGGCCGCGCTGGAGGTGATGGCCGAAGTCGGGTACCGCGCGCTGACGATGGACGCCGTCGCGGCGCGCGCCCGTGCGGGCAAGGCGACCATCTACCGGCGGTGGGAGTCGAAGCTCGACCTGGTGATCGACACGTGCACGCAGTTGGCGCAGCGGAACCTGGCCGAGCCGGACACCGGCTCGCTCGCCGGCGACCTGCGCGAGTTCCTCAGCGCGTTCGCCGCGTTCCTGTCCGGCCCGATCGGCAAGGCGGCGCAGGCCCTCGTCGGCGAGCTGCCGCACGAGCCCGAGCTCGCCTCGGCGTTCCGCGAGACGTTCCTGACCGCGCAGCGGGACGTGCTGCGGCGCATCCTGGAGCGCGCCGAAGAGCGCGGTGAACTCCGCCAGGACGCGCCGCGCGGCATGGCGGTCGAGATCGCGGGCGCGGCCCTGATCTACCGGTTGATGCTCACCGGAGACCCGCTGGACCGGCCCTTCGTCGACCGCGTGGTGGAACAGGTGCTGGTGCCCCTCGTCGCCAAGGGGCAGTAGCGCACCTTCAGCGGAACAGCTTGCGCAGCAAGGCGAACCCGATGAGCACGGCCACCGCGATCAGCGAGTACCGGATCTTGGGTTCGTCGAGCTTCGCGCGCACGCTGTTCTTGCCGGACTCGACGAAGCGCTGGGGATTCGCCCTCGTCCCCAGCTCGTCGAGGGTCACGGCCAGCGCGTCACGAGCCTGCTCGATCTCGCGCTGGATGGTGTCGGGATCGCGGGCCACATCTCCTCCTACCTGCTCCTTGGTCACAACCGTAGTTGAGACGCCGCGACCACGTTGACCTGACCGGCGGACGAGTGCTTTTATAACGCTGTTTCCATTCGAGTGGAGGAGCGTCATGGCCGCCATCCGGTTGTCTCTCGCGTCCCGCCGGTTGGCGGGCGTGCTGTTGCTGAGCGTCGTCGGCGTCGAGTTCGGCGGTCGGTTCCTGACCACCGTGGTGCAGGGCGAGGTGCCGCTGACCGAGTTCCAGCAGTCGTTCTTCCGCGCCGGTCACGCGCACGCCGGCGTGCTGGTGATCCTCAGCCTGGTGTGCCTGCTGTTCGCCGACGCGGCGGACGTGCGCGGGCTGTGGGGTTGGGTGGCCCGGCTCGGCGTGCCGATCGCGGCGATCCTCATGCCCGCGGGGTTCTTCTTCTCCGCCATGGGCGAGGACGTGACGCGGGCGAACGGCCTGGTCGTCCTGCTCTACGTGGGCGGTCTGAGCCTGGCGGCGGGCGTCGTGTCCCTCGGCATCGGGCTGCTGAAGCCTGCCGATAAGCTTGCGACGACGGGCTCGTAGCCCAATTGGCAGAGGCACACGGTTTAGGTCCGTGCCAGTGAGAGTTCGAGTCTCTCCGAGCCCACGTCGCCCACCGGCGGCCCTCGGCGTTCCGCGCCGGGGGCCACGGGGGCTCGCTCACGCGGTGTAGCGCAGGACTTCGAGCATCGACTGCGGGTCCACGGCGCCCGGGTCCGGTTCCTCGCAGGCGGCCAGTCCGGCGCGGATCGCGGCGACGTCCAGGCCCGTGCCGATCAGCACGAGCTCGGTGCGCCGCGGTCCCGGCCACGCCGAGCGTTCGAACCGCAGGAACGCGCCGACGGTGTGCAGGCCGAACCGCTGCCGGTGGCCGGGCACGTCGAACCGCACGAAACCCTTGATCCGGTACAGGCCCTTGGGTCGGGCGTCGAGGAAAGCCATGAGCCGCAACGGGTTCATCGCGCCACCCGTGAATTCGACGCTGTCGTAGCGCACGTGGTCGTGCTCTTCGTCCAGCAGGTCCTCGAACGACAGCTGGCCGAACCGCTCGCGCGGACGTGGGTCGAACAGCAGGGCCGGGTCGACGCGGCCGAACGACGACCGGACCACGGGCACGCCGGGCTTGAGCCGGTCGACCTCGGCCGCGAGCGCCGACGGGTCCGTGACGCGGTCGACCTTGTTGAGCACCACCAGGTCAGCCACGCGCACGTGCCTGGCCAGGTCGTCGGGGAACTCCGCCGCGTCGACCAGCAGCACCAGGCCGCCGTAGGTCAGGCGCGGGTTCTCGCTCGCGAGCACCATCCGTGCCATGGCCTGCGGTTCGGCCAGGCCGCTCGCCTCGATGACGATGACGTCCACCAGGGAGTCGAGCTTGGCGAGCATCCCGTCGAGTTCGCTGACGTCCACGGCGCAGCACAGGCAGCCGTTGCTGAGCGAGACGGTGGAGTCGACCTGACCGGCCACGCTCATCGCGTCGATGCCGATGGCGCCGAAGTCGTTGACCACCACCCCGACCCGCGTGCCGCGACTGCCGCCGAGCAGGTGGTTGAGCAACGTCGTCTTGCCGGAGCCGAGGAACCCCGCCACCACCACCACCGGGATCCGTTTCACGCCGCCGAATCCTACGTCCCCCGCGAGAGTCCTACGCCCAGGCGTCGAGAGTCCTGCGTTCAGAGCACGTGAATTCAACGCTCGGACGTGCTCACGGACGTCCGCCGGGCGTCTGAGCGTTCAACTCAGGTGTTCCGAACGTAGGACACGCGCGACGCGAACGGAGGACTCACGCGTTCTGAGCGTTGGACTCACGGGGTGGTCAGGGTGATGAACTGCTCCATGGCGGCGTTGACGGCGGGGAGGTCGTCGGTGGCGACCAGGTCCAGGAGCAGGCCGCGGGCGACGGCGAGGCCCAGGCGGGCGCGGGCGTCGGCGACGTCGGGCGGGTGGCCGAGGGATCGCTGGATGGCCGCGACGGGTTCCAGCCAGTCGGTGACGATGCCGTCCAGCAGCGCGGTGGTGCCGGGTCGGCCCTGGGCGGCTTGGGCGTACAGCTCGAAGAACAGGCGCTCGTGGGCGCGCAGGGACGGGTCGGTGAGCGTGCGCCAGAACGCGCGGGCGGCCTCGGCGGGGTCGTCGGCCGGCAACGAGGCCAGCACCGCGCGTTGCCGAGCCTCGACCGCGCGCACGACCTCGACCAGCAGGCCCTCCATCGAGCCGAAGTGGTAGATGAGCATCCGGTGGCTCGTGCCGACCGCCTCGGCCAGCCGACGCAGGCTCAGGTCACCGAGGCTGTGCTCGGCCAGGTGGTCGACCACGGCGGCGAGGAGTCTTTCGCGAGCGGCCCCTTGTTCCGGCATGTACCAGATGGTACATGTACCGCATGGTACAGAGAGTGGATGTCCAAGTTCACAGCGAAGCCCCGCCGGAACGGGTTTACCGCCTGGCCGCGGACAGCTCGACGTGGCCCGAGTGGTCGCCCGTGGTGCGGTACGAGAGAGAACGCGCGGGTGACGCGAATGGCGTCGGCGAAGTGCGGGTATTCCACAACAAAGGCCGCAAGGCGCTCACGAGGGAGGAGGTCGTCGAACTGACGCCGAACCGGCGGGTGGGCTACGTCCTGCTGTCGGGTCTCGCCATTCGCGACTACCACGCGTTCATCGACCTCACGCCGGACGGCGACGGGACGGCGATCCGCTGGCACTCGTCGTTCGAGCCGAAGACACCGGGGACGGGGTGGCTCTACCGCACGGTGCTCCAGGCCGTGATCACGCGGTACGCGAAAGGGCTCGCCGCGCACGCCTCCGCCGGGAACTGAGGTTTTCCACACCCCGGTGTGAGGTCGGCTTCATGGTGACGGCGTCGGCGCGTTCGTAACTTGGGATCATGGATGTCGTCTCGTGGGTCACCGACCTGATGGAAGCGCTGGGCGCGCCCGGCGCCGGGATCGCGATCGCGCTGGAGAACCTCTTCCCACCCCTGCCGAGCGAGCTGTTCCTGCCGCTGGCGGGCTTCACCGCGAGCCAGGGCAAGATGAACCTGTTCGCCGCGATCCTGTGGACCACCACCGGGTCGGTCGCCGGCGCGCTCGCGCTGTACTACCTCGGCGCGCTGTTGGGCCGTGACCGGATCAGGGCCATCGCGCAACGGCTACCGCTGGTCAAGGTGTCCGATGTGGACCGGACCGAGGAGTGGTTCGCGCGGCACGGCAAGGCGACGGTGTTCTTCGGCCGGATGGTGCCGATCTTCCGCAGCCTCATCTCGATCCCGGCGGGCGTGGAGCGCATGCCGCTGCCCGGTTTCCTGCTGCTGACCGCGGCGGGCAGCCTGATCTGGAACAGCGCGCTCATCCTCGCCGGGTACGTGCTGGGCTCGAACTACCACCTCGTCGACCAGTACATGGGGATCGTGTCGAAGGTCGTGATCGGACTGGTCGTGCTGGCGGTCGGCTGGTTCGTGGTGTCGCGCCTGACCCAGAGGAAGAAGGCTCAGGCGCGCAAGTAGCGCAGGATCGCCAGCACGCGCCGGCTGTAGCCGTCCACAGCGGACAGGCCGAGCTTGTCGAAGATCGAGTTGATGTGCTTCTCCACCGCGCTGCGCGACACGTGCAGCCGGGACGCGATCGCGTTGTTCGTGTGCCCCTCGGCCATGTGCGCCAACACCTGGCGCTCCCGCTCGGTCAGCACGTCCAACGGGTGGGTCGTCCGGGCCAGCAGCCGTCGCACCACCTCCGGGTCGAACGCCACGTCGCCCGCGCCGACCCGGCGCAGCGCGTCCAGGAACTCCTCCACCTGGACCACCCGGTCCTTGAGCAGGTAGCCCACGCCGTCGGCGTGCTCGGTGAGCAGGTCGACGGCGTAGCGCTGCTCGACGTACTGCGACAGCACCAGCACGCCGACGCCGGGGAACCGCCTGCGGATCTCCAGCGCGGCCTTGAGGCCCTCGTCGGAGTTCGTGGGCGGCATCCGCACGTCGGTCACCACGACGTCCGGCAGGTGCGCCGCCACCGCGCTGATCAGCGCTTCCGCGTCACCGACGGCCGCGAGCACGTCGTGGCCCTCCTCGACCAGCAACCGCACCAGACCCTCGCGCAGCAACGTCGAGTCCTCCGCCAGGATCACCCGCACGGCACGTCCGCGGTGATCACCGTGGGACCGCCGACCGGGCTGGTCACGTCGAACGCGCCGTCCAGCGCGAGCACCCGCCGGGACAGGCCGGCCAGCCCGCCGCCCGCCGGGTCCGCTCCCCCGACGCCGTCGTCCACGACCCGCACGCGCACGGCCCCCGCCTCCTCGGTGATGTCCACGCCGATCATGGTCGCACCCGAGTGCTTGGCCGCGTTCGTCACCGCCTCGCAGACCACGAAGTACACCGCGGTCTCCACCTGCGGCGCGGCGGCCAGCGGCGCGCACGTGATCCGCACCGGGATCGAGGACCGGTCCGCCACCGCCTCCAGCGCGTCGACCAGCCCCAACGAGTCCAGCGCCGCCGGGTACACCCGCCAGGCCACCTCGCGCAGGTCCTCCAGGACGTGCCGGGACTCCTCGTGCGCCTGCGCGAGCAGCTCGTCGGCGTGGCCCGGGTTGCGGCGGGCGCGGCCGAGCAGCATGCCCAGCGCGACCAGCCGTTGCTGCACGCCGTCGTGCAGGTCGCGTTCGATGCGCCTGCGCTCGGCGTCGACGGCCGCCACGATGCCCGCCCGGCTCGCGGCCAGCTCGTCGATGCGCAGGCGCAGCAGCTCCGACTCGCTCGGGCCGAGCCAGCGCCGGGCGACCTTCCCCTCCAGCGCGATCACGCCGACGATGCCCTGCACCTCGATGTAGAGCAGGACCAGGCCGATCAACCCCGTCCACAGGAAGGCCGTCCAGTCGTCGGAGCGGTCCAGGCCGCTCTCCGGACCGCCCGCGACCAGCCGGTACAGCACGATGACGCCCATCGCCAGGCCGTAGAACAGCCAGGCCAGCACGAAGCCGCCGAACAGGCCGACCGGCGCGCGCACGGCCAGGTAGCGCAGCGCCTGCTCGCGCGTCGGCTCCGCGCTGTCGATGCCGAGGAACGTCCGCAGCCGCCGCCGCTCCAGCCCGGCGACCGCGACGGCCGCCTTCCGGGCGAACACCACGACGAGCAGATCAACCAGCGCGGAGCCGAAACCCAGCAACAATCCGGCAACAGCGCGCAACCCCCTGTGCACCTGATCGAGGTTAGTCGACCCGATCGTGCTATTGGCGATCGCACATCCTCTGCAGAGGATCTGTACCGTGGGCACAATCGCGGTCATCGGCGCAGGTCAAGCGGGCTTGGTGTTATCGGCGGCGCTCTTGCGCGCCGGATGGCAGGTCACCCTCTACTCCGACCGGACCGCCGAGGAGCACCTCGACGACCGCGGCCGGCCGACCGCCTGCCTGTTCGGCGACCAGGTCGAGTACGAGGCCGACCTGGGCCTCGACTTCTGGCCGGAGGCCTCCCGGATGCGCCGCATCCACCTGGACCTGTTCACGGAGGACCGCTCGCTGGCGTTCTCGGTCGACGCGCCGCTGCGCAAGCCCGCGCTGGCCGTCGACCAGCGGTTGAAGTTCTCCGCCGGCCTGAAGGAGCTGGGGTCGCGCGGCGCGTCGGTGGTGATCGACACGGTCGACGTGGACGACCTGGACCGGCTGGCCGCGTCACACGACCTGGTGGTCGTCACGGCCGGGCACAAGTCGCTGACCGGCCTGTTCGAGCGCGATCCGGTCCGGTCGGTGCACTCGGAACCGCAGCGCAGCCTGTTCATGGTCAACATCCACGGCTACGAGATGGCGGCCCGGCCCGAGCACCGGGAGGGCGTGTTCTCGTTCCTGCCGGGCACGCTGGAGGTGTTCTGGATCCCGTTCCACGACAAGGACGTCGGCGAGTCGCGCAGCATCGTGGTCGAGGCGGCGCCGGGCGGTCGCGCGGACCGCTTCGGCGACGTGACCTCGGCCGACGAGGGCTTGGCCGTGCTCAAGGACGTGGTGGACGACCTGTTCCCGCACGAGTCGGCGTTCCTGCGGCCCGCGCGCCCGACCAGCCCGGTGACCTGGATCAAGGGCCAGATCGTGCCGGTGGTGCGCAAGCCGGTCGCCGTGCTGCCGTCCGGGCGGCACGTGCTCGGCCTCGGCGACGCCGTCGTGCTCAACGACCCGCTGGCCGGCCAGGGCGCGAACAACGCCACCCGGATGGCCCGGTTCTTCGCCGAGGAGCTGACCGCGCACGGCGGGCCGTTCACCGCGTTGTGGCTGACCGAGAGGTTCGACGAGTGGTGGGAGCGCGGCTGCTACACCAGCGACTTCTCCAACGGGCTGCTCGCGCCGCTCAACGACGAGCAGAAGACCGTGATGCTCGCCGCGTCACGCCGCGAGGACATCGGCGAGCAGCTGTGGGAGGGGTTCAACGACCCGTCGTCGCTGTTCCCGTGGTTCTTCGACGCGGCGGCCACCCGGGAGTTCCTGGCCCGGCGCAACGTGCGTCAGCTGGACGTGCTGCGGTACAAGCTGGGCGTCGGGGTGAACCTGCTGGGCCAGAAGGCGTCGAGGCTGCTCAAGCGGCCCGTCGGCCGGACAGCGACGCCTTGATCTCCTTCGCCGCCGCACGCCCCGCCCGGGTGGCGCCGACCGTGCTGGCCGACGGGCCGTAGCCGACGAGGTGGACGCGCGGGTCGGCGACGACCCTCGTGCCGTCGAGCCGGATGCCGCCGCCGGGTCCGCGCAGGCGCAGCGGGGCGAGGTGGTCGAGGGCGGCGCGGAACCCCGTCGCCCACAGGATGGCGTCGACCCGCTCGTGCGCGCCGTCGGGCCAGACCACGCCGTCCTCGGTGATCCGGTCGAACACCGGCCGCCGGGCCGGCACTCCGGTCTCCAGGGCCTCGCGAACCGCCGGCGTGAGGCTCAGGCCCGTCACGCTGACCACGCTGCGCGGCGGCAGGCCGCGGCGGACGCGGTCCTCCACCTCGGCGACCACGGCACGGCCGAGTTCCGGCGTGAACGGCTGGTCGGAGAACTCCGGCTCACGGCGGGTCGCCCAGGTGGTGCGGGCGGCGTGCCGGTCGATCTCCAGCAACTGCTGCACGGCCGACGTGCCGCCGCCGACCACGACGACGTGCTGCCCGGCGAACTCCTCCGGCCCCCCGGTACTGCGAGGAGTGCAGCTGACGGCCCCGGAACAGCTCCTGGCCGGGGTAGCGGGGCCAGAACGGGCGGGTCCACGTGCCGGTGGCGTTGACCAGCGCCTCGGCCTCCCAGACGCCGCGGTCGGTCTCGACGCGCAGCAGGCCGCCGTGGTCGCGGACGGCGTGCACCCGCACCGGCCGCCGCACCTCGATGCCGTTGCGGCGCTCGAAGTCGGCGAAGTAGGCGGGCAGCACCTCGTTGGCGGGCGCGGTCGGGTCCGGCTCGGCGAACGGCATGCCCGGCAGGTCGTGGATGCCGTGCACGGTCGCCATCCGCAACGTCGGCCAGCGGTGCCGCCACGCGCCGCCCGGACCGGCGTCCGCGTCCAGCACGACGTGGTCGAGGTTCGCGCGCTTGAGGAAGTATGCCGCCGACAACCCCGCCTGACCTGCACCGATGACCACCACGTCCATACCTTGGTCAACGCCGGCGCCGGGTCGGGCCTTTCCCGGTGTCGCGACCGTCACACCAGGAAGGCATTCGGGGTCTTCGGCGTTGGTCGAAGGCATGACCCGACTCCGTGACGTGCCCCTGTCCGCCCTCGACCTCGCCACGGTCACCACGGCGACGGACGCGCGCACGGCGCTCAAGCACACGCGTGAGCTGGCCCAGCACGTCGAGCGGCTCGGCTTCACCCGGTTCTGGCTCGCCGAGCACCACAACATGCCCGGCATCGCCAGCTCCTCGCCCGCGATCCTCATCGGCCACGTCGCCGACGCCACCACCACGCTGCGGGTCGGCTCCGGCGGCGTGATGCTGCCCAACCACCCGCCGCTGGTCGTGGCCGAGCAGTTCGGCACGCTGTCCGCCCTGCACCCGGGCCGCATCGACCTCGGCATCGGCCGCGCGCCCGGCACCGACCAGCGCACGGCGCAGGCGTTGCGCCGGACCACCGGCCCGCTGTCGGTGGACGACTTCCCGCAGCAGCTCAGCGAGCTGACCGGCTACTTCAACGGCACCGAGGAGCTCAACGCGATGCCCGCCGAGGGCAACAAGCCGGACGTGTTCCTGCTCGGGTCGAGCGGGTACAGCGCGCAGGTCGCGGGTCTGCTCGGGCTGCCGTTCGCGTTCGCGCACCACTTCAGCGCGGAGAACACGCTGCCCGCCCTGGCCCTGTACCGCGAGCGGTTCCGGCCCTCCGAACGGCTGGCGGAGCCCTACGCGCTGGTCTGCGCCTCGGTGATCGTCGCCGACACCGACGAGCACGCGCAGTGGATCGCCGGTCCCGGCGCGCTCGCGTTCGTCAAGCTGCGCAGCGGGCGGCCCGGCCCGCTGGCCACCGACCAGGAGGCCGCCGACTACCCGTACACCGACATCGAGCGGCTGATCTTCTCCGACCGGATCGCGTCGCAGGTCATCGGCTCCCCGAAGACGGTCGAGGCGGGACTCGAACGGCTGCTGGAGGACACCCGGGCGGATGAGCTGATGGTGACGACGATGGTCGCCGAGCAGTCGGACCGGCTGAGGTCTTACGAACTGCTGGCCGATCTCGCGGGGCGTTCGACCGTCCAGGGTTCGTCCGAACGGGTGAAGACCGACGTAGAGGTGTAGCGGTTCCGCCACGGGGCGCGATGATCGTAGTGGAGCGCGCACGCCCCCCGACGCGCTCCCCAACTTCCGGGCGCTCCCCGCGCCCGATCGCTCGGCCGCCGCCGACCCGCGTGGTCGCCGCCAGGTGTGGCGCCGCCCACGCGGGCAGCCGTGCGTCATCACGGCTTGGCCACAGGCAGGCACCAGGTGCGAATCAAGGCCCCTGTTCGGTCACCGAGCACCCCCCTGCACCGTCATGGTGGTGGCAGTCGCAGTCAAGCCCACCGCCGGGGCGGGAAGGGGAGGTTCGTGAAGTTCGCCAGACTGGCCGTCGGCGTGTGCCTAGGCCTGGCAATGGCGGGATGTGCGGACCCCTCCGACATTTCCACGCCCCCCGGTCCGTCCGCGGTGGCCGAGCAACGCGGCGACGAGCCGTCGTCGGCCTCGTTCACGGCGTTCGGCACCCAGCGGGTGTGGGGCAACGGCATGGCGGTCACCGTGGCCGCGCCCCGGTCGCTCAGACCGAGCGACACGTCGTTCCCGCAGTCGCCGCGCACCGCCGTGTTCACGCTGACCGTGGTCAACGGCACCAAGACCGCCTACCGCACCAGCCAGCTGTCCGTGCGCGCGTTGGTCGACGGTCAGCCCGTCGCCGAGGTGCGCGACTCCGTGCAGGGGCTCAACGGCGTCGGCGCCGGGGTCAACGAGGTGGCGCCCGGTGCGGAGACCGTGCTGACGATGGCGTTCGCCGTGCCCGCCGACCCGGTGCGGTTGCAGCTCGTGGTCGAGCCGAACGGCGCCGACCAGGACCCGAGCGCGACGTTCGAGGGCGTCGCCTGACCTTGTAGCGTCTGGGGCCATGACCGAGCAGAAGCGCCTGTCCCCGGGCGACCAGGCCCCGGCGTTCACGCTGCCCGACAGCGAGGGCAAGCCCGTCTCGCTTTCCGACTACGCCGGCCGCTCCGTGGTCGTCTACTTCTACCCGGCCGCGGGCACGCCGGGCTGCACGAAGCAGGCGTGCGACTTCCGCGACAGCATCGGCGACCTCGCGTCGTCGGGCTACGAGGTCGTCGGCATCTCGCCGGACAAGCCGGAGAAGCTGGCCAAGTTCGCCGAGGCGGAGGGCCTGAACTTCCCGCTGCTGTCCGACGTCGACCGCGAGGTGCTGACCGAGTGGGGCGCGTTCGGGGAGAAGCAGAACTACGGCCGGACCGTCATGGGCGTGATCCGCTCGACGTTCCTGGTCGACCCCGAGGGGAAGGTCGAGAAGGCCA
This sequence comes from Actinosynnema sp. NPDC023794, assembly GCF_040639675.1. Taxonomy (NCBI): domain Bacteria; kingdom Bacillati; phylum Actinomycetota; class Actinomycetes; order Pseudonocardiales; family Pseudonocardiaceae; genus Actinosynnema; species Actinosynnema sp. NPDC023794. The sequence continues at coordinate 29,417 of NZ_JBFAFR010000015.1, read as the reverse complement.
TGTACAACGTCCGCGCGACCGGGCACGTGGCCAAGCTGCTGCGCGAGCTGCCCGCCTGATCACCCGTACGACCGATTGCCGGGTGTCCTCCCCTGCTCGAACCTGTCGGTTCGGAGCACGGGGAGGGCACCATCGCCATTCTGGAGGCGGCGGCCGGCAAGATCGGTGAGGCCGTCGCGCAGCACGCGGCGAAGTCGTGGCTGGCACGCCGGCGGGCGTCGCGCGACCGCACGGCGTCGTTGGCTTCGCTGGCCGCCGAAGAGCTGTCGTCGATCCGCCAGCGCGACCGCTTGGATCACCTGATCGTGGGTATCGGTCACCAGGTGGGTGACCAGCTCGAGCCGCTGTTGGCGGCCAAGTTCGCGTCGTTGCCACCCGGCGAGGTCGCCGCGGCCCTGGACGCCGTGGTCGACGCCTTGGGCGAGCTGGACCTGTCCGACGAGGCGTTGCTGGCCGCCGACGCCGACCCCGAGCTGCTGGCCCGTCGGGTGCGCGCCACGCTCGTCCGCGACGCCGGGCTGTCCGAGCAGGCGACCCGCCTGTACGAGATCGCGCTGGACCAGGCGTGCCGCTACCTCGTCCAGGTGATCCGGCACCTGCCGGCGTTCCAGCCGCGGGCGTTGGCCGAGGTGCTGGGACGTGCCTCGCAGCAGGCCGCGCTGCTGGAGGACGTGCTGTCCCGGCTGCCCCGCACCAGCCTGCACGCGCCGACCGGCGCGGACACCGACGAGGAGTTCCGCGACGAGTACCTGCGCTACGTGGCGAACACCGTGGACCGCCTCGAACTGCTGGGCCTGACCATGCGCCACCGGCCGAAGCTGGCGTTGAGCGTGGCCTACCTGAGCCTGAGCGTCACCGACCAGGACCACCGCGGCTCCCGCTTCGAGTTCGACCGCTGGTTCGGCGCGGACGTGGACCACGTGCACGGGTCGATGCGGGTGGAGGCGGCCATCGGCAACGCCGACCGCACGTTGGTGCGCGGTGAGGCCGGGTCGGGCAAGACGACGTTGCTGGACTGGCTGGCCGTGACGGCGGCGCGGGAGGCGTTCACCGACCGGCTGGCGTCGTGGAACGGCCTGGTGCCGCTGGTCGTGCGGCTGCGCCGGTACGCGGACTCGCCGCTGCCCCGGCCCGAGCAGTTCCTGGACCACGCGGCGGGGTGGTTGGCCGGCTTGATGCCTCAGGGCTGGGTGCACCGCGTGCTGCGCGCCGGTCAGGGGTTGGTGCTGGTCGACGGGGTGGACGAAGTGCCGGCGGGTCGTCGTCGGCTGGTGCGGGAGTGGCTGCGGGAACTGGTGACGGCGTTCCCCTCGGCACGGGTGGTGGTGACGTCCCGGCCGGCGGCGGCGGACCAGCGGTGGCTGCACGACGAGGGATTCGGCTCGGTGTTGTTGGAGCAGATGAGCCCGGCCGACGTGCGGGTGTTCCTGCAGCGCTGGCACGAGGCCGCGCGTGATGCCGAGTCGTTGCCCTGCGCGCCGGAGGACCTGCCGGTGGCGGAGCGGCGGTTGCTGCGGCAGTTGGACAACCGGCCGCACTTGCGGGCGCTGGCCGCGTCGCCGTTGTTGTGCGCGATGCTGTGCGCGTTGAACCTGGGGCGGACTTCGGAGCTGCCGCAGAGCCGGATGGAGCTGTACCAGGCGGCGTTGACCATGTTGCTGGATTTGAGGGACGCCGAGCGCCAGATCGCGGGGATGCTGACCGGGACCGAGAAGACCGTGCTGCTGCGTGATCTGGCGTGGCGGCTGATCCAGGCGGGCAGGTCTGAACTGCCACTCGATCGGGCGGTCTCTTTCGTGTCCATGAAGCTGCCTTCGATGCCCACCGTGGACTCTTCCCCGGACGTCGTCCTCTCGCACCTGTTGGAGCGCAGCGGGGTGCTGCGCGAGCCGGTGCCGGGCCGGGTCGACTTCGTGCACCGGACGTTCCAGGAGTACCTGGCGGCGAGCGAGGCCACCGAGCAGGAGCACATCGAGACGTTGGCCGGGAACGCGCACCTGGACACGTGGCGCGAGACCGTGGTGATGGCGTGCGGTCACGGCAAGCGCTCGCAAACCCGGGCCTTGCTGACCCAGATCCTCGACCGCGCCGACACCGAACCCCGCCGCGCCCGGCGATTACGCCTCCTGGCTGCCGCCTGCCTGGAGACCGTCACGGATGTGGACGCCGAGGTGCACGAGCGGATCGACCGCGTAATCCGCGATCACCTCGTGCCGCCCCGGAGCGTTCGGGAGACCCGTTCCCTGGCGTCCATCGGCCACCGGGTCCTGCGCTACCTGCCGGAGACCTTGGACACCTTGTCGGAGGCTGCGGCGGCAGCCACCACTCGGACGGTCGCGCTGACCATCGGCCCGGAGGCGATCCCCCGACTCGCTCGCTACGCGGGGGACAGCAGGTGGGCGGTGCAGGGAGAACTCGTCAAGGCCTGGGAGTACTTCGACCCCGAGCGTTACGCACGCGAGGTGCTGGCCGACGCCCGTCTGCAGAACGGCTACATCTGGGTGACCGTCCCACGCCTGCTGAAACATCTGGTCCTACTGCGGGAACTCGCCTCGGCCGGTGTGTCGTTGGATGGCGCGGCGCACACCGATCTCAGTGTCGTCCAGGGAGTTCCGCGCCTGCGGTTCCTCTCGCTGCCGGTCACCGGTGAAGTCGATTTCGCCCCGCTCGCGGAGCACTCCGAACTCCGCCAGATCTTCGTCCAGGGTTCCTTCAGGCACGTCAACCTCAAGGTGCTCGAACAACTGCCGAAGCTCAGGGGCCTCGCGTTGAACAGCCCGGCCGAAGTCGAAGCGCTGGCGCGCCTGGCCGGGCTCAGCTTCCTCAGCGTCGTGCTGCCGGACCCAGAGACGAGCCTGGCGCACTTGCGCCGGCTGCGCGGATTGCGACTGTTCAGCCTGCGGTGGGGCACGGCCCCCGAGGTGGCCGACGGCATCGAGGAACACCTGCCCGAACTGGAGACCCTCGAACTGCTCGGCGTGGTCGCGCACCGTTGCGCCGTGGCGACCGGTCTCCAGCGGCTCAGGAGACTGACCTTGAGCGCCGCGAAATCCGGGCCGCTCGACCTCCGGCCGCTCCAAGGGCTGAACATCGAGCTCAAGCTCGACCACCGGGACGAGCACATCGGCCTGGACGTGCTCGGTCCCGGGGTGAAGGTCGACTACTACAACTGAGCCAACTGCCGCAGGTGGGGCAGGAGAAGGCGCAGGGCGCGGCCCCGGTGGGAGATCTCGTCCTTCTGGTCCGGCGTGAGTTCAGCCGAGGTGACGTCGTGGCCTTCCGGGCGGAAGATCGGGTCGTAGCCGAAGCCGTTCTCGCCGGCAGGCTCGCGGGTGACGGTGCCGCGCCACTCGCCGCGCACGACGGTTTCCGTGTCAGGGCCCGCCACGAACGCGGCCGTGCAGACGAAGGCCGCTCCCCTGCGCTCGTCCGGGACGTCACGGAGTTGGCCCAGCACCAGGTCCAGGTTGGCCTGGTCGTCGCCGTGGCGACCGGACCAGCGGGCCGACAGGACGCCCGGCATGCCGTTCAACGCGTCGATGGCGATGCCGGAATCGTCCGCGACCGACGGGAGGCCGGTGGCGTTGAACGCGTCACGGGCCTTGGCCAGGGCGTTGCCCTCGAACGTGGGATCGGTCTCCGGGGCCTCCGGGAACTCCGGCACGTCGTCCAGGCCGACCACCTCGATCCCCGCCAGCCCTTCGGCCAGCAGGATCCGGCGCAGTTCGCCGAGCTTCTTCTTGTTCCGCGAGGCCAGGAGCAGCTTCACTTCTTCTTCGCCTTCGGCTCGGGCAGGACGCCGGGGTACGGCAGGGCCAGCGCCTCCGCCTGGATGCGGTTCAACTCGGCGCAGCCGGCCAGCGCGAGGTCGAGCATCTTGTCCAGCGTCGACCGGGCGAAGGTGGCGCCCTCGCCGGTGCCCTGGACCTCGATCAACGTGCCGGCGTCCGTGGCGACGACGTTCATGTCGACCTCGGCGCGGGAGTCCTCTTCGTACGGCAGGTCGAGGCGCACGCGGCCGTCCACGACGCCGACCGACACCGCCGACACCGCGCACGAGAGCGGCTGGGGGTCGGCCAGGCGGCCGGCGGCGCCCAGGTAGGTGACGGCGTCGGCCAGGGCCACGTACGCGCCGGTGATGGCGGCGGTGCGGGTACCGCCGTCGGCCTGGATCACGTCGCAGTCGATCACGATCGTGTTCTCGCCGAGCGCGGCCAGGTCGATGCACGCCCGCAAAGATCGCCCGATCAGGCGGCTGATCTCGTGCGTGCGCCCCCCGATCCGGCCCTTCACCGACTCACGGTCGCTGCGCGTGTGCGTCGCGGAGGGCAGCATCGCGTATTCGGCGGTCACCCAGCCGAGCCCCGAGCCGGACCGCCACCGCGGCACGCCCTCGGTCACGCTGGCCGCGCACAACACCCGCGTGTTGCCGAACTCGATCAGCACCGACCCGGCGGGCCACTGCTGGAAGCCGCGGGTGATCCGGATGTCGCGCAGTACGTCGTCGTTCCTGCCATCGGTCCTCAGCACGGCACTACCCTATGTCGCTGAACCCGGGAGCAACCCACCGGCGTAGGGAGAGACATGGCACTCGCAGACGACCTGGTGACGATCTTCGGTCTCCCCGCGCACCCGCTGCTGGTCCACGCCGTGGTGGTGCTGCTCCCGCTGGCCGCGGCGGGCGCCGCCGCGCTGGCCGTCGTGCCCCGGTGGCGGCAGCGGTACGCGTGGCCCCTGCTCGGCGTGACGCTGGTGGCCGTCGGTTCGGTGCCGTTGGCGCAGTGGGCGGGCGAGCAGCTGATCGCGAAGATGCAGGCGGCGGGTTTCGAGGACCCGGCGGCCCAGCGGCACGCCGACCTGGGCAACGACCTGCTGCCGTTCGCGCTGGGGTTCCTCGTGGTCGTGGTGGCCCTGCTGGTCGCCGGCCGCCTGGCCGATCGCGAACGCGTGGCCGCCGTCGAGGACCCGGCCGTGCCGAAGACGTGGCGCCGGATCTCGACGGTCGTCGCCGTGCTGGTCATCGCCGCCGGCGCCGCCGCCACCATCCAGACCGTCCGCATCGGCCACAGCGGCTCGACCGCCGTCTACGACTACGTGAGCACCATCTGACCCCGCGAGAGTCCTACGTCCAGTGCCCGAGAGTCCTACGTTCACGGACCCCGAGTTCAACGCTCAGTGTTGAACTCACCGCTCGTGAACGGTGAACTCACCGCTCGTGAACGTAGGACTCTCGTGGGGTGGAGGTAGGACTCTCGCGGGTCAGGTGGGGAGGGTCAGAGGGGTCGGCGGGGCGGCTTTCAGGGTGCGGGTGACGGTGCACAGCTGGTCGATGGCGCGGAGGACGGCGGTCTCCAGGGCGGCGCGTTGGGTGTCGTCCAGCTGGGAGATGTCGTAGTCGAGCGCGACCGGCACGCTGGTCAGCGAGTGCCCGTCCGCCGAGCGCACGTCGTCCGCACGCGCCACCAGCTCGCCGTCCACGCGGCGGGTCACCAGCGTCTCCGCCGTCACCACCGCGCAGCCCGCCGCCGCCGCGAGCAGCAGCTCCACCGGCGTGAACGAGCCCTCGGCGCCCTTGCGGCCGACGCGCACCGACGCACCCCGGTCGTTCGTGGCCACGAAATCGTGCTGACCGACCCGGCGCACCTCGACGTTCGACACACGATCGACGCTAGTCGATCCGGTCCTCCGTGGCTGCCGCGATCTTGCGGACGTAGTCGATGTCACCGCAGTCGTCGTCCAGCCTGCTCTGCCGGATCTCGGTGAACAGCCGGCCGAGCTCGTCGCGCCGCTCGTCGGACACCTCCTCCCGCGCGTCGTTGAGGATCGTCCGCTCCTCTTCGTCCACGTGGTGGTTGAGCGCCTGGACCAACTCCTCCAGCTTGCTCTCCCACTCCTCGGAGCTCGTGTCCTCGACCTCCATCAACGCCAGCAACGCCTGGTGGCCCTCGGCGTGCTCCTCCGCGCCGTGGTCGACCTCGGCGTTGTCGACTTCCTTGTACCGCTTGAGGGCCGGGTACACCTTGGACTCCTCGGCCTCGGCGTGCGCCACGAGCAGCGCCGCCAACTCGCCGAGCACCGTCGAGCGGTCGGAGTTCCGGTCGCGCAGCGCGCGGAACAGCTCCTCGAACTTCCGGTGGTCGGCCAGGATCAACTCGACGACATCAGTTGCCATGGCCGCCGATTACCCGCACCTCAGACCGGTCAACCGCGTACGTGTCACCTTGGTTGACCACGTCGACCGGCCCGGTGAACCGGCTGCGCGCCTCGGCCAGCACGGCGTCGCGATCGGTCCACGGCGCGATGTGCGTGAGCAGCAGCCGCCCGACCCCGGCGTCCGCCGCCACCTCGCCCGCCTGCACGCCGGACAGGTGCGTGCCGGGCGGCCGGTCGTCGGAGTGCGTCCACGTCGCCTCGGACAGCAGCACGTCCACGTCACGCGCCAAGCCGCGTAACGCCTCGCACGGCCCCGTGTCGCCGGTGTAGGCCAACGTCGCCGTCTTGGTGGCGATGCGGAACCCGTACGTCTCGGTCGGGTGGTTCACCCGGACGGCCGTGATCTCGAACGGCCCGACGCGGGTCACCGCGCCGTCGGCGAGGGCGTGGAACTCGAACACGTCGCCCAGGTCCGTGGTGAGCAGCTCGTCGGCCGTCTCCGCGTACGCGCGGGCGAACCGGTCGGCGGCCTCGGCCGGCCCGTGCACGGGCAGCCGGCGTTCTCGCGTGTCGTACGGCGGGTGGGTGTGGTAGCGGCGGATGACGGCGAGGGTGGTGAAGTCGGCGCAGTGGTCCGGGTGCAGGTGGGAGAACAGCAGGGCGTCCAACGAGAACGCGTCGTGACGCGTCTGCAGCGACGCCAGGACCCCGCTGCCCAGTTCGATCGCGAGTCGGCAGCCCTCCGCCTCGACGAGGTAGCCGGATGCGGGCCCGTGCGGTCCCGGCAGGCTGCCCGAGCAGCCGAGGATGGTCAACAGCACCCGTGGAGCGTGCCAGGTCAGCCGTGGGCTTGGAAGGTCGCCTTTTCCAACCCGGGCAGGAATCGGCGTGCCAGCCTGGCGAACGGCTCGACCGGACCGGTGCAGCCGAACCGCTGATCGGGGTCGCCGGCGCGGAACAGGTCGCGCTCCGTGAGCACCCGCACGACGTCCTTCACGGTCTCCTCGGCGCTGGAGACGAGCGTCACGCCGTCGCCCATCACGATCTGCAGCACGCCGGTCAGCAGCGGGTAGTGCGTGCAGCCGAGGACGAGCGTGTCGACCTCGGCCCGCTGCAACGGTTCCAGGTAGGCCTGCGCCAGGCCGAGCACCTGGCGGCCGGAGGTGATGCCGCGCTCCACGAAGTCCACGAACCTGGGGCACGCGACCGCCGTGACCTCGATGTCCCGTGCGGCGGCGAACGCGTCCTGGTACGCGCCGGACGCGACCGTGCCCGCCGTGCCGATGACTCCGACCCGGCCCGTGCGCGTGGTGGCCGCCGCCCGGCGCACGGCGGGCAGCACGACCTCGATCACCGGGATGTCGTAACGCTCGCGCGCGTCGCGCAGGCAGGCCGCCGACGCCGTGTTGCAGGCGATGACCAGCAGCTTCGCACCGTCGGCGACCTGCCGGTCCATCACTTCCAGGGCGTACTTGCGCGCCTCGGCGATCGGCAGCGGGCCGTACGGGCAGTTGACCGTGTCACCGACGTAGCTGATCCGCTCGCCCGGCAGCTGGTCCATGATCGCCCGTGCGACGGTCAGCCCGCCGACGCCGGAGTCGAAGATCGCGATGGGCGAATCGGCGGTGACGGTCACACGTCGAGCGTAGTCCGGGCGCTCTTGCCGGCATCCCGGGCGACGCCCCACGCCGCGAGGACGCCGCCGAGCGCGCCGAACAGGTGACCCTCCCACGAGATGCCCGGCTGGCCCGGCAGCACGCCCCACAGCGCCGCGCCGTAGATCGCGAAGACGACCACGGCCAGCACGATCTGCAGCGGGCTGCGCGCGAAGACGCCGCGCACCAGCAGGAACACCAGGAAGCCGAAGACGAGGCCGGACGCGCCGATGTGGCTGCCGTAGGAGCCGAAGATCCACACCCCGAGGCCGCTGGTCAGCCAGATGACCGCGGTGACCTGGAGGAACTGCTTGATCCCGGCGGAGGTCGCCAGGTACGACAGCACGAGCAGCGGCACCGCGTTGCCGGTCAGGTGGGTCCAGTCGCCGTGCAGCAGCGGGTACCACAGGATGTTGTCCCACTGGCTGAAGTCGCGCGGGAGCACGCCGTCGTTGTCGAGCCTGCCGCCGAGCACGGTGTCGATCGCCTCGACGACGTAGAGCAGGCCGACGAAGCCGAGCACGACCACCGCCGACAGCACGGGCCTCGGCGGCACGACGCGCTTGGCCAACGGCTTGGGCTGCTTGGGCGCGGCGACCACCGGCTCGGGCGTCGGCGGTGTGAAGGGGCCGGTGGGGTCCACGTCACCAGGCTACGCGCGGATCGGGCGATCCAGCGGTGACTTCCGTTCAACGTGACTTCTCCGTCTTCGCCCCTGTGCGACCGGGGCGTGACCGTAGGCTGTGCCGGTGTCGATCGAAGTGGCGGTGCGGGCCGAAGCGGAACTGGGTGAGGCCCCCACGTGGGACCACGCCAGCGGAACGCTGCTCTGGGTGGACGTCCTCCGCAGCGAGGTGCACCGGTACAACCCCTCGCGCGACGACGACGCCGTCCTCGAAGTGCCGCAGCACGTGGGCGCGGCCAAGCCCCGGACCCGCGGCGGCCTGGTGCTGAACCTGCGCGACGGCGTGGCCTTGATCGACCGGGACGGCGTCAAGACGTGGCTCGTCTACTGGGCGCGCGACGGCGTGCGCGGCAACGACGCCGCGATCGACCCGGCGGGCAGGCTGTGGGCGGGCACGATGCGGTACGACGAGGACCCCGGCGGCTGGCTGGCCCGCGTGGAGCCGAGCGGCGACGCGAAGGTCGTGCTGGACAAGGTGAGCGTCAGCAACGGCATCGGCTGGAGCCCCGACGCCACGCTCATGTACTACATCGACTCGGCGGAACGGCGGATCGACGTCCTCGACTACGACCGCGGGACCGGTGAGGCGACGAACCGCCGCCCGCTCGTCGAGGTGCCGCGCGGGCTGCCCGACGGCCTCACCGTGGACGCGTCCGGCGCGATCTGGGTCGCGCTGTGGGGCGGCGCGGCGCTGCACCGGTACACGCCGGACGGCGTGCTGGACCGGGAGGTCGAGCTGCCGGTGGGCCAGCCGACGGCGTGCTCCTTCGGCGGCGCGGACTTCACCGACCTGTACGTGACGACCGCGCGCGTCGGGTTGAGCGGTGACGCGTCGAGCGAGCTGGCCGGTTCGGTCCTGGTGCTGCCGGGCGTCGGCGAGGGCCTGCCGTCGACCGCGTTCGCGGGCTAGAGCGCGTAGGTGGCGCCCGGCGCGGCCAGCGTGACCGGGCCCGGGAACGCCTCCGCCGCGTCGCTCAGGACGCCGTCGTGGTCCGACCACGGCAGGACGTGGGTCAGCACCAGGCGGCCGACACCGGCGGCCTTGGCCACCTCTCCCGCCTCCTGCCCGCTCATGTGCAGGTAGTTGGCGCGGCCCGCCTGCTCGCGCCACGCCGAGTCGGCCAGCAGCAGGTCGGCGCCCGCGGCCAGCCGCACCAGCTCCGGGCACGGCACCGTGTCGCCGGAGAACACCAGCGACGCGCCGCCGTACGAGATGCGGAACCCGTAGGCCTCGCAGATGTGGCGCATGGCTGCCACCTCGACGTCCACCGGGCCGATGGCGTACCGGCCGGGCGCGAGCGGCACGAAGTCGAACGTCTCGGTCAGGTCCGTCGTCGCGAGCGAGGCCCGGTCGGCGGCGTGCGCGCTGGCCAGGCGGGACGGCGCGTGCGCCGGCGCGAACACCGGCAACCGGCGTTCGGTGACGTCGTAGGGCGGCTCCGGGTGCTCGCGCCGGTGCACGGCGAGCGAGCCGAAGTCGGCGCAGTGGTCGAGGTGCAGGTGCGACAGCAGCACGGCGTCGAGGTCGAACGGGTCGCAGAGCCGCGTGAGCGGGCCGAACACCCCGCTGCCGAGCTCCATCACGATCCGCACGCCGCCCGCCTCCACCAGGTACCCGGAGGTCGGCAGATCGGGTCCCGGCGCGCTGCCCGCACACCCGAGCACCGTCAATTGCATGGGCTAAACGATAGCAGGACCGATGACGGCAAAAATGCGGAAACACGGTGTGCGCCGACCATTGAATTCGACCGCCGCACAGGTTCACTCGAATGCATCAACCGAGGTCGGGAGCGTGCACGGGCCTGCGGCTTTCCGAAGCGGATTCGGTAACGCGGCAATTCCACGCGGATGGCCACCGACGGGATCGTCGGGCCTGTTTTGCTATTACTTCGGGCGGCCACCCGGAAGATTAGGGCCCCCGTGCGGCGGAGCTGACCGAAAGTTTCCGGGCGCAACCGGCGCGGCCAAACGGGGGCACCGCGCGTTGCCGCAGCTCAACATGCCATTTGAGACTCGCAACATTCACGAAAGTCGTTGTCCGAAACCACTCGGCGACACATAGTGACGACAACTCACGCCGTGATCCTCAAGGAGGAGGGAATGGTCTTGAGAACCCTTCTGGCCGTGGTGCTGCTGGTGGTCGCGCCACTGCTGTCCACGAACGCAGCGGGCGCCGCGCCCGCCCCGAAAGCCGGGGCGGTCGCGCTCGCCTGCAACGGGTACGTCGCGCTGACCTACGACGACGGCCCGAACGCGCAGTTCACCCGCCCCCTGTTGAGCGCGCTGCGCTCGGCGGGCGCGCGGGCCACGTTCTTCGACCTCGGTTCACGCGTGCAGCAACAGCCGCAACTGGCGCGTGAGACCGCGCAGGCGGGCATGTGGGTCGGCAACCACTCGTGGTCGCACCCGTACCTGACGAACCTGAGCGCCGCCGCCGTGGCCAAGGAGCTCGGTGACACCCAGAACGCGATCCGCAACGCCACCGGCCGGACGCCGACGCTGTTCCGCCCGCCGTACGGCGCGACGAACGCGACCGTGCAGACCGAGGCGCGCAAGCTCGGCCTGACCCAAATCATCTGGTCGGTCGACACGCAGGACTGGAACGGCGCGTCCACCGACGCCATCGTGCGTGCCGCGACCAGCGCGAACGCCGGCGGCATCGTGCTCATGCACGCGAGCTACCAGAACACGGTCAACGCCGTGCCGCGCATCGTCCAGGGCCTGGCGGCCAAGAACCTCTGCCCCGGCCGCATCGACGACACCGGACGGGTGGTGGCTCCGTGAAGGTCCTCGGCGCGATCGTGGGTTCCCTCGCGGTCGCGGCGGCCTTCGTGCTGGCCTTCGTCGCCGCACCGCAGGCGTCGGCCGCCACGCTGACCGAGGTCACCGGCTTCGGCGCCAACCCCAGCAACCTGCGCATGCACCTGTACGTGCCGGACCGCACCCAGGCCAGGCCGGGCGTGCTGCTGGCCGTGCACTACTGCACGGGCACCGGCCCGGCGTTCCACTCGGGCACGGACTTCGCCCGGCTCGCCGACCAGCACGGCTTCATCGTGATCTACCCGTCGGCGACCCGCAGCGGGCAGTGCTTCGACGTGTCGAGCCAGCAGGCGCTGCGGCGGGACGGCGGCAGCGACCCGGTCGGGCTGATGTCGATGGTCCGGTACGTGCTCCAGCGCTACAACGGCGACACGAGCCGCGTGTTCGTCACCGGCGTCTCGTCCGGCGCGATGACCACGAACGTCATGCTGGCCAACTACCCGGACGTGTTCGCCGCGGGCGCCGCGTTCGCGGGCGTGCCGGCCGGTTGCTTCGCCACCACCGACGGTTCGGGCTGGAACAGCGCCTGCGCCAACGGCCAGGTGCTCCGCACGCCGCAGGAGTGGGGCAACCTCGCCCGCGGCATGCACCCCGGCTACAGCGGCGCCCGACCGCGCGTGCAGGTCTGGCACGGCACCGCGGACGACACGCTGCGGTACCCGAACTTCGGCGAGACGATCGACCAGTGGACCAACGTCCACGGCCTGTCCACCACGCCGACGTCCAGCGACAGTCCGCAGTCCGGGTGGACGCGCACCCGTTACGGCGACAAGGTCGAGGCCATCTCCCTGCAAGGCACCGGCCACAACCTGATGGGCGCGGGCATGGCGTTGCGCGCCATCCAGTTCTTCGGGCTGGACAAGCCGACGGGCACCACGACCACGACGAGCACGACCACCAGCACCACGACGACCGGGACCTCGACGACCAGCAGCATCACCACCTCACCGGTGCCGAACTGCCGGGTGACCTACACCGTCAACGCCTGGAACACCGGCCTGACGGCGAGCATCACGGTGGTCAACACCGGCACGACGCCGGTGAACGGCTGGGTCCTCGCGTTCACCCTGCCCACCGGGCAGGCGATCACCAGCGGCTGGAGCGCGACCTACTCGCCGACCAGCGGCATGGTCAACGCGACCAACGTCAACTACAACGGCACGATCAACCCGTCCGCGTCGGTCGGTTTCGGCTTCCAGGCCACGCACGGCGGCAACACCGAGAAGCCGAGTTCGTTCCGGCTCAACGGGATCCCCTGCACGATCGGCTGACCGCACGAGAAGGGCCCCGCCACCCGGCGGGGCCCTTCCGGCATTGCGGGCTCAGGCCCAGAGGTGACCGTCGAGCCGTTCCGCGGCTTCGTCGAGCGTGCCCGCGTACGCGCCGGTGGACAGGTACTTCCACCCCGCGTCCGCGACGACGAACGCCACGTCCGCCGACTCGCCGCGCGCCGCGGCCTTCTCCGCCGCGGCCAGCGCCGCGTGCAGGATCGCACCGGTGGAGATGCCCGCGAAGATGCCCTCCACCTCGAGCAGCTGCCGGGTGCGGCGCAGCGCGTCGTAGGAGCCGACCGAGTAGCGACCGGTCAGCACCTCGGCGTCGTACAGCTCGGGCACGAAGCCCTCGTCGAGGTTGCGCAGGCCGTAGACCAGCTCGCCGTACCGCGGTTCGGCCGCGATGACCTGCACGTCCGGCTTGTGCTCGCGCAGGTACCGGCCGACGCCGACCAGCGTGCCGGTGGTGCCGAGGCCCGCGACGAAGTGCGTGATCGTCGGCAGGTCCTTCAGCAGCTCCGGCCCGGTGCCGTGGTAGTGCGCGCCGGGGTTCGACGGGTTTCCGTACTGGTAGAGCATCACCCAGTCCGGGTTCTGCGCGGAGAGCTCCTTCGCCAGCGCCACGGCCTGGTTCGAGCCGCCCGCCGCCGGCGAGAACACGATCCGCGCGCCGTAGGCCTGGAGCAGCTGCTTGCGCTCGGTGGACGTGTTCTCCGGCATCACGCACACCAGGCCGTAGCCCTTGAGCTTGGCGGCCATGGCGAGGGCGATGCCGGTGTTGCCCGACGTCGGTTCGAGGATCGTGCAGCCCGGCGTGAGCACCCCGCTCCGCTCGGCCTCCTCGATCATCATCAGGACCGGGCGGTCCTTGATCGAGCCGGTCGGGTTGCGGTCCTCCAGCTTCGCCCACAGCCGCACGTCCTTCGACGGCGACAGCCGGGGCAGCCCCACCAGGGGCGTGCCGCCGACGGTGTCGAGCAGTGACTCGTACCGGGCCACGATGTTCCTCCGCAGTGGATCCTTCCGGGGTGGGTCAGCCGCCCGCGACGGCCGGGAGGATCGTCACGGTGTCGCCGTCCTTGACCGCGGCGCCGAGGCCGCCCGCGAACCGCACGTCCTCGTCGTTGACGTAGACGTTGACGAACCGGTGGAGCGCGCCTTCCTTGACCAGGCGCTGCTTCAGGCCACCGTGGTTGGTCTCCAGGTCGTCGATGACCTCCGCGAGCGTCGCGCCCGCGGCCTCGACGGACTTCTGCCCACCGGTGTGGGTGCGCAGGATCGTGGGGATGGAGACGGTGACGGCCATGCTGGTACCTCCGAGGAGCCGGGTTTGGTGAGGTGGTGCCACGTGTGGTGCGCGGGCGCACCTGGAGGGGCTCAGGGACAGTCGGGCGTGTCGTCGGCGCCGGTGTGGGCGAACATGTACGACTCCACGACCTCGACCGGCTCTTCGGTCACCACGCCGTCCACGATCCGGTAGGAGCGCAGCTCGTGCTGCTCCGGGTCACGGGTGGAGATGAGCACGTAGTGCGCCTGGGGCTCGCTCGCGTAGGAGATGTCCGTGCGGGACGGGTACGCCTCCGTGGCGGTGTGCGAGTGGTAGACGACGATCGTCTCCTCGTCGTTGGCGCTCATCTCGCGGTGGACGCGCAGCTGCTCCATCGAGTCGAAGCGGTAGAACGTCGGCGAGCGCTCGGCGTTGTCCATCGCGATGAACCGCTCCGGGCGGTCGGAGCCCTCCGGGCCCGCGATGATCCCGCATGCCTCGTCCGGGTGGTCGCGACGGGCATGGGCCACCATCGCGTCCACGAGGTCACGGCGAATCACCAGCACCCCTCCATCCTACGTGGTGGGGGAAGGTGTCCCGCCGTGTGAGAACCCGCACTACACCGGTTCGCGCACGCCTCCGGGCGCGGCGGGATCGGCCGTCCGGACGCCGAGGAGGCCGCCCGCGCCGAGGGCCGCGAGACCGAGTGCCGAGACGGCCCTGGCCACGACGCCGAAGCCGTGGCCGCGGAGACGGAAGGACGTGAGGTAGCACACGTTCGCCACCGCGTTGGCCGTCAGCTGCACGAACGCCGTGCGCCGCTGCTTCTCGTCCAACGTGCCGTACTCGGCCAGTTCGGTGGCCAGGGCGGCGGGCGCGATCACCAGCCCGGCGCCGATCACGGCGCGGGCCGCCTTGCCGCTGCCCGGCATGAGGTCCAACGCCGCCGACGCCGCGTACAGCCCGATGGGCAGCGCCACGACCGCCGGGTGCACGGGCCGGCCGAGCGCCCGTGTCCGCAGCAGTTCGGTCACCTCGCGCCTGCGCAACGTCGCCGGCACCGCCTCCGCCAACGCCCCGGCCGCCTTGTCCACCGCCGGACTGGTCCGCACCCACCTCAACGCCCTCTGCACACCCGCCATACCGCCGGGTTACCCGCTTCCCGAGCGTTGAACTCAGGCATTCCGAACGTAGGACACACGCGACCTGAACGTAGGACCCTCGCGGGAGTTGAACGCTCAGAACCGGCCGGTCGCCTGGTGGAGGGCGTCGGTGGCGGTGGTGCAGAGGTCGTTCAGCGGGATGGCGGTCGGACGGCCCGTGGCGACGGCGAAGACGGTGGCGGGCACGGTCACGCCGGTGCGGGCGAAGGCGTCGTGGGCGGACATCGCGACCCTTCTGCATTCCGCCGGGTCCAGGTCGGCGTCCACCACGACGAGCCCCACGGCGGTCGAGCCGATCAGGGCCAGAGCGGGCACGTCGAGGGGCGCCGCGGAGGTGCACACCGAGTAACCGTCGGCCGGAGGCAGGCCCAAGGGCTCCGCGGCGGGCACGATCGGGACCACTTCGAACGGGCGCTTGCCCACCGGGAAGCCGTGGCCGCGCTCCGCCAGCCACCGCACGGCACCGTCCACGGCCGAAGGCCCGCCCAGCACCACGGCGTGCACCCGCCGCACCAACGTCGACGGGTCCAGCAGGTCCAGCTCACGCGTGCCTACCGGCGCACCCCGGACGTCCACCCCGGCCACGGCGCCCGCGGGCGTCAGCAACACCGCCACACCCGGCGCCCGCCCGAGCAGCATCAGGCCATGACCGCTTCGATCAGCGTCTCCTGCACCCACGTCAACCAGTGGTACACGCCCAGGTGCGGCGACCGCGGGTCGTCCGGCGGCAGCTCGTCCGGCATGTCCTCCTGCACGTCCAACGCCGTCCCCAGCGCCAGCCGCACGTCGTTCAACGCCGACAGCCACGCCTCGGCCTGCTCCAGCGCCAGCCGCACCTCACCGCCGTCGGGCGGGCACGTCTGCAGCACCACCGCCGCGACACCGGTCTTCAGGTCCAGCAGCTCGGGCTCGTGCAGCGACCGCAGCGCGTTGGCCGAGTCGACCTCGGCCGGATCGGGCGCGTCGGGGTCGAGCCGGTGGAAGTCGGGCAGCAGCCGACCGAGGATCGGGTCGTCCGGCGGCGTGGACGGGCCGGTGCGGATGCCGGTCAGCTCCGCCAGCTCGTCCTGCGGCGCCTCTTCGGCGCGTGCCATCAGCATGTCCTGGATCTGGCTCACCAGGCCGCGCACCACGGCTGCTTCCTGCCGGTCGAACCGGCCGAGCACCTGGTCGCCGGTGCGTGTCCACTTCTTCACGACGAACGCTGCATGGTCGCCCAGAGCCCGGCCGCGTGCAGCTTGGCCACGTCGGCCTCCACCTTGTCCTTGGTCCCCGACGACACGATCGCCCTGCCCTTGTGGTGCACGTCCAGCATCAGCTTGGTCGCGTGGTCGCGGCTGTAGCCGAACAGCTTCTGGAACACGTACGTCACGTAGGACATCAGGTTCACCGGGTCGTTCCAGACCAGGGTCTGCCACGGGCGGTCCTCGGTGCGGACCTCCTCGCCGGCCGGGTCAACCTGCGTCCGCTCATGCTCGACGGGCGTGGTCATACCGCCAATGGTGTCATGTTCCGGTCCGCGGTGGAGCCCTCAGGGGCACCCTGGCCCACGGCTTAGGCTTCCCCGCATGTCGACGTCGCTGTTCACCGACCACTACGAGTTGACGATGCTCGCCGCAGCGCTGCGCGACGGCACCGCCGACCGGCCGTGCGTCTTCGAAGTCTTCGCCCGGCGGTTGCCGGAGGGCAGGCGGTACGGGGTGGTCGCGGGCACCGGGAGGCTGCTGGACGCGATCACCGACTTCACGTTCACCGAACGTGACCTTGAGCTGCTGGAACGCACGAACGTGGTCGACGAGGCCACCCTGTCGTGGCTGGCGGACTACTCGTTCACCGGGGACGTGGACGGCTACCCGGAGGGTGAGCTGTACTTCCCGGGCTCGCCCATCCTGTCCGTGCGGGCGCCGTTCGGCGTCGGGGTGGTGCTGGAGACCCTGGCGCTGTCGATCCTCAACCACGACAGCGCCATCGCCTCGGCGGCGGCGCGGATGGTGGGCGCGGCCAACGGTCGGCGCATGATCGAGATGGGGTCGCGCCGCACGCACGAGGAGGCGGCCGTGGCGGCGGCCCGCGCCGCGTACCTGGCCGGGTTCACCGCGACGTCGAACCTGGAGGCGGCACGGCGGCACGGCATCCCGACCGCCGGCACGTGCGCGCACGCGTTCACCCTCCTGCACGACAGCGAGGAGGCGGCGTTCCGGTCGCAGGTCGAGGCGTTGGGCGTGGACACGACGCTCCTGGTGGACACCTACGACATCACCAACGGCATCAAGACCGCCGTCGAGGTGGCGGGGCCGGCGCTGGGCGCGGTGCGGATCGACTCGGGCGACCTGGGCGTGCTGGCGCGGCAGGCGCGTGACCAACTGGACTCGTTGGGCGCGCGGAACACCCGGATCGTGGTGTCGGGCGACCTGGACGAGTACTCGATCGCGATGCTGCGCGCGGAGCCGGTGGACGCGTACGGCGTGGGCACGTCCCTGGTCACGGGGTCCGGCGCGCCGACCGCGGGCATGGTCTACAAGCTGGTCGAGGTGGACGGGCGGCCGGTGGCCAAGCGCAGCTCGCACAAGGAGTCGCGCGGTGGGCGCAAGAGCGCGCTGCGGCGGCACAAGGAGACCGGGACGGCGTTGGAGGAGGTCGTGTTCCCGCACGACTCCGAACCGTCGACGGGCGCGCACGACCGGCTGCTCGCCGTGCCGCTGGTCCGCGCCGGCCGACGGGTCGACGGCCTGGACACGTTGGCGGAGAGCCGGGAACGGCTGCGTGCTGCCCTCGTGACCGTGCCGTGGGAAGGTCTGAAGCTGTCCCGCGGCGAGCCCGCGATCCCGACGACGTTCCTGTAGGGGGCGCAAGATGAGCAAGGCGCTGATCGTGGTGGACGTGCAGGTCGACTTCTGCGAGGGCGGCTCCCTGGCGGTGCCCGGTGGCGCGGCGGTGGCGGCGGCGGTCTCGGCGCACGTCGCCTCGTCGTCGTACGACCACGTGGTGGCGACGCGTGACTACCACATCGACCCGGGGGCGCACTTCAGCGAGACGCCGGACTTCGTCGACTCGTGGCCGGTGCACTGCGTGGCGGGGACGGCCGGTGCGGCGTTCCACCCGGAGTTCGACGTGACGGCGGTGGAGGAAGTGTTCTCCAAGGGCGCGTACGCGGCGGCGTACTCGGGGTTCGAGGGCTCGTCGCGCTCGGGTGAGCAGTTGGTGGACTGGCTGCGGGCGCGTGGCGTGGAGCAGGTGGACGTGGTGGGGGTGGCGACCGACCACTGCGTGCGTGCGACGGCGGTGGACGCGGCGAACGCCGGGTTCGCGACGACCGTGCTGCTGGACCTGACGGCGGGCGTGTCGCAGGCGACCGTGGACAGCGCGTTGACGCGGCTGGGCGACGCCGGCGTGACGCTGTCCGGCACCCCTCGCGTCGGCTGACCGACCGGCGTGTCGAACGCTCGGGTCCCGCGTGTCGAACGCCCAGGTCGGGTGAGTTCGGCGTTCACGTCCGCCGGTCGCGGTCCTGAACGGTGAATTCGGAGGTCCTGAGCGTTCGACACGCGGGCCTGGAGGTTCGACACGCGCGGGGTCAGGGGGTCGGGGAGCAGGCGGTCGCGCCGAGGACGACGTCGCCGGTCACGGTGGACGCCTCGGTGAAGCGCAGGTGCAGCATGGTCATCGCGATGCTGCCGTCGTTCGGGTCCGCGACGCTCGTCTCGCCGAACGTCGCGGTGGCCAGCACCGTGCCGTCGCCCGCCTTCACCTCGTGCACGTAGTTCGTCGGGATCTGCTCGGGCAGCCCCGCGAAGCCCTGCAGGCCGTCCGCCGCCCACCCCGCGTTGGTGCCGGACACGGTGCCCACGCAGGTGACCTTCCACCTGGCCACCCGCAGCCTCGGCCCGCCCGCCGACATCAGCGCCGACAGCTCGAACTCCGCGCCGACCGCCTCGGACGTGGACGTGGTCGTGCCGTTCTCCGGGTCGGCCACCGCGGTGGTGCACGACGACGTGCCCGCGCCGAACCGGACGCCCGTGCGGCTCACCGCCTCGGACTTGTTCGACGTCGTGCCGTCGACCGCGCACGGCGCCAGCGGCGCGACGGTGACCCGCGTGCCCGCCTTGGTGAACTCGGCGGAGCCGACGGACGCCACCCCCGCCGGGTTGGCCGCCGACGCCGGTGGCGCGGCGGTGACCAGGCCGAGCACCAGCGCCGCGGTCACGGCGCCGACCCGGCGCGCTCCGTTCTGCTTCATCGTGTCGCCCTTCTGCTATTCGCGGTCGTGAGGACTATCGAGCTCCGGCGGACACGACCCGACGATCTCGCGCATACATCACCCGCAAGAGGAGAACCGATACCTGTTCGAGTGACGGAACGCGGTCAGCACGGGATGCGCAGCGGCAGCGGCGCGCCGGCGAAATCACTCGGCAGACCGACGAGCCGCTCCAACGCGCCACGCACCCGGATCGCCGCGCGGCCGTCGCCGAACGGGTTGCGCCCCCGCGGCAGCCGCAGCCGCGCGCCGAGCACCCAGCCGGCCTCGGCGATGATCCGGATCGGGTCGGTGCCGACCAGCCACGCCCCGCCCGCCTCCACCGCGGACACCCGCTCGGTCGTGTCGCGCAGCACCAGCACCGGCACGCCGAACGTGGGCGCCCCCTCCTGGATGCCGCCGGAGTCGGTGAGCACGAGCGAGGACCGCCGCAGCGCGCGCACGAGGTCCGAGTAGTCCAACGGCCCGGTCACCACGATCCGCTCGTGCCCGCCGAGCACGGCCCGTGCCGCCGCACGCACCCGCGGGTCCGGGTGCACGGGCAGCAGCACGCGCACGTCGGGGTGTCGGTCGGCGATCGCCCGCACGGCGTGCAGCACGCGCGTCAACGGCTTGCCCCACGACTCGCGCCGGTGCGCCGTGACCAGCACCAGTCGCTCGGAGCGCTCGTCGAGCACGCGTTCGAGCACCGCGAGGTCGGGGTCGCGGGCGGGCAGGTCGGCGGCGGCGATCCGCTGCACGGCGTCGACCACGGTGTTGCCGGTGACCACGATCCGGCGGTCGCCCATGCCCTCGCGGACGAGCGCGGCGGCGTCGTCGTCGGTCGGCACGAGGTGCAGGGTGGCGATCCGGGCGATCATTCGCCGGGCTCCCTCCTCGGGGAACGGTCCGGCGACGTCGCCGGTGGGCAGCCCGGCTGCGAGGTGCGCGACCGGGGTGCCGCGCCAGAACGCGGCGAGCGCGCCGGCCAGCGCGGTGGTCGTGTCGCCCGGCACGAGGACGACGGCCGGGTCGCGCCCGCGCAGCAGGCGGTCGAACTCCGCGACCAGGCGGGCCAACAGCTCGGCCTGGCCGCCGGTGGCCCGCGGCACGGCCGGCTCGACGTCCACGAGCAGGCCGAACGCGCTCAGGGCCTGCTCGACCATTCCGTTGCGCTGTCCACTGTGGACGATCACGGGCCGGAGCACCGGGTGGTCACCAAGCGCCAGCGCCACCGGCGCGATCTTCACCGCTTCGGATCGGGTGCCCGCGAGCAGCACGACTTCCTTCACCTTGCTCCCTTCACTGCGGTTTCGAGAGGTGTCCCGGGGCTGGGTGCGGCGCCCCGGCCGCGCGACTGGGGGTCGGCGCGTGGCCGGGGCGCACGCGCGCTACTCGTCGGCTGTCGCTCGTCGCCCGCGGGCCGCGCGGGCCAGGACGAGGCCGGCCACCACCCGCCACGCGAGTCCGGCGCCGGTCGCCGCCGACGAGTCGGTTCCCGTGCCGACCGCGTCACCGCTGCCGGGGACCTCGTACACGGCTCAGACCGCCGCGGGTTCGTGTCGTCGGCGCAGCGCCGCGGCGCCGACGGGCACGCCGAACAGGGCGAGCAGGCCGAGCCCGACGCACAGGCCAGCGCCGGACGCCATCGGGATCGGCAGGCCGGCCGGACCGCAGGTGACGGTCGAGAGCACCAGGTCACCGACGCCGACCGGGCCCGGCGTGCCGCCGACCAGGGTCACGTGGACGCCGTTGACGGTGAGGCTGCCGTCGGCGTTGCGCACCTGCTCGTTGAACACCACCTCGGCGGTGCCCACGCCGGGGAGGCCGACGTCGATCGTGGTGTCGGGCGCGGGTCGGGCGCCGATCTCGCCGATCTCGCCGATCTCGCCGAGCCCGCCGAGCCCGCCGAGGTCCAGGCCGACGAGCTCGGCCGTGCCCACCAGGCCCCTCTGGGTGGCCGCGCACTCGGCTTCGACCAGTTCGGCGGACACGCCGCCGGTCGTGGTCGAGAGCAGGTCGAGCCGGACGTCGGCGGTGCTCGCCCGGGCGCCGACGCCGCCGGTCTTGTCGTCGCGTGACGCGGACGCGTTGATCACGCCGGTGCTCAGGGCGTTCGGCAGGTCCACCCCCGCGAACGTGGCGGCGGTGGGGCCGTTCGCGTCGACGGCGGCGAACGGGCCGGCCGACACCGCGGCACGGCCCGGCAGCGACAAGTCGACCCGCGCGCCACCGGCCGAGGCGTCCCCGGGCGCCGCCGAGGCCGGTCCGGCTCCGACGACCAGCGCCGCGACGGCGACCAAGCCGGCCACCGCGGCGTGACGCGTCATTGGCGCACGCATGGGACCCCTTCCTCGAAACGTCTGGTCGAGCAAATGCCCCTATCGGCGTTCCTCCCGTCGCATTAAGGGTTGCTGACCGTAAAGAGGGACAACCACCACTCGAATCGCCCAATCACGGCCACTGAACGTGGGTGAACTGCCCGAAAACACGTCACGTTGTCACTCGTTCCGGGGGTGAGGTTCGCTCTATGCAGACCCGATGACCACCACGCAGCCCTATCGGGCGATCCCTCGATCGATGGAAAGGACTCGGTCAGAGGTGCTTGCGTGCCCGGTGCCGAACGTCCCAACCGGGTGATCGCCCCGGTGACGTGGCGCTGGACCACTGGCGCGTCGGCTCGTCGCGCGTGAGATGGCCAACTTTGTAGAGCTTCGACAAAGACCGAACGAGTGATCGCCGGTTAACCTCCCGGTGAGTCGATCCTCTGGGAGGTCCCAAGTGTCCGTCCTCGCCGTTCCCGGCCGTCGCGCGGTGCTCGCCGACCTGGTCCCGGGCGCTCTCGCGCGTGACATCGCCCTGGTCGTCGCGGGCGCCGGGTTGACCGGCCTGGCCGCCCAGGTCGCGCTGCCGGTGCCGGGCAGCCCCGTGCCGCTGACCGGCCAGACGTTCGCCGCCCTGCTGGTGGGCGCGGCGCTCGGGTGGCAGCGCGGTGGCGCGTCGATGGTCCTGTACCTGGTCGCCGGTGTGGCCGGCGTGCCGTGGTTCCAGGGCGGTTCGTCGGGCACGCCCGCGTCGCTCGGGTACGTGGTCGGGTTCGTGTTCGCCAGCGCGCTGGTCGGCCACCTGGCCGCCCGCGGCGGTGACCGGACGCCGTTGCGGACCGTCGGCACGATGGCGGTGGGCAACCTGGCGATCTACGCGTGCGGCGTGCCGTGGCTGATGGCCGCGGCGGGTGTCGGCTTCGGCAAGGCGTTGCAGCTGGGCGTGACGCCGTTCCTGCTGGGCGACGCGCTGAAGATCGCCCTGGCCGCCGGTCTCCTGCCGGCGACCTGGGCCCTGGTCAACCGCAAGTAACCCCGAGAGTCCTACCTCCAGCGCGCGAGAGTCCTACGTCCCAGAACGCGCGTGTCCTACGTTCGGAACACCCGAGTTCAACGCTCAGCACGCGTTGGGGTGTCCGGCCCGCGGTGACGGGGTGGGCGGGTACGGTCTTCGCCGTGCCCGCCACCACCGCGATCCCCGACACCAGGACGTTGCTCGCCGTTGCCGTGGAGGCGGTGGGCGGTGCCGAACGCCAGGGCCAGGTCGACATGGCGGAGGCCGTCGAGCGGTCGATCCGGACCGGCGAGCACCTGGCCGTCCAGGCGGGCACCGGCACGGGCAAGTCGCTGGCCTACCTGGTGCCCGCGCTGCGGCACGCCGTGGCCGAGGAGACGACGGTCGTCATCTCCACCGCGACCATCGCGCTGCAACGCCAGCTGGTCGACCGCGACCTGCCCCGGCTCGCCAAGGCGTTGCGCAAGGAGCTGGGGCGCGAGCCGAGGTTCGCGATCCTCAAGGGCCGCCGCAACTACCTGTGCATGCACCGCCTGCACACGGGAGCGCCGGACGAGCCGGAGGACGCGGGCCTGTTCGACCCGTTCGCGGTGTCCAAGATGGGCCGCGAGATCAAGCGCCTGCACGAGTGGTCGTCCGACACCGAGACCGGTGACCGGGACGAGCTCGTGCCGGGCGTCACGGACCAGGCGTGGCGTCAGGTCTCCGTGACCGCGCGCGAGTGCCTCGGCGTGAACAAGTGCCCGATCGGCGTGGACTGCTTCGCCGAGAAGGCCCGCGCCGAGGCGGGCAAGGCGGACGTCGTCGTGACCAACCACGCGATGCTCGCCGTGGACGCGCTGGAGGGCTACCAGGTCCTGCCCGATCACGACGTCGTGGTGATCGACGAGGCGCACGACCTGGTCGACCGCGTCACGTCGGTGGCGACGGAGGAGCTGAGCGCGTCCCTGGTCGCCACGGCCGCGCGGCGTTGCGGGCGGCTGATCGACCAGACCGTGGCCGACCGGATGGCCGAGGCGAGCGACGGTCTGGCGATGATCCTGGAGGAGTTGCCGGCCGGTCGGCTGGACAGCCTGCCGCAGGCGTTGGCCGGTGCGTTGCGGGCGACCAAGGACGCGGCGCACGCGTGCATCACGTCGTTGGGGCCGGAGCGCAAGGAGGACGTGGACGGCGCCACGTCGCGCAAGTTGGCGATGTCGCTGCTGGACGACGTGCACGACTGCGCCACGCGGATCCTGGAGGCGTTCGACTCCGACCACGACGTGGTCTGGGTGTCGGGTGACTTCGCCGACCGCAACAAGCCGCCGTCGTTGCGGGTCGCGCCGTTGGGCGTCGGCGGGTTGCTGCGGGAGCGGCTGTTCGGGAAGCGGACCACGGTCCTGACCTCGGCGACGTTGACGTTGGGCGGCACGTTCGACACGTTGGCGCGGCAGTGGGGTCTGCCGGCGGCGTCGGGGGCGCAGAAGGCCGAGGGGACGGCGACGGACAAGGAGCCGCCGTCGGACCTGAGCGTGCCGCGGTGGAGCGGGCTGGACGTCGGCTCGCCGTTCGAGCACGGCACCAGCGGGATCCTGTACGTGGCACGGCACCTGCCGCCGCCGGGGCGCGACGGGCTGCCACCGTCCTACGTGGACGAGATCGAGGGTCTGGTCAACGCGGCGGGCGGGCGCACGTTGGGGCTGTTCTCGTCGATGCGAGCGGCGAAGGCGGCGGCGGAGGCGTTGCGGGACAAGGTGGACCACCCCGTGCTGTGCCAGGGTGACGACGCCACGGGGCAGTTGGTGAAGCGGTTCGCCGAGGACGCGCGGACGTGCCTGTTCGGCACGTTGTCGTTGTGGCAGGGCGTGGACGTGCCGGGACCGGCGCTGTCGCTGGTGGTGATGGACCGCATCCCGTTCCCGCGGCCGGACGACCCGCTGGCGTCGGCGCGGCAGAAGGCGGTGGAGTCGCGCGGCGGCAACGGTTTCCTCACCGTGGCGGCCACCCATGCGGCGCTGTTGCTGGCGCAGGGGGCCGGGCGGCTGCTGCGTTCGATGAACGACAAGGGCGTGGTGGCGATCCTCGACCCGCGGCTGGCGACGGCCCGTTACGGCGGGTTCCTGCGCGCCTCGCTGCCGCCGTTCTGGACGACGTACGACCCGGAGGTCGTGCGGGCGGCGCTCAAGCGGCTCGACGCGGCGAACAACTGACGCCGTTTCCGCAGGTCGCGTGTTCTGAGCGTTGAACTCGGGGGTCCTGAACGTAGGACACGCGCGTCCTGAACGTAGGACACGCGCGTCCTGAACGCAGGACACGCGGGACGTGAAGGTAGGACACGCGCGGTCCGGAGGTACGACACGCGCGGTCAGCCGTCGACGAGGAGGCCGCGGAGCGGGCCTTGGAGGCGGCCGGCGCGGCGGGAGACGCCGGGCAGGGCGGTCAGGCGGTGCTTGCCCGGGGCGGTCAGGGTGGGCCGCCAGAGGCGGTCGACGACGTCGTGGGCGGGAGCGGTGACGTCGGAGAGCGGGCGTTGCAGGTGTTCGGACCAGAGGCGCAGGCGCGTGTCGCGGGCGATGTCGGGGTCGTCGGTGACGACGTTGACCTCGGTGTCGTTGAACAGCGAGTGCTCGTTCAGGTTGGCCGAGCCGATGCTCAGCCAGCGGTCGTCCACGATGGCCAGTTTCGCGTGCACGTAGACCGACGAGGACGTCGCGCCGTCGTGCGAGGACAGCGTGGCCGCCACCAGGCGGTGGTTGCCGTCATCGGCGTCCAGCAGGCGTCCCAGCTGGCCGCGGGTGGTGTCCGCGCCGTTGCTCGGCTTGCGCGGCAGCACGAGGACCGTGCGGAAGTCCGGGTCGGGCGGGTTGCGGAGCTTGTCGATCAGGACCTCGGTGACCTCGGGTGACCAGAGGAACTGGTTCTCGAGGTAGATCAGGCGCGTCGCCGAACGCAGGGCGCGGAGGTAGGAGTCGAGCAGGCTGAACTCGCCGCGCGGCGCGAAGTCGTAGGTGCGCTCCGGGATCGTCCGCACGAGCTGGGCCGAGGACGGGCCGGCGGGCGCGGGCGGCGTCGCCGGGGGCAGGTGCTCGCCGGCGATCTCCTGCCAGCGCAGGCGGAAGTGGTCGGCCACGTCCGCGACGATCGGCCCGTGCAGGCGCGTCCCGATGTCGTGCCAGCCCAGCGGCTCGCGGGGCGGGTGCTCGGCGGTGTCGTGGCGGTCGCCCTCCACCGCGGTCAGGTCCATGCCGCCGACGAACGCCACCTCGTCGTCCACCACGACGATCTTCTCGTGGTGGCAGTGCAGCGTCCGCTCCCGCGCGTCGATCTCGCACCGGACCGCGCTGTCGCGCATGAACTCGCGCTGCGCCGCCAGCACGCGCTTGCGGGTCGGCTCGAACATCGGCACCGGCGGCCCCGCCCACAGCAGCACGCGCACCGGCACCCGGGACGCGGCCGACGCCAGCAGCTCGCGCAACGTCGGCGAACCCGGTTCACGGGTCAGCCGGAAGTCCGGGCTCGCGCACCACCCGGCCAGGTGCACGGACCTGCGTGCCGACGAGATCGCCGACGCGATGGCGGGCAGCACCTCGTGCCCGTCCACCAGCACCTCGACCCGGTTGCCGGTCCGCACCGGCCGCCGGGGCGTCCACCAGCCGGCCTCCGAGCCGAAGGCCGAACCCCACCCGAGTTTGCGCAGCCGGCGTTCGTGGTGCGCGCACAGCAAGCTCTCCAGCCCGTCACCGAGCTTGGCGTCCAGCACGTCCAACAGGCCCACGCCGGGGATGGTTACCGCAAAACGGTCAGCCGAAACGTCGGTGCACGGCCACCGTCGCCGTGCCGGGCGCGACCTCGGTGTACCCGGCGTCCCGCACCATCACGACGTCCGGCCGCGCCACCAGCGCGTCCCAGTCCGCCGCCGACGGCGCCCGCACGGCACACCGGTAGTCCAGCTCCGCCCACTCCTTCAGCTCGGCCTCGGACAGGTGCGGCGCGAGCAGCATGGACGCGTGCCCCACCTGGGCCGCGGCCTTGCCCGCCGTCATCTCGACGCGCGGGTTCAGCCAGAGCTCGTGAGCGCCGGGCGGGACCGGGCCGGGCTCGTCGGGCGGCAGCTCGCTGCCCGAGATCTGCAACCGGCTCAGCTCCTTGGGCAGGTCGACCACCCGCCCCGGCACGAACGCCCGCACCGAGGCGCCGCCGACCGTGATCGTCACGCCCGGCAACGACTGCACCGCCTCCCAGTGCGCGCCCCGTGCCCGCCGCGTCACCTTCCGGATCCGACCGCGCACCCACGCCACCAGCTCGTCGTGCCACTCGCCGCCCGGCAGCGCGCGGTCGTCCAGGCACACCGCGACGGCGGCGGCCGCGGCGGCCTCCAGCACGTCCGTCCGGGACGGCGGCGCGGACCGTTCGATCCGCAGCACCACCGGCATCGCCCGGACCGACTCCGGGTCCTCCTCGTCGGTCGCGTAGTGCCGGTCCACCAGCATCCGCAGGATCGGGTTCACAGCCGGTTCAGCTCCAGACCGTCCGCCGCGTCCGCGGCCTCCACCTCGGCACGCGTCACGCCGAGCACGAACAGCACCGCGTCCAGGAACGGGTGCGACAGCGCCGTGTCCGCCACCTCGCGCAACGCGGGCTTGGCGTTGAACGCGATGCCCAGCCCGGCCGCGCCGAGCATGTCGATGTCGTTGGCGCCGTCGCCGACGGCCACGGTCTGCGCCAGCGTGATGCCCTGCTCGTCGGCGAACCGCCGCAGCGCCACCGCCTTGCCCGCCCGGTCCACGACCTCGCCGACGACCCGGCCGGTCAGCTTGCCGTCCACGATCTCCAGCTCGTTGGCCGCGCAGAAGTCCAGGCCGAGGTCGTCGACCAGCCGCTGGATCACGCGCGTGAAGCCGCCGGACACCACACCGCAGCGGAACCCGAGCCGCTTCAACGTCCGGACGGTCGTCCGCGCGCCGGGCGTCAGCTCCAGCGACTCGGCGACCTCGTCCAGCACGGACTCGTCCAGGCCCTCCAGCAGCGCCACCCGCCGCCGCAGCGACTCGGTGAAGTCGAGCTCGCCGCGCATCGCCGCGTCGGTGATCTCCTTGACCTGCGGCTCCACCCCGACGTGCGCGGCCAGCATCTCGATCACCTCGCCCTGGATGAGCGTGGAGTCGACGTCGAACACCACCAGCCGCTTGGCCCGCCGGGTCAGCCCGGCCCGCTCCACCGCGATGTCCAGCCCACCCCGCACCGCCACCTCGGCCAACGCCGACCGCAGCTGCGCGTCGCTCTCCGGCGTGTCCTCGGCCACCGAAACCCGCAGCTCGAGGCCGGTGACGGGGTAGTCGGCGACACCGCGGATCGCGTCGATGTTCACGCCGAGCGACGCGAGCCGACGCGCCACCTCGGTGAACGCGCGGGCCGTGACCGGTCGG
This sequence comes from Actinosynnema sp. NPDC023794, assembly GCF_040639675.1. Lineage (NCBI taxonomy): Bacteria > Bacillati > Actinomycetota > Actinomycetes > Pseudonocardiales > Pseudonocardiaceae > Actinosynnema > Actinosynnema sp. NPDC023794. Next base: position 1,422 of record NZ_JBFAFR010000015.1, on the reverse strand, counting down.
CCGAGCAGGATCAGCACGTGGCTGGACTCCAGCCGCGCGGTCCGCTTCGAGTCCGCGCCGATCTCCACCTCGACGTGCATGGACACCGTCGCCATGGCCTGCTCGACGGCCTCCTGCAACCCCTCCGGGTCGTGGTCGGCGGCCACGAGCACGCCGAGCACCAGCCGACCGCGGATGACGACCTGCTCGACGTCGAGGATCTCCACGCCGTGCCTGGTCAGCACCGCGAAGAGCACGGAGGAGACCCCCGGCTTGTCCGGTCCGGTGACGGTGATCAGGACGGGCGTGGCGCTGGGCTTGGTCACTGATGGCTCCTATGCCAGACAGCGGCGAGCCCCGAGACCGGAACGGTCTTCGGGGCTCGCCGTTGAACCTGCGCTCAGGTTACAAGCGCTACTTGTGGTCGCCCTCGGTGTCCTCCGAGGCTGTGCCCGATTGCACAGCGGCGGCGGCCACCTCCGACGGCGCGGGCTTCGCGTCCTCGTGCGCGATGGCCTTGCCGGTGAACGTCACGTGCGCCTCGCTGTGCAGCCGCTCGATCATGTGCGGGTAGTGCAGCTCGAACGCCGGGCGCGCCGAGCGGATGCGCGGCAGCTCGGTGAAGTTGTGCCGCGGCGGCGGGCACGAGGTCGCCCACTCCAGCGAGTTGCCGAAGCCCCACGGGTCGTCCACCTTCACGGTCTCGCCGTACCGGTAGGACTTGAAGATGTTCCAGATGAACGGCAGCGTGGACGCGCCGAGGATGTACGCGCCGATCGTCGAGATCGTGTTCAGCGTGGTGAAGCCGTCGCTGGGCAGGTAGTCCGCGTACCGGCGCGGCATGCCCTCGTTGCCCAGCCAGTGCTGCACCAGGAACGTGGCGTGGAAGCCGAGGAACGTGGTCCAGAAGTGGAGCTTGCCCAGCGGCTCGTCCATCATCCGGCCGGTGATCTTCGGGAACCAGAAGTAGATGCCCGCGAACGTGGCGAACACGATCGTGCCGTACAGCACGTAGTGGAAGTGCGCGACGACGAAGTACGTGTCGGACACGTGGAAGTCGATCGCCGGCGCCGCCAGCAGGATGCCGGACAGACCGCCGAAGAGGAACGTGACGATGAAGCCGATGCTGAACAGCATCGGTGTCTCGAACGTCAGCTGCCCCTTCCACATCGTGCCGATCCAGTTGAAGAACTTGATGCCGGTGGGCACCGCGATCAGGAACGTCATGAACGCGAAGAACGGCAGCAGCACCGCGCCGGTGGCGTACATGTGGTGGGCCCACACGGCCACGGACAGCGCCGCGATGCCCAGCGTCGCGTAGACCAGGCCGTTGTAGCCGAAGATCGGCTTGCGGCTGAACACCGGGAAGATCTCCGACACGATGCCGAAGAACGGCAGCGCGACGATGTAGACCTCGGGGTGGCCGAAGAACCAGAACAGGTG
>NZ_JBFAFR010000014.1:0-230406 GCF_040639675.1 Actinosynnema sp. NPDC023794 | reverse complement strand
GAGCGACGCGAGGCCGTCGTTGGCGATCAGTGCGCCGAGCACGATCATCGTCCACATGGCCCCGGTGGTCGTCTCCACCACCAGGGGCGAGAGCACCTAGGCTGGTGGCAGTTCACCTAGGAGGAAATCCAGCCGTGTCCGTCGTCGGTGTCCTCGCCCTCCAGGGCGACGTCCGTGAGCACCTCGTCGCGTTGGCCGAGGCCGACGTGCTCGCCCGCCCGATCCGCCGGCCCGAGGAGTTGGCCGAGGTCGACGGCGTGGTGCTGCCGGGCGGCGAGTCGACGACCATCAGCCGGCTGCTCGCCACGTTCGACCTGCTCGAACCCCTGCGCGCCCGGATCAAGGAGGGCATGCCCGCCTACGGTTCGTGCGCCGGGATGATCCTGCTGGCCGACCGCGTCCTGGACGGCCGGCCCGACCAGCACCAGCTCGGCGGGCTCGACATCGTGGTGCGGCGCAACGCGTTCGGCAGGCAGGTCGATTCCTTCGAGGCCGAACTCGACTTCACCGACGTGGGCGAGGTGCACGCGGTGTTCATCCGGGCCCCGTGGGTGGAATCGGCGGGATCGGACGTGGAAGTACTCGCCCGGGTGCCCGAAACGGAAGACGCGGGAGAGGCCGCCGGTAGGATCGTCGCGGTTCGGCAGGGGCACGTGCTCGCCACCTCGTTCCACCCGGAACTGACCGGCGACGGGCGGGTGCACCGCCTTTTCGTGGACATGGTCCGTGCCGCGGGCTGAGTATTCGACGGAGGAAAGATGAGCGGCCACTCAAAGTGGGCGACCACCAAGCACAAGAAGGCCGCAATCGACGCCAAGCGCGGCAAGCTCTTCGCGCGGCTGATCAAGAACATCGAGGTGGCGGCCCGCACCGGCGGTAGCGATCCCGACGGCAACCCGACCCTGTACGACGCCATCCAGAAGGCGCGGAAGAACTCCGTGCCGCTGGACAACATCGAGCGCGCCCGCAAGCGCGGCGGTGGCGAGGAGGCCGGCGGCGCGGACTGGCAGACCATCATGTACGAGGGCTACGGCCCCAACGGCGTGGCGGTGCTGGTCGAGTGCCTGACCGACAACCGCAACCGGGCCGCGTCCGAGGTCCGCACCGCGATGACCCGCAACGGCGGCTCGATGGCCGATCCGGGATCGGTGGCCTACATGTTCACCCGCAAGGGCGTGGTGATCGTGCCGAAGGGCGACCTGTCCGAGGACGACGTGCTGATGGCCGTGCTCGACGCGGGCGCGGAGGAGGTCAACGACCTCGGCGAGAGCTACGAGGTCGTGTCCGAGGCCGGTGACCTGGTCGCGGTCCGCAAGTCCCTCCAGGACGCCGGGTACGACTACGAGTCGGCGGAGGCGAACTTCCTGCCGTCGGTGACCGTGCAGCTGGAGGCCGAGGGCGCGCGGAAGATCTTCAAGCTGATCGACGCGCTCGAGGACTGCGACGACGTGCAGAACGTGTTCGCGAACTTCGACGTCTCCGACGAGGTGATGGCCGAGGTCGACTGAGCCCCGGCCTCCGGATCCGACCTCAGGGCCCGCCCTGAACCCGACGGCCCCGTGGCGGCAGCTGCCGCCACGGGGCCGTCGCCGTCGTGACCTGTCGTCCGTCCGGGGCACGTCGTGGCCGCGCTTATGCGGGGTTGACGCCGGCAACGGGCACAATGGCCGGGTGTCGAACCCCTCCGCCCCCTCCGTCCAGGACATCAACCTGCGCAACTGGCTGTTGACGCAGGCCGAGCAGCACGGTCACGCCGTCGTCACCGTGCCCGAGGACGACGAAGGCGCCGGCTACTCGTTCTCCGTCGGCGCGTGGCGCCGGTTCGGCGTCGCCGAGGTCGTGGTCCTGGGCCTGCCGCCCGAGCACGCGCAGGTGCTCATCCGCGCGTACGTCGACCGCGCCAGGCGTGGCGAGCGGTTCGTGCCCGGTCGGCTCTACTACGACTTCCTGGGCGGCGTGCCGGTCACGTTCGAGCGCGTCTTCAAGGGCTTCTACCCGGAGTTCTTCGGCAGCGCGTTCCTGCTCTACGGCAAGGGCGACTTCGCCGCCCTCCAGATCATCCTGCCGACCGCGGACGGCAAGTTCCCGTGGCACCACGACGCGCCGATGGGCTTCGGCGACTGGCAGCTGCTGCTGACCGAGAGCGGCCGACCGGAGAGCTGGGAGCCGGGCGTCACCGGTCCCTGAGCGACCCCACCAGCACTGTTCGGCGCCGTTCGGGCCCCGCCGCACCACGCGGAGGGGCCCGAGTCGTTGTCCGGGAAATGTTGTCAGGGCATCGCCCACCGACCGCTGACAACGTCCGAGGGCTATCAATGGCCTGTGCGTCGACTGTCGGGGGCTACGCACGCCGCGAGGGGGAGGTGCGCCCCGTCCCGCGTAGTCGGGGAGCTGCGCGGGGCGGGGCGTGCGCGACGAGGCTTGGTCACGGGGGCCCCGCCCGTGCCAAGGAAGAGGCCGTGGGGGAGAGCCTCCGATGGGCTCTCCCCTCGGTGCCCGCCACCACCCGAACCGCGATCACGCCAACGATCACGTGACCAGCCACTACCTGGCCGACCGTCCTCCGCCCGGCCGTCACCGGGACCGCCTGCCGGACCGTCCGCTACGGCGTCCGGCCGAGCAGCGCGACGAGCCTGGTCTGCGGGTCTGCGTTGTCGGGCACCGGCACCGGCGGGTCGAACAGCCCGCTCGCCGCCCACGCCTCCGCGTTCGGCTCCACGTACGCCAGCACCGCCCCGGCGAGGTCCGGGTCGATCCGGTCGTCCGCCCCGATCGCCCGCGCCAGGTCCCAGGCGTGCACGGCGAGGTCGGACGTCATCTGCCAGCCGTACTCGACCGCCGTCGCCTTGCCGTAGCTCAAGTGCACGGGCTTGAGCAGCGCTTTCGGCGCGATCCACGCCTCGCGCGCCGCGGCTGCCGCCAGCACCCACGAGTGCAGCGGGTCGTGGCCGAGCTGGTCGCCGTCGAACCGGTCGCCGACCTGCTCGATCGTGCAGCCGGCCAGCAGTTCCGGCGCCCACAGCTGCTCGTGGACCAGGTGGTTGACCAAGTCGTGGACCGACCACTCCTTGCAGGGTGTGCCCCAGTCCCACTGCTCGGGGCGCACTTGGCGCACCCGCGAGTCGAACTCCGTCATCGCGCGTCCGTGAGCCTCGATCAGATCCACCCCACGAGTGCACCAAACGTTGAACCGGAGCGCACCCCGAGGCTGTGCGATAGGCCACTCGGACGTATCGGGGTTTCATTCCGTACCCCCGTACGGCGTAATGTGGTCCGGTCTGCCGACGGTGACATCGTTGACACAGGAGGAACACGTGAGCGCCACGAGCGCCGTCTCCACCCCGCAGCGGGGCTTCTTCGGCCATCCCCGAGGACTGTCGACGCTGTTCTTCACCGAGCTGTGGGAGCGCTTCTCCTACTACGGGATGAAGGCGATCCTCGCCTACTACCTGTACCGGTCCACCGCCGACGGCGGGCTCGGGCTCGACCAGAGCTTCGCGCTGTCGCTGGTCGCCATCTACGGCGCGTCGGTCTACATGTCCGGCGTCGCGGGCGGCTGGCTGGCCGACCGGGTGCTCGGCGGGCAGCGCGCCGTGTTCTACGGCGGCGTGCTGATCATGTTGGGGCACGTCGCGCTGGCGCTGCCGATCGGCCTGGCGGGCGTCTACACCGGTCTGGTCCTGATCGTGCTGGGCACCGGTCTGCTCAAGCCGAACATCTCCACGGTGGTCGGCGGCCTGTACGACCGGCAGGACCCGCGCCGCGACTCCGGCTTCACGATCTTCTACATGGGCATCAACCTCGGCGGCTTCCTCGCGCCGCTGGTGTGCGGGTTCCTCGGCGAGACCTACGACTGGCACCTCGGCTTCGGCGCGGCGGCGGTCGGCATGGCGTTGGGCCTGGTCGTCTACCGGCTCGGCCGGCGAGGTCTCGGCGACTCGGCCGCCACCCCGCCGTTCCCGCTGCCCGCCGAGGAGCGCGGCCGGGTGATCGGTCGGATCGTGGGCGTGGCCCTCGGCTCGGTGGCCGTGGTGGCGCTGCTGGTCGTGCTCGGGGTGCTCGGCGCGGAGGGCGTGATCAACCTGATCAGCCTGCTGTCGGTGCTGCTGCCGATCGGCTACTTCACCGTGATGATCCGCAGCCCGCGCACCGCGCCGGTGGAGCGGTCGCGGGTGATCGCCTACATCCCGCTGTTCATCGCGGCGGCGATGTTCTGGCTGCTGTTCGAGCAGAGCGCGACGGTGATCGCCGCGTTCGCCGACACCAGGGTGGACAACTCGTTCCTCGGGTGGGTGTTCCCGCCGTCGTTCATCCAGTCGATCAACCCGGTGATGATCATCGCGGTGGCGCCGCTGTTCGCGCTGCTGTGGGTGAAGCTGGCCAAGCGCCAGCCCTCGACGCCGCGCAAGTTCGCCTACGCGTTGCTGCTGGTCGGCCTGTCGTTCCTGCTGATGATGATCGCCAGCCAGGGCGACCCGTCGGTGCGGGTGAGCTTCCTGTGGCTGGTGCTGATGTACCTGGTCATGACGTGCGGCGAGTTGCTGCTGTCGCCGGTGGGCCTGTCGGTGACGACGAAGCTCGCGCCGCGCGCGTTCGCCTCGCAGACGATGGGCCTGTGGTTCCTGGCCACGGCGGCGGGCTCGGGCGTGGGCGCGATCGTGGTGCGGTTCTACAGCGACGAGAACGCCGTGGCGTACTTCGGCGTGCTCGGCGCGGTGGCGATCGGCCTCGGTGTGGCGCTGGTCGTCGCGACGAAGTCCATCCACCGGTTGATGCGGGGCGTCGACTGAGGTGCCGCTCGGTGAGGGGCGCGGCGCACGCCCCTCACCGGGCTCTCACTTGAACGCCGCCGCGTTGCGCGCGGCCCAGTCGGCGAAGGAGCGGGCGGGGCGGCCGAGGACCCGGTCGACGTCCGGGCTCACCCGACGCTCGTCGGCGGTCGGCGTGCCGAGGATGTCGAGGGTGGTGTCCACGATCACCTCGGGCATGAACGCCGTCATCGCGGCCTTGGCCTCGGCACGGCTCAGCCCCACGAACCGCACCGGCTCGCCCAGTGCGTCCCCGATCGCCGCGACCTGCTGCCGCGGCGTGACCGCCGCCGGCCCGGTCAGCACGTAAGTCCGACCGGCGTGGCCCGCCCCGCGCAACGTCACGGCGGCGACCTCGGCGATGTCGTCCGGGTCGATGACGGGCAGCGCCACGTCGGCGAACGGCGCGGCGGCCAGCCGCTGCTCGCGGATCGTCCCGGCCCACGCGTAGCTGTTCGAGGCGAAACCGCCCGGCCGCAGCACGGTCCACGCCAGGCCCGACCGCGTGACGGCCTCCTCCAGCTCCGGCGAGTGCCGCCCCGTGCCGACGCCCTGCGACGACAGCTGCACGACCCGCTCGACGCCACCGGCGCGGGCGAGGTCGAGCACGTCACCGAGCACGGTCCCGTCGCCGCCGTTCGTCGTGAAGTCGCCCGAGGTCAGCAGGAACAGCGCGGTAGCGCCGTCGAACGCCGGCTCGAGGCTCTCCGGCTCGGTCAGGTCGGCCCGCACGTGGCGCGCGCCCGCGGGCAGGTCCCGTGCCGAGACCCCGCGTGACACGGCGGTCACCTGCTCGCCCGCCTCGACCAGCGCCCGCACCAGCGTCCGGCCGACGTTCCCGGTCGCCCCGGTCACCACGATCATGATCACTCCCCGTAGGTCGAGTTTCGCTTGCCCGGGGAAAGTTACTGTCCTGGATATAGTAGGTACCTAGAGGAAAGTAATGGCGGAAGGGGCCTGTTGTGACCAGTGGCACAAGCCGGGCGGCGGTCGACCCGGAGCAGGCCTGTCCGATCGCGCCGGTGGTGGACCTCGTGTTCAGCCGCTGGACGACGCCGATCCTGTGGGCGCTCAACGAGTTCGGGCGGCAGCGGTTCGTGGAGCTGTCGCGCCGCATCACCACCATCACGCCCAAGGTGCTCACGCAGCGGCTGCGGCAACTGGAGCGCGACGGGCTCGTCGAGCGCACCTACCACGCCGAAGTGCCGCCCCGCGTGGAGTACGAGATCAGCGAACTCGGGCGGAGCCTGGCGCCGTTGTTCGCGCACCTGGCCGAGTGGTCGGCGGTGAACCTGGAGAAAGTCGAGCGGGCCCGGCAGGACCACGACGCCAAAGAACACGTGGGTGGCCGGAAAAGTCCGCAATAGTGCGGAAAGGGCGCAACGACCCGCCGCGGCGGCGGTGCGGCGGGTCGACGCGCGAGTACAGCATGCACCACATTCCTGAGGCTCAGCTGATGGTTTCCACGATCGGGTGTTGTTTTTTCACGCCCGTGGTGACCGGAAGCCTCGCCGCACCCCGGATGACGCGCGACGGACGGCGGTGCACGCGGCCCGCCGCTCTCAGGTCCGGGAACCGGCGGAACAGGCCGCGCAGGGCCGCCGCGCCCTCCATCCGGGCCAGCCCGGCGCCGAGGCAGTAGTGGATCCCGGACGAGAACGCCAGGTGCTCCCGCACGTCCGCGCGACCGGGGTCGAACCGGTGCGGATCGGCGAACACCGCCGGGTCGCGGTTGGCCGCCGCCAGCATCAGCATGATCGGGGTTCCCTTGGGCAGGCGCGTGCCGGCGACCTCGGTCGTCTCGAACGGCACCCGCACCGTGTACTGCACCGGTGGGTCGTGGCGCAGCGTCTCCTCCACGACGGCGTCGGCGTAGCCGGGGTCGGCGAGCAACCGCTCGCGGACCTCGGGGTGCCCCAACACCTCCAGCACCGAGTTGCCGATCAGGTTGACCGTGGTCTCGAACCCGGCCACCAGCAGCAGTTCCGTCGTGGCGATCAGGTCTTCGCGGGTCAGGTCGTCGTGCGCCACCAACGCGGACACGATGTCGTCGCCGCCAGGGTGCCGCCGCCGGTGCGCGATCAGGTCGTCCAGGAACGCCTCGAACTCCCGCAGCGCTTCCTGCAGCGCCTTCAACCCGCGCAGGTCCCGCACGCCGTCGAGCGCGTTGACCAACGCGCTGCCCCACCGGGCGAAGGTCGCGTGGTCCGCGCCCGGCACGCCGAGCAGGTCGGCGATCACCTGGATCGGCACCCTGGCCGCGAAGTCCCCGACGAGGTCGAACGTCCGCCGGTCCGCCACCTCGTCCAGGTACTCGTCGACCACCCGCTCCACGGTCGCCGCCTGCGCGCGCAGACCGCGCGGCGTGAACCAGGGCGCGACCAGCCGCCGCAACCGCGTGTGGTCGGGTGGGTTGAGCACCAGGAACGACTCCTCGACCGGGTTCACCAGCCGCCGTCCGTCGAGCTGGACCGACGAGTCCACCGGCGACAGCGCGCCCGCGGACAGCGGCCCGAACCCGGGATCGCGCAGCAACCGCGAGGACAGCTCGTGCGAGGCGGTGAGGTACAGCCCCATCTTCGTCTTCACCAGCACGCCCTGCCGGCGCACCGACTCGTACACCGGGTAGGGATCGCTGGTCGGGTTCTCCCCGAGCAGCCGGGCGGCGGGATCGCCGAGGAGGGCCTGGGCCCGGACGATGGTGCGTCCCAGGAACAGCAACGTCGCGTTCTTCACCGTGGACGGCATGTCACCACGGTGGCCTGAGCGCGAGAAAGGTTCAAGCCCGGTGCCGAGAACCCCCGAACCGCGCGCACCCGAGAGGACCCGACCGGACCGACCGGAGCCGGTGTCACCCGGCGGAAACCGATCGCCGCGACCGCCCGCCCGAACTACGCTCCCGCGCGATGACCACCGTCCTCTGGCTCCTCGGTCCTTCCGGCGTCGGCAAGTCGACCGTCGGCTGGCTGGTCTACCGGTCCCTCGACCGCGCCTCGTACGTGGACGCCGACCAGCTCGGCCTCTGCTACCCGTCGACCGCCGACGACCCCGAGAACCACCGGGTCAAGTCGACCGCGCTCGGCGCGCTGTGGCCGGAGTTCAAGGGCTCCCCGCTCGTCGTCTCCGGCTTCCTCGACACCCCCGGGGATGCCCGCCTGTACACCGAACGCCTGCCCGGCGCGGACATCACGCTGTGCCGGTTGCGGGTGGGCCGCGCCGAGCTGCGCGCCCGGTTCCTCGGCCGCGGCTGGCTCACCGACGCGGTGGACGAGGTCCTCGACGGCGCCGACGCGCTGGAGCGGGCCCCCGACTTCGCCGACTTCACCGTGGACACCGACGGCCGCGCGCCCTCCTCGATCGCGGCGGAGATCCGGAAGAGGTGGACCGCGTGACCGTCCTGTGGATCGCCGGCCCGCGCGCGGTCGGCAAGTCGACGGTGGGCTGGGCGGTCTACAGCCGGATCTTCCCGTGCGCCAAGGCGGGCTACGTCGACCTGGCCCAGATCACCTTCGCCACGCCGCCGCTCGACGTGGCGGGCAAGGCGCGGCGGCTCGACGCGGTCCGGCGCGTCCACCAGGACGAGGGCGCGCGGCACCTGGTCATCACGGGCGACGCCGAGAACCGCGTGCCGGACGCGGAGCTGTGCCTGCTGTCCGCGAGCCACGACCAGCTCGTGGCACGCCTGCTCCTGCGTGGCGCGGGCAAGGGGCCGCCGATCCCGGGCGACGACCTCCGGGGGCTGCCCGAGGAGGAGCTGCGCCGCCTGGCCGTCCCGACCGTCGCGCCGGCCGCCGACCTCCTGGTCGACACCGACGGCCGCGAGGTCGACGAGATCGCGGAGGACATCCTCCACCGGTTCTTCCCCGAGCTCGCCGCCTGACGGGCCCGCCGGCCTCGCCGCCTAACCGTTCCGGCCGCTGACGACCAACGACGCCAGCCGCCACGTGCCGCCGTCCGGCGTCCGCTGCGGCGTCTCCGCCAACGCCAGGTCCGGGAACCGCTGCAGCACGGCCGAAAGCGCGACCTGCGTCTGCACGCGGGCGAACGCGGCCCCGAGGCAGAAGTGCGCGCCGTGCGAGTAACCGAGGTGCCCGACCGACGGCACGCGCGTGACGTCCAGCTCGTCCGGCGCGGTGTAGACGCGCGGATCGCGGTTGGCCGACACGATCGCCGTCATCACGGGCTGACCCTTGTCGATCACCACGTCGCCGAAGGCCACCTCCTCCTTGGTGAACCGGGGCACGGTGAGCAGCTGAGGGCCGACCCACCGCGTCAGCTCCTCCACCGCGCGCGGCACGAGGTCCGGGTCCGCCCGCAGCGCGGCGAGCTGGTCGGGGTGGGCGAGCAGCGCTTCGAGGCCGTTGACGATGAGGTTGCTCGGCGTCTGCCCGGCGATCACCAGCTGCCACACCAGGGTGACCAGCTCCGCGTCGGTGAAGCGGTCGCCGTCCTCGTCCCGCACCCGCAGCAGCTGGGAGATCAGGTCGTCACCCGGTGACGTCCGGCGCAGCTCGACGGCCTCCAGCGCCCCCTCGACGATCCCCGGGATCGCGGCGAGGAACCCCGGCCCGTAGCCGCTCACCACGGCCGCGCCGTACTCGCGCCACCGCGGCCGGTTCTCGGCGGGGATGCCGACCAGCTCGCAGATCACGTCCATCGGCAGCGGCCGGGCGAAGTGCTCCATGAGGTCCACCGTGTCGCCGTCCGGCAGGGCGTCGAGCAGCGCCGCCACGATCGCTTCGATCCGCGGCCGGAACTCCTCCGCCCGACGCGCCGTGAACGCGGGCGCGGCCAGCTTGCGCAGCCGGAGGTGCTCGGGGCCGTTCAGCTCGGACATCGTGCGCAGGTAGGGCTTGCAGTGCTCCGGGATGCCCGGCAGGCCCATGAAGCTGTTCGGGCTCAGCTCGAAGCGCGGGTCGGCGAGCATCGCCTTGGCGTCCTCGTGCCGGGTGAGGATCCACATGTCGCCCATGCCGGGCAGGGGCATCCGCGCCACGGGGCAGCGTTCGCGGGCCTCCCCGTACGCGGTGAACGGGTCCAGCAGCACCTCGGGGTTGGCGGGGTCGATCTCGGGCACGGTCATCTCCAGCCTCCGGATGTTCAAATCAGATGTTCTCATCATCTGAATGGTCACGGTATCTTGACCGCGCGACGCCTGGCAAACGGGAGCGTGACGGTGCGGCTGAGCAGGGCGGAAGCGCAGGAGCGCAACCGGGCGAGGGTGCTGGGCGCGGCCCGCGCGGAGTTCGTCGAACGCGGCTTCCGGGACGCCAAGATCGACACGATCGCGCAGCGCGCCGAGCTGACCCGGGGCGCGGTGTACTCGAACTTCCCGGGCAAGCGCGCCCTCTACTTCGCGGTGCTGGCCGACCTGGCGGAACGCGCGACACCGCCGTCCGACCCGCAACGCGGATCCGACCGGCGGGCCGCCCTCGGGGCACTCGCCCGCGCGTGGGTCACCTCGCTCAGCCACGACGCGTTGGCGCGCGACTTCCTGCCCGAGGTGGCCGCCGAGGAGGTGACGCGCCGGCCGTTCACTCAGTTGATGAAGCTGGACGCGGTGCTGCTCAGCCTCGCCCTGGAAGCGCTCGACCCGGTCGTGCCGCCGCCCGGCTCGCCGCCCGTCCGGGTGGTCCGCCTCGCCGAGATCGTGCTCGCCACCCTGCACGGCGCGAGCGGCCTCGCCACCGCCGCGCCCGGCTTCCTGGAGCCGTTCGACGTGATCAGCGCGTGCGAGCAGCTCGCGGACCTGGAGCTGAACGACTGGTGGGTGGCGCCTCCCGGCGCGGCGGTGCTCCCGGAGGACCGGCCGTGGGCCCCGCCCGTCGTGGTCGACCTCGTGCGCGGCGAGGAGGTGACGCCCGACGAGGACGGCGTGGTCGTCGTGCTGGGGCTCAACCGGTTGGCCGCCGTGGAGGAGGCGGTGCGGACCGCCGGTGGTCGCGTGACCCTCGCGATGGTGACGGGCACGCCGGGGGAGCTGGCGCCGTTGGCGCGGCTGGTGCTGGCGCGTCTGTGCGTCGGTCTCCGGCAGGCGTTCCCGGTCGCGGCGTGGCCGGGGCTGCGGGTGGTGTGCGACGAGACCGGCGCGCTGGCGGGCGCGGCGGGCGTGCCGTCGGTCAGCGACGAGACCGAGACCGCGATCCGCGTCGAGGGCGGCCGGGTGGTGGCGCGGGCCGAGGGCTCAGGCGCGGGTCACGCGGTCAGCTCCGGGGCGCGGGTGCGGACCTAGTCACGGGCCTGGTCGCGGGCCGGGCGGCGGCCGGACGGCGTTCCAGGACCTTGCGGAAGTCGGCCGGGATCGGGGTGCTGCGCAGTTCCGGCGTGCCGAAGGAGACGTACCGGTTCCAGCCGGTGGCCACCGGCGTGCCGTCCACGTCCGCGTCGAACCCCATGGTCAACGTGGTGGTGCCCAGCGTCCGCACCCGGACCGCGATGCGCAGCAGGTCGTCGAACCTGGCCGGGCTGAGGTACCGGATGGACGTCTCGGCCATCACGAAGTCGACGCCGTGCTTCTCCAACTCCTTGTAGGAACCCAGCAGGGATCGCAGCGTCTCCACCATGGCGGCCTCGAAGAAGACCGCGTAGCGCGACGCGTGCACGATCCCCTGGCGGTCGCAGTCGACCGGGCGCACCCGCACCCGGTGCACGTGGGCAGGTCGGGCGTCAGCCATGTCGGCGATCCTATGGGGTCACCTGGACGGTGCGCGTCGGCCTAGCGGTGACTGCTCCGAGTGATGCCCCGACCAGTTGGCCCGCCGCGACCAGCAAGATCAGCGACGTCGGCGACCACGCGGTGAGCAGCGCGCCGCCGCCCGCCGCGCCCACCGCGTACGCCCCGATCTTCAGGCTCGCGCCCGTGGTCGACACCTGGCCGAGCAGCGGACCCGGCGTGTACCGCTGCCGCGCGGTGATCGTCGCGGTCAGGACGGGCCCCTGCGCCAGACCGCTGACCAGCGCCAGGACCAGCAACGCCGGGAAGTGCGAGGCGAGCGGCCACAACGCCAGCGTCACCCCGTACAGCGCGACCGTCGTGAACACGACCCGCTCCGGGCGCCACCGCGGCAGCCCGCGGCGGACCACCAGGATGCAGCCGATGGCGCCCACCTCGAACACCGCCCACACCAGCCCGGCCTGGTCGCCGTCCACGCCGAGCCCGGCGACGTGCAGCGGCAGCGCGGTGGCGAGCATGCCGACCGACCCGTACCCGACCACGGACGCGACCGTCGCGCCACGCAGCGGCGGCGTGGTGACCAGGTGCCGCAGGCCCCGCTTGATCGCCGCACGCAGCGACGGGTGCTCACCGGGCGGGTGCGGCGGCACGCGCAACGTCAGCGTGCACAGCGCGCCCGCCAGGGCCAGCGCGGCGACCGCGGCCACCGCGACGGCGGGCGACGCGGCCGTGCTCAGCACGCCCGCCAGCCCCGGTCCGGCGACCGCCGCCGCGTTGAACAGCAAGGCGTCCTGCGACGTGGCCCGGTTCAGGTCGCCGGCCAGGCGCGGGACCAGGCTGGTGAACCCGCCGCTGGTCATCGGCAGCGTGATGCCCGCGACGAACGACGCCGCCACGAGCCAGGGCGCCGGCGCGAACACCATGGCCACCGCCATCGCGCAGAGCGCGAACTGGTTGGCCGCCAACGCCGCCACCGGCCGGCGGGTCCGGTCGAGCCACGCGCCGAGCAGCGGCCCGGACAGGATCGACGGCACGGTGTACGCGGCGATCACCGCACCGGACAGCACGGTCGACCCGCTGCGCGAGAGGGCGAGCAGCACCACGGCCACGGCCACCATCTCGTCGGCCAGCCGGGCGAGGCCCGCGGCCCAGAGGTACCGGCCCATCACGCCTTGCGGCGGTGCCGCCGGACGCTCTCCTCCACCAGGTCCAGCACGGGTTCGAGGTCGTCGGCGGGCAGGCCCATGGCCAGGTGCGACACCAGGCCCTCCAGCACCAGCTCCAGGAACGACGTCAGCACGTCCACGTCCACGTCGTCGCGCAGGTTCCCGGCCTCGCGCTGGCGCTCCAGCCGCTGCCGGGTCGCGTCGGTGAGCTGCCGCGAGCGCTCCGCCCACCTGGCCCGGAACTCCTGGTCGGTGCGCAGCCGCCGCGACACCTCCAGCCGCGTGCCGAGCCAGTCCGCCGGGTGCTCGACGTCGTTGGGGTCCGGCGGGTACAGCAGGTCGCGCATCACCTGCACGAGCCCCTGCTCGGCGACGACCTCCGCCATGCGCAGCGCGTCGTCCTCGGCGAGGGCGAGGAACAGCGACTCCTTGTCCCGGAAGTGGTGGAAGATCGCGCCCCTGGACAGGCCGGTAGCCTCTTCCAGACGGCGCACGGTCGCGCCTTCGTAGCCGAAACGCGCGAAACACGCACGAGCGCCGTCGAGGATCTGACGGCGACGGGCATCGAGGTGGTCCTGGCTCACCCTGGGCACCTGTCGATGTTGCCAGGGCCGCCTGACGAAATCCAATCAGTACGTACGGCTTGCCCCGTCCACTTTGGGGTGTACTTCGACGTCTCGACTCGAAACGCCAGGTCACCGTCACTACGGTGGCGCACCGTGACCGCAGGTGAGGACATTCGTCCGCCGCTGAGGCTGGTGTCGGGACTGGGCTGGTCGAACCGACCGTCCACCGTGGACCGCAGTCGGCACGGCCCCGACTTGATCGATCTGATCAGGCTCGTCGGCCGGCGACCCGGTGACGTGGCGGACGGTCCGGCCGGGTGCGCCGTCGTGGTCTTCGAGGCGTTGTGCGTCCCGGAGCCGCTGCGCACGCCCGCCTACACGCTGGCGTTCGGCGACGACCCCGCCGACCTCGGCGTCGACCGGTTGCCGCACGAGGCCGCGCGGTTCTTCGTGCACGAGGCCGCGTTGCACGTCCGCGTCGGCGACGAAGCGGTGATGGCCGACCAGCTGGACGCGCTGGCGAGCCGGACCGACGCGCCGGTCCGCCTGGTGCCGTTCACGGCCGGCCACGTCGGCGTGCTGCGGTCGTCGTTCGCCCTGCCCGAGGGGCGGCGACCGGCGGAGGTGCTGGACCGGATCGCCTTGGACGTGCCGTCCTCGCGGGCCGAGTTCCGCCGCCAGGCCGCGCGCTACCGGAGCAGGTGAGGGGACGGCCATGGGATCGCACTCACTGCGCTCGCGACCGACGCCGCGACGACGGCTCCCGCTCGCCGCGGTGGTCGCCGCGACGGCGCTGTCCCTGCTGACCGCGTCCGGCGCCGCGCACGGGCTCACCGACCACCAGGCCGAGGCCGCGACGATCTCGCGCGGCACGGTGGAGTCCGAGCACGCCGGGTTCACCGGTACCGGGTACGTCGACTACGACGACAGCTTCGGCGGCTACGTCGAGTACGCCGTGACCACCGCCCGGGCGGGCACGCACGCGCTGGTCTTCCGCTACGCCAACGGGACCGACGACGACCTCCCGCTCGCGCTGACCGTCAACGGGAAGCGCGCGGGCGGCGTCTCCTTCCCCGGCACGGGCTCGTGGACCACGTGGCGCGACGTCACGGCGTCCGTGCGGTTGTCGGCGGGCGTGAACCGGGTCCGCGCCACCGCCACCACCGCGGACGGAGGCCCGAACGCCGACCGCCTCACCGTGGACGACACCGACGTCGAGGCGCCGACCCCGCCGCGCGACCTGCGCGCCACGGGCAGGTCCGAGACCACCGTGTCGCTCGCGTGGGACGCGTCCTCCGACGACGTCGGCGTGGTCGGCTACGACGTCTACCAGCACGGTCAGCTCATGACGAGCGTGTCCGGCACGACCCTGTCGGCCACCGTCACCGGTCTGCGCCCCGACACCGCGTACGACTGGACGGTCTTCGCCCGCGACGCCGCGCCCAACGTCTCGCAGGCCAGCAACAACGTCGTCGTGCGCACCGACGCCCCGCCGCCGGACAACGAGTCGCCCACGGCGCCGGGCGGCCTGCGCGCCACCGGCAAGTCCTCGACCAGCGTGTCGTTGGCGTGGGAGGCGTCCACGGACAACGTCGGCGTCACCGGGTACGTGGTGCACCGCGACGGCGCGCAGGTGGCCACCACCGACCACCCGTCCACCACGGTCACCGGCCTGACCGCCGGCACCGGCTACCGGTTCGCGGTGCGGGCGCGTGACGCGGCGGGCAACCTCTCGGCGTTCAGCGACGAGGTGGTCGTCGCGCCCGGCGGGACGCCGCCGCCGGGCGAGCCGAGGCTCGGCGCGGTGACGACGCTGCGCGAGGGCACCGACGTGCCGTGGGGCCTGGCGTTCCTGCCCGACGGCACGGCGCTGGTGTCCGAACGGGAGCGGTTCCGGCTCTACCGCCTCACGCCGGACGGCAAGCGCACCGACGTCGGCCGGGTGCCGGGCGCGCAGAGCACCGACGGCGAGGGCGGCGTGCTGGGCATCGAGCTGTCGCCGACGTTCGCCACCGACGGCCACGTGTTCATCTACCACACGGCCGAGGACGGCAACCAGGTCGTGCGCGCCAGGCTGATCGGCGAGACGCTCACCGGCTGGACCACGATCCTGGACGGCATCCCGAAGAACCGCTACCACAACGGCGGACGGCTGCGGTTCAGCCCGGACGGCAGGCACCTGTTCGTCTCCACCGGCGACGCGCAGAACGGCAGCTACGGGCAGAACCTCGACACCAACGCGGGCAAGATCCTGCGCATCCACCCGGACGGCTCGATCCCGGCCGACAACCCGTTCCCGGGCAAGGCGATCTGGAGCTACGGGCACCGCAACGTGCAGGGCCTCGACTTCGACTCGCAGGGCAGGCTGTGGGCGACGGAGTTCGGCAACAACACGCTCGACGAGCTCAACCTGATCCAGCGCGGCGGCAACTACGGCTGGCCCGGCTGCGAGGGCACACAGGGGTACTGCGAGGGCAGCATCCCGCCGAAGCGGACGTGGCCGACGTCGGCGGCGGGGCCGAGCGGGCTTGCGATCATCAACGACCACCTGTTCATCGGCACCACGGTCGGCCAGCGGGTGTACCGGCTGCGCGTCGAGGGCTCGGAGGTGGTCGAGGAGCAGGTCTACTTCCAGGGCGAGTACGGGCGGCTGCGGACCGTCGAGGTCGACCGGGAGGGCGACCTCTGGCTGACCACGTCGTGGGACCGGGACTGGGAGGCCGGCAACGACCGCGTGCTGCACGTCGACGTCGAATACCAGGGTTCCTGACCGGTCACCCGGATGCCACGAGTTGTTCACGCCGTGCCCGGATTGTCCGCTCGGGCACCGGGACTCGCCCACTCGGAGCAGCCGGGAGGCCTCCTGAACGCGGTCACCCGCCACCCGACCGGCCGTCATCCCCGCCTTCGCCACCCGGCATGTCGTTGATCCGCAAGGGTTTCCACAGCTGCGAGTGTCGGTGCCTGCGTGTAGCGTCGAACGGACGAGATTTGATCACGGGGAGTGCAACCAGTGACTGCTGTCCGTAACGCACCGGCTCCGGGGCCCACCCCGGCGGTGTTCCGGGATCGAGCGGAGGCCGAGGCCTACGTCGCCTCGGTCTGCTTCAAGCACGGGCCTCCGAGGCTGCTCGGAGTCGAGTTGGAATGGACCGTCCACCACGTCGAAGATCCCAGCCGACCGCTCGACGCGAAGAGCCTCGCGGCCGCGCTCGGCCGGCACGCGCCACCGACCCTCGTCCCCGACAGCCCCCAGCGGCCACTGCCCTCCGGCACCCCGCTGACGGTGGAGCCGGGTGGCCAGGTCGAGATCTCCACACCGCCGCGCGATTCGCTGACGGATCTGCTCAAGACCGTCGCCGCGGACATCGAACACCTCCACAGCCTGCTCGAACCCGCCGGTCTCCGGCTCGGTCAGCACGGCGCCGACCCGTTCCGCCCGCCGCGCCGGATGCTCCAGGTCCCGCGCTACGCGGCGATGGAACACGCCTTCGCCCCCCTCGGGCCCGAGGGCATCACGATGATGTGCAGCACGGCGGGCCTGCAGGTCTGCCTGGACGCCGGGCTGGCCGCCGACCTGCCGCGGCGCTGGGCCGCGGTGCACGCGCTCGGACCCGTCCTCACCGCCCTGTTCGCCAACTCGCCGGGTGTGAACGGCCGTCGGACGGACTGGGCCAGCGCGAGGATGCGCACGCTCTACGCCACCGACCCCGTGCGGACCCGTCCGGCGGCGGTGTGCGCGAAACCGGCCGACGCTTGGGCGAAGCGCGTGCTCGACAGCCCGGTCATCGCGGTGCGCAGACCGGGGCCGAACTGGCTGCCGCCGCACCCGTTGACGTTCGCCGACTGGATCGCGGGCGCGCTCGACGGCCCGCCGACGGTCGACGACCTCGACTACCACCTCACCCTCCAGTTCCCGCCGGTCCGCCCGCGCGGGTACCTGGAGGTCCGCTACCTGGACACGCCGCCGGACGGCCAGTGGTTGCCGCCGGTCGTGCTGATGGCGGCGTTGTTCGGCACGTCGGCATCCGTGGACGGGGTGCTCGCGGCGACCGAGGGCGCCGCGAACCGCTGGCTCGCCGCCGCGCGGTACGGCCTGACCGACCCGGTGCTCGCCCGCGCGGCGCGCGACGTGGTCGACCTGGGTTGCGCCGCGCTGTCCGACACCGACCTGTCGGTCGGCCAGACCGACGCGATCGCCGAAGAACTGCACCGCACGCTCGCTGAGAAGACCGGAGGGGGCCGTTCATGACCAGCACCGAGGACCTTCGCGACCGGGTCGCCGCCCAGCTCACCAGGGCACGCGACCGCAGCAGGCTGCTCACCGACGCGGTGGACGACCACGACCTCGTCCGCCAGCACTCCAAGCTGATGTCACCGCTGGTGTGGGACCTCGCGCACATCGGCAACCAGGAAGAGCTGTGGCTGGTCCGCGACGTGGGCGGCCGTGAGCCGGTCCGGGCGGACATCGACGAGCTGTACGACGCGTTCAAGCACGCCCGGTCGGTCCGGCCGGAACTGCCGCTGCTCGGACCCGCCGAAGCGCGCAAGTACGTCGGCGAGGTCCGCGACAAGGTGTTCGACGTGCTCGAGCGCACGCCGCTGGAAGGCCATCGGCTGGTCGACGGCGGGTTCGCGTTCGGCATGATCGTGCAGCACGAGCAGCAGCACGACGAGACCATGCTGGCCACGCACCAGCTGCGCGTCGGCGACCCGGTGCTGGACGCGCCGCCGCCACCGCGCGGCGGCCCGGTGGGCCCGGCCGAGGTGCTGGTGCCCGGCGGGCCGTTCACCATGGGCACGTCCACCGAGGCGTGGGCGCTGGACAACGAGCGGCCCGCGCACCAGGTGGTCACCGAGCCGTTCTTCATCGACACCACGCCGGTGACGAACGGCGCGTACGCGGCGTTCATCGCCGACGGCGGCTACCGCGACCCGAGGTGGTGGAGCGAGGCCGGCTGGGCGCACGTCCGCAAGGCGTCGCTGGTCGCGCCCCGGTTCTGGGAACGGGTCGGCGACCAGTGGTACCGCACCGCGTTCGGCCGCACCGAGCCGATCGAGCCCGACCAGCCGGTCGTGCACGTCTGCTACCACGAGGCCGAGGCGTACGCGACGTGGGCGGGCAAGCGGCTGCCCACCGAGGTGGAGTGGGAGAAGGCGGCCCGCTTCGACCCGGCGACCGGCCGGTCCCGCCGCTACCCGTGGGGCGACGAGGACCCGACGGAGGCGCACGCGAACCTCAACCAGCGGCACCTGACGCCCGCTCCGGTCGGGGCGTACCCGGCGGGCGCGTCGGCGTTGGGCGTGCACCAGCTCATCGGTGACGTGTGGGAGTGGACCAGCTCCGACTTCCACGGTTACGCCGGGTTCGAGGTGTTCCCGTACGCGGAGTACTCCCAGGTGTTCTTCGGCCCGGACTACAAGGTGCTGCGCGGCGGGTCGTTCGGCAGCGACCAGTCCGCGGTGCGCTCGACGTTCCGGAACTGGGACTACCCGATCCGACGGCAGATCTTCGCCGGCTTCCGCTGCGCGCGGGACGCCTCGCGGGACGAACTGACCTGACCGTGTGCCGCCATCTGGGTTATCTGGGCCCCGCCGTGCCCGTCGCCGCGCTGGTGCACGACCCGCCGCACTCGTTGGTGCGGCAGTCGTACGCGCCGCGGGACATGCGCGGCGGCGGCACGGTCAACGTGGACGGTTACGGCGTGGGGTGGTACCCCGCGCCGGGCGGCCCGGCGGTGCGCTACCGCCGCGCGGGCACGATCTGGTCGGACGAGAACCTGCTGGCGCTGAGCCGGGCGACGGTGTCCGGCGCGGTGCTGGCCGCGGTGCGCTCGGCGACGGTCGGCATGCCGGTGGCGGACACCGCGTGCGCGCCGTTCACCGACGGGCAGTGGCTGTTCAGCCACAACGGGCGGGTCGCCGACTGGCCGGAGTCCGTGGTGGACCTGGCCAAGACGCTGCCGGTGGCCTCGTTGCTGACGTTGGACGCGCCGACCGACGCCGCCCTGCTGTGGGCGTTGGTGCGGTCGCGGCTCGCTTCGGGGGCCGCACCGGGCGCCGCGCTGGCTTCGGTCGTGTCCGAAGTCGCCGCCGCCGCGCCCGGCTCGCGGCTGAACCTGTTGCTCACCAACGGCACCGTGCTCGTCGGCACGACGTGGACCCACTCGTTGTGGGTGCGCACCGGCGACGGCGCGGTGACGTTGGCCTCCGAGCCGTTGGACGACGACCCGCGCTGGCGGGAGGTGCCCGACGGGCACGTCGTCACGGCTGATGTGTCTACTGTGGACGTTCAACGGATTGGACGAGGATGACCGAGCCTGTGCTGGACGTGCACCTGACCCCCGAGGACGCGGCGATCGCGCTGCGCGCCGAGGCGCGGGCAGGGCTGACCGCGCGGCCGAAGTGGGTCTCGCCGAAGTGGTTCTACGACGCGGTGGGCAGCGACCTGTTCGAGGAGATCACCCGGCTGCCCGAGTACTACCCGACCCGCGCGGAGCGGGAGATCCTGGTGGCGCGGGCGGCGGAGATCGCGTCGCTCACCGGCGCGCACTCGTTGGTGGAGCTGGGTTCCGGCTCGTCGGAGAAGACCCGGTTGCTGCTCAGCGCGCTGCGCTCGCACGGCACGTTGAAGGAGTTCGTGCCGTTGGACGTGTCGCCGTCGGCGTTGACGGACGCGGCTCGGGCGATCATGGCCGCGTACCCCGGGCTGCGGGTGCACGGCGTGGTCGGCGACTTCACCGAGCACCTCGGCCTGCTGCCCGGCGCGCCGCCGCGGGTGGTGGCGTTCCTGGGCGGGACGATCGGCAACCTGATCCCGGAGGAGCGGGACAAGTTCTTCGCCTCGGTGCGCGACGTGCTGGACGCGGGGGAGTGGTTGCTGCTCGGCACGGACCTGGTGAAGGACCCGGACGTGCTGGTGCGCGCGTACGACGACGCGCAGGGCGTGACGGCGGAGTTCAACCGCAACGTGCTGCGGGTGATCAACC
Organism: Actinosynnema sp. NPDC023794; assembly: GCF_040639675.1. Taxonomy (NCBI): domain Bacteria; kingdom Bacillati; phylum Actinomycetota; class Actinomycetes; order Pseudonocardiales; family Pseudonocardiaceae; genus Actinosynnema; species Actinosynnema sp. NPDC023794. The sequence goes on along the minus strand of NZ_JBFAFR010000014.1, from coordinate 210,204 downwards.
GGACGCTGGACGCCGATTTCGACCCGGCGGACTTCGAGCACGTGGCCCTGTGGAACGCCGAGGAGGAGTGGATCGAGATGCGCCTGCGGGCCCTGCGCCCGGTCAAGTCCCACGTCGCCGGGCTGTCCTTGGACGTGGAGTTCGCCGAGGGCGAGGAACTGCGCACCGAGGTGTCCGCGAAGTTCCGCCGCGAAGGCGTGGAACGCGAACTGACCGCCGCGGGCTTCGCCCTCCACCGCTGGTGGACCGACCCGGCCGGCCGCTTCGCCCTGTCCCTGGCCCGCGCCCTTCCCTGACCTCACGGCGCTCCTGCGCGGACGCCCGCGTTATCAGGCGCAGCCATCCGGTGTAACCGCTTGACCACACCGGATGGCTGCGCCTTCGGGACCCCGGACAGGCTGCGCCTTCGGAGGGTTCGCGCCAGGTTCGTCGATCGTAGGGTCTGCGTGCGCCGCGGTGTCCACCCCGCCGGCGGGCATCCATCCCACCCACGTCGACGTCCGAGGTCAGGAGCCGCCGCATGAACGAGTACTCGATCCAGGGAATCGGCATATCCGAACTGGTCGACCGGTTCGACACCCCGCTGTACGTCTACGACGGCGCGGGGATCGAGCGCACGTACCGCGACCTGCGCGCCCGCCTGCACGAGGCGATCGAGATCTTCTACTCGCTCAAGCCCAACCCCAACGTCAGCGTCGTCAAGGTCCTGCGCCAGGCAGGCGCGTCGGCCGAGGTCTGCTCCATGGGCGAGCTGAGCAGCGCTCTGCGCGCGGGCTTCCGGCCCGCCGACGTGCTGTTCACCGGCCCCGGCAAGAGCGTCGACGACCTGCGCGAGCTCGTGGGCCTCGGCATCCGCGCCATCATCTGCGAGTCGTGGGGGGAGCTCCGGCACATCGACGAGCTCTCGGCCGCCGCGGGCCGGCGCACGCCCGTGCTGCTGCGGATCAACCCGGCGTTCGGGGTGCGCGGCGGCCGGTTGACGATGGCGGGCAAGCCGCGCGAGTTCGGCATCGACGAGGACCAGGTGCTCAGCGCGACGGATGTCGTGCAACGCCACCCGAACGTGCGTTTCGTCGGCATCCACGTCTTCACCGGCACGCGCATCCTGGACGCCCAGGTGGTGGTGGACAACACCGAACGCATCCTCGACCTCGCGGTGAAGGTGTCCGAGTCGCTGGGCTTCGACCTGGAGCTGGTCGACATCGGCGGCGGCATCGGCATCCCGTACTACCCCGACGAGCGGGAAGTGGACCTCGACGTCCTCGCCACGGGCATCAACAAGGCCGTGGACGCGTTCCTGCTGCGCCTGCCGTCCGCGAAGCTCGCCATCGAGCCCGGCAGGTTCCTCGTCGGCCCCAGCGGCGTCTACGCGGTGAGTGCCCGCTACGTGAAGCAGTCCCGCGGTGAGCGCTTCGTCATCACCGACGGCGGCACCCACCAGAACATGTCGGCGGTGGGCATGGGCACCTACCTCAAGCGCAACTTCCCCATGGCCCTGCTGACCGACCTGGACCGCCCGGTGACCGGCCCGGCGACCGTCACAGGCCTCCTGCTCACCCCGACCGACATCATCGGCCAGGACGTCGACCTGCCCGACGTCGAACCCGGCGACGTGATCGGTGTCTTCCAGTCCGGCGCCTACGGGCCGAGCGCGTCCATCACCTACATGAACGGCCAGGGCTTCCCGGCCGAGGTCCTCGTACACGAGGGCAAGGCCCACCTCGTGCGCAGCCGCGACACCGTGGAGGACTTGTTCACCCGCCAGATCGTGGCGGAGTTCGAAGCCGACACCGCCGCGGCGGTCCCCGACCAGGACCTGTCGGCGGGCGTCCGCGAGGAGATCGCGCGCCTGGTGGGGGAGTCGGAGATGGACGACGACAGCACCCTGTTCGACGACCTGGCACTGGACTCCTTGTCGGTGGTGAACCTGCTGGGCAGGCTGGAGGGCCGCTTCGGCGTGCACGTGGACCCCCACGAGGTCAACGGTGAGACCTTCCGGACGGTGGGCTCCCTGATCCGCTTCGTGGCGGACAGCCGCCGTGCCGTCTGAGCGCCCGGTGCCGCGTCTGCTGCACCACTTCCTCGACGAACGAGCCGCCGTCACCCCCGACGCGCCGGCTCTCACCACCGCTGACGGCACCCGGACGTACCGCGAGGTGCACGACGCGAGCCTCCGCCTGGCCGGCTGGCTGACGTCCCGAGGGGTCCGTCCCCGGGACCGCGTCGTGATCGCCCTGCCGACGACGATCGACGTCCCGCCCCTGCTCCACGCCGCGTCCCGCGTCGGCGCGGCGTTCTGCGTGCTGCACGAACAGGTCCGGGGCGCCGGTCTGACCCACGTCCTGGACGACCTGGAACCCTCTCTCCTGATCACCGCGGACGAGGAAGCGTCGACCCAGGCCCGCCGACGGGGCATCCCCGTGGCCACGGCCACCGACCTGCACGCGGCCGCCGTCACGGCCGAGCCCGTGACGTTGCCCGAACCGTCCCCCGACGACATCGTGTGCCTGAACTACACGTCGGGCAGCACCGCACTCCCGAAGGCCGTGATCTCCCACCACCGCCAGCTGGTCTTCGCCGCGACGGCGATCCACCACGAGATCGGTTACGGGCCCGGTGACGTGGTGTTCTGCCCGCTGTCCCTGTCCTTCGACTACGGCCTCTACCAACTGTTCCTGGCTGCCCAGGGCGGCGCGCACCTCTGGCTCGGCTCCGTCGTCGAAGGCGGTCCGGGGCTGCTCAAGGCGCTGGTCGACGTCGACGCCACCGTGCTGGCCGCGACACCCGCGATGACCGAAACCCTGGTGTGGCTCCTGGAACGGACAACCGTGGTGCCGCGGCGCCTGCGTCTGCTCACCACGACGGGTGCGGCGATGAAACAACACACCGCGGCCGCACTGCGCGCGGCCCTGCCCGCCCTCCGCCTGCAGATCATGTACGGACTGACCGAGTGCAAACGAGTCTCGATCATGTCCCCGGACGAAGACCTGACCCGCCCGGGAGCCTCGGGCCGCCCCCTGCCGGGAACCGAGGTCTACGTCCAAGGTCCGACGGGCGAGCGGCTGCCCGCGGGCGAGACCGGCGAGTTCGTCGTCCGCGGCCCCCACGTGATGCCCGGCTACTGGCGCCGTGAAGACCTGACCGCCGACCGCTTTCCCGTGGCGTCCGACGGAACCCGGGAACTCCACACCGGTGACTACGGCCGGTTGGACGAGGACGGCTACCTCTACGTGGACGGCCGCCGGGACGACATCTACAAGGAGCGGGGCTTCCGGGTGAGCACGACAGAAGTGGAAGCAGCCGCCCAAACAGTCCCGAACGTCCGCTTGGCGGCGGTGGTCCCACCCCGGGACGTGCCGGACTCGCACGCGGTCCTGGTGGTGACCGGCGACGTGCGGCCGACAGCCGTCCTGAAGGCCCTCCGCGACCGCATAGAACCGTACAAAGTCCCCCGAGAGTGCGTAGTGGTGGACGAAATCCCGTTGTCCGGCAACGGCAAGCTGGCGCGAGCCGCCCTGGCCGGCGTGCTGGCCTCCCGCTCCGTCCCGGCCGCGGAGATGCACTGACACCGCCGCCGAGATCACCATCGCGCTGATGACCTGGTGAACCTCGAGGCCCCGGCGGAAGGTCAGGTGTGCCGGCCGAACGCCCGGCCCGTGAGGGCGAGGAACTGCGCACCGAGGTGTCCACGAAGTTCCGTCGTGTGGCGTGGCCCGTGAGCTGGAGGCCGCGGGCTACGCCCTCGAACGCTGGTGGACCGACCCGCGGGGGCGCTTCGCCCTGAGCCTGGCCCGCGTCGTCGGACGGGGTTCCCGGCTAGGCCACCAGCTTCCGGCTGCGGGCGGGGTGCTCGAGCACGGCGGCGCTGTCGGCGCACTGGTCGACCGCGCCGAGCAGCGGCAGGGAGGCCACCTCCGGGTCGGTGATCGCGGCGCGCAGGGCGGTGGTGAAGCGGTCGGCGCGCAGCACCCGGAACGGGCGGTCGTGGTACGGGCGGGTGGTCGGGTCGACCGGTTCGGCCAGGCCGAGGTCGTCGCACCGCGCGGCGATCCGCTCGTACGCCACGGCCAGGTGGTCCTCCCGCGAGCGCCAGTCGGTCGCCGCCACGGCGGCCCGCAGCACGGGCACGAGGTCGGCGTACCGGGCGAACGCGCTGCCGAGCCACTTGTCGTACGGCGGGTAGCGGCGGTCCAGCAGCAGGCGCAACCGCATCAGGTCACGGGTCAGCCTGGCCGCGACGACGGCCGACCCGAGCTCGTCCCCGACCTCGCCGCACCGCCCGATGAACGCCTCCTCCTCCGCGACGCGCGCCCACTGGCACGCCAGCACGTGCCGCCACACGTCGTCCGGGTACCACCGGAGCGCCTCGCGCGCCGGCGTCAGCACCCCGAGCCCGTCGTGGAACACCGCGCCGGCCGTCGTCTCCGCCAACCGCTGCGTCGGCACGCCCAACCAGTCCCGCACGGTCACGCCTCCACGCGGGTCGAACCCCAACCGCCGGTCGAACCACGTGGCCGCGTCGGTGACGTCCACCCGGTGGCGCACCGGCCCGTCCGTCAGGGCCATCCGCCCGACACCCTCGTCCTCCGTGCCGACGAAGTGCGTGGGGTACCCGAGGAACACCTTGGGCAGGTGCTCGGCCAACGCCGTCCCGATGTCGTCGGCCCGCGTGTCGTCCGGGTCGAGGAACAGCTGCAGGCGCGGCCCCCACTCGTGGTCGGCGGACCGCCCGGTGTCGAAGCCGAGCACCTCCGAACCGGCGCCCAGCCGGGCCGCGCTGTGCGGCACCTCGCCGAAGTGCGTCCTGACCAGCGGTTCGACCGCCTCCCGGTAGAACCGCTCGGCCAGCACCAGGCCCGGCATGAACCGTCCGTCGGCCACGAATCCTCCGTTCTGCGGGTGTTGCCAGACACGATCGAGTGAAAGCCTCGCGCGATGACGTCGCGATGTCACTGAGGGGCGACGTCGAGTGAACCGAGGGAGCGCTACCGCATGCAACTCCGTAACAGAGCGCTGGTTCTCGCGCTGGCCGTGGGCACGGCCGCGTCCGGTCTCGTGGGAACCGGCGCCGCCGCCGCACAGGAAGCGCGAGGCGCCACCCCCGTCCAGTGGGCGGCCTGCGCGCAGGACGTCCTGGACGAGATCCCGGCCGCGCAGCGCGACAAGGTCAGCTGCGCCAACCACCCCGTGCCGCTGGACCACCGCAAGCCCGACGGCGCCAAGATCACCATCGCGCTGATGAAGCGCCCGGCCGACGACCAGGCGAACAAGGTCGGCTCGCTGTTCATCAACCCCGGCGGCCCGGGCGGCGCCGGCCTGATCTACTCGGCCTACGGCAGCTCGTTCTTCCAGCCGGAGGTCATGAAGCGGTTCGACCTGATCGGGTTCGACCCGCGCGGCGTCGGCCGCAGCTCGCCGCTGCGCTGCTTCACGACCCTCGAAGAGGCCAACGAGGTCTTCGGCCGCATGTCCGGTGTCCCGGTCACGCGCACCGAGATCCGCAACACCATGGACGCGACCAAGGACTACACCGACGCGTGCGCGCGCAACGCGGGCCCGTTGCTGGACCACATGTCCACCGAGGCCGTCGCACGTGACCTCGACCTGCTGCGGCAGGGTGTCGGCGACCGGCAGCTCACGTTCGTCGGCTTCTCCTACGGCACGCTGCTCGGCGCGACCTACGCCAACATCTTCCCGTCGAAGTCGCGCGCCCTCGTGCTGGACGGCAACGTCGACCCGGCGCTGCGCACCTCCAACGGCGCGGAGTACGACCGGCAGCGCGCGAAGGGCTTCGAGCTCGCGCTGGACGCGTTCCTGGAGCGCTGCGACGCCGAGGGCGACAAGTGCGCCTACAGCGACGGCGACCCGCGCGCCAAGTTCGACGAGGTGCGAGACCACCTGCGCACGCGGTCCATCACCCTGCCCACCAACCAGGTCGTGACCTACGAGGGCTACATCGGCCGGGTCGGCAGCGACCTGTACGCGCCGACCCGCTTCAAGGCGCTGGCCGCGTGGTTGCAGAGCATCTACGCGGTGCTGCACCCGGGCGCCGCCACGTTCTCCGCGCAGGAGCAGGCCGACCTGCTGCCGCCGTTGGCGAACAAGCGCGGTCTGGCGGACGTCCGCGCCGGGCTCACGGGTGACACCGAGTACCTGGCCGACGACTCGTACTACGGCGTGAACTGCACGGACAAGCCGTTCCTCCGGGTGCCGCAGCTGTTCCCGGCGGTGGCCGCGAAGTGGGAGCGGGAGTCGCCGACGTTCGGCCGCTCGCAGGCCGCGTCCGACCTGCTCACGTGCGCGACCTGGCCGGTGCCCCGCCCGGACCGCTGGGCCGGGCCGTGGAACAAGCGCACGCCGAACCCGGTCGTCGTGGTGGGCAACTACTACGACCCGGCCACGCAGTACGAGTTCAGCAAGCGCATGGACCGCCAGCTCGGCAACGCGCGGCTGCTCAGCGTGGACGCGTTCGGGCACTGCATCCTCGGCGACAGCGCCGGCGTCGACACCGCGGTGACCGACTACCTCGTGAACCTCAAGGCCCCGGCGGACGGCCAGGTGTTCCAGCCGAACGCCCAGCCGTTCTAATGGCACCGGGTGCGGCCGTCGCGAAGGCGACGGCCGCACCCGCCAGGACCACCCACTCCGTCGGCACGGGCATGGTGCGCAGCCAGGTCAGGCCCAGGTAGGCGACGGCGGTGAGCAGCACGATCGGGCTGCGGCTCCGCCACGACCACACCGCCAGCCCGACCGCGACGACGAACGCCAGGAACAGCTCGTCGTGGTCGACCCACGGGCCGACCGCCACGGCGATGGCGACCCCTTCGATCCCGCCGGTCTCGTTCCGCCCGCCGGGCGCGTTCGCGAGCATCGGGGGGAGCTCCGGCGCCAGGAACACCCGGTCCAGCACCGGCCACACCACCAGGCCGATGCCGACCAGCAGCAACGGGTACCAGACGCCGGGACGGCGGGTGCTCAGGTCGTAGGCGGCGACTGCCACCGCGGCGACCACCAGCACGAGCGCGCTGTAGTGCCACAGCGAGCCGAGCAGCCCGACGATCGCCACCACGTGCCACGGCCGCACCCGGTCGACCGTGCAGTGCGCGAGCACCGCACCGGCCACGATCACCAGTTCCGGGTGCGGCGGGAAGTCGACCGCAGGCACGACCGGGGGGAGCGACGTGAGCGGCGCGTAGGCGAACCAGCCGAACTCCTCGACCGGTTCCCGCCGGAAGTGCCAGACGGCGGCCAGGTACCCCAGCGCTGTGACCGCGACGACGTGGCTGCGCGCCCGCCACGCCCAGATCCCCAGGCCGACGGCGACCACCAGGCCGAACAGGAACTGCCACAGGTCGAACGCGGTCGACCCCACCGAGAGCCACCACACGTCGGCGAACCCGCCCGCCGACGTCAGCGCGAACGCGGTCGACCCGGTCACCAGCAACGGGAACCAGGCGCCGGGCCGCTCGGCGTGCGCCTCGCGTGCCTTGACCAGCAAACCGGCGATCACCAGCGGGAACGTCACGTCCAGTGGCGGGCCGCCCGCCACCAGCGGGAGGGCGAGCCCGACCAGCACCGGCAACGCCCACAAGGTCTTCCACCACACGGTGTCCACCACGGCCCCCATAAGGGCGCAACCCTAGCGGCCCTCCGAGAGCCCGATCCGGGCGTGCACCCGGCGCAGCCACGCCGGAGCCCACCAGTTGGCACGTCCCGCCAACCGCATCAGCGCGGGCACCAGCACGGCGCGCACGAACGTCGCGTCGACGACGATCGCCACCGCCAGCCCCGCGCCCAGCATCTGCAGGTACATCACGCTGCCCGTGGTGTACGCGGCGAACGACAGGGCCAGGATCGCGGCGGCGGCCGTGACCAACGGCGCGCTGCGCTGGATCCCGGCGGTGACGGCGGCCCGGTCGTCACCGGTGCGGGCGTGCTCCTCGGCGATGCGGGACACCATGAACACCTCGTAGTCCATGGACAGGCCGTAGGCGATGCAGAACATCAGGATCGGGATGCTCGGCTCGACCGCGCCGGTGGGCGTGAAGCCGAGCAGTTGCGCCAGGTTGCCCTCCTGGAATCCCCACACCACCACGCCGAACATCACGGCCAGGCTGAGCAGGTTCAGCGCGGTCGCCTTGACCGGCAGCAGGACGCTGCCCGTCATCAGGAACAGCAGGACGAACGTCACCGCCACGATCAGGCCCACCACCAGCGGCACCCGGTCGGCGAGGGCGTCGCGGAAGTCGGCGAGCTCGGCCGGGTAGCCGCCGACGAGGTAGTCCGGCTCCAGCGCGCGCACCCGCTCCACCAGTTCCGGCACGTCACCGGAGAGCGCTTCCTGGGACGGGATCGCCGACCACGTGGTGCCGTAACCGTTGGTCGTGACGTCGACCTGCACGATGCCGGGCACGTCGCCGAGCCGCGCCGCGTAGTCGTCGCCGGCTTGGACGTCCTCGGCGATGACGCGGATGGCGTCGGTCTGCTCCTGGCCGAAGCCGGCGCGGATCTCCTCCTGCACCACCCGGCTGGACGCGTCCGGCGGCAGGATCCGGTCGTCGGGCAGGCCGAACCGCAGGCCCAGCACCGGCGCGGCGAGCAGGAGCAGCAACGCCAGCACCGCGCCGCCGACCAGCAGCGGGCGGTTCATCACCGCGTTCGCCGTCCGCGCCCAGAAGCCGGTGGCGCGTTCCGCTGCCGGGTGCGGCTTCAGGCACGCCAGGGCCGCGGGCAGGACCGTGAGCGCGCCGAGCACGGACAGGCCGACCACCAGCACGCCCGCGTAGGCGAAGGAACGCAGGAACGGGAAGGGGAACAGCACCAGCATGGCCAGCGACGCGGCCACCGTGAGGCCGCTGAACAGGACCGTGCGGCCGGCCGTCGCGACCGCCCGTTCGACGGCTGCCGGCACGGTCGCGCCGCCGGCGAGCTCCTCGCGGTAGCGGGCGATCACGAACAGGCAGTAGTCCACGCCCAAGGCCAGGCCCATGACCAGCGTGATGTTCGCCGCGAACGTCGACACCTCGGTGAAGCGCGTGAGGCCGCGCAACGCGGCGAGGGTGCCCACCATGGCGAACAGCCCGATGCCGAGGGTGGTCAGCGCCAGCGACACCCGCCGGTACAGCAGCACCAGCAGGAGCAGAACCACCGGCACCACGATCATCTCGGCGCGCAGGAAGTCCTGCGCGGCCTGGGCGCCGACCTGGCGGAACACCTCGTCCTGCCCGCCGACGCCCACCTCGATCACGTCGTCGGCGCGGGTGAACCGCTCGGAGAGCCCGGCGATGGCCGCGCGCGCTTCAGTGGCGCTGCCCGGCACCCAGGCCAGGATCAACGCCTGGCCGCCGTCCTCTGACCGCAGGGCAGGGCTGCGGCGGTCCCAATAGGACTCGACCTGCCGCACGTCCGGCGCGAGTTCGGCGGCCAGCGCGCGGGCCCGGTCGGCGGTCCGCGGGTCGTCCACGTCGCCGCCGCGTGCCGTGACGAGCAGCGTCAGGTTGGGGTTGCCGGTGTCGAACTCCTCCGCCAGCACCTCGGCCGCGCGCAGCGACTCCGTGCCGGGCGCCTCGAAGCGGGACAGCGACAGCGCCGACAACGCGCCGCTGCCCACGACGGCGGCGGCCACCGCGACGAGCGCGGCGACGATCAGGACCAAGCGTCGCCGGCGCACGGCGAAACGCCCCAGCAGGTGCACGGGGATCTCCTCGACCAGGTGTCGCACAAAATGCGAGCGAGTGCTCGTGTCGAGAAAGTACGAGTGATTGCTCGTGTTTGTCAACGGGTGAGAAGGTGGTGCCCGTGGAGCCGAAGGTGGTGCGCCGGCAGGCGCGGGGCGAGCGGCGGATGGCCGAGCTGCAGGACGCGGCGGCGGCCGTCTTCGCGGAGGTCGGCTACGAGGCCGCGACGACCAACGCCATCGCCGCGCGGGCGGGCGTGTCGCCGGGCACGCTGTACCAGTTCTACGGCAACAAGGAGGCCATCGCGCAGGCGTTGGCCGACCGGTACCTGGAGCAGCTGCGGTCGGCGCACGGCGCGTTGACGCCCGAGCTCGCGCACCTGCCGCTGGACGAGCTGATCGACCGGATGGCGGGCCCGATGGTGGCGGTGAACGTGGCCAACCCCGGGTTCAAGGCCCTGTTCGGCCGGTCCGACATGCCCGAGCAGCTGGCCGCGCCGACCCGGGCCGTGCACGCGGCGGTGTTCGGGCGGATCGACGCGGTGCTGGCCGCGCGCCGACCGGACCTGCCCGCCGCCGACCGCGCCCGCACCGCGCAGGTGACGATGCGGCTGTTCGGCGGGCTGATCCCGATGATCGTCTCGGCCGACGAGGGCGAGCGCCCGGCGTTGGTGGAGGAGCTGAAGAAGGTGCTGCGCGGCTACCTTGGACCGGTCGTGGGGTGATCCCGGCGCGAGCGTGAGGGGCGTCCCGGGTGTGGGCGCCCCTCACGGTCTCGCGGGAACCGCTACTTCGGCGGCGGCGGGACCAGGCAGCTCACGGGAGCCGACTGGTTGCCCGAGGCGTCCACGCCGTAGACGAGCGCGTCGCCCTTGAGCGTGATGCGCCAGTCGATGTCACCGACGCCGGGCTTCTGGTTGGGCGTCGCGCCCGGTGCCTGCACCAGCTTGATCTTGGTGCCGCTCGGGAAACCGCCGAAGACCGCCGGGCTGGCCGAGTCGGACACGAAGACCTGCGGGTTCGGGTCGACCGCGTCGGTTGCGGAGAGGACGAAGAACCCGTCCTCGTTGTCGGCGGGCGGCACGGTGCCACCGCCCGGGTTGTTGGTCGGCTCGCACGTCACGACCGGGGGAGTGGTGTCGACCCAGTCCTTCAGCACGTCGTCGCACACCTGGTGGCCCGCGGCGTGGGTGAAGCAGCCGCGGATCGAGTCCTGGCCGAGGCCCGCGAGGCCCTGCGCGGCCGGGTAGGTGAAGTCGACCGCGCCCGCGGCGGAGGTGTTGCCGTTGCCCGCACCGCCCGCGTTCGGGCCGCTGAGGATCGAGAAGTCGACCGGGACGTTCGCCACCGGGTCACCGAAGTCGTCGGTGACGGTCGCGGTCACGGTGTGCGTCTGGCCGGGCGTGCCCAGCTCGTTGACCTCGTGCTCGGGCTCCACGTCGATGGCCGCGGCGCACCCGCGCACGTTCACCGTCGGGTTGCCGAACGTCACGACGTGGCCCTCGGCGTCGGTGTAGGCGACGGTCGGGTTGACCGCGAGCGCGCCGCCACCGGTGGCCGGGAGGTGCGTCGCGGTGAACGTCAGCGTCACCGTCTCGGTGCCGAGTTCGGCGATGGTCCAGGTGAGCTGGTTGCTGTTCTGGGCGACCGAGCCCTTGGACACCGCCGCGCCGCTGATCGAGAACTGCGGCGACACCGTGTCGACCACGGTCACGCCGGTCGCCGCGGGCACCACGATGGCCGCGCCGATCGCCTCGAAGACCGCCTGCAGCTCGGCGGGGGTCGGCGCCTCGTAGTAGTGGACGCCGTCGTCGGGGTCCGTGGTCCAGTCGCGGATCTCGTCCGCGTCGACCGAGCCGAGTCCGATGCCGAAGATCTCGGTGCCGGCGTTGCGCGCCGCCGCGGCCGCGGGGCTCGCGTCGGGACCGACGGTCGTCTGGCCGTCGGTCATGATGACCATGATCTTCTCGTTCGTGGGCGCCGAGCCGGCGAGCTGCGCCTGCCCGGTGGTGATGGCCGCCGAGTGGTTCGTGCCGCCGGACGCGACCAGCGCGTCGATGGCGGACTTGGCCGCGTTCGCGTCGGACGACAGCGGGGTGTCGACGGAGGCGCCGTCGGCGAAGCTGACCACGCCGATGCGGCTGCCGTTGGCGATGACGCCGTCCAGCGAGCCGTCGGTGGCCTCGTCGATGATGTCCACGAAGGACTTGGCGGCGGCCTTCAGGTCGCCGATCGCGCCCTGCATGCTGCCGGACCGGTCGAGGACCAGTTCGATGTCGACCGGGTTGCCGGCGATGCCGGTCTCGGCGTCGAGCGTCACGGTGACCGGGACGGAGCCGCCGCAGGTGATGTCGGTGGCCCCCAGGGTCTTGGTGCCGGTGACGGTGCCGCCCGCGGCTGCCGCCCCGGTCGTCGTGGCCAGTGGCGCGGCCAGTGCGGCCAACAGGATCGCGGTCACGCCGCAAGCCCGTCTTCGAGTGTTCTTCTGCATTCGGTATCGCACCTCCTCGTGCGCGCCGACCTGACGTGAAATCCCCTCTGGAATCACGTTCGCGCATTCCGGTGCAGCAGGTGAGTCAGTCCCCGAACAGGTGCGGACCAGAGAAGATCCGACCGAATGACGGTTCCGTGCGAATCGGATGGCGTCGGCAGGACGAGGTTAAACGCGATTTTCCACGAAGGGCAATCGGTTCACCCGATCGGGTCAATGGGAATGGTCGGTCGTTTTCGATCTGCGAAGTGTTACCAGCAAGACTTGAATTGTGACGACAATGCGGCGGCGATGCGTCTTCGCACGCGTGGCGCGTGCCTGGGACACTGCTGTCGTGGCGCGGATCGAGCTCGTCCTCGGTGACATCACCGAGCAGGACGTCGACGTCGTGGTGAACGCGGCGAACTCGTCCTTGCTCGGAGGCGGTGGCGTGGACGGCGCGATCCACCGCAAGGGCGGCCCGGAGATCCTCGCCGAGTGCCGCAAGCTCCGGGCGGGGCACTACGGCGGCGGCCTCAAGACCGGTCAGGCGGTGGCGACCACCGCCGGCCGCCTGCCCGCCAAGTGGGTCGTGCACACCGTCGGCCCGGTCTGGTCGGCCACCGAGGACCGCTCCGGCCTGCTCGCCGACTGCCACCGCAACGCGCTGCGCGTCGCGGCCGACCTGCGCGCCGGGACCATCGCCTTCCCGGCGATCTCCACCGGTGTCTACCGCTGGCCGGTCGAGTCGGCGGCCCGGATCGCCCTGGCGGCTGTCGCCGACGCGCCGGCGCCGTTGACGGTCATCCGCTTCGTCCTTTTCGACCGCCTCGCGCACGACGCGTTCCGCTCCGCGGCCGAGTAAGCGAAAGGGCCGTCCACCCGGAAGCGGACGGCCCCCTCACCGTGACGACTAGCTGCGCACCATCTTGCGCAGCACGTACTGCATGATGCCGCCGTTGCGGTAGTAGTCGGCCTCACCGGGCGTGTCGATGCGGACCACCGCGTCGAACTCCACCTTCGAGCCGTCCGCCTTCGTCGCCACCACGTGCACCGTGCGCGGCGTGTCGCCGTCGTTCAGCGCCGTGATGCCGGTGAAGTCGAAGGTCTCCGTGCCGTCCAGGCCGAGTGACGCCGCCGTCCCGCCCTCGGGGAACTGCAGCGGCAGGACGCCCATGCCGATCAGGTTCGACCGGTGGATGCGCTCGAACGACTCGGCGATCACGGCGCGCACGCCGAGCAGCGAGGTGCCCTTGGCGGCCCAGTCGCGCGACGAGCCCGAGCCGTACTCCTTGCCCGCCAGCACGACCAGCGGGACGCCCGCCGCGGCGTAGGCCTCGGACGCGTCGTAGATCGTGGTCTGCGGCGCGCCCTCCTCCAGGAAGTTGCGGGTGAACCCGCCCTGCACGTCGTCCAGCAGCAGGTTGCGCAGCCGGATGTTGGCGAACGTGCCCCGGATCATCACCTCGTGGTTGCCGCGCCGGGAACCGTAGGAGTTGAAGTCCTTGCGCTCGACGCCGTGCTCGGTCAGGTACTTGCCCGCGGGCGAGTCGGCCTTGATCGCGCCGGCCGGCGAGATGTGGTCGGTGGTGACCGAGTCGCCCAGCAGCGCCAGCACGCGCGCGCCGCTGATCTCCGTCACCGGGGCCGGCTCCATCTGCATGCCGTCGAAGTACGGGGGCTTGCGGACGTAGGTCGACTGCGGGTCCCACTCGAACGTCTTGCCGGTCGGAGTGGGCAGCGACTGCCAGCGCTGGTCGCCCGCGAACACGTCGGCGTAGCCCTTGGTGAAGCCCTCCGGCGAGATCGCCGACGCGACGACCTCGGAGATCTCCTGCGGCGACGGCCAGATGTCGGCCAGGTACACCGGCTTGCCGTCCTGGTCCTTGCCGAGCGGCTCGGTGGTGATGTCCTTGTCCATCGAACCGGCCAGCGCGTAGGCCACCACCAGCGGCGGGGACGCGAGGTAGTTCATCTTGATGTCCGGGTTGATCCGGCCCTCGAAGTTCCGGTTGCCCGACAGCACCGACACCGCGGCCAGGTCGCCCTGGTTGATGCCCGCCGAGATCTCGTCCTGCAACGGGCCCGAGTTGCCGATGCACGTGGTGCAGCCGTAGCCGACCAGGTGGAAGCCCAGCTTCTCCAGGTACGGCAGCAGCCCGGCGCGCTCGTAGTAGTCCATGACGACCTTGGAGCCCGGCGCGAGGGTCGTCTTGACCCACGGCTTGCGCTCCAGGCCCTTCTCCACGGCCTTCTTCGCCAGCAGCGCCGCGCCGAGCATCACCGACGGGTTCGACGTGTTGGTGCACGACGTGATCGCGGCGATCGCCACCGCGCCGTGGTCCAGCTCGAACTCCGCGCCGTCCAGCGTGACCTTGACCGGCTTGGACGGTCGGCCCTCCGCGCCCTCGGCGGCGGACTGGAACACGTGCGGCTTGCCGCCCGCGTCACCGTTGCTCAGCGCGGGCGAGTCGCTGGCCGGGAACGACTCCTCGGACGCCTCGTCGACCGGCGAGTTCTCCACGCCGTCGGTGTGCGCGACGTAGGAGCCGAGCGCCTGCCGGAACGCCTCCTTGGCGTCGGTCAGCTCGATGCGGTCCTGCGGGCGCTTCGGGCCGGCGATCGACGGCACGATCGTCGACAGGTCCAGCTCCAGCGTCTCGGAGTACACCGGCTCGGCGGCCGGGTCGTGCCACAGGCCCTGCTCCTTGGCGTAGGCCTCGACCAGCGCCAGCTGCTCGGCGGAGCGGCCGGTCAGCTTCAGGTAGTCGATGGTCTCGCCGTCGATCGGGAAGATCGCGCAGGTCGAGCCGAACTCCGGGCTCATGTTGCCGATGGTGGCGCGGTTGGCCAGCGGCACCGCGCCGACGCCCGAGCCGTAGAACTCGACGAACTTGCCGACCACGCCGTGCTTGCGCAGCATCTCGGTGATCGTCAGCACCAGGTCGGTCGCGGTCGCGCCGGCGGGCAGCTCGCCGTGCAGCTTGAAGCCGACCACGCGCGGGATCAGCATGGAGACCGGCTGGCCGAGCATGGCGGCCTCGGCCTCGATGCCGCCGACGCCCCAGCCGAGCACGCCGATGCCGTTGACCATGGTGGTGTGGCTGTCGGTGCCGACCAGCGTGTCCGGGTAGGCCTGGCCGCCGCGGACCATCACCACGCGCGCCAGGTGCTCGATGTTCACCTGGTGCACGATGCCGGTGCCGGGCGGGACGACCTTGAACTCGTCGAACGCGGTCTGGCCCCAGCGCAGGAACTGGTAGCGCTCCTTGTTGCGCTGGTACTCCAGGTCCACGTTCAGCTCGAACGCGTCCGGCCGGCCGAAGATGTCGGCGATCACCGAGTGGTCGATGACCAGCTCGGCGGGCGCCAGCGGGTTGACCTTCGTCGGGTCGCCGCCGAGCTGGGTGACGGCCTCGCGCATGGTGGCCAGGTCGACCACGCACGGCACGCCCGTGAAGTCCTGCATCACCACGCGGGAGGGCGTGAACTGGATCTCGGTGTCCGGCTCGGACGAAGGATCCCAGCTGCCCAGCGCACGCACGTGGTCGGCGGTGATGTTCGCGCCGTCCTCGGTCCGCAGGAGGTTCTCCAGCAGGATCTTCAAGCTGTACGGCAGGCGCTCGGCGCCGTCGACCGCGCTCAGCCGGAACACCTCGTACGAGGCGTCGCCGACGGTGAGCGTGCCGCGGGCGCCGAAGCTGTCCTTGCTCGCTGGTGCAGTCACGTGAAACTCCATCTGGTGACGCGCAAAGTCGGTAGGGGAACTACTGCCGAGTCTCCCGCACCCGCGGGTGCGATGCCCTCTCACCCCAAACAGTACGCGTGTCCTGTATTCCGCTTCAACCCGGCCCTACCTTGATCGGGGCATCATCACACCCGTGGTGCGTCTTGATCGAATCGGCAAGCGCTACGGCCGCGGCCCGTGGGTGTTGCGCGACGTCACGCTCGCCGTGGAGCCGGGTGACGTGGTGGTGCTGCGCGGCGGCAACGGCGCGGGCAAGTCGACCCTCCTGCGCGTCGCGGCGGGCGTGACCGCGCCGACGAGCGGCCGGGTGAGCCGGGGCGCGTCGGTCGGGTACGCCCCGGAGCGGTTCCCGACCGGGGTGAAGCTGTCCGCCCGCGACTACCTGCGCCACCTCGCCGCCGTGCGCGGTGTGCCGGTCCGGTGGGAGTTGGTGGAGGCCCTCGGGTTCGTCGGCGACCCGGACGCGCCGATGGCCACCCTGTCGAAGGGCAACGCGCAGAAGGTCGCGCTGGCGCAGGCGCTGCACGCGACCGACCTGCTGGTGCTGGACGAGCCGTGGTCCGGGCTGGACTCCGCCGCGGGCGCGGTGCTCGGTGAGCTGGTGACGTCGTCGCGGGCCGCCGTCGTGCTGACCGACCACCACGGGCACGACCTGCCGGGCGCCCGCGAGGTGGCGCTCGGCGCGGTTCGACCCGGTGGCGTGGTGATCGAACTCGATCGGGTGGGGGAGGCGTTGGCGCTGCTCAGCGCGCTGGAAGGGGTGTTCGCGGCGCACGAGGTCGGCGACGGCGCGCGGGTCGAGGTGCGGGCCGGGTTCAGCGACGGAGTGCTGGCCGAGGCGCTGCGGCTCGGCTGCTCGGTGCGGAGCGTGAGGTCGTGACGGCGCTGGTGCGGTACCTGCTGGTCGACGTGCTGCGCACGCAGCGCTGGCTGCCGCCGCTGCTGCTGCACGTGGCCGTGCTCGGGATGCTCTACGCCTCCGACGCCGGCCCGCCGCTGCCCGCGTACGCCGGCGCGTGCGTGCTGGTCTACCCGGTGTCGGTGTGGCTGACGGTGGTCATCGCGACCGCGGAGGACCCGGTGCGGCGGACGGTGACCGTGGTGACCGCGGGGGGCTGGGCCCGCGCGCAGGCCGCCGTGACCGCGTTGGCCGTGCTCGGGGCGCTGGGCGTGGCCCTCGTCGCCGCGGTGGTGCCGGTCCTGACGCAACCCCGCCCGTACCCGCTCGGCACGGTGGCGCAGGGTTTCGCCGGGCTGGCGGTGTGCGCGCTGGTCGGCGTGGGCGTCGGCGTGCTGTGCAGCCGCCCGGTGATCACGCAGGCCGGCTGGTCGGTGCTCGCCGCGACGGCGCTGGTCGTGCTGGTGTTCCTGTTCGGCCGCACCCCGCCCGTCGGCAACGTGCTGTGGGCGCTGTCCCACGACGACGGCGTCCCGTCCGCGCTGGCGCTCTCGGGCCTGGTCGCGGTGCTGTTCGTGGCCGCCGCGACCTGGCTCGGCACAGCGGTGGGCCCCCGGCGCGGCTAGCCGGTGCTCGTGGCCGTCACCACTGACGGCGGACCGCGGCCTTGGCGCCGGTCACCAGGCTCGCCGGCGGCACGTCGTCGGCCACGACCGCGCCGGCGGCGATCACGGCGTCGCGCCCGATGGTGACGCCGGGCAGGATCGTCGCGCCGGCGCCGATCCACACGTTCTCCGCCACGTCGATGGGCCCGCCGCTGAGCCACCCCCGTCGCTCCTCGGGGTCGACCGGGTGACCGACGGTGATGAACGTGGCCTTCGGCCCGACCATCACGCGCTCGCCGAGGCGGATGCCCGCGTAGTCCAGGAACGTGCAGTTCTGGTTGATGAACACGCGTTCCGCGAGCTCCAGGCGGAGGCCGTGGTCGGTGTAGAAGGGCGGGTAGATCGTGACCTTGTCCGGCAGCGGCCGGCCGAGGATCGCGGTGAACAGCTCAGCCTTGCCCGCTTCGTCCTCGAACGGCAGGACGTTGAGGCGGGAGGTGAGCTCGGTGGCCCGCAGGACCCGCTCGGACATGGCCCGGAACTCGGCGCTGTGGATGCGCATGAGGCGGTCGTCGCGCATGACTGGGTCGCTTCCTCATCGTGGTGTCGTTCGGCGTGCCCTCAGTGCCGGTACGGGTGCCAGACGGTCCCGGGCGGCGTGGGCAGGCCGTGGAGGTGGTCGCTGGTGGGCCGGCCTCCTGGCGCACCAGCACGACCGGTTCGACGCCGTCGAGCAGTTCACCACCGCCCTGGACGACTACCGCGACCGGTGCGGCACCACCCGCGTCGCCACCACGCCCAAGGGCCTGGGTCCGGTCGAATACCGGACCCAGGCCCTCGCGGCCCGACCTTCAGCCAGCCGGTCCGACTCCAGGACCCCTTGGCGGGGACCCCCGCGGAGCGGTCCGGTGGTGTCGACCGACCTACTTGACCGCCTTGATCAGCTCGTCGATGTCCTTCGGCTCCAGGCCGCGCATCAGCGTCAGGAACAGCTCGCTGTACGTGCGGAACGGGCTGACGTACCACTTGCCGTCGACCTCGGTGGCGACCACGCCGACGCCGTCCTTCAGCACCTGCGCGCCGATCCGGGCGATCACGTCGACCGCGGCCGGCGGGATGTTCCGGCCACCCTGCTGCTCGACCAGCTGCGCGAGCTCGTCCGCGCACAGCCGCTGCGTCTGGCCCTGGGCGGTGGCGCTGTAGCAGTCACCGTCCCGGCTGACCTCGACGGTCTCGCCCTCGGCCTCGACCACCAGCTTGCGGATCGTGAGCAGCTTGCCGCCGGAGACGTCCTTCGAGTCCGTCTCGAGCTCGATCAGCTTCGCGCCCGAGGCGGACGTCTTGCCCATCTGGTCCAGGATCACCGGGCCGACGTCCTGCAGCACGCCCATCTCGTCCGGCGGCAGCAGCGCGATGACGCCCTCGACGTCGCCGTCGAGCGCCTTCTCGACCATCTGCTTCGCGGCGTCGTTGGCCGAGCCGGCGCCGGCCGGCGCGATGCCCTGGGCGGGCCACTTCAGGTCTTCCTTCTCCAGCGCGGCGTTCGCGATGGTGTAGAAGAGGCTCGGGTACCACTCGTCGCCGACCTTGATGGTGGCGATGCCGATCGGCTTGCCGTCGCGGTCGGCCTTCTCCTTGGCGAAGTCGATCGTGTCGGTCTCGGTGCCCGCCTTGTCCAGCTGCGGGCCGAGCGCCTCGACCAGCTTGTCGGTCAACGGGACCTGCTTGACGTCCGAGGTGATCGTGATCTTGCCCTCGACCACCTTGTTGATCGTCAGGCGGTCGTTGACCTTCTCCGCGGCGGCGTCGTCGAACTTGATGCCCTCGCTCTTGATCTGGATGCCGCTGAGCTTGTTCGGGTCCGCGTCCTTCTTCAGGATCTCCAGCCGCTTGGCCTCGCTGATCGTGGCCTCGGTGTAGTCCTTGCTGAGCTTCGCCTCGGCGGGCGCCAGACCGTTCATGATGCCCAGGACGTCACCGCTGCCCAGCGCGTTGAGCAGGTTGTTCGCCGCGGTGGACGGGCTCTCGGCGCCGGCCGCGACCTCGTCGGAGCTGCGCAGCGCCCACACCGTGGCGACCGTGCCGGCGGCCAGCGCGAGGACGGCCACGACGGCGGTGATCACCAGGCCGGTGCGCTTCTTCTTCGGCGGCTCGCCACCCGAGAAGCCGGACGGCCCCTGGCCGTAGGGCTGGCCGAACTCCTGCTGGTAACCCTGCTGCGGGAAGCCCTGCGGACCCGTCTGCGGGAAGCCGTGCTGCGGCTGGGGCCCGGTCTGCGGGTAACCGCCCTGCTGCGGGTACCCGCCCTGCTGGTAGCCACCCTGTTGGGGGTAGCCGCCCTGCTGCGGGCCCTGCTGCGGGTAGCCCCCCTGCTGCGGCTGGCCGTACGGGTTGTTCTGCGGTGGCCATTCGCCTCCGCCGCCACCTGGGTACGTCACGGTGCTCCTCCTGGAGTGCTGATCGCTGTGCGGGATTTCGCGGTGAGCACGGTGATCGCCCCGGCGATCCCCAGCACAGCACCACCGAGGGTGGTCACCGGTCCGGTCAGGCTGATCCCGACCAGTGCCGCCTCGTTGCCCCCTTGGACGGCGGCAAGTGCCGCCACCGTTCCCGCAATCGTGCCAAACACTAGTGCGAGCCATGCCGCGATCCGGTGAAAACGCACCGCCCAAAGCACCACGCAGCACACGGCCAAGGGGGTGAGTGCCACCCACGCGCCGCGCACGATCTCGCCCGGCACACCGTTCAACCCCGCGAAACCACGCAGAGCGAGCACCTCGTAACTGGTCCTCGTGACCGTGCCCGAGCGCAGCCAGGGCAGGAAGAAACCCGTCACGGCCGTGACCAAACCGATAACTCCGAGCACCGCGCCCGTCCAGCGTCTGATTGTCGGCTCCCCCGACGGTGTCCCGCGCACGACCACATGCTCGCAGGCGTGTGGGACGGTGGTGACATGAGTGCACGGGACGTGATGGCCTTCGCGCGGCGCATCACCGCGCTCACCGGCGCGGGCGTTTCGGTGGAGTCGGGGGTCGTGCGGTTCCGGTTCGACGCGGCGGCGTTCCTGACGTCCGCGCGCGTGCGTCGGGAGGCGTGGGAGTCCTGGCTGGACGATCCGATGTGGACGGCCGAGCCGAACGCCGCGCACCGCGCGTTGGCCGGGTTGCAGCGGGCCGGGCGGGTGCGGTCGTTGCTGACGCAGAACGTCGACGGCCTGCACCAGCGGGCCGGGTCCGAGGTGATCGAGCTGCACGGGTCGATGGCACGTGTGGTGTGCGTCTCATGCGGCGCCGTCGGCACGATGGGCGACGCGCTGGCGCGGGTTCGCGGCGGCGAGGTCCCGCCGGACTGCACGGCGTGCGGCGGGGTGCTGCGGCCGGCGGCGGTCGCGTTCGGCGAGCCCCTGCACGACGACGTGCTGCGCGCGGCGCGGGTGGCGGTGCTCGACTGCGACGTGATGCTGGTGGCCGGGACGTCGCTCGTGGTCGAGCCGGCCGCGCGGTTGGTGCCGTTGGCGGCGAAGGCGGGCGCGTCGGTGGTGATCTGCGCCGTCGACCCGACGCCGTACGACTCGCTGGCGGCGGCGGTGGTGCGCGAGCCGGCCGCGTCGGCGCTGCCGGAACTGGCCGCCGTGCCCGTGGTGGCGAACGGCCCGATCCGCACCTGGGGCGACCCGAGCACCTGGTGAAGCACCCGTTCGTGGCGCTCAACCACCCGTACGTGAGCGCATCGCGGTGCAAGGGTGACCGCATGGGGAGTCAACAGTCACCGATCAACCTCTGTGACGCGGTGGTGGTGCCAGGGCTGGTCGACGAGGTGGACGTGCGCTGGCGCGCCGACCAGTTCAGCGCCTGCGACGAGGGCCACGGTTGGCGGTTCCGGCCGAGGGGCGAGCACCTGGTGTGCTTGGGCGGGCAGGAGTTCCGGCTCGACAACCTCCACTTCCACCGGCCGAGCGAGCACTGGGTGCGCGGCCGGTCGCGTGGCGCGGAGATGCACGCCGTCCACCTGAGGGCGGACGAAGCGCTGCGGGCGTGCGTGGTGGCGGTGTTCGTCGACCTCGGCGAGCCGGGCCCGTCGGAGGGGAAGCCGCCCAGCGGCATCGACCTGCCGGCGCTCTTCCCGGGCGGCGGCTTCCACCGCTACGAGGGCTCGCTGACCACGGGCGAGTTCGACGAGATCGTCAGCTGGGTCGTGATGGACCGGTCGGTCCAGGTGGACGACCCGGCCCTGCGCGCGTTCGTCCGCACGCACGCCGACCACCCCCGCCCGGTGCAGCCGGTGAACCGGAGGTTCGTGCTGGCGACCGGGTGACGTGGAGGTAGCCGGGGCTGTGGCGGGTAAATAAGGTCACCTCGTATGCGCGTACCCCTGACTGTCGCCGATTTCCTCCACCGGGCGGAGCAGGTCTTCGCCGACACCACGGCCTCCGTCGACGAGCCCGTCCAGCCCGCCGCGCCCGTGCCGAGGTCGACCTACGGCGAGTTCGCCACCCGCGTCCGCGCCTGGCAGGCCGGGTTCGACGCGCTCGGCCTCGGCGAGGGCGACCGGGTCGCCGTGGTCAGCCACAACTCGGCCCGGCTCCTCGAACTGCTGCACGCGGTGCCCGCCACCGGCCGCATCGCGGTGCCGGTGAACTTCCGCCTGCGGCCCGACGAGGTGTCCTACATCGTCGAGCACAGCGGCGCGTCCGCGCTGCTCCTCGACCCCGAACTGGAGCTGGACGGCGTCACCGCGCGGCACCGCTTCGTGCTCGGCGAGCAGACCGAGACCGAGCTGATGCGCTTCGACACCGAGCCGCGACCCTGGCGCGAGCCGGACGAGGACGCCACCGCCACGATCAACTACACCTCCGGCACGACCGCCCGGCCCAAGGGCGTCCAGATGACCCACCGCAACATCTGGATCAACGCCGTCACGTTCGCCATGCACGCCCGAGTCTGGGAACGCGACGTGTACATGCACGTCCTCCCGATGTTCCACTGCAACGGCTGGGGCATGCCCTACGGCCTGGCCGGGCTCGGCGTGCCGCAGGTCGTGCTGCGGAAGGTCGACGGCACGGAGATCCTCAACCGGGTCCGCGACCACGGCGTCACGCTGATGTGCGGCGCGCCCGCCGTGTGGAACGCCGTGCTGGACGCCGCGCAGGGCTGGGACGGCGAGATCCCCGGCCGCGACCGGGTCCGCATCATCTGCGCGGGCGCGCCGCCGCCCAGCCGCACCATCGCCCGCGTGGGCGAGGAGCTCGGCTGGGAGTTCCTGCAGCTCTACGGCCTGACGGAGACCTCGCCGCTGCTGACCTTCAACCGCACCCGACCGGCCGACGACGAGCTGCCGCCGTCGGAACGGGCGCGCAAGCTGTCCCGGGCCGGCGCGCCGGGGCTCGGCGTGCGGCTGAAGGTGTCCGACACCGGCGAGGTGCTGGCCCGCGGGAACGTCGTCATGGCCGGCTACTGGGAGAACCCCGAGGCCGGCGCCCAGGCGTTGGAGGACGGCTGGTTCCACACCGGCGACGGCGGCGAGCTGGACGACGAGGGCCACCTGACGATCTCCGACCGCAAGAAGGACGTGATCATCACCGGCGGTGAGAACGTGTCGTCCATCGAGGTGGAGGACGCCCTGTTCGGCCACCCCGCGGTGGCCGAGGCGGCGGTCATCGGCGTGCCGCACGACAAGTGGGGCGAGACGATCAAGGCGCTGGTCGTGCGGGCCGAGGGCGCGGAGGTGACGGAGGCGGAGCTGATCGCGCACTGCAAGGCCCGGCTCGCCGGCTACAAGGCGCCGACGTCGGTCGAGTTCCGCGACGCCATCCCGCGCACCGCCACCGGCAAGGTGCAGAAGTTCAAGCTGCGCGAGCCGTACTGGGCCGACCTCGACCGCAAGGTCAACTGACCCGGTCGAGGGTGGTTCCCCGCGTCTGCTGTGACCCGTGTGGCTGAAGTTCAGGCTGGGTCGAGTGGAAGCAGTGAGGCACGAGTGGCAGAGTCGGTCTGCATAGCGCCGTTCGGCGTAATGCCGATCGGCCGAGTGCGCGGGGAGGGCGGCAGTCGTGACTCGATGGGTGATCCCGATCGCGATCGCGTTGACCACCGCGGTGGGGCTGGGCGGCACGGCGCACGCCACGCCGCCACCGCCGCCCAACCCCAGCGACGCCGAGATCAGCGCCGGCCGGCAGCAGGCCGACGCCAAGGCGGCCCACGTCGGTGAGCTGACCGGTCGGCTCACCGACGCCGAGGCGCGCCTGCGCGACCTCACCGACGAGGTCGCGTTCAAGCTGGAGCTGGCCAACAAGGCGCGGGTCGACCTCGACACCGCCCAGGGCGAGGCGGACCGGGCGCGCCGGGACGCCGACGCGGCGCGGGTCGAGGCCGACGCCGCCGCCCGGGCCGTCGAGGACGCCAGGGTGCGGCTGGACGAGTTCGCCGCCGCCAGCTTCGAGCAGGGCAGCCTGGTCGGCTCCGTCTCGGCCTACTTCGGCGCGACCAGCCCGCAGGACCTGCTCGCGCGCGCACAACTGCTCCAGGCCGTCAGCGAGTCGAGCCTCGACGCGCTGGACGACGTCGAGCGCACCCGCGCCGAGCAGGCGAACAAGGACTCCGCCGCGCGTGCCGCGCTCGACCTGGCGGACCGGAAGCAGGCCGCCGCGGACCAGGCCAAGCGGGACGCCGACGCGGCGCAGGCCACCGCCGTGCAGGCGCAGCAGGGCCAGGCCGCCGCCGCGCGGAGCATCCAGGACGACAAGGCCCGCGTGGAGGGCGAGCTGGACCACGCGTTGACCGCGGTCGAAGGGCTGGAGGACCAACGCGCCCAGTACGACCGGTGGCTGCGGGACAAGCGCCGCGAGGACGAGGAAGCCGCACGCCTGGCCGCCCTCGCCGCCGCGGCAGCGCCCCAGGCGCCACGACCGCCGACGGCCGCGGCGCCGAGCGGCCACGGTGTGGAGACCGTCGTCGCCCGCGCCCTGCAGCAGCTCGGCGTGCGGTACTCGTGGGGCGGCGGCAACTACGACGGCCCGACCGTCGGCATCCGGGACGGCGGCGTCGGCGACGCGCACGGCGACTACTACAGCGTCGGCTTCGACTGCTCCGGGCTGATGATGTACGCGTTCGCGGGCGTCGGCGTCTACCTGCCGCACTACAGCGGCTACCAGTACAACGCCGGCCGCAAGGTGCCGCTCGCCCAGGCGCGGCGCGGCGACATGCTGTTCTGGGGACCGAACGGCGGCACGCACGTCGCGCTCTACCTCGGCGACGGCATGATGGTCGAGGCGCCGTACTCCGGCTCGCACGTCCGCGTCGCCCCGGTCCGGTACGGCGGGATCATGCCGTACGCCACGCGCCTGCTGTAGCCGTCGCCGGCGGTCGGCCGGTCGCCGGCGGTCGGCCGCGAACCCGGGTCAACGCCGGTCGCCGACGGGTTCCAGTCGCAGCTCGCGGACCTCCTCGCGCAGCGCCCTGATCTCCTCCAGCAGCGCGTCGTCGGACGCGCCCGGCCGCGGTGAGGCCTCGGACTCCATCGCGCTGCACACCACCGCGATGAACAGGTTCAGCATGGTGAACGTGCCGATCAGCAGGTAGAGCACGAAGAAGATCCAGGCCAACGGCTGGGTGACCATCAGGTCGCGCATCACGTCCGACCAGCCGTCGCCGGTGGTGAGCTGGAACAGCGTCAGGATGGTCGCGCCGAGGTCGCCGAACCGGGGATCGCCGCCGGCGCGGAACAGGTTGACGGCGACCACGCTGCCCACGTACAGCATCAGCACCAGCAACCCGGACAGCGACAGCAGGCCCGGGACGGACTTCACCAGCGCGGTCACCACGCGGCGCATGCTCGGCACCATCGCGACCAGGCGCAACGCGCGCAGGATGCGCAGGGCCCGGATCACCGACAGCGGACCGGCCGCGGGCAGCAGGGAGACGCCGACGACCACGAAGTCGAAGATGTTCCACGGGTCGCGGAAGAACCGGAGCCCGTGCGCGTACAGCCGCGCGGCCAGTTCCAGGACGAAGATCGCCAAGGCGGTGTGGTCCAGCACGTCGAACACGTCGCCGTAGGACGCGACCAGTGCCGTCGACGTCTCGCAGCCGAGGGTGACCGCGTTGACCACGATCACCGCGATGACCATCCGCTGGAAGCGCCTGCCGTCCACGACATCGCGGACGCGGTCGCGCAAAGCCATGCCGAACTCCTCCTGCACGCGTCGGGGATCTTGCTCGATCGAGCACCGCCCCATCGGCAGGTCGGTCGTACGGCTTGAGCGGGTTCACCTGGTCGAGCGGAAGAAATCCGATTTAGCGCGGGTGTAATCGTCGTAGTCGTCGTCTCCGGCGTGCGCTTCGGCCGCACGGAGTTTCGCGGCCTCGTACGCTTTCCGCACGGCCGGGTCGGCGCGCAGCCGGTCGCGGAAGTCGATCGTCCGCCGGCGCCACGGGTTGCCGAGCTGCCGCACGTGCAGGATCGCGGTCTCCGCCGGGTCGGGTCGGACGTAGAGCCGTTTTGCGGTAGAGCTCCGCCGGCACCTCCGGGTCGGTGTGCCAGTCGTGGGTCACGCCGGGGGAGTCGGGGCGGGCGCCCTCGGCCGCGCGGAAGCCCAGCGCGGCCAGCGCGCGGTCGAGCCCGTCGGGGTCGGGCAACGCGGTCACGCCGAGCTGGAGGTCGACGAACCGCTTCGCGCGCAACCCCGGCACGGCGGTCGAGCCGATGTGCTCGTAGCTCCACGACGGCTCGGCGAGGTGCGCGCGCAGCCGGTCGAGCAGGCGGCGCGCGACAACGGGCAGCCGCGGGTCGTGGTCCTCCAGCACGGGCGGTGTGCGCGGCGGCGGGTCGATGCCCGCGAACCGGCGCGCGAAGGGCGCGATCCGCTCGGACCACACCGCGTCCACCCGGCCGGGACCGTCCACCACGACGTCCGCCCGCGGGTCCTCGACCCCGCTCACCACCAGCGCGGCGGGCCAGGGCGAGTCGGTCACGGTCACCAGCCCGGTCACGTCCGGCGCGCGCAA
The DNA here is from genome assembly GCF_040639675.1 of Actinosynnema sp. NPDC023794. Taxonomy (NCBI): domain Bacteria; kingdom Bacillati; phylum Actinomycetota; class Actinomycetes; order Pseudonocardiales; family Pseudonocardiaceae; genus Actinosynnema; species Actinosynnema sp. NPDC023794. The sequence goes on along the minus strand of NZ_JBFAFR010000014.1, from coordinate 183,805 downwards.
CCGGTCCGCGACGGCCGGCGCGGACACCACTCCGACGAGCAGTCGTCGATCATCCATGCGCCCATGGTGGCGCGGACCCCGGGAAGCCGGGGCCCGCGCTCCGCGTCAGCGGTCCATCAAGGCGAACACTCCCCAGCCCATGTACTCGCGCTGGTAGCGCGCGTACCGGGCCGGCCCGGCCGCGAGTTCGGCGCGCATCACGGGCGCCAACTCGTCGTCCGGGTTCTCGTCAAGCCAACGGCGGGTGTTGAGCCACTGCGCCGCGACGTAGCGGTCCCAGCTGTCCTGGTCGGCCAGCACCATCTCGACCACGTCGCAGCCCAACCCGTCGAACTGCGCCAGGAGCCCGGGCAGCGACAGGAAGTCGTCCCGGCTGCTCGCGTGGCTGCCTTCCACGGCGGCCTGGTCGGGCGGGTCGAGCCGCCAGTACGGGTGCCCGATCAGCAGCAGGCCGCCGGGGCGCAGGCTGCGCCGCAACAGCTCCACCGTGCCGGGCACGCCGTCGCCGATCCACGCCGCGCCGACGCACGCGGCGATGTCCACCGGCTCGTCCGCGACGTGACCCGACGCGTCGCCGTGCGTGAACTCCAGCCGGTCGGCCACGCCCAGCTCGACCGCCCTGGCTTTCGCCGAGGCGAGGAACGTCGGGCTGAGGTCGACGCCCGTGCCGGTCAGCCCGTGGTCACGGGCCCAGGTGCACAGCATCTCGCCCGAACCGCAGGCGAGGTCGAGCACGCGCCACCCGGGTTCCGGGCGCAGCGCCCGCCCGAGGACGGCCAACTTGGCGTCGTCGAGCGGGTTGTGGATGCGGTGGGTGCTTTCACGGATGGTGAAACCACGGGGTATGTCCACTTCCGGTCCTCACGTCCAGGGGAAAGGTCTGCGTGATCGGCCGCTCGGCGGCCGTGGCCCGGACGGGCATGCAATGCACCTCGTTCGCACTGGTGAGGATGGACGGCGGTGAGGTTAGGCAGGGACCGCGAGCGTTGTCCACCGGTTTATCCCCACCCGTCTCACTTGGTTGTCCACTGTGGACTACGGGTGGATATGAACCCTATTCGGTGCCATCGCGGAATTGTGACCCTGGAAATGCGGAGAAATGCTCCTGATCACCCGAATGCGCGGCCCGGGTTCGGTAGCGTCAGTGGTCTGAGGGAGGAAGTCAAGTCCAGGGGGGACCATGACGGCCGGCCGCTTGATTCTCGACGACGGCGAATTGACCTATCACAGACGTGGCGAGGGACCGCCGGTCGTGCTGCTGCACGCCGGCGGGCTCGGGTCCGCCACGTGGGACCGCCAGTTCGACCTGCTGGCGCGGGACCACACCGTGGTCCGGTACGACGCGCGGGGGCACGGCGAGTCGTCGCCGGTGACCGGCCCCTACTCGCACCACGAAGACCTGAGGGACCTGCTGGACGGGCTCGGCCTCGACCGGCCCACGCTGGTCGGCCTGTCGCTCGGCGCCCGCACCGCGATCGACTTCGCGGTCGCCCACCCCGACCGGGTGGCCGACCTGGTGCTGGTCGGGCCGGGCGTGAGCGGGATGAAGTTCGAGGACCCTTTCATCCTGGACCAGCTCACGCGGATTCGGGCGGCCACCACCGTGGACGAGGTCGCGGAGTGCGTGCTGCGGATGTGGGTCGACGGTCCGCACCGGTCGCCGGACGAGGTCGACCCGGCGGTGCGGGAGCTGTGCCGCGTCCTGACCGTCCACGCCGTGTCGAGCGGCGTGTTCACGACCGTGCCGGACGAGGTGCACGCCGTGGACCGGCTGGGCGAACTCACCGCGCGGACGCTCGTCGTCGTCGGCGACCTCGACTCGTCGGACATCCGCGCGGTGGCCGATCTCGTGCTCGCTTCCGCGCCGCGAGCGGAGGAGGTCGTCGTCGAGGGCGCCGCCCACCTGGTGAACCTCGACCGGCCGGACGAGTTCGACCGCGCCCTGCTGCGGTTCCTCAGCGCGTCGCGATGAACGGCGGCTTCCACCGGGCGGTGCTCGACCGGGCCGACGCCGCGGTGCTGGTGGTCGATCCGAGCGACCTGGGCGTGCGGTGGGCGTCACCGGCGGCCCGGCGGTTGTTCGGCGCCGCGTCCGGCCTGCTGCCCGACCTGGTGGCGAACGGCGACGCGGCGGCGGTCGGCACGTTCCTCCAGGCGGCGGGCCGCGCGGGCGCGTCGCGGCTGACGTGCGCGGTGCCGGTGGAGGGTTCCGTGCACCGCAGGGTCGACCTGATCGCCCGCGACCTGAGCGAGGACCCGGACGTGCGCGGCCTGGTGGTGGTCGCGCTCGACGTCACGGGCTGGGCGGAGACGGCCGACGAGCTGGGCAGCAGGCTCAACACCGACGCGTTGACGGGCCTGGTGAACCGCACCGGGTTCCTGCCGCGGCTCGAGCAGGCCGTGCGCGGCGCGCCGGGTCCGGTGCTGGTGTTCCTCGACCTCGACCAGTTCAAGGACGTCAACGACCGCCACGGGCACGCGGCGGGCGACCACGTGCTGCGCCTGGTCGCGTCCCGGCTGGCCGCGGTGGTGGCCGGCCGCGGCACGGCGGCCAGGCTGGGCGGCGACGAGTTCGTCGTGCTGCTCGACGAGCTGGACGAGCAGCAGGCGATCGCCGCGGCCCAGGAGATCCTGGCCGTCATCGCCACGCCGGTGACGTTGGACGAGGGCGTGATCCGGGTGTCGGTGTCGGCGGGCATCACGTTCGTCCGGCCCGGTCACGGCGCGGAAGACCTGCTGCACCAGGCGGATCTGGCGATGTACCGGGCGAAGACGATCGGCCCGGTCGGCGTCGCCGTCTACGACCAGGACCTGGAGGACTGGGCGCTGGCGCGCAAGCACCAGGTCGACCGGCTCGCCGAACGGCTGGAGGAGCTGCACGCGGAGAACCGCGCGCTGGCCGAGGCGGCGACCATCGACCAGCGCACGGGCCTGCCGAACCCGGCGACGTTCGACGTCGACCACGCCCGCCGCAACCGCGCCGGCGAGCCGTACAGCCTGCTGCTGGTCGACATCGACCGCTTCCACAGCTACAACACGCTCTACCGCTACCTGGCCGGGCACGAGACGCTGCGTAAGGTCGCCGAGGCCATCGACCGCGCCACCCGCGCGGGTGATCGCGCGTACCGGTACGGGGGCGAGGAGTTCACCGTGCTGCTGCCGGGCACCCGGCTGGACGGCGCGCTGGCGTCCGGCGAGCGGATCAGGCAGGCGGTGGAACGGCTCGGGCTGGAGCACCGGGGCAACACGGGCGGTGTGGTGACGGTGTCGATCGGCGCGGTGGAGGTCGCGCCGGGCGCGTCCGTCACCGACGCGGTGGAGGAGGCCAGCGTGGCGGTGCTGGAGGCCAAGGACGCGGGCCGCAACCGGGTGGTGGGCCGCCGTGCCGGCGGTTGAGGCCTCGACCCCGGCTCACCCGCACAGCGGGCTACATGGGCCGTTTAGCCTAGCTAACGAATACTCTGAGTAGATAATCGGGCTAAGTGGATTGCGAATGAATGAATTCACCTGGGCCGTTCTGGTGAACGCAGTCACGGTGAGTTAGTAATGGGCGTGAACCACGACTCGATGCAGCACTTCTCCGACGGCCTGTCCACCCTGGTGCTGGCGTACATCGTCTCCGTCATCGGCTCGCTCATCGGCCTCGCCTGCATGGCCCGCGCCCAGGGCGAGCCGACCCGCGCCGCCAAGGCGCGTTGGACCGTGTTCGGCGCGTTCGCCATCGGCGGCGTCGCGATCTGGCTGATGCACTTCATCGCCATGCTCGGCTTCGACGTGCCCGGCGCCGCGATCAAGTACTCCGTGCCGCTGACCGCGTTGTCCGCCGCGGTGGCGATCGGCGTGGTCGGCCTCGGGCTGTCGCTGGTGACGCTCGTCCGGTTCACCAGGATGCGGCTGCTCGTCGCCGGCACGCTGGCCGGGCTGGGCGTGGCGGGCATGCACTACCTGGGCATGTCGGCCATCCGGTTCCGCGGCGAGATCACCTACGACCGGGCGCTCGTGGTGTTGTCCTGCGTGATCGCGGTGGTGGCGGCGACCGCCGCGTTCTGGTTCACCCTGGTCGTCAAGACCGGCGTGGCCAGGGTCGCGGCGGGGTTGATCATGGGCGTGGCCGTCACCGGCATGCACTACACCGGCATGGCCGCGGTGAAGGTCGACGTCGACCCCGCGATGGCCGCGCCGCAGGGCACGTCCGCGTTCGACCTGGTGTTCCCCGTGTTCGTGACGAGCGCCTTGGTGGTGGCGGCGTTGCTGTGGATGCTCTTCACCTCCGACGACGAGGTGGTGGGGGAGACTTCGTAGGCACGGCTACGGTGGGCCGCGTGGCGTGGTCGGCGGTGGTTCTGGCGGGTGGTCGGGGCAGCAGGCTGGGCGGCGTGGACAAGGCGTCGGTCGTGGTCGACGGCCGCACGTTGCTCGCCCACGTGCTGGACGCGGTCGCGCTCGCGCGGCGGACCGTCGTCGTCGGCCCGCGCAAGGACGACGTGCCCGGCGTGACGTGGGCGCGGGAGGACCCGCCCGGCGGCGGACCGCTCGCGGGGCTGGCCGCCGGACTCGCGCACGTCGCGACGGACCTGGTGGTGGTGCTCGCGGTGGACCAGCCGGGCATCACCCGGTCCACTGTGGACCGGCTGCTCGCGGCCGTCGGCGACACCGGCGCGGTCCTCGTGGACGAGGAGGGGCGGTCGCAGTGGCTCGCCGGTGCGTGGCGCACCGGGTCGTTGCGCGCAGCCGTGCCCGCCGACCCGCGCGACGCCTCGATGCGCTCGGTCCTCGGGCCGCTGAACCCGGTGGCCGTCGCCGCCGGGCCGGGTGAGGCGCGCGACGTGGACACCCCGCGTGATCTCACTCCGTGACGGGTGACCAAGATCGGGTGAAATAGGCGTGAGCTGCATCGCTGCCCGTTTCCCGGGTCGGACCCCTTCACAAGAGCCATACCGTCGGCAGGGGAGACTGGGGCACAGTCGCACAACCCTGTCGAGGAGGACCTTTGTCCGAGCCCGCCGCCGAGGCGTCCCACACGCCGGCTCGTGACGCCCAGTTGCTCGAACGCACCGTGTTCGAGGTCAAGCGGGTGATCGTCGGTCAGGACCGGCTGGTCGAGCGGATGCTCGTCGGCCTGCTGGCCAAGGGCCACCTGCTGCTGGAGGGCGTGCCCGGCGTGGCCAAGACGCTGGCCGTCGAGACGTTCGCGAACGTCGTCGGCGGCTCGTTCTCCCGCGTCCAGTTCACCCCCGACCTGGTGCCCGCCGACATCCTCGGCACCCGCATCTACCGCCAGGGCAGCGAGAGCTTCGACGTCGAGCTCGGCCCCGTGGTCGCCAACTTCGTCCTCGCCGACGAGATCAACCGCGCGCCCGCCAAGGTGCAGTCGGCGATGCTCGAGGTGATGGCCGAGCGACACGTGTCGATCGGTGGCAAGACGTTCCCGATGCCCACCCCGTTCCTGGTCCTGGCCACCCAGAACCCGATCGAGAACGAGGGCGTCTACCCCCTGCCCGAGGCCCAGCGCGACCGGTTCCTGTTCAAGATCCAGGTCGAGTACCCGACGGCCGAGGAGGAGCGGGAGATCGTCTACCGGATGGGCGTCGAGCCGCCGGTGCCCAGCCAGGTGCTCGGGCCGGACGAGCTGGTCCGCCTGCAGGGCGTGGCCTCCCGGGTCTTCGTGCACCACGCGCTGGTCGACTACGTGGTGCGGCTGGTCATCGCGACCCGCGCGCCCAAGGAGCACCAGCTCACCGACGTGGCCGGGTGGGTCGCCTACGGCGCCTCGCCGCGCGCCAGCCTCGGCATCATCGCCGCCGCCCGCGCCCTGGCGCTCGTGCGCGGCCGTGACTACGTGCTGCCGCAGGACGTCGTGGACGTGGTGCCGGACGTGCTGCGCCACCGCCTCGTGCTGTCCTACGACGCGCTGGCCGACGGCGTTCCGCTGGACCACATCATCACCCGCGTGCTCCAGACCGTGCCGCTGCCGCAGGTCTCCGCACGTCCGCAGACGCCGCAGCCCGCGGGCAGGCCGTGACCGAGCCGGACCCGCAGGTCTCCGACCGGCCGGGCTGGGCGCCGCCGGTGCTGCACGGCGGTCGGATGGAAGCGGCGCTGCGCACGCTCGAACTGGAGGTCCGCCGCCGGCTCGACGGGCTGCTGCAGGGCAACCACCTCGGCCTCGTGCCGGGACCGGGCTCCGAGCCCGGCGAGGCGCGGCCCTACCAGCCCGGTGACGACGTGCGGCGGATGGACTGGGCGGTCACCGCCCGCACCACCGTGCCGCACATCCGCGAGACCGTCGCCGACCGCGAGTTGGAGACGTGGCTCGCGATCGACCTGTCGCCGAGCCTCGACTTCGGCACGGCGGCGTGCGAGAAGCGCGACCTGGTGGTCGCCGCGACGGCCGCGGTGGCGCACCTGACCCGTGGCGGCGGCAACCGGATCGGCGCCCTGGTCTCCACGGGCGAGGACCTCGTCCGGGTGCCCGCCCGCGGTGGCCTGGCGCACTCGCGCGGCCTGATCCGCAAGGTCGCCGAGACGCCCCGCGCGCCCGAGGGCACCCGCGGGTCGCTGGCCGACGTGGTCGAGCAACTGCGCCGCCCGCCGCGGCGGCGCGGCCTGGTCGTGGTGATCTCGGACTTCCTCGGCGGCACGGAGTGGCAGCGCCCGCTGCGCGCGTTGTCCGCCCGGCACGACCTGGTGGCCATCGAGGTGATCGACCCGCGTGACATCGACCTGCCCGAGGTGGGCCGGGTCGTGCTGGCCGACCCCGAGTCGGGCAGGCAGCGCGAGGTCGTCGCGTCGCCGCTGCTGCGCCGGGAGTTCGCCGCGGCGGCGGCCGAGCACCGCGCCGAGGTGGCCGCGGGACTGCGTCGCGCCGGAGCGGGTCACCTGGTGCTGCGCACGGACTCGGACTGGATCGCCGACACCGTGCGGTTCGTCGTCGCGCGCAAGCGCCGCTGGTCGGGAGGGGTGGCCTGATGAGCCTGTCGGGTTTCACCGCGCCGTGGTGGTTCGTGCTGCTGGTGGTGGTGGCGGGGCTGGCCGCGTTCTACGTGGTGCTGCAACGCGTGCTGCGCAAGCGGATGCTGCGGTTCGCCAACCTGCCGATGCTGGAGAAGGTCGCGCCCAAGCGGCAGGGCTGGTACAAGCACGTGCCGGTGGCGTTGCTGATGGTCGCGTTCATCGCGCTGACCGTGGCGCTGGCCGGGCCCACCGCCGAGCAGAAGGTGCCGCGCAACCGCGCGACCGTGATGCTGGTGATCGACACGTCGCTGTCGATGAAGGCCACCGACGTGCAGCCGTCCCGGTTGGAGGCCGCGCAGGTGGCCGCCAAGTCGTTCGCCGACGGGCTCACGCCGGGCATCAACCTGGGGCTGATCTCGTTCGCCGGTTCGGCCACCGTGCTGGTCGCGCCGACCACCGACCGCGCGGCGGTCACGCAGAGCATCGACGGGCTGAAGCTGGCCCAGTCGACCGCGACCGGTGACGCGATCGTGGCGGCGCTGGCGGCGATCGACTCGTTCGGCAAGGTCGTCGGCGGCGCGGACGGGCCACCGCCCGCTCGGGTCGTGCTGATGACGGACGGCAAGGAGACGGTCGGCACGCGTGACGCGTTCGACGCCGCCGAGGACGCGAAGACGGCGGGCGTCCCGATCTCCACGATCTCGTTCGGCACCGAGGAGGGCGTGGTCGAGATCGAGGGCCGGCGGCAGGAGGTGCCGGTGGACGACGACTCGATGAAGGAGATCGCGAAGCTGTCCGGCGGCGAGTTCTTCAAGGCCGCGAGCGCCGAGGAGCTGCGCCGGGTGTACGACACGCTGGGCGAGCAGATCGGTTACGAGAAGAAGCAGGCCGACGCGTCGCGGCCGTGGGTGGCGCTGGGCACCGTGCTGGGGATGATCGCCGTGGCGGGCGCGCTGCTCTTCGGGCAACGTCTGCCGTGAGCGGGCAGTATGGCGCCCGTGGTGGTGGCGGAGAACTGGCAGGAGATGGTCGACTGGTCCGTGGCGCTGCTGCGCCGCGGCACCGGCGAGGGCGTGCCGGAGTGGAATCGGCGGGTCCTGTCATCCGGCCTCGACAACGAGTGTGACCTGCGGGTGTGGTTGCGCGAGCAGGGCGTGACCGGGTATCCGCAGATGCTGCTCGTGATGGAGCGGTTCGGCTACCCGGACCTGTTGAGCGCGTCGTCGGACGAGCTGGTGGACGCCCAGTACGCCGACCGGCCCGAGCTGCGGCCGATCCTCGACCGGCTGCTGGCCGAGGCGGCGTTGCTGGGTCCGATGCGGGTGCAGGCGCGCAAGACGTACGTGGCCCTCGTGTCGCCGCGCCGGACGTTCGCGATCGTGAAGGCGACCACGCGGAGCCGGGTCGACCTCGGCCTGCGCCTCGCGGGCCACGAGCCGACCGGCCGCCTGGAGCCGGCGGGCTCGCTGGGCAACGACACCATCACCCTGCGGATCGGCATCGGCAGCGCGGACGACATCGACGACGACACCCTGACCCGCCTGCGCCAGGCCTACACCGCCAACTCCTGACCCCGCGAGAGTCCTACCTCCAGCCTTCGCGAGTCCTACGTTCAGAGGACCTGAATTCAACGCTCAGCACGAAGCTCGCCGTCCTGAGCGTTGAATTCACGGCTCCTGAACGTAGGACTCTCGCGGGCTGGACGTAGGACTCTCGAGGGGTCAGCCGTGGAGGTTGCGGTAGGTGGTGGCGGCGCCGGGGTGCAGGGGGAGGCCGGCGGTGCCGATCAGGCTGCGGACGTCGAGGAACTGGGTGCCCAGGGTTTGGCCGGGGACGAGGGCGGCGGCACGGGAGATCAAGGTGCGGGTGACGGCGGCGGCCACGTCGTCCGGCAACGAAGCCCGGCACAGAAGCAGGTTCGCCACCCCGATCGTGGGCACCTCGCGGGTCGCGCCGTACACGCCGACCGGCACCGGCACCTGCTCGTACACCGAACCGTGCGCCGCGCGCAGGTCGGGCACCAGCTCGGCCAACGGCAGCAGCCGGATGCCGGGCAGGCCGTCCAGCGTCGGCGTCGGCACGCCACCCGACCACAGCAGCGCGTCGATCCGCCGGTGCGCCAACGCCTCCGCCGCGTCACCCAGCCTCAGGTGCTCCACCCGCACGGAGTCGCGCAGGCCGAGCGCGACGAGCATCCGCTCACCGGACAGCGACGCGCCGGAACCCTCCGCGCCCAGGGAGACGGTCCGCCCGGCAAGGTCGGCGGGCGCCCGCGCCGGGTCGTCCACGCGCACGACCAGCTGCAGGTAGTTCTCGTAGACCCGGCCCAAGGCGCGCAACTCCAGCCCGGGATCGGCGACGAGGGCGGAGTCGGCCAGGGCCAACGCGACCTGCGCCTCGCCCGACGCCAGCAACGCGAGGTTCGCCAGGCTGCCCTCGGTCTCCAACGCCCGGCCCCGGACGTCCACCAACTGCTCCGCGAGCAGGGTCGCGAAGTCGAAGTACATACCGCCGCGCTCGCCGGCGGCGATGGCCAGCTCACCCGACGGCGCGCCGCTCGTGCACCCGGCGGCCAACAACCCGAGCAGGAACACCCGCCGGTTCACAGCGCCGGCTCCAACGGCAGCGTGACCCGGGCGGTGAACCCGTCCGCCGACGACAGGCGCAGCACGCCGTGCCGTGCCTTGACCAGCTGGTCCGCGATCGCCAGGCCGAGCCCCGTGCCCGGCTGCCCGGACCGCCCGCGCCAGAACCTCGACGTGGCCAACGCCAGCTCCTCCTCGCTCAGCCCGGGTCCGTCGTCGTGCACCTCCACCCAGCCGACGCCCGCCGCACGGTCCGCGCCGAGCGACACCCGCACCGCGCCGCCGTACTTGACCGCGTTGTCCAGCAGCACGTCCAGCACCTGCGCCAAGTCCGACTCCGGGCACCGCACCAGCACCGCCAACGCGGGCGTCCGCGGCAGCGGCACCTGCCAGAACCCGGCCCGGTCCACGGCCACCGCGCCGACGTCGGCCAACTCCGGCTCACGCCCGCCGGCCGCGACCTCGGTGGCCGCGCTCTCCGCCGACGCCAGCGCCAGCAGGCCGTCCAGCAGCGACTCCAGCCGTTCGATCTCGGCCACGCCCGCCGTGTACGCGCGCACGCCCTCCGGCTTCACCTGGCCGCTCAACGTGTCCATCCGCAGCCGCAACGCCGCCATCGGGTTGCGCAACTGGTGCGAGGCGTCCGCGATCAGCCGTCGCTGCTGGTCGGCGGCCTCCGTCACGGCGTCGGACATCCGGTTGAACGACTCCGACAGCTCCCGCACCTCCGGTGGCCCGCTGCTGCCCGCCACGTGCGCCCGCCGTTCGCCCTCGGCCACCGCCCGGACGCCGATCGCCAGCTCGGCCAGCGGTTTGAGCAGCCACCGGGTGACGGCCAGCACCAGCAGGATCGAGATGACGGCCGCCGCCAGCGCGCCACCGAGGACCAGCAGCCACCGCGTGGTCACGTCCGCCGCCGCGCGGTCCACCGACGCGCGCAGCACCACCGCCCCGGCCACCCTGGTGCCCGTGCCGACCGGCCGGGCGAACACCACGTGCCCCGACGACCAGGGCTTCAGGGTCGGCACGGAGGACGCGGGCTGGTTGCGCAGCGCGGCGTCCAGCACCCGGGCCAACGCGGGGTCGTCCGACGTCAGCCCGGCCTGGGCGACCGGCTGCCTGCGTGCGTCGACGACCACCACCGGCTCGCCGTACAGCTCGACGTACGCGGCGACCTCGTCCTCCAGCGCGGCCTTGTCGCCGGTGGTCTCGGCCTGCTGGGCGAGCGCGGCGAACCGGTCCAGGTCACCGGTGCGCGTCAGCACGAACCGCTGCGTGCGCTCGGCGGCCGTGGACGACAGCAAGGGCACGGCGAACGCGGCCACCGCGGCGGCGGAGAACAGCAGCAGCACCAGCAGCAGGCGACGGCGCATTCACTTCCCCGTCTGCTCTTCGGCTCCGCCGACGGCCAGCCGGTAGCCGAAGCCCCGGATGGTGGTCAGCAGGCCGGGACGACCCAGCTTGGCCCGCAGCCCGGCCAGGTGCACGTCCAACGCCCGCGACACGGCCAGGTACGCGTCGCCCCACACCTCGTCCATGAGCTGCTGGCGGCTGACCGCCGTGCCCGCGCGGCTGGCCAACGCGGCCAGCACGTCGAACTCCTTGGTGGTCAACGAGACCTCCGCGTCGCCCACCACCACGCGCCTGCCCTCCAAGTCGATCTCCACGTCGCCGATCCGCACCGTGCGGTCCTTCGGCCCGGTGAGCGCCGCGCTGCGCCGCGCGACCGCGTCCATCCGGGCGAGCAACTCACCGAGGCGGACCGGTTTCACCAGGTAGTCGTCAGCGCCGAGCCGGAGACCACGCACTATCGACCGCTCGTCGCCCCGCGCGGTGAGAACCAGCACAGGCACCGGCGACACCTTGCGGATCTTGCGCAACACCTCCAGCCCGTCGGTGTCGGGCAGCCCGAGGTCGAGCAGCAGCAGGTCGAAGTCGCGGTGGACCAGGAGCGCGTCCGCGCCGCGCGCCACCCGGCTCGGCCGGTGGTCGTTGGCCTCCAGCGCCTCGACCAAGGCGCCCGCGACCCCGTCGTCGTCCTCGACGAGCAGCACGCGCACCCGTCCACCCCCTTTGGTTGGGGCGATTATGGCCGTTGAGGTGTAAACAAGTGGCTGTGAGCATTGACGAGCACGTGCCCGCGGTCCTGCTGGACGAGGCCAGCGAGGCGTTGGAAGAGCTTGCGGGCGTGCTGGCCGACGGCCAGACCATGAAGGACGCCCTGCAGCAGCTGGCCGACTCCGCGTCGCGGGTCATCCCGGACGCGGAGAACGCCAGCGTGACGGTGATCGACGCCGACGGGGCCTCCACGCTGGCGGCCACCGACGACAAGGTCCTCGCCATCGACGCCGACCAGTACGCGGCCGGTGACGGACCGTGCCTGGAGGCGTCCAGGACCCAGCGGCCGGTGCGGGCCACCGTGACGGACGGCCGGGCCAAGTGGCCCGAGTTCGCCGTCGCCGCCGAGGGCGCGGGCGTGCGGGCCTACCTGTCCGTGCCGCTCGTGGTCGAGGACGACGTGCTCGGCTCGCTGAACCTCTACAGCTCCGAGGAGCGGGCGTTCGACCCGTTCGACGAGGCGTTGTTGCGGCTGTTCGTCACCGCCGCGTCCACCACGATCACCGGGTTCCGCCGGTACGAGCGGTCCCGGAAGCTGGTCGAGGACCTGCAGCGCGCGCTGGTGTCCCGTGCCGAGATCGACCAGGCGAAGGGCGTGCTGATGGCTGCCCACGGTGTCGACGCCGACGAGGCGTTCGGCCGGCTGGTGTCCGAGTCGCAGCAGCACAACACCAAGCTGCGCGAGGTCGCCCGCAACCTGCTCGCGTCGGTGCGAAGACGGCCGTGATTGTCACCTGCCTGACAGAAGTCGTATTCGAATTTTGCTTTTCGCAACAGCTGTGAATGGATCGGTTCCAGCGCTTCCGGGTGCGGTTAGAGTGGTCGGGAAGAAAGTCGATTTCCCCATTCTGGTCCGAGGAGGAGCATGCGCAAGAACCGTGTCGCCGCGGCGGGATTCGCCGTCGTGGTCTCCGCTGCGCTGACCGCGTGCGCCGACGGCCCGTCGTCGACCATGAGGACGTTCGACACGCCGCAGGCGCTGGCCGAGGCGAACCGGGTGGCCGCCGAGGGCAGGGGGTCGGTCACCGTGGACCTGGACCTCGCGACCGACGGCAAGGGCAGTTGCGGGTTGCGCACCGACGACTTCGCCGCGTCGTGCCGGATCTCCATCGCCGACGCCGAGGAGGTCGCGTACGTGATGGTTCCGGACGGCATCTTCGTGCGGATACCGCGAGGCCAGGCGCCGCAGCCGGACAAGCCGTGGCTCAGGATCGACCCGGACGACCCGACCAACGCGCTGGCCCGCGCCATGGCGGACGTCGCCGTGCACATCCGCGACACCGCCGACATCCGCAAGGCGCTGCCCGAGGGCGCGCGGATCGTGGAGACGGCCGAGGAGTCGGTGTCCGGCAGGCAGACCGTCCGCTACACCGCGCACGTGACGGTGGACGGGCGGGCGTCGGTGCTGAATCTCTGGGTGGACGACCAGGACCTGCCGGTGAAGACCGAGGCGCGCACGCCGGTCGAGGGCGGTGAGCCGGTGCAGGTGGTCGCGCACTACCGCGACTGGGGCAAGCCGGTCGAGATCACCGCGCCCACGCCGGACCAGCTCGGCGAGTTGCCCGCGCTGCCCGGCTGATGCGGGGCCGGTCCCCTCCGGACTGCGCGGAGGGGACCGGATCGCGTTGGTGCGCAAGGGGTTCCGGTCACGTGCGGCGACGGGTGCGGCGCAGGCGGAGGAGGATGCCCGCGCCCACCGCGAGGAGCGCACCGCCCAGGACCAGCGGGCCCGTGATCGAGGAGCCGGTGTTCGCGAGCCCTCTCTTGTCCGGGTGCGACACCGGGACCACGGCCTGCGATGTGGTTGTCGTGCTGCTGCTGGCCGACGTCGTGGTCGTCGTGGTGGTGGACGTCGGAACCGTTGTGGTGGTGGACCTCGTGGTGGTGTTGGTGCTGGTGGCCGGCTGAGTGGTGGTGGTGCTTGTCGTCGTCGTGGTGGTCGGCCGAGTAGTCGTAGTCGTGGTGGTGGTGGTCGGCCGAGTAGTCGTCGTGGTGGTTGTCGTCGTGGTGGTCGTCGTCGGACTCGTCGTGGTCGTCGTGGTGGAATCGGTAGTGGTGGTCGTGGGCGACGTCGTGGTCGTGGTTGTGGTGGGTTCCGTTGTTGTGGTTGTGGAGTCGGTGGTGGTCGTCGGCTCCGTGGTGGTGGTCGTTGTCGTGGGGTCGGTCGTCGTCGTTGTCGTTGTCGTTGTGGTGGTGGTGGTGCCCTCGGGCTGCACCGTGAACTCGTACAGGCGAGTCGACTGGCCCGGCTTGAGCGTGCACGGCGAGGTGAACGTACCCAGCCCCGTCTCCGAGCCGTCGGCGGTGCGCGGGGTCAGGGTGGTCACGAAGTCGCCGACGTCGATGGTCGTGGTGCCCGCGAAGGGGAAGCTCAACGACGGCGTGGTGCCCGTGGCGACCGTGTCGAACTCGCCCGACTCCGGGACCGCGGTCTTGGCCACGGTCAGGTCGGGCACGATGTCGAGCACCAACCCGGCGTTGTCGATCACGGTCTGCGCCGACGCGGTGCCCTCGACGGTCGCCGCGCCGACGAGCGACAGGCCCTGCGTCGCCAGCTCCGGCACGGTGGCGGTGGCGGTCACGCGAGCCTCCGGAATGGGTTCGCCGACCACCGCGGTGTCCGGGAGGTCCTCGACCACGATCTCGACGCTCATGTCCTGCGCGCCGATCAACGGGAACGGGCAGTTGTAGACCAGGGTCAGCCTCGCCGTCGCCGCGCTGCCGACGCTCGCGCCCCACAGGGCCGATCCGCCGACCACCACCGCGGTGACACCCAGCGCGGCCACCCGGTGCCGCAATCTCATCTCAGATCCTCTCCTGGAGAAACGTCGGGGCGGGCCGGCGACGTCGCCGGCCCGCCCGCGCCGGATCACCGCCCGGTGCCGTCGACGACGGTCAGGCCGCCGACACGGTGAAGGTGTGGAGCAGCGTGTTCTGGTTCGCCTTGAGCGTGCAGGCGGAGGTGAACGTGCCGAGGCCGGTCAAGCTGCCGTCGGCCCGGCGCGGCGTCAACGTGGTGCTGAAGGCGCCGACCCGGACCGTGGTGGTGCCCGCCCTGGTGAAGGTGACCGGCGCCGTGCCGCCCGTGGCGATGGTGTTGAACGAACCGGACGCCGGGATGTTCGTCTTGGCCACCACGAGGTTGGCCACGACCTCCTGCACCGCGCCCGCGTTGTCCACCGCGGTCTTCGCGACGGCGGTGCCCTCCACGGTCGTCGCGCCGACCAGCCGGAGCCCGAGGGTCGCGCTCGCCGGCACGGTGGCGATGGCGGTCACCCTCGTCGGCGGGACCGGCTGGCCGACCACCGCGGAGTCGGCGAGGTCGGCCACGGTGATGCGGACCGTCACGTCCTGCGTGCCGATCAACGGGAACGGGCAGCTGTACGCCAGGGTCAGGCTCTTGGTGGCGGCCATGCCGGTGCCCGCGCCCGCGAACGCCACCGATCCGACGACGGCGATGGCGACCGCGAGTGCGCCGATGACCCTGCGGCCAGTGAGTTTCAGCATGTGCGTCTCCTCGTCGAGAGCAGTGCGGAAAACAGCGTGTTCGGTGTGCGGCGGAAGGCTACTCGTCAGTAAAGTAGCTTTGTCGCGCAGGCTCGGCAAGTATTTCTTTCACGTTTGACCTGGCTGTGTCAGGGGTGCCACAAAAGCGCCGGAAAGAGTTGTCACGCACGTGACAAATCATTGATAGGCGCTTGTGCGGACCGCGCGCGGGAAAGTAGTTTCGCAGAATGAGCGGAGCTGTGCGGTGAGGATCGCGGTGGTGCTGGCCGCGGTCGCCGCGCTGCTGGGCGCGGCGCTGACCCCGACGTGGGTGGTGCGCCACGCCGAGGTGCGCGCGCCGGCGCGGTCGGCCGGCATCAAGGTCCTCTACGAGGTCGAGGGGGTGAGTCGGATCCACAAGCTCCAGTCCGACCTCGCCATCGGCCCCGGCACCCTCGAAGCCGAGATCGATCTCGTCAGCGGCACCATCACCGGCGACCTGTCGCTGCCGCCGAGCTTCGGCTACTTCATCGTGTTCGGCTTCGTGCCCAACACCGCGCGCACCGACCTGATCCCGGTCGCCCAGGTCACCGGCACGATCAAGGACGGCTACGTCAAGGCGAACGCCAAGCTCGCCATCGAGCTCAGCGAGGTCGCCGTCGACGAACAGCCGTTGGACGTCGGGGAGGCGTGCCGGACCGTCGAACCCGCGTCGATCGACCTGGAGGGTCCGTTCGAGCTGGCGAAGATGCGGATGAAGGGCGTCTACACGATTCCGCCTTTCGGTGGCTGCCAGGGCCGTGAGCGGCTCGACCCGCTGCTGACCGGCCTGATCTCCGGCCCGGGCAACACGCTCGACCTCACGCTGACCTTGCTCCCGGGGGTCCCGTGAACCCCGCCGGCCCGAGCCGGCGTGGCTGTCCGGCCGCGCCGCCCAGCAGTCGCAGCGCCCGCAGCGCGATGCCCATGTCGAACAACGCGTCCGGGTCGTGCAGCTTCGCCCCGAACAGCTCCTCCAGCTGCCGCAACCGGTAGCGGACCGTCTGCGGGTGCACGGCGAGGCTCGACGCGACCTCCGGCGCGCTGCCGCGCGTCTCCACCCACGCGGTCATCGTCTCCCGCATCCGCTGCTGCTGCTTCGGCGTCAGCCCGTCCAACGGCGCCAGCGTCCGCTTCACCAGCTCCCGCACCAACTCCTCGTCACCGAGCAGCAGCAACGTCGACAGGTGCTCGGTGGTGTCCACCATCGGCCGGTCCGCGATCACGCCCGACTGGATCAGCGTGATGGTGCGGCGCGCCCAGCGCAGCGACTGCCGCGCCGACGCGAGCGGCACGACCGGGCCGACGGCCGCGCGCCAGCCGCCGAGCTTCTGCTCCAACGCGACCAGCTGCCGTTCCGGGTCGGTCAGCAGCAGGCACGGCTCGCTGCCCTCCAGGTCCATCAGGATGTCCTCGTGCAGCGCCGGTATCGGCAGCTGGTGCTGGTCGGTGCGCCGTTCCAGCGCCACCACCAGCACCTTCTCCGGCAACGGCCAGTGCGCGGCCTCGGCCACCTCGGCCAGCGCGTTCGGGTGGTAGCCCGGCTCGCCGAGGAGCAGCTCCAGCAATCGCTTGCGCCGCCGCTGCAACGCGCCCGCGTGCCGGGCCTGCGCCTCGGCGTACCCCTCCATCGACCGCAACGACAGCTCGTCGATGTAGGCGAAGATCGCCTCGGCGATCAGGCACATGGTGGCCAGCGGCACGCGTTCGGTCTGCCCGAACTCGGAGATCCGCCGCCACGCCACCCGCGCGCCGATCCGGTACGCCGTCTGCAGCAGGTCGAGGCTGCGCCCGGCGCTGACCTCGAGCTTGCCGAGCAGGCGGAACAGCTTGGCCCGGTCCTCCCGCTGCGCGGTCGGGTCGACCATCCGGTCGATGAACTGGTGTATCGCCTGTTCCACCCCCTCGACCACCACTTGGCCGAACATCCCCTCCAACTTCTGTGAATATTCGGCGATCTGGTTCTGGATTTCCCGGACCATGTCCACGGCCACGTCGCCGGCCCTGGCGCGGAACTTCGGCGCGAGGTCGGCGGGCAGTCGCTCCCACAGGTCCGCGTTCCCGATGAGCGGTAACTCGGAGGCTCGGAGTTCTCCGGTTCTGTTCATGCTGTTCGCCCACCACCAAACGGTTAGGTGTGATTCCGAACACTGTATTTTTGATCATGAAAAGTTGTCAACCACGGCGCACTCCCGTGACAAAGTCGCCAGTGTTGTTGTGCGTCGCGTGACAAAGAACGGCGCTAGCGGAGCCGGCTGCCCGCGAACACCCGGCCGACCACGCCCGGCTCGGTGATCCGGCGGCCCTGCTCGTCGTAGACGCGCACCTGGCACGTGCGGGGCGGGCGGCCGACCGCGCCCGGAGCCTCGCGCAGGTCCTCGGGCGTGGCCACGGTCGCCACCGCCACCTCGGTCGACCCGTGCGGGTCGTGCGACTCCAGTTCCAGCGGGCCCAGGTCGAGGATGCGCTGGAGCGTGGTCGGCGCGAGCGTCGACGCGGTGGCCCGGTGCCGTGCGGCCGACTCCACCGTCCGGCTTTCGTCGAACTCGCGCGCCAGGGCCACCGCCGAACCCGGGCCCATCGCCGGCACCAGGTGCGCGAACCCGGTGCCGTGGAACACCGGCGCGGCGATCACCGCCACCTCGCGCGACCGCAGCGGCACCACGTCGGCCAGTTGCGGCTCGGCGAACCCGGTGTTGAGCAGCCCGGTCTCGTCGATCACCGCCGTGGCGTCGGGCTGCTCGCGCACGGCGCGGCGCACCGACCAGGGCGGCGGGCCCCACGCGCGCACCTCGACCAGCGACCGCAGCGCCCGATAGGGCCGGTGCGCTTGGACCATTCCGGCGCGGTGGAGCACCCGGACGCAGTGCGGCAGATGTGACACGCGGGCACCCCCGATTCTCGACAACGCCAATCATTGTTAGCCGCAGCGCGGGCCGTGGCGCCAGGCCCCGATCGGGTTTGTGCAGCCGGGTGAGTGTTTCGCGAACCGACTTTGTCATGCGCTTGACAAAGCTTTCCGGTTGCTTGTGCGGTGGGACATCCGTTAGTAACGTACTCGTCGGTAACGTCATTTCGGTCAATTCACACCACTCTTTCGGAGAATACCTGTGGCATTGCGTCGTCGCCTGCTGGGGCTGCTGTTCGCCGCCCTCCTGGTCGCGCTGTGCGGCTTGTCCGTCGCGGCGTACCAGAAGGCGTTCACGTCCCGGGTGACCGTGCTGCTGCGCACCGACCACGTCGGCAACCAGCTCCAGGAGGAGTCGGACGTGAAGCTGCTCGGCGTGCTGGTCGGCGAGGTGCGGGCGATCCGCTCGCACGGCGACGGCGCCGAGGTCGAACTCGGCCTGCGCCCGGAGCAGGTCGGCCGGATCCCGGCGAACGTGTCCGCCCGGCTGCTGCCGAAGACGCTGTTCGGCGAGCGGTTCGTCAGCCTGGAACTGCCGGACGACCCGGCCGGCGCGCTCGACGACGGTGCCGTGATCGAGCAGGACCGCACGTCCGGCGCGATCGAGCTGGAACGGGTGCTCGCGGACCTGCTGCCGACGTTGCAGGCCGTGCGGCCGGACAAGCTGTCCTCCGCGCTGACCTCGATGGCCCAGGCGCTGGATGGGCGCGGAGCGACCCTGGGGCAGGCGATCGTGGACCTCGACGCCTACCTGCGCGAGCTGAACCCGCAGCTGCCCGTGCTCAAGGAGGACATCACCAAGTTCGCCGACCTCACCGGCGTGTACGCGGACGCGGGGCCGGACCTGGTGCGGGCGTTGGCGGACGCCACCGCGGTCAGCCGCACGATCGCCGAGCAACGCGCCGACCTCGACGCCGTCTACTCCAGCCTCACCACCGCGTCCGCCGACCTGACCGGCTTCCTGCGCGCCCACGGCGAGACGGTGGTGGCGCTGGCGGACCGGTCCCGGCCGACGTTCGAGCTGTTCGCCACCTACTCGCCCGAGTTCGGGTGCGTGCTGAGCGCGGTCAACGCCCTCCGGCCCCGGATGGACCAGGTGCTCGGCAAGGGCACCGACCAGCCGGGTGTGCACGCGGAGGTCACGGTCGTGCCGCCGGGTGAGAAGTACGTGCCCGGCCGGGACGACCCGGTGCACCGCCGGGGCGGCGGTCCGCACTGCCCGTCCGGTCCGGTCACCGCCGTCGCGCCGGGCCAGGTGCCCGACTGGGCGCGCCTGCTCACCGTGGGGGTCCGATGAGGAACGTCGCCGCGCCGCTGACCAAGTTCCTGGTGTTCGTCGTGGTCACGGTCGCCGCGACCGGGTTCCTGGCGGCGACCATCGCGGGCAGCCGGGTCGGCTCCGCGGTGGTCTACGAAGCCCGGTTCACCGACGTCACGGCGTTGGCCGAGGGCGACGACGTGCGCATGTCCGGCGTGAAGGTCGGCCAGGTCGAGTCGATGGAGCTGGTGGACGACGAGCTGGTCGACGTGTCGTTCTCGGTCGCCGACGGCCGGTCGCTGTCCGCCGACGTCACCGCCACCATCAAGTACCGCAACCTGGTCGGCCAGCGGTACGTCGCGCTGGAGCAGCCCGCCGGGCGGGTGGGCGAGGAGCTGCCGCCCGGCGGCCTCATCCCGGTCGAGCGGACGACCCCGGCGCTGGACCTGACCACGTTGTTCAACGGGTTCAAGCCGCTGTTCCAGGCGCTGAACCCGGAGGACGTCAACAAGCTGTCGCACGAGATCGTCCAGGTGTTGCAGGGCGAGGGCGGCACGGTGGAGAGCCTGCTCGCGCACACCGCGTCGCTCACCTCCACGTTGGCAGCCAAGGACGACGTCATCGGCAAGGTCGTGGCGAACCTGAACGCGGTGCTGGAGACGGTGAACTCGCGGGACGACCGGTTCGGCGAGCTGCTGACCTCGATGCGGCAGCTCGTGTCCGGCTTCGCCGCCGACCGCGAGCCGATCGGCAACGCCATCACCGGCCTGGCCGCGTTGAGCGACAGCACCGCGTCGCTGCTGGAGCAGGGACGCCAACCGCTCAAGGACGACATCGCCGCGCTCGGGCTGCTCGCGGGCAACCTGGGCGACGCGCCCGAGCTGGAGCCGTTCATCCGGAACCTGCCGGTGAAGTTCGAGGCCATCGGCCGCACCGCGTCCTACGGCTCCTGGCTCAACTTCTACCTGTGCTTCGCCTCCTCGCAGGCGCCGCCCGCGCCCGGCGGACCGCCGGTCGGCATCCCCGTCACCGAATCGAGGTGTCACCGATGACGCGCAGACCCGTGCTGCTGGGAGCCGTCGGCCTCCTGGTCATCGCGCTCACCGCCCTGCTCACCTTCTTCCTGGAGGACCTGCCGTTCTTCGGCGGCGTGGCGCACACCGCCGAGTTCACCGAGGCGGCCGGCCTGCGCGTGGACGACGAGGTCCGCGTCGCGGGCCTGAAGGTCGGCACGGTGACCGACGTCGAGCTGCACGAGGGCAGGGTGCGGGTGACGTTCCGGATCGGCGGTGTCGAGCTCGGCGACCGCAGCCGGGCCGAGATCCGGATCAAGACCCTGCTCGGGCAGAAGTACCTGGCGCTGGACTCGGAGGGCCGCGACCCGCTCACCGACACCATCCCGGTCGAGCGCACCACCTCGCCCTACGACGTGATCGAGGCGTTCAGCGGGCTGTCGACGACGGTCGGCGAGATCGACACCGACCGGCTGGCGGAGAGCTTCCAGGTGCTCTCGGACACCTTCCGCGACTCCCCGGAGCACGTGAAGCAGGCGTTGGAAGGGCTGTCGGCGCTGTCGAAGACCATCTCCTCGCGCGACGAGCAGCTGGCGTCGCTGATCGCGGGCGCGAACCAGGTCAGCGGGGCGTTGGCGGAGCGCAACACCGACTTCGCCGCGCTCATCACGGACGGCAACCTGCTGCTGGAGGAGATCGGACGCCGCCGTGACGCGATCGCGGCGCTGCTCGACGGGACCCGGGCGCTGTCCCGGCAGCTGTCGGGCCTGGTCGCCGACAACTCCGAGCAGCTGCGCCCCGCGTTGGAGCAGCTGGAACGGGTCACCGACGTGCTGCGGAACAACCAGGACGCGCTGGACCGCGGCCTCGCGCTGGCCGGGCCGTACTACCGGGTGCTGAACAACTCCCTCGGCAACGGCCAGTGGGTGGACACCTACCTGTGCGGGCTCGTGGTCGACCCGGGCGCGCGGCGCGACTGCCCGACGGGAGGCCGCTGATGTTCGTCCGACTGTCACCTGATCGGATCGGGGGTCGGCGTCGGCTGGTCGTGGCACTGGCGCAGGGGCTCGTGCTGGTCCTCGTGGCGACGGCCGTCGTGTGGTGGATCTTCCTGCGGCCGTCGCCGACGCGGGTCGCCGCCTACTTCACCGCCGCCGTCGGCGTGTACGAGGGCTCGGACGTGCGGGTGCTCGGGGTGAAGGTCGGCCGGGTGGTCGGCGTGCTGCCCCGGGGCGGGTCGGTGCGGGTCGACCTCGAACTCGACCACGGCGTCGAGGTGCCCGCGGACGCCCGTGCCGTGGTCGTGTCGCCGAACATCGTGGCCGACCGGTACGTGCAGCTCACGCCCGTCTACACCGGAGGCGAGCAGATCGCGCCCGGGGCCGTGATCACCAGCGCGCGCACGGCGGGCACCGTCGAGTTGGACGAGCTGTACACCAGCCTGGACACGCTGCTGACCGCGCTCGGCCCGAACGGGGCCAACCGCGAAGGCGCGTTGTCCGACCTGCTGAGCACGGGCGCGGCGAACCTGGACGGGACCGGCGCGGCGTTGGGCGAGTCGATCCGGCAGCTCGCGGACGCGGCGAAGACGTTGGCCGGGTCGCGGGACGACCTGTTCGGGACCGTCGACAACCTCCAGTCGTTCACCTCGATGCTCGCGGCGAACGACGAGCAGGTGGGGCGGCTGGCCGACCAGCTGGCCGACGTGTCCGGGTTCTTCGCCGCCGAACGGGACGACCTGGGCGCGGCGTTGGGCGAGTTGGCCGCGGCGCTGGAGCAGGTGCGGGGATTCGTGCACGACAACCGCGATCGGGTGAAGTCCGGTGTGGACGACCTGGCCGCGCTGACCGGAACCCTGGTGCGGCAACAGGAGTCGTTGACCGAGATGCTGGAGGTCATGCCGGTCGCGTTGCACAACGTGGTGAACGCCTACGACCCGGCGACCGGGACGTTGAACGCGCGGGCCAACCTGAACGAGTTCGTGACCGACCTGCTGAGCGTTCCCAGCCAGGTCGGTGTCCAAGGAGGTGCGCGGTGAGGCGGCTGTCGGCGGTGGCGCTCGTCCTGGTGCTGACGGGGTGTTCGGCGATGCCGAGCGCGTACGACCTGCCGCTGCCCGGCGGCGCGGACCTCGGCGACCGGCCGTACCGGGTGACCGTCGAGTTCGACGACGTGCTCGACCTCGTGCCGCACGCCGGCGTGAAGGTGGACGACGTGGCGGTGGGCAAGGTCGAGGACATCGGGTTGTCCGAGGACGGCTCCACGGCGCTGGTGCGGGTCGCGGTGCGCGGTGACGTGCTGCTGCCGTCGAACGCCCTCGCCCGGCTGCGGCAGTCGAGCCTGCTGGGGGAGAAGTACGTGGAGCTGGCCGTGCCGGACGAGCGGTCGGCGTCGCCGTTGGTGGACGGCGCGGTGATCCCGGTGACGCGGACCAACCGCAACCCCGAGGTGGAGGAGGTGTTCGGCGCGTTGTCGATGCTGCTCAACGGCGGCGGCATCGCGCAGATCCGGGACATCTCACGGGAGCTGAGCGCCGCGTTGTCCGGCAACGAGGCCGCGGTGAGGTCGCTCTTATCCACTGTGGACTCGTTCGTCGGTGCGATGGACTCGCACAAGGGCGAGATCACGCGTGCTCTAGAGGGGATGGACAAGCTCGCGTCGTCCCTGGAGGCGCGCAAGGGTGACATCGGCGAGGTGCTGGACGGGCTGGAGCCGGGTCTGCGGGTGCTGCACGACCAGCGCGGGCAGTTGGTCGGGCTGCTGAACGCGTTGCGGGAGCTGTCCGACGTCGCGGTGGACACGGTGAACCGCAGCCGTGACGACCTGGTGGCCGACCTGCGGGCGTTGGAGCCGACGTTGCGGCTGCTGGCGGAGTCCGGGCAGAACCTGCCGCAGTCCCTGGAGATGCTGCTGACGTTCCCGTTCACCGACGCGGTGTTGGACGGCATCAAGGGCGACTACCTCAACACGTACCTGACCCTGAAGCCCGGAGGGCGTTGATGATCACTCGGCGGATCAGGGTGCAGGTCGCGCTGTTCGCGGTCATCGCGCTGCTCGGCGTCACGTACGTGAGCGCGAAGTACGTCGGGCTCGTGGTGGTGGACGACGGGTACGCGGTCCGGCTGGAGCTGGCCCGGACCGGTGGCCTGTTCACCGGCGGCGAGGTGACGTACCGGGGTGTGCCGGTGGGTCGGGTCGGGCCGATCCGGCTGGGCGACGGGCAGGTCGAGGTCGAGTTGCGCATCGCGGCGGGCGCGCCGCCGATCCCGGTGGACCTGGAGGCCGTGGTCGCGAACCGCTCGGCGGTGGGCGAGCAGTACGTCGACCTCCGGCCGCGCCGGGACAGCGGGCCGTACCTGGGTGACGGCTCGGTGATCCCGCGGTCGCAGACCAGGCTGCCGCTGCCGGTGGAACAGGTGCTGACCAGCCTGGACGACCTGGCGCGTTCGGTGCCGGTCGAGTCGCTGCGGACCGTGGTGGACGAGCTGGACCAGGCGTTGCGGGGCACCGGGCCGGATCTCCAGGTGCTGCTGGACGCCACGACGGAGTTCATCGGGACGGCCGGCGCGCACCTGCCGCAGACCACGCGGTTGTTGAACGACTCCGTCGCCGTGCTGCGGGCGCAGCTGGACCACTCGGCGGCGATCAACTCGTTCGCCGACAGCGCGCTGCTGGTCGCGTCACGGCTGCGTGAGTCGGATGGCGACCTGCGGCGGCTGATCGGGGCCGTGCCGGGTGCCTCTGCGGAGGTGAGCGCCCTGCTGCGGGAGTCGGGACCCAACCTCGGCATCGTGCTGGCCAACCTCCTGACCACGGCTGACGTCCTCGTCACCCGGCAGGGGGCGTTGGAGGAGGTCCTGGTGACCGTGCCGGACGCGGTGTCGGTGGGCGCGTCGGCGATCGCGTCCGGCCAGGCGCAGTTCGGCCTGGCCCTGACGTTCTTCGAACCCCCGCCGTGCGAGGCGGGCTACGAGTCCACCCCGCGCAGGAACGGCCTCGACACCACGCCCGGCCCGTTCAACACCGGCGCCGCCTGCACCCTCCCGCGCGGCTCGGCCACCGGCGTCCGCGGCTCGCAGAACGCACCGCGCTAGTCCGTGGTTTCGTCCAGGTCGTCGCCATCGGAGAGGATGGCCACCATCTCGTGCGGGATCTCGAACCCGACCGGTTCCACGCCGCTGACGCGGGCCCGGTGTTTCAGGCGGGGGAGACGTAGGACCAGGCGCCGTCCTCGCGGACGAAGCGGCTGTTCTCGTGCAGCACGTCGCGGTGGCCCTGCCAGCGGTAATGGGCGCGGAACTCGACCGTGCCCGTCGTCTGGAACGGGGTGCCGCCGGTGTGCGAGAGGATCTCCAGGTGGGTCCAGCGCTGGTCCGGGTCCAGGTCGACCGACGCCGGGCGGGTGCTGGGGTGCCAGGTGGCCAGGAGGTAGTCCTCGTCGCCCAACGCGAACGCGCTGTACCGGGAGCGCATGAGGGCCTCGGCCGTCGCCGCCTTGCGCCGACCCCGGTGCAACGGTCCGCAGCACTCGTCGTACGGCTCACCCCGGCCGCACGGGCAGCGGTCGCTCATCCCGGGGGCGGTCATTCCGGCCGGTCGCACGCGGTGCGGCCGGAACGGTCGTAGCGCACCCACGCCAGCGCGTTCTCCGCCTCGCGGTCACCGGCCGCCGCCTCCGCCGACAGCGACGCGTGCACCTGGTAACGCAGGTCGGCGGGCACGGCCGGGTTGGTCAGCAGGTTCGCGCGGACCACCGGGCTCGGGTCGTCGGCGAGCGCCGCCAACGCGTCGGCGGGCGCGGACGGGTCGGTCGACAGCGCCTCGCGCACGGCGACGGACATCGGTTCGGTCACGTGCTCAGGATATAAGGAGAGCGGCTCCCCTCCCGTTGACTGCCAGTCGGGGAGGGGAGCCGCTTGGAGGGCTGGGACTACGGCGTCAGCCGCACGCCGCACCGTTCAGAGTGGGAGAAGTGAACGGTGGGGTACCGCCGCTGAAGCTCGCGTTGTAGCCGATGGTCGCGGTACCACCGGTCGCGAGTCCGCCGTTCCAGGCCGCGTTGCCGACGCGGACGATGTCGCCGCCGTCGGTCCACGTCCCGTTCCAGCCCTGGGAAACGGTCACACCGGGCGCGGAGAACGTCAGGGTCCAGCCGTTGATGGCCGCGCCCCGGTTCTCGATGACGATTTCGCCGGTGTAACCGCCCGACCACTGGCTCACCACGCGGTGCGTCACCCTGCATCCGTCCCCTGGAGGCGGAGTGGTGGTCGTGGTGGTAGTGGTCGTGGAAGTAGTAGTGGTGGTGGTGGAAGTGGTGGTGGACGTCGAAGTCGTTGTGGACGTCGTCGTGCTGGTCGGGCCCGCCGCGATCGCCATGTCGTACGCCCGCTGCGGCACGAACTGGCCCGCGCCCGCGATGCAGCCGTCGGCCTCACCGGGGAGCTTGATCCACAGGAACGCGGCGATCTGCGAGTCGCCCGTGTTGGTGGTGCTCGGCGTGCCGATCGCCCGGCCCGCCGGGTCGCACCACTCGTCGCCCAACGGTCCGTTGCCGTTGCGGCTGGTGTCGATGACGGCCTTGAACCGCGAGTCGCCCAGGTTGTTGAGCACGGCCTTGGCGAACGACACCTCGTCGCGGGTGTGCCGGTAGTTCGACACGTTCGTGGAGATGCCGTCGGCGCTGTTGGCGATGTCCGCGCCCCGGAGCCGCTGCCCGGCCTCGGCCGGGGTCAGCCACGCCGAGTGGCCGATGTCGAAGTACACCTTCGTCTGCGCGGAACCGCTCTTGAGCTTCTTGCCCGCGTAGGCCATCGACGCCATCGTCTCGGCCTGCTGGGACTGGCTCTGGCAGTTGGTCATGATCGGCAGCACGTCGGGTTCCAGGACGATGGACGCCGGGCGGCCCGCGATGCCCGCGGCCACCTGGTCGATCCACGCCCGGTAAGCCGAGTGCGAGGGCGCGCCGCCGCCGCTCGCGCCCCCGCAGTCTCGGTTCGGCACGTTGTAGACGACCAGGATCGGGATCTTCCCGGCCGCCGCCGCGGCGCCGACGAATGCGTCGACCTGCCCCCTGACCTCGGAGGTGTTGGTCGTGGTGTACCACCGCGCCTGCGGTGTGTTGACGATGCGGTCGCGGATCACCGCGGCCCGGGAGTCGTTCGGGTTCTGCGCGACCCACCTCGCCGCCGAGGTGTTCGGGTCGACGTAGAACGCCGAGTCAGCCGCCTGCGCGGTCGTCGCGCCGCCGCCGAGGACCAAGGCCACCGCACTGGCCACCAAGGCGCTGGAGAGCGCGCCCGCCGCGGCCAGCCTCGCCCTGTGGCGTGGCCGGCGGACGTCGGGGCCGGGATCGTGGGCGTCGTGTGCTCGCATCGGAAGGTCCTCGCAGCGTCGGTGCTGAACGGGGGCTGACTTCGGCTGGGAGCGCTCCCAGGTGGCAGGACTGTAGCCAGTCGGAAACGGTGAAGAAAAGGGGGCGTGATCCACCGGTGACCCCCGCCGTTTCTCACGTTCTGTGAAGAAAACGCCGGATGAACAGCGTGTGAGACGGGTCAGCCGCCGATGAACGAGCGGTTCGCCACTCAGGGTGAACATTTACCGGCTGCACTAGTCCGATCAGGTGACTGAGATCCAGGTCACGGCGGAGTCGAAGTTGATGTCGAAAACTCGTCGAATTACGCCGTCCGATGGCAGTCGCAATACGCTGAAAAGCTCAGCTCTGGTGCGAAGAACCGGACATTCTTAGTCTGGGAACGCTCCCAGCACTCTCCCGGACCCTGTTCTCCGCCCCGGAGGCAACGCAATGACGCGCACTCCCTCCCGACCTGTCGCGGTGGCCGCGACGACGGCCCTCCTGGCGACCGTCGCCCTCGCCGCCACCGTGCTGGTGCCGCACCTGAGGCCGATCGCCACCGCCCAGGTGGCGGCCCAGGCCGACCCGCGGGTCGAGCAGCTGCTCGCCCGCATGTCGCTGGACGACAAGGTCGGCCAGATGACCCAGGTCGACCGCGGCGCGCTCGACTCCACCGCGGACCTGGCCACCTACCGGATCGGCTCGCTGCTGTCCGGCGGCGGCTCGGTGCCGACGCCGAACACGGCCCAGTCGTGGGCCGACATGTACGACAACTTCCAGCGCACGGCCATGTCCACGCCGCTGGGCATCCCGCTGATCTACGGCGTGGACGCGGTGCACGGGCACAACAACGTGCGCGGCGCGACGATCTTCCCGCACAACATCGGCCTGGGCGCCACGCGCGACCCCGAGCTGGTCAAGCGCATCGGCGAGGTCACCGCGAAGGAGGTCGCGGGCACCGGCGTCGACTGGAACTTCGCGCCCTGCCTGTGCGTGGCGCGCGACGACCGGTGGGGTCGCACCTACGAGTCGTTCGGCGAGGTGCCGGAGATCCCCACCGCGATGACCACCTACATCGACGGCCTCCAGGGCGCGACCCTCGGCGGCACGTCCAGCTCCGTGCTCGCCACGGCCAAGCACTTCATCGCCGACGGCGGCACGGCCGCGGGCGACGACCAGGGCGACGCGCGGATCACCGAGCAGGAGCTGCGCACGGTGCACCTGCCGCCGTTCAAGGCCGCCGTCGACCGCGGCGTCGGCTCGGTGATGATCTCCTACAGCAGCTGGAACGGCGTCAAGGCGCACGGCCACCGCTACCTGATCACCGACCTGCTCAAGGTCGAACTCGGCTTCACCGGCTTCGTGGTCTCGGACTGGGCGGGCATCGACCAGATCGACGGCGCGACGGGCTTCACCGGCGCCGAGGTCGCCGCGGCGGTCAACGCGGGCATCGACATGGTCATGGTGCCGACCGACTACCGGCGGTTCATCAGCCTGCTCAAGGCCGAGGTGCAGGCCGGCCGCGTGAGCACGGCCCGCATCGACGACGCCAACCGCCGCATCCTGACCAAGAAGTTCGAGCTCGGCCTGTTCGAGCGCCCGCTCACCGACCGCTCGCTGACCTCGACGGTCGGCTCGGCCGCGCACCGCGACCTGGCCCGCCAGGCCGTGCGGCAGTCGCAGGTGCTGCTGCGCAACGACGGCGTGCTGCCGCTGGCCAAGTCCGGCCGGTACTTCGTGGCGGGCAAGTCGGCCGAGAACATCGGCCACCAGAGCGGCGGCTGGACGATCTCGTGGCAGGGCGGCAGCGGCAACACCACGCCCGGCACCACGATCCTCCAGGGCATCCGCGACCTGGTCGGCTCCGGCGCGTCGATCACCCACGACCGGTACGGCGCCGGGGTGGACGGCTCGTACACCGCGGCGATCGCGGTGGTGGGGGAGACCCCGTACGCCGAGGGCCAGGGCGACCGGCCGAACGGCCTCGGGCTCGACCGCGAGGACCTGGAGACGATCAACCGGCTCCGCTCGGCGGGCATCCCGGTGGTCGTCGTGCTGGTGTCCGGACGCCCGATGGACATCGCGAACCAGGTCGGCGACTGGGACGCGCTGCTCGCCTCCTGGCTGCCCGGCACCGAGGGCCGCGGCGTGGCCGACGTGCTGTTCGGCGACTACAACCCCACCGGCACGCTGCCCGTGACCTGGATGAGCAGCGGCTCGCAGCAGCCGATCAACGCCGGTGACGGCAAGGCCGCCCTCTACCCGCTCGGGCACGGCTTGAGCTACCGCCCGATCACCACCAGCACCACGCCGACCAGCACCACCACGTCGACGACGACCACCACCACGACCACGACCTCCACACCCCCGCCCGGCGGTTGCGTGGCCACGGCCCACCTCGTCGGCTCCTGGCAAGGCGGATTCCAGGCCGAGGTCACCGTCGCCAACCCCGGCGCCGCGCGGCTGAACGGCTGGACGGTCACCTGGACGAGGCCCGGCGGCCAGACGATCAACTCGCTGTGGAACGGCAGGCTGACCCAGTCCGGCACCTCGGTGTCCGTGGACGACGTCGGCTGGAACGGCACGCTCGCACCCGGGGCTTCGGGGTCCTTCGGGTACACCGCGAGCGGCTCGGCGGTCACGCCCGAGCTGACCTGCCGGGCGAGGTAGCGCCGAGCCGTGGTCACGTTCTGGGAGCGCTCCCCCACGCTGGGTCATTCGGTCCAGCGCCGGCACCCGTTCGGCTCATGGGTCGGGAGACCGCAAGCCGAATTTGTCAAGGCTTTGTGGCTGAACCCTCTTTTCACGGTGTTTCGTTGCCGTTACAGTCCCGGACTGGGAGCGCTCCCAGAACCCTCCACCGCCCTGCCCCTCGGAGGCACCGCATGCGACGACGCATGTCCGGTGCGCTGGCCGGCACGCTAGCCGTGCTGGTCAGCGCCTTGACGCTGACCCCGTTCCAGCCGTCCGCGACGGCCGCGCCCGCGTTCAACTACGGCGAGGCCCTGCAGAAGTCGATCTGGTTCTACGACGCCCAGCGGTCCGGCGACCTGCCCGCGGACAACCGGGTGAACTGGCGCGGCGACTCGGCGTTGCGCGACGGCAGCGACGTCGGCCTCGACCTGTCGGGCGGCTTCTACGACGCGGGCGACCACGTCAAGTTCGGCCTGCCGTTCGCGGCCACGATGTCGATGCTGGCGTGGGGCGCGGTGGAGAACCGCGACGCCTACGAGAGCTCCGGCCAGCTGCGGCACCTCATGGCGAACCTCAAGTGGGGCACGGACTGGATCATCAAGGCGCACCCGTCGCCCAACGTGGTGTACGGGCAGGTCGGCAAGGGCGACGACGACCACAAGTGGTGGGGCGCGGCCGAGGTCATGCAGATGGCGCGCCCGTCGTACAAGGTCGACGCGTCCTGTCCCGGCTCGGACCTCGCGGGCGAGTACGCCGCGGCGATGGCGTCGGCCTCGATGGTGTTCAAGGCGACCGATCCCACGTACGCCGCCACGCTGCTGACCCACGCCAAGCAGCTCTACAGCTTCGCCGACACCTACCGCGGCAAGTACAGCGACTGCATCACCGACGCCGCGAAGTTCTACAACTCCTGGAGCGGCTACCAGGACGAACTCGTGTGGGGCGCGATCTGGCTGTACCGCGCCACGGGCGACGCGAGCTACCTGGCCAAGGCCAAGGCGGAGTACCCGAAGCTGTCCACGGAGCCGCAGACCACCACGCGCTCCTACCGGTGGACCATCGCGTGGGACGACAAGTCCTACGGCGCCTACGTGCTGCTGGCCAAGCTGACCGGTGAGGCCGAGTACGTCGCCGACGCGAACCGGTGGCTGGACTACTGGACCACCGGCTACAACGGCAACCGGGTGCGGTACTCGCCGGGCGGCCAGGCGCACCTCGACACCTGGGGCTCGCTGCGGTACGCGGCCAACACCGCGTTCGTCGCGCTGGTCTACAGCGACTGGCTGCGCGAGCGCGACGCCGCGAGGGCGACCACCTACCACGACTTCGGCGCGCGGCAGATCAACTACGCGCTGGGCGACAACCCGCGCAACGCCAGCTACGTCGTCGGCTTCGGCACCACCCCGCCGCGCAACCCGCACCACCGCACCGCGCACGGCGCGTGGGCCGACACCATGCAGGAACCCGTCACCAGCAGGCACGTCCTGTACGGCGCGCTGGTCGGCGGCCCCGGCACGAACAACGACTCCTACAAGGACGACCGCACCGACTTCGTCGCCAACGAGGTCGCGCTGGACTACAACGCCGGGTTCACCGGCGCGCTCGCCCGGCTCTACAAGGAGTACGGCGGCACGCCGTCGGCGAACTTCCCGGTCGCGGAGGCGACGGACGGCCCCGAGTTGACCGTGCAGGCCTCGATCAACCAGAGCGCGCCCGGCTTCACCGAGATCAAGTCGTTCGTCCTCAACAAGACCGCGTGGCCCGCCCGGATGTTCAACGGCTCGCTGCGCTACTACTTCACCCTCGACGGCGCCACCACGCCGGACCAGATCACCGTCACCACGAACTACAACCAGTGCGGCACGCCGAGCGGCCCGAAGCAGCACAGCGGCTCGGTGTACTACGTGGACGTGCCGTGCCCCGGCGTCTACCCCGGCGGCCAGTCCGCGCACAAGCACGAGGTGCAGTTCCGCATCACCAGCGCGGGCACGTGGGACCCGTCCAACGACTGGTCGTACGAGGGCCTCGGCACGGGCAACACGGTGGCGCTGACCGAACGCCTGGTGCTGGTCCAGGACGGCCAGGTGCAGTGGGGCAAGGAACCGGGTCCGGCGGTGGTGGACCGCGAGGCGCCCACCGTCCCGATCGGACTGCGAGTCGCGAACGTCGGCGCGACCAGTGCCACCCTCAGCTGGGTGGCCTCCACCGACAACGTCGGGGTGACCGGCTACGACGTGCTCCGGGCGGACGGCACGCTCGTAGGTGCCACGGCCACCCCGACGTTCCAGCTCACCGGCCTGGCCCCGGGCACGCACACGTTCTCCGTGCGGGCCAAGGACGCGGCGGGCAACCTGTCCGCGCGGAGCGTGGCCGTCACCTTCACCACCGTCGTCGTCGACGACCCCGAGCCGCCGACCGTCCCGGGTGGACCGGCCGCCTCCGCGATCACCGCCACCGCGGTCACGTTGACCTGGACCGCGTCCACGGACAACCAGGCCGTGGCGGACTACTCCATCGTGCGCCCGGACGGGACGGTCGTGGCCACCACCACCGGGGTCAGCCACCGGCTCACCGGCCTCACCCCGGACACCTCCTACACGTTCACGGTCCGCGCCAGGGACACCTCCGGCAACGTCTCCGCGCCCAGCACGGCGGTGACGTTCCGGACCGCGCCGGGCGGCGCGACCGGCCCGGTCGCCGTGCAGCAGCGCGGCAACGGCTCGGCGAGCGCCAACCAGATCGGCGCGACGCTCGCCGTGGTCAACCGCGGCACGACGGCGGTCGACCGGTCCACCGTGACCCTCCGGTACTGGTTCACCGGCGACACCGCCAACGCGAACTACCAGGTGTTCTGCGACTGGGCGGTGGTCGGTTGCGCCAACGTGCGCGCCACCGTCGTGAAGCTGCCCAACGCGCGGCCGGGCGCGGACTCCTACCTCCAGGTGTCCTTCACCGCGGGCACGCTCGCCGCGGGCGCGAGCACCGGCGACATCCAGTTGCGGGTGGCCAAGTCCGACTGGTCCACCTTCAACCAGGCCGACGACCACAGCTACCGGGTCAGCGCGACCCTCACCGACTTCGACCGGGTGACCGCCTACACCGGCGGAACCCTCGCCTGGGGCACGGAGCCCTAGCACCCAGACTCGGCACGGGGCGTTCTGCGCGCCCAGGCGTCCCGTGCCGACTCCACTCCGCCCCGCCCTTTCAAGCTCGCGGGTCAATGGCTGATCCGTGCAGGAGGAGGACGCATGAGGTACCGCACCAGAGCGGGACGGTTGCGCACCGGTCCGCTCGCGCTGATGGCCGCGGCGGCAACTGCCGCGGGTGTTATGCCGTTCGTCGCGCCGGTGGCGAACGCGGCCGTGGCTTGCACGGTCAACTACCAGGTCACGAACCAGTGGCAGGGTGGCTTCGGCGCCAGCGTGTCCATCCGCAACGAGGGTGACGCGGTCAACAACTGGCGCCTCACGTGGACCTTCCCGGACGGCCAGCGCGTGCAGCAGGGCTGGAACGGCACGTTCTCGCAGAGCGGCGCCGCGGTCACCGTGGCGGCGCCGGGTTGGGCGCCGAACCTCGGCACGGGCGCCACCGTCACGCCGGGCTTCAACGGCTCGTGGACCGGCCAGAACCGGCCGCCCACGGACTTCGCCCTCAACGGCACGCGGTGCACCGGGCCGAACGTCAACGTCGACCCGACGGTGTCGCTGACGTCGCCGACGCCCGCGCAGACGTTCCAGTCCGGCCAGGCGGTCCCGCTGGCGGCCACCGCGAGTGACACCGACGGCACCGTCTCCAAGGTCGAGTTCCTGGCCGACGGCGTGGTCGTCGCGACCGACACGAGCTCCCCGTACACGGGTTCGTGGACCGGAGCGACCGTGGGCGAGCACGCGATCGTGGCCCGCGCCACCGATGACAAGGGCGGGATCGGCAACTCCAGCATCTCGAGCATCCGCGTCATCGCGGGCCAGGCGATCCAGGCCAGCCCGCCGTCGCTGACCGTGCGGCAGGGCGGCACCGGCACCTTCGGCGTCTCGTTGGCCACCGCGCCGACCGCGAACGTGACGGTCACCGTGGCGCGTTCGGGCGGCAGCACCGACCTCACGGCGGGCCCGGCGTCGCTGACGTTCACCCCGACCAACTGGTCGACCAAGCAGAACGTCACGGTCACCTCGGCGGCCAACGGCGGCACCCTGGGCACGGCGACGTTCACCGCGAGCGCCACCGGCGCCGCGGCGGCCACGGTCGAGGTGCGGGAGACCAGCGCCGACACCTCGCCGTTCGAGCAGGAGTTCCTGGACCTCTACGCCAAGATCAACGACCCGGCGAGCGGCTACTTCCGCACCTTCTCCGATGGCCTGAAGGTGCCGTACCACTCGATCGAGACGCTGATGGTCGAGGCGCCGGACCACGGTCACCAGACCACGTCCGAGGCGTTCAGCTACTACCTGTGGCTGGAAGCCAGCTACGGCAAGATCATGGGTGACTGGGCGCCGTTCAAGAAGGCCTGGGCCTCGATGGAGAAGTACATCATCCCGGCCAAGGCGGACCAGCCCACCAACGACAAGTACGACGCCTCCAAGCCGGCGACGTACGCGCCGGAGCACCCGCGGATGGACCAGTACCCGTCGGTGCTCGACTCCGGCGTGTCGGTGGGTCGCGACCCGATCGCGGCCGAGCTGAGGTCGGCCTACGGCAACAGCGACATCTACGGCATGCACTGGCTGCTCGACGTCGACAACACCTACGGCTTCGGCCGGTGCGGCGACGAGTCGGACGCGGCGCCCGCGTACATCAACACCTACCAGCGCGGTTCGTCGGAGTCGGTGTGGGAGACCATCCCGCAGCCGTCCTGCGACACCTTCGCGCACGGTGGCCCCAACGGCTTCCTCGACCTGTTCACCAAGGACGCCAGCTACGCCAAGCAGTGGAAGTACACCAACGCCCCGGACGCCGACGCGCGTGCGGTGCAGGTGGCCATGCTGGCGCAGGAGTGGGCGACCGAGCAGGGCAAGGCCAGCGAGGTCGCGCCCGAGCTGGAGAAGGCCGCCAAGATGGGCGACTACCTCCGCTACGCCATGTTCGACAAGTACTTCAAGAAGATCGGCAACTGCACCAGCCCCAGCTGCGCGGCCGGTACCGGCAAGGACAGCGCGCACTACCTGATGTCCTGGTACTACGCGTGGGGTGGCGCGACCGACACGTCCGCCGGTTGGGCGTGGCGCATCGGTGACGGCGCGTCGCACCAGGGTTACCAGAACCCGCTCGCGGCCTACGCGTTGGCGAACGTGCCCGCGCTGAAGCCGAAGTCGGCGACCGGCCAGCAGGACTGGGCCACGTCGATGACCCGCCAGCTGGAGCTGCTGCAGTGGCTCCAGTCGGCCGACGGCGCCATCGCCGGTGGTGTCACGAACAGCTGGGAGGGCTCCTACAGCGCGCCGCCTTCGGGCACGCCGACCTTCTACGGCATGTTCTACGACGCCCACCCGGTGTGGCGCGACCCGCCGTCGAACCGCTGGTTCGGCTTCCAGGCGTGGCAGATGGAGCGGACCGCCGCCCTGTACGAGAAGACGGGCAACGCGGCGGCCAAGAAGATCCTCGACAAGTGGGTCCCCTGGGCCATCGCGAACACCACCGTCGGCACCGGCGGTCAGTTCCAGATCCCGAACGACCTGACCTGGACGGGCGCTCCGGACAACTGGAACGCCACCAACCCCGGCGCCAACGCCGGCCTGCGCGTCACCGTGGACAACCACAGCCAGGACGTCGGCATCGCCGCGTCCTACGCCAAGACGCTCCTCAACTACGCGGCCAAGTCGGGCAACGCCCAGGCGAAGACCGTCGGTGAGGGCCTCTTGACGGCGATGCTGTCGCACAAGGACGACAAGGGCATCGCGGTGCCGGAGCAGCGCAAGGACTACAACCGCTTCGACGACGTCTACAACACGTCGACGCGTGAGGGTCCTTACGTTCCGACGGGCTGGTCGGGCGACATGCCCAACGGCGACCAGATCAAGCCCGGTGTGTCCTTCGTGGACATCCGCTCGATGTTCAAGCAGGACAAGGACTGGCCGAAGGTCCAGGCGTACCTGGACGGCGGCCCCGCGCCGACCTTCACCTACCACCGGTTCTGGGCGCAAGCTGAGATCGCCACGGCGTTCCAGCTGCACGTGGAGCTGTTCGGGTAGACCCAGGAAGGTCGCCGACACCCCCCTCACGACGTGGTGAGGGGGGTGTTCGGCGTGTCCCGGATCGTCTCAATTGCCGAATGCGTCCGCCGTGGACCTCGCGGATGAAACAACCTTGAAACTTCGGTGTTGACTCCGGCGAGAGAGCTGTGCCACATTTCTGGCACCCCGCCCCGCTGACCCCGGTCGGCGGCGTTGTCGCAGCGATCGAAACGATTCGATTCAGTGAGCTGCACCTTCGAATTATTCGACGAGCGCGAGAGGTGTGACGTGGACCCGTTGCCGTTCCGCGATCCGGGTCTGCCGGTCGAGGACAGGGTGACCGACCTGCTCGGCCGGCTGACCGACGAGGAGAAGGTGGCGCTGCTGCACCAGCACCAGCCCGCCGTCCCGCGGCTGGGCCTGGCCGGCTTCCACACCGGCATGGAGGCGCTGCACGGCGTCGCGCGGGTGGGCGCGGCCACGGTGTTCCCGCAGGCCGTCGGGTTGGCATCGTCGTGGGACACCGACCTGGTGCGGCGGGTCGGCGAGGCGACCGGCGTGGAGGTGCGGGGCTTCCACCACCGCGACCCGGTCAGGCACGGGCTGAACGTGTGGGCGCCGGTGGTGAACCCGTTGCGCGACCCGCGGTGGGGCCGCAACGAGGAGGGCTACTCCGAGGACCCGACGCTGACCGCCCTGATGGGCACGGCGTACGCGAGCGGTCTGCGCGGCGACCACCCGCGCTACTTGCGGACGGCGCCCACCTTGAAGCACTTCCTGGGCTACAACAACGAGGACGACCGCTGCGTCACGTCGTCCGACCTGCGGCCGCGGGTGCTGCACGAGTACGAGCTGCCGTGCTTCCGGGGACCGGTCGAAGCGGGCGCGGCGGTGGCGGTGATGCCGTCGTACAACCTGGTCAACGGCCGTCCCGCGCACCTCACCCCGTTGATCGAGCAGCAGTTGCGGACGTGGGCGCCGGACGACCTCGCGGTCGTCAGCGACGCCTACGCGCCGTCGAACGTGGCCGGTTTGCAGGCGTACCTGCCGACGCAGTCGGAGGGGCACGCGGCGTTGCTGAACGCGGGCCTGGACAGCTTCACCGACCAGGACGACGACCCGACGTTGACGATCGAGAGCGTCACCACGGCGATCAAGGACGGCCTGCTGGACCGGGCGGTGGTGGAGCGGGCCGTCGGCCGGGTGCTCGCGCTGCGGTTCCGGCTCGGCGAGTTCGACCCCGTGCCCGCAGACCCGGACCCGGACGACCCGGCGGCGGTCAACCCCTACCGGGCGATCACCTCGGACGTGATCGGCACGCACGGCGAGTTGGCGCTGGAGGCCGCACGGCAGGCGGTCGTGCTGCTGCGCAACGAGTCCGCGCTGCCGTTGGCGCGCGGCGCGAAGCTCGCCGTCATCGGCACGCACGCCGACACGGTGTTCGAGGACTGGTACAGCGGCACCCTGCCGTACCAGGTGACCGTCCGAAGGGGACTGGAGGAGTTCGCCTCCTCCGTCGCCTGCGCCGAGGGGGTCGACCGGATCGCGCTGCGCGCGGCGGACGGCCGCTACCTCGGGGTGCGCGGCGGCGTCGTGGGCCTGGGCGAGCGGGCGCTGTTCGACCGCTTCGACTGGGGCGGCGGCGTGTGGACGTTGCGGGACGTGGGTTCCCGCCGCTACCTGGGCGTGGCCGAGGACGGCTCGCTGGTCGCCACCGCCGCCATGCCCGGCGGCTGGGACGTGCGCGAGCTGTTCGAGCCCAGGCACACCGCCAGGGGTGTGGTGCTGCGCAACGTGGTCGGCGGAGACGACAACCCGGCGACGGCGCACGGCGGCAGCGTTCGGCTGGACACCACCCCCTTCGAGGTCGAACGCGTGGTGGACGGGGTCGCCGCCGCCGCGGAGGTCGCCGCCCGGGCCGACACCGTCGTCCTGGTGCTGGGCAACGACCCGCACATCAACGGCCGTGAGACCGAGGACCGGACCACGTTGCGGCTGCCGTCGCTCGACCTGGTGCGCGCGGTGCGGGAGGCCAACCCGAACACGGTGCTGGTGCTGGTGAGCAGCTACCCGTACGCGCTCGACGGCGAGGAGGAGCACCTGCCTGCCATCGTGTGGACCGCGCACGGCGGGCAGGAGCAGGGCCGGGCGGTCGCGGAGGCGTTGTTCGGCGCGTTCTCCCCGTCGGGCAAGCTCACCCAGACCTGGTACCGGTCCGACGACGACCTGCCGGACATCTTCGACTACGACATCATCCGGGCCGGCGGCACGTACCTGTACTTCACCGGCGAGCCGCTGTTCCCGTTCGGCCACGGGCTGTCCTACACCACGTTCGAGTACTCCGACCTCACGTGGGCCGACGGCGTCGCCACGGTCTCGGTCACGAACACCGGCGACGTCGCGGGCGCGGAAGTCGTGCAGCTGTACGCCGCGGCGCTCGACTCGCGGGTGCGCCTGCCGGTGCGCAGGCTCCAGTCGTTCCAGCGGGTCCACCTCGCGCCGGGCGAGACGGCGGCGGTCGAGCTGCGGTCCGACCAGCTGTGGCACTGGGACGTCGTCACGCGCCGCCGGGTGGTCGAGGCCGGTCGGTACGAGCTGCTGGCCGGGGCGTCCTCGCGGGACGTCCGTGCCCGGCTGGTGGTCGACGTGCCGGGGGAGACGCGCGCGCGTCGCACGGGCGCGTTGCCCGCCTTGGACTTCGACGACTGCGACGGCGTGCGACTGGTGGACGACGAGGTCGTGTTCACCTGTGAGGGCGCGTGGATCTCCTTCCAGGACGTGACACCGGGGGCGCGGTCCGCGCCACCGGGCACCCGGATATCGATCGACGGCACGTCGCTGGTGCTCACGGCCGACACGCCCGGCGTGCGCGTGCGGGAGGTGCGCTGACGTGGTCACCATCGCCGATGTCGCGCGGCACGCCGGAGTCGCGCCCAGCACCGTGTCGTACGTGCTCACCGGCCGCCGCTCGATCTCCACGGCCACGAAGGCGCGGGTCGAGGCGAGCGTGCGCGAGCTGGGCTACCACCCGCACGCGGGCGCCAGGTCGCTGGCCAGCAACCGCGCCAACGTGCTCGCGCTCGTGCTGCCGATGCGCGAGGGCATGCACATGCCGGTGCTGATGCAGTTCGTCGTCGCGGTCGCCAACGCGGCCCGCCGCCACGACCACGACGTGCTGCTGGTGACCGCCGACCAGGGCGCGGCGGGGCTGCGCCGGGTGGCGGGCAGCGCCCAGGTCGACGGGCTGCTCGTGATGGACGTGGAGATGCACGACGAGCGCGTGCCCGTGCTGCGGGACCTGGACCGGCCGTCGGTGCTGATCGGCTTCCCCGCCGACGCGGCCGGGTTGACGTGCGTGGACCTGGACTTCGCCGAGGCGGGTTCGCGGTGCGTGGACCACCTGGCCGACCTCGGGCACACCTACGTGGCGCTGGTCGGCGCGCCGCGCGCGGTCTACCAGCGCGACACCGGTTTCGCGCACCGGACCATGGCCGGGTTCAGCGCGGCGGCGATGCGTCGCGGCGTCTCCTCGACCACGCTGCCCACGGAGCCCGACCACGGGTCGGTGCGGGCCGCCATCACCGGCCTGCTGGAACGCCATCCCGCGGTGACGGGCCTCGTGGTGCACAACGAGGCCGCGCTGCCGTCGGTGGTCGAGGTGCTCCGGTCGCTGGGCCGCAAGGTGCCCGACGACATCGCCGTGATCGCGATCTGCCCGGACGACCAGGCCGAACGGCTGATGCCGCCGCTGACCTCGGTGGCCGTGCCCGCCGAGCAGTTGGGCCACCACGCGGTGGCGCTGCTGATGGCCAAGCTGGACCGGACGCCGACCCCGCCGCTGACGTTGCTGCCGCCACGGCTGACCGAACGGGCCAGCACGACCCGCTGACCCGACGCCCGTCCGTGACCGACCCGGTGACGGACGGGACGTCCGGCGTCGCCGACCCGCCGCCGCCGCTACCCTCCGGTGGATGAGCGACAACCACGTCGTGGTCATCACCACCACCGACAGCGAGGACGCGGCCGGCACGTTGGCGAAGGCGATCGTGGGGGCGCGGCTGGCGGCGTGCGTGCAGATC
Source organism: Actinosynnema sp. NPDC023794 (assembly GCF_040639675.1). Lineage (NCBI taxonomy): Bacteria > Bacillati > Actinomycetota > Actinomycetes > Pseudonocardiales > Pseudonocardiaceae > Actinosynnema > Actinosynnema sp. NPDC023794. The sequence goes on along the minus strand of NZ_JBFAFR010000014.1, from coordinate 144,152 downwards.
AGCGGCCCGATCCGCAGCGTCTACCGGTGGGACGGCGCGGTCAACGACGACCGGGAGTGGCAGCTCTGGATCAAGACCGCCTACGACCGGGTGGACGAGCTGACCGAGTTCGTGACGGCGCGGCACACCTACGACGTGCCCGAGGTGCTGGCCCTGCCGGTGCTCGGCGGCAACCCCGACTACCTGGCGTGGCTCACCGAGGAGACCCGGCCGTCCACGTGAGGGCGTCCACCCGGTTTGGCGGGTCGGCCCCTGGTCACCCCTCACCCATGGTCCCGACCTCGGCGCACGACCTGTACCGGCGGTGGCTCGACGAGCTGTGGAACGGCGGCCCCGACGCCGCCGAACGGCTGGTCGCCGCGGACTTCGTCGGGCACTGGCCGCACCGCGACGTGACCGGACCGGCCGAGCTCGCCGCCGTCGTCGGCGAGACCCACGAGATGTTCGCCGACCTGTCCTTCACCCTCGACGTCGGCCCCGTCGTCGAAGGCGACCTCGTCGCGGCGCGCTGGACCGGTCGCGGCCGGACGGCGGAGGGGCCGGCGAGCTTCTTCGGCAACGACATCCTGCGGATCCGGGACGGCCTGTTCGTCGAGTACTGGGTCGCGACCTGGGCGCAGACCTGACGACCCCGCCGGCGCCTGGCGTTGCTCACCGCGGCGGCCGGCCGTCCAGGAACGCCGTGATCAGCGCGGCTCCGGTGGCGGCCAGCCAGGCGCGCAGGTCGAGCAGGTCGGGGCGCAGCCGGCGGGTGGCCGCGACGTCGGCCCGGTAGCCGCGCTCGTTGAGCCACTCGTTGGCGTGCGTGAAGTCCTCGCCGATCTGCCTGATCACGTCGATCGGGACCTGCTCGTACGGCAGCTCGCGGTCGGTGGCCGCCGAGATCGCCGCGGCGATCTCGACCGGCGTGACCTCGTCCCCGGCCAGGTCCTCCGTGCGGCCGATCCACTCGTGCGGCTCGGCGAAGGCCGTCGCGACGAACGCGGCGACGTCGTCCACCGCGATGAGCTGCTGCGGCACGTGCGGGGCGAGGCCGGTGGACACCGTGCCGCCGCGCAGGGCGTAGCCGCCGGTGAAGTTCTCCATGAACGACACCGGGCGCAGGACCGTGGCGGGCAGGCCGAGGTCGGCGACGTGCCGTTCGATCCGGTGCTTGCTGACGACGTTGACCGGCAGCACCTCGGTGGCGTGGCGGCCCGCGCCGGCGACCGAGCTGAACACGAAGTGCCCCACACCGGCTGCCCGGGCGGCTTCGGCGACGTTGACGCCCCAGCGGACCTCGTCGTCGGCGCCGAACCCCGGCGGTGTGCCGGGTGAGCCGACCGTCGGCTGCACGCTGAACACGCCGTGCGCGCCGTCCATCGCGGCGACCAGCGAGTCCACGTCCTCCATGTCGGCGCACACCAGCGGCGCCCGCGACGCGGCCCTCGCCGGGTCGCGGGTCAGCGCGCGGACGCGCCAACCAGCCGCCAGCAGCCGGGCCGTCACCGCGCGACCTTGCGTGCCGGTCGCGCCGACCACTGCGATCGTCCTGTCCACAGCTCTCCTCGCCATAACCGGGGTGGGCCCCCATTTGCTGCCCGGTACGATATGGAGGACCACCCCAGTTAGTCCAGTGCCTTTCGGGAGGAGCCGTCCGATGCGTGCCGACGCGCGCCGCAACCGGGAGCGGATCGTCGAGGTCGCCGGTGTCGCGATCGCCGAGCAGGGCGCGGACGCGTCGCTGGAGGAGATCGCCCGCCGGGCCGAGGTCGGGTCGGCCACCCTGCACCGGCACTTCCCGACCCGTCAGGCGCTGCTGGAAGCGGTGTTCACCGACCGGGTCGAGGCGTTGTGCGACCAGGCCCGCGCCCTGGCCGCCGACCTGGCGCCCGGGCCCGCCCTGGTGGCCTGGCTGCGTGCGGTCGGTCGGCACGCGGCGGCGAACCGGGGTCTGGCCGCGTCACTGCTGCGCGGCGCGGACCCGTCCCTCGGCCGCACGTGCCACGCGATGATCACCGCGGCCGGCGACGGGCTGCTGGCGGCGGCCCGCCGGGCGGGCGACGTGCGCGCCGACGTGGCCGTCGTGGACCTGCTGAAGCTGGCCAACGCCGTCGCGCTGGCCGCGGAGGGCGAGCCCGTCGAAGCCGACCGCCTGCTCACCCTGGCCCTGACCGGCATCCACCCCGAGAGTCCTACCCCCAGCACGCGAGAGTCCTACGTCCAGCACCCCTGAGTTCAACGCTCGGCTCGAGCCGCCGCGTCGTGAGCGTTGAACTCAGTGGTCGTGAACGTAGGACTCTCGCGGCGTGAACGCCGGACTCTCGCGGTGTGAACGCCGGACTCTCGCGGTGTGGGGGTAGGACTCTCGGTGGTCAGAGGCCCAGGCGCCGCCTGAGCAGGGTGGCCGTGTGCACGGGATCGGCGTCCGAGCCGTGCCGGACCTGCGTGCGGCAGCTGAAGCCGTCCGCCACCACCGCGGTGCCCGCGTCGGCGGCCCGCACGGCCGGGAACAGGGTCTGCTCACCCACCGCCATCGACACGTCGTAGTGCCCGCGCTCGAAGCCGAAGTTGCCCGCCAGCCCGCAGCACCCCTCCAGCACCGACGCGCTCACCCCGGTCTTGACCAGCAGCTCCCGGTCCGCGTCCAGCCCCAGCTCCGCGTACTGGTGGCAGTGCGGCTGCACGACCGCCCGCGTCTCGCCCGCCACCGGTTCCAGCAGCGGCGACACGTGCTCGGCGAACGTGCGCACCGACTCCGCCAGCCGCACCACGTCCGGGTCGTCGCCCGCCACCTCCAGCGCGTCGGACCGCAGGAACGCCGTGCAGCTCGGCTCCAGCCCCACCACCGGCACGCCGTCGCGCGTCCACGGCCGCAGCACGCGGGCCGTCCGCCGCACCACCCGCCGCGCCACGCCCAGCTGACCGGTGGAGAACCACGTCAACCCGCAGCACACCGCACCGCGCGGCACCTCGACCGCCTGACCCACGTGACCGAGCACGGCCGCCGCGTCGAGCCCGATCCCCGGCTCGAAGTGGTTGGTGAACGTGTCCGGGAACAGCAGCACCCGATCACCGCCGCCACCACCGGAGAACCGCGACTGGAACGACCGCGCGGGCGTCGGCAGCGGCCGTTCCGGCGCCACGCCGCCGAACCGCCCGAGCCGCGCGGTGAGCCCGTTCACCAGCCGCAACCGCAGCCACAGCGGCAACCAGCCCATCGAGTAGTGCGCCGCAGGCCGCACCCGTCCCCGGTAGTGGTGGTGCAGGAACTCCGCCTTGTAGGTGGCCATGTCCACGTCCACCGGGCAGTCCCGCTTGCACCCCTTGCAGCCCAGGCACAGGTCCAGCGCGTCCCGGACCTCCTCGGACCGCCACCCGCCGCGCACCACCTGCCCGCCGAGCATCTCGAACAGCAGCCGCGCCCGCCCGCGCGTGGAGTGCTTCTCCTCCTTCGTCACCCGGTAGCTCGGGCACATCACCCCGCCGGCCGTGTTCAGGCACTTGCCCACGCCGACGCACCGCCGCGTCGCCGCCGCCAGGTCACCGCCGTCGGCGTGCAGCGCGAGCTTCGCCCTGGTCGGGATCACCGGGGGCGCGACCAGCACGCGCAGGTCCTCGTCCAGCTTCGCGGGCGCGACGATCCGGCCCGGGTTCATCCGGTTGTCCGGGTCGAACGCCGCCTTGAACCGCCCGAACGCCTCGATCGCGGCCGGCGGGTACATCCGGGGCAACAGCTCCGAACGGGCCTGCCCGTCCCCGTGCTCGCCGGACAACGACCCGCCGTGCGCCACCACCAGGTCCGCCGCGTCCTCCAGGAACGACCGGTGCCCGCGTCGGAAGTCGAAGTCGATCCGCACGTGCAGGCAGCCCTCGCCGTAGTGCCCGTAGGTGACGCCACGCCTGCCGTGCCCGGCCAGCAACGCGTCGAACTCCCGCAGGTAGGCGCCCAGCCGCTCGGGCGGCACGGCCGCGTCCTCCCACCCCGACCACGCCTCGCCGCCGTCGGCCATCCGCGTCGCCAGCCCCGCGCCGTCCTCCCTCACCCGCCACAGCGCGCGCTGCCGCGCCGGATCGGTCACCACCACCGAGTGCGGCGCGAGCGCGGCGGCCCGGTGCGCGACCGAGTCCTCCGCCGTCTCGACGAACAGCCAGCTCTCGCCACGCGGCAGCAGCCGCCGGGACTCGCCGGCCGCCCGCGCCAGCTCGACGTTGAGGCCCTCGATCGTGAGCACGTCCAGCTCGCGCAGCTGCGGGGCCAGGTCGGCGGCGTCGTACGGGCCGTCGAAGCCGAGCACGGCCAGCACCCGGCGCGGCGGGGCCTGCACCAGCCGGACGGTCGCGCCGAGCACCGTCGCGCACGTGCCCTCCGAGCCGACCAACGCCCTGGTCAGGTCCGGCAACGCGTCCAGCCGGTAGCCGGACACGCGCCGGTCCAGCGCGGGGAACCACGCCGGGTCCACGTCGGGCAGGTCGAGCGGCGGGGGAGTGCGGGTGTCGAACCGGCGGCCGTCGGCCAGCAGCACGTCGAGCGCGTGCACGTTGTCGCTGGTCTTGCCCCAGGCCACGGAGTGCGCGCCGCACGCGTCGTTGCCGATCATGCCGCCGAGCGTGCAGCGCGAGTGGGTGGACGGGTCGGGCCCGAACACCAGCCCGTGCGGCCGGGCCGCGTCGTTGAGCCGGTCCAGCACCACCCCCGGTTGCACCACCGCGACCCGCTCGACCGGGTCCACCGAGATCACCCGGTCGAGGTACCGGGAGAAGTCGATCACCAGGCCCGCGCCCGCCGAGTTGCCCGCGATCGACGTGCCGGCGCCCCGGTTCGTGATCGGCACGCCGTGCTCGACCGCCACCCCGATCGCCGCCGCCACCCCGTCCACCGACCGGGGCCGCACCACGACCTCGGGCACGTGGCGGTAGTTGGACGCGTCCACGGAGTACAGCGCGCGGTCGGCGGGGTCGGCGAGCACGTCGCCGTCCACCGCGACCCGGAGTTCTTCGACGAAACCGGTCACCGCCCGATTGTGATCCACCTCCGGCCGATGGTGGCGTACTTGGAGGTAGGGGATAGCCTCGCCCCGCATCAACCAGCAGCGATGGGAGAAAGCGTGTCGAGGTCCGTTCTGGTCACCGGAGGCAACCGGGGCATCGGTCTGGCGATCGCGCGGGCGTTCGCGGCGCAGGGCGACAAGGTCGCGGTGACGCACCGCGGTTCCGGCGCGCCCGAGGGCCTGCTCGGCGTGAAGTGCGACGTGACCAGCTCCACCGAGGTGGACGCGGCGTTCGCCGAGGTCGAGGCCGCCCACGGGCCGGTCGAGGTGGTCGTGGCCAACGCGGGCATCACCGACGACACCCTGCTGCTGCGGATGACCGACGAGCAGTTCACCCGCGTCCTCGACGCCAACCTGACCGGCGCGTTCCGCGTCGCGCAGCGCGCGTCCAAGGGCATGCTGCGCAAGCGCTACGGCCGCATCGTGTTCATCTCCTCCGTGGTCGGCCTCACGGGCGGCGCGGGCCAGGTCAACTACGCGGCCAGCAAGGCGGGCCTGGTGGGCGTCGCCCGGTCGATCGCCCGCGAGCTCGGCACGCGCAACATCACCGCGAACGTCGTCGCGCCCGGCTTCATCACCACGGACATGACCGACGCGCTGCCGGAGGACCGCAAGAAGCAGATCCTCGCCCAGGTGCCGTCGGGCCGCTACGGCACGACCGACGAGATCGCCGCCGCCGTCACCTTCCTGGCCTCCGACGCCGCCGCCTACATCACCGGCGCGGTGCTGCCGGTCGACGGCGGCCTCGGCATGGGCCACTGAACCGCACCACTACCAAGCACAACATCTCGGAGGACGGGTTTCAGTGACGGGACTGCTCGAAGGCAAGCGGCTGCTGATCACCGGCGTGATCACGGACGCGTCGATCGCCTTCCACGTGGCCAAGGTCGCCCAGGAGCAGGGCGCCCAGGTCGTGCTCACCGGCTTCGGCCGGATGAGCCTCGTGGAGCGGATCGCCAAGCGCCTGCCGCAGGCCGCGCCGGTGGTCGAGCTCGACGTGCAGAACCAGGAGCACCTGGACACGTTGGCCGACCGGCTGCGCGAGCACGTGGACGGCCTGGACGGCGTGGTGCACGCGATCGGCTACGCCCCGCCGTCGTGCCTGGGCGCGCCGTTCATGGACGCGCCGTGGGAGGACGTGGCCACGGCCATGCACGTCTCGGCGTACTCGTACAAGTCGCTGGTGACCGCCACCCTGCCGTTGATGGGCAGCGGCGCGTCGGTGGTCGGCCTCGACTTCGACGCCCGCCAGGTCTGGCCCGCCTACAACTGGATGGGCCCGACGAAGGCGGCGTTCGAGTCGATCAACCGCTACCTGGCCCGTGAGCTCGGACCGAAGGGCATCCGGATCAACCTGGTCTCGGCGGGCCCCGTGCGCACGATGGCCGCCAAGTCGATCCCCGGCTTCCCGGCGCTGGAGGCCATGTGGGGCGAGAAGGCCCCGCTGGGCTGGAACGTGGACGACCCGGAGCCGGTCGCCAAGTCGGTGTGCGGGCTGCTGTCGGACTGGTTCCCGGCCACCACCGGCTCGATGGTGTTCGTCGACGGCGGCGTGCACTTCCTGGGCCTGTAGCGCGCGGCACGGGTCGGCGTGCGTTCGATCACGCCGACCCGGTTGTGCGGCGGTCGGGCGGCGGCGCGAGGATGTCGGGGTGAGTTACGACGCGCTGCTCTGGCTGTCCTTCGGCGGACCGGAAGGACCCGACGACGTCCGCCCCTTCCTCGAGAACGTGACCCGGGGCCGGGGCGTGCCGCCCGAGCGGTTGGACGAGGTCGAGCAGCACTACCAGCACTTCGGCGGCGTGTCGCCGATCAACGCGCTCAACCGCGCCGCGATCGAGTCCGTGCGCGGCCTGGTCGACCTGCCGATCTACTTCGGCAACCGCAACTGGCACCCGATGGTCGAGGACACGCTGGCCGAGATGAAGGCCGCGGGCGTGCGGCGCGCCCTCGTCTTCCCGACCAGCGCCTACGGCGGCTACTCGGCGTGCCGGCAGTACGACGAGGACGTCCTGCGCGCGCGTGCGGCGGTCGAGGACGCGCCCGAGCTGGTCAAGCTGCGCCAGTTCTTCGACCACCCGCTGTTCGTGGCGTCGTTCGCGGACGCCGTGCGCGCCGCCGCGGCGCAACTGCCCGACGAGGACTACCGGCTGGTGTTCACCGCGCACTCGGTGCCGGTGTCGGCCGACAAGGCCGCCGGACCGCCCGAGGACGGCGGCCACCTCTACTCCCGGCAGGTCGCCGAGGCGTCCCGGCTCGTCGCGGAGGCCGTGGGCGCGGCCGACCACGACGTGGTGTGGCAATCCCGGTCCGGCCCGCCGCAGGTCCCGTGGCTGGAACCGGACATCGTGGACCACCTCGACACCCTCTACGACAAGGGTGTGCGCAACGTGGTGGTGTGCCCGATCGGGTTCGTCAGCGACCACCTGGAAGTGGTCTGGGACCTCGACACCGAGGCCCGTGAGCGGGCCCAGGAGCTGGGCATGGGCTTCGCCCGCGCGGCCACGCCCAACAACGACCCCCGGTTCGCCGAACTGGTGGCGGAACTCGTCGCCGAGCACGTGGCGGACGCCCCGGCCCGCAAGCTCTCGGACTTCCCCGCGCTGGGCTGCACGGTCGACGGCGCGTTCTGCGCCACGCGGTGCTGCGAACCCGTGAAACGGCCGGGTGCGGGCCGGTGAGCGTGGACTTCAGCTGGTCGCCGCGGCCCGCCGACTGGCGTGACGCGCTGCGGACCTCCGTGCCGCTGTACCGATGGGCGCCGTGGTTCGCCGCGGTGCTCGGGGCACTGGGCGTCGTCGTGCTGGTGATGGGCATGACGTGGGCGGGCGTGTTCGGGCTCGTGCTCGCTGTGATCATCATCGCACTCGTCCCGGTGGGCACCGCGGTGAACTTCCACAACCACCCGCTGGCGGCCAAGGCGGTGACGGGCACGGCGGACGCGCACTCGTTGCGGATGTCGGTCGGCGAGGCCGCGCGCAGCGAGCTGAGCTGGGCCGAGCTGCCCGGTTGGGTGGAGACGGGGCGCGGTTTCGTGCTGCGGACCGGCACGACCGCCGTGTACGCCGTGCCGCACCGCGCGTTCGCCGACGCCGAGGCGGTCGAGAAGTTCCGCTCCCTGCTCGTGGAACACGTCGGCCCGGCGGCCTGAGCTGTCGGCCGGCCCGCGTACCCTCGGTAGGCGTGTCTTGTGCGAGTGCGACGCTGGTCGTCTGGACGTCAGCCTGGCTGCATGGTGCGGCCGCGGCCGACGACGTCCTCGACGCCCTGGGGTTCTGGGCCGGTCTGCACGAAGTGGTGGCCGACGACGACGGCACCGCGACGGCGCTCGACCTGCCCGGCCCCGACGAGGCCCCGGTAGGCCCCGCGCTGCTGCTGGCGTCGTTGCGCCGCGCGTCCGCGACCACGGCCCGGCTGGTCATCCCCGTGCCCGGTGACGTGCGCGGGCTCGGCGCCAACGGCCCGCTCGGCAAGTCGGCGTTGCGCGCGGGCGAGGCCGCCGTGCTGCCCGAGGTCGGCGTGGGGCTGGTGCCGAAGCTGGTGGCCGACGGTGTCGTGCGGTGGACGGTGTTCGACCTGCCCGGCGCGCCGACCGGCGAGCACGTGCCGATCGGCGAGGCCGAGCACGGCCTGGCGTCGGCGATGCGCGAGGCGGCCACCGCGCTGGTGACGTTGGACGTGGCGCGGCACCGGCCGAACGTGCGCGCCGAGATCGCCGCGTTGTCCGCGGAGCACACGGCGCTGGAGTGGCCCGCCGGGATGCCGCCCCGTGCCCTGCGCGTGCTCCAGCGCGCCTCCGAGGTCGCCGCGATCCTGACCGTGGCGGCGTCCGACGCGCCGGGCGGAGCCGTGTCGGCGACCGCGACGAGGGCGCGGGACGAGGCGCTGCGGCCGTTGTCGGAAGCCGTGCGGCGCGCCCGGCTCGCGGCCGTGGACGAAGCCGTCCGGGTCCTTTCGGATCAGGGTGCCGGCCGCCATTAGGCGGTGGCCGCCGTCGAATATTCGACAGCTATTCGGTGACCTTCGAAATGGCCGGTTGTCCGGTGGCGAGAGGTCGAATCGAATATTCGACGGCGAACGTACTCCCGAACCGCTCGACCCCTGGGCCGAACAGGTGATCCGAGTGGCGGCCGTTCGCGCTCCGAATCGATTCCGGCAGAACGCTCGCCACGAATCCCGGCTGCGGTCGACGGTGTCATAAGGCCAGCTCAGCGGGCCTGGGATGGGGTGAGCCCCCGGGTATAGCCACGGATTATGTCCAGGTCAACCCCTCGTCAACACGAGGTGTCGTGCGTTACGGTACGTCTGGGAGCGCTCCCAGGCAGCTGTGTCGGTCTCGCGTCGAATGCCGATTCGGCGATATCGCTGGGAGCGCTCCCAGATGGCGGGTTGCTCGCAAGGAGGCGATGCATGAGTCTGCGCACGTTCGTACGTTCCCGGAAACTGACCGGGGCATTGGCGGTGACCTCGGTGGCGGCTCTGTCCGTGGCCGGGGTGGTGGCTTCGACCGCCACCGCCAACGCTGCTCCCGGTTGTCGGGTTTCGTATCAAATCAGTAGCCAGTGGCAAGGCGGATTCGGCGCCAACGTCACGGTCACCAACCTGGGTGACGCCATTTCCGGTGGGTGGACGCTGGAGTGGGACTTCGCCGCCGGCCAGCGGGTCCAGCAGGGCTGGAACGGCACGTTCTCCCAGTCCGGGGCGCGCGTGACGGTCCGCAACCCCTCGTGGGCCGGCAACCTCGGCACGGGCGCGTCGGTGACGCCGGGCTTCAACGGCTCGTGGACCGGGTCCAACCCGGCGCCCACGCAGTTCCGGTTGAACGGCACGGTGTGCACGGGGTCGGTCGACACGACGACCACCACGACCACCACGACGACGACCACCACGACCACGACGACCACCACCACGACCGGCACCAACCCGGGCGGTCCGAAGGTGGACAACCCGTACGTGGGCGCCGGCGTGTACGTGAACCCGCAGTGGTCGCGTCAGGCCGCCGCCGAGCCGGGTGGCTCGCGGATCGCGAACCAGCCGACCGGTGTGTGGTTGGACCGGATCAGCGCGATCGACGGCAACGACTCGCCGACGACGGGCACCATGGGTCTGGCTGATCACCTCGACGAGGCCGAGAAGCAGCGCGCGGCCCGTGCGGACGGCCAGTTGGTCTTCCAGTTCGTCGTCTACAACCTGCCCGGCCGCGACTGCGCCGCGCTGGCCTCGAACGGTGAGCTGAAGGCCGACGAGATCGGTCGCTACAAGACCGAGTACATCGACAAGATCACGAGCATCGTCGGCGACGCGAAGTACTCGAAGCTGCGCATCGTCGCGGTCATCGAGATCGACTCGCTGCCGAACCTGGTCACCAACGTCTCGCCGCGCCCCACGGCCGTGGCGAACTGCGACACGATGAAGGCGAACGGCAACTACGTCGAGGGCGTCTCGTACGCCGTCGGCAAGCTCGGTGCCATCTCCAACGTCTACAACTACATCGACTCCGGTCACCACGGCTGGATCGGTTGGGGCGACACCGTTCCCGAGTACGACAACTTCTTCGCCGCGGCGAAGCAGTTCGCGGCCATCCTCGGCAAGAACGGCGCCACCAAGGACAAGGTCCACGGCTTCATCACCAACACCGCGAACTACTCCGCGCTGGAGGAGCCGTACTGGACGGTCGACGACCTGGTCGGCGGTCGCCCGGTGAAGGAGAACGCCAAGTGGGTCGACTGGAACGACTTCAACGGTGAGCTGGGCTTCGCCACGGCGATGCGCACCGAGCTGATCAAGCAGGGCTTCGACAGCGGCATCGGCATGCTGATCGACACCTCGCGCAACGGCTGGGGCGGCCCGAACCGACCCACCGCGAAGTCGACCGCGACCACCGCGGACGCCTACGTGAACGAGTCGCGCATCGACCGCCGCTACCAGAAGGGCAACTGGTGCAACCAGGCCGGCGCCGGTCTGGGCGAGCGTCCGAAGGCCGCTCCGAAGCCGAGCATCGACGCCTACGTCTGGATCAAGCCGCCGGGTGAGTCCGACGGTGCGAGCAAGGAGATCCCGAACCCCGAGGGCAAGGGCTTCGACCGGATGTGCGACCCGACCTACGGCGGCAACGTGCGCAACGGCAACAACCCCTCGGGTGCTCTCGCCGACGCGCCGCTCTCGGGCCACTGGTTCTCGGCCCAGTTCCAGGAGCTCATGCGCAACGCCTACCCGGCGCTGTGACCATCGGCTGACCGGCACGACAACTGAATAGCTCTGCACACCCGTAGGCGGCGCCCATTCAGGGCGTCGCCTACGGGCATTATTCGGTTGTGCGCGCCTTTACCGTGGCACGGGTGGACGTCGACGAGATCACCGAGCGGTTGACCCTGCGGTTCGGGCCTCCGGTGGCCGAGTGGTGCGCGCGCGTGCCGGAGCAGGCGGCCGAGGCCGCCGCGCGTTGGGACCTCACCCTGGGCGACGTGATGCCGCCGGGCGCTTCGTCGGTCGTGGTGGCGTGTGCGCGTGGGGACGCGGCGCTGGTCCTGAAGCTGAGCCCGGACCCCGTGTTCCTGGCCGAGCAGGCGTCCGTGCTGCGGCACTTCGCCCTGTCCGGCCGGGTGCCGGCGGTGCTGGCCGAGGCGGACGGCGCGGTGCTGATGGAAGCCGTCCGGCCCGGGACGCCGGCCGACGAGCTGCCGACCCCGCCGTCACCGCGGGAGTGGGCCGACCTGGTGGCCGCGTTGCACACCGTGCCGACCGGGGGAGGGCCCTGGCAGACCCTGCGCGCCCGCTGCGAGGAGGCCTACACGCGCATCGGCCGCCGCTTGGCCGAACCCGCGGTGGCCGCCCACGTCTCGGAGCAGACGTGGACCCGCGCCCTGAACCGCTGCCGCGCGCTGCTCGACACCCAGCCGCAGGTGCTGCTGCACGGCGATCTCCACCTGGGCAACGTCCTGGGCGGCGGCAAGGTCCTGATGGCGATCGACCCGCGCCCGTGCGTGGGCGACCCGTGCTTCGACGTCGTGGACTACGCCCTGGCCGGCGCGGGCCGCGAGGGCGTGGCCGAGCGCGCGGCCGCCGTGGCCAAGGCCGCTTCCCTCGACCCGGACCGCCTGCACGACTGGTGCCGAGCCCTCGCGCCGATGATCGCCATCGCCTACCTGGACGACGAGGCGGCCCGCACAGAACTGCTCACCCTGGCCCGCTGACCCCGCTGTCACGTCCGCCCCGTGACGCGTCGCCCGAGCCGGTGCTTCGCACGAGTCCCCGCCCCAGGCAGGGATGCGGCAACGTCGTTTCGCCGTTGTCAGCCGGTGATTCCGCGCTGCGTCGGTGGTCGTGCGGCGTTCGCGGGCCGTGGCCCACGACCCGGCGGCGACCGGGGCAGGCGTGCGTCGCGGCGGGCGCCGAACTCGTCCACGCCACCGACGACCTCGGCGAGGGGCGTGACCTGCTGACCGCGCGGCGCGCGCTGTCACCCCGAGATCGACCTTCTGAATGGCGCTCCGCGACTCCGAGGGCGTTGCCGGCGCGGATCCGAGCGTGGTCTTCGCGGTAGGTGACGTCGTGGACCAGTGCGGCCGGTTCTCGATTGGCCGGTGTCCGCGCGGGTGGGCGGAGACGCGGGCGGAACTGCGCGCACGACGTCGGCCAAGCCGATGCTGCGCAGTGGGCCGGGCCGATGCTGCGCAGGAGTCCCCGCCCAGGGGACCCCTGTTTTCATTCTCCCAGAAGGGTCCGACAATTCGAGGCGCCGAAGGCTCCACCGAGTGCGAAACCCGAGGTGGAGTGGGTCCACGTCGACCGACGGCCCATCAGTGCGTAACTTCGGTGGAGTGACCTCTGACCTTCCCACCACCGCAGGCACCCTCCGCGCGGCCGGTCACCTGCCGCGCGGGGTCAAGGCCGAGATCCGGGAGAACCTCCTGGCCGCTCTCCGCGACGGCCGCGACCCGTGGCCCGGCATCGTCGGCTTCGACCGCACCGTCCTGCCGCAGTTGGAGCGCGCCCTCCTCGCGGGGCACGACGTGGTGCTCCTCGGCGAACGCGGGCAGGGCAAGACGCGGCTCCTGCGCACCATCGTCGGCCTGCTGGACGAGTGGACCCCGGTGATCGAGGGCGCCGAGCTGAACGAGCACCCGCTCGACCCCATCACCCCCGAGTCGAAGCGCCGCGCCGCCGAACTCGGCGACGACCTGCCCGTCACCTGGAAGCACCGCGACGAGCGGTTCGCCGAGAAGCTCGCCACGCCGGACACCAGCGTCGGCGACCTGGTCGGCGACGTCGACCCGGTCAAGGTCGCCCAGGGTCGCAGCCTCGGCGACCCGGAGACCATCCACTACGGCCTGCTGCCCCGCTCCCACCGCGGCGTCATCGCCGTCAACGAGCTGCCCGACCTGGCCGAACGCATCCAGGTCGCGCTGCTGAACGTGATGGAGGAACGCGACATCCAGATCCGCGGCTACACGCTGCGGCTCCCGCTGGACGTCCTCCTCGTCGCCACCGCCAACCCCGAGGACTACACCAACCGCGGCCGGATCATCACGCCGCTCAAGGACCGCTTCGGCGCGGAGATCCGCACCCACTACCCGCTGGAGATCGGCGCCGAGGTCGAGCTGGTCCGCCAGGAGGCCCACCTGGTCGCCGAGGTCGGCGACCACCTGCTGGAGGTCATCGCCCGGTTCGTGCGGCACCTGCGCGAGTCGTCCTCGATCGACCAGCGCTCCGGCGTCTCGGCCAGGTTCGCGGTCGCGGCGGCGGAGACGGTGGCCGCCAGCGCCCTGCGCCGCAGCGCGCTGATCGGCGAGAACCCGCCCATCGCCCGCCCGGTCGACCTGGAGTCGGTGACGGAGGTGCTGCGCGGCAAGCTGGAGTTCGAGGCGGGCGAGGAGGGGCGCGAGCAGGAGGTGCTGGTCCACCTGCTGCGCCGGGCGACCGCGGACACGGCGCGGTCCACGTTCGCGGGGATCGACCTGCGGCCGTTGGCCGAGCTGGTGTCCGACGGCCACCCCGTGGCCACCGGTGAACGCGTGCACCCCGGCGACATGCTGGCCGCGCTGCCGGAGCTGCCCGTGCTGCACGACGTGGCGCAACGGGTCGGCGCGGGCCCCAAGGACCCGGCGGGACGCATCGCGTCGGCCGTGGAGCTGGCGCTGGAATCGCTCTACCTGACCCGTCAGCTGTCCAAGGACAGCGACGACGACCGGACGGTGTACGGATGAGCGGCTACCGGTACGGCCGGTACGTCGACGGGCCGGACCCGCTGGCCCCGCCGACCGACCTGCGCGCGGCCATGGACGAACTCGGCCGCGAGGTCATGGAGGGCGCGTCACCCGCCTCGGCGCTGCGCGAGCTGCTGCGCCGGGGCCTGCCCGGCACGCGCGGCCTGGACGACCTGACCGCCCGGCTGTGGCAGAAGCGCGCCGCCCTCACCCGGCGTCACCGGCTCGACGGCACCTTGCAGGAGATCCAGCGGCTGCTGGAGGAGGCGTTGGCCGCCGAACGGGCCGCGCTGTTCCCCGACCCGGACGACGAGGCGCGGTTCCGCGAGGCCCGGCTGGACGCGTTGCCGCAGTCGACCGCGGCAGCCGTGAGCGAGCTGGCCGAGTACGACTGGCGCTCCCCGCAGGCCCGCGAGTCCTACGAGCAGATCCGCGACCTGCTCGGCCGCGAGCTGATGGACCAGCGGTTCCAGGGCATGAAGCAGGCCATGGAGAACGTCCGGCCCGAGGACGTGCAGCGCATCCAGTCCATGCTCGACGACCTCAACGGCCTGCTCGCCGCGCACGCCGCCGGCGAGGACACGGGCGAGCGGTTCGAGCGGTTCATGCGCGAGCACGGCGAGTTCTTCCCGGAGAACCCGAAGTCGGTCGACGAGCTGGTCGACGCGCTGGCCGCCCGGTCCGCCGCCGCCCAGCGCATGATGAACTCGCTGTCCGAGGAGCAGCGCCGGGAGCTGTCGTCGTTGTCGCAGCAGGCGTTCGGCAACTCGGGCGTCGGCGCGCAGCTGTCCCAACTGGACGCCCTGCTGCAAGGGCTGCGGCCCGGCGAGGACTGGAACGGCTCGGCGCGGTTCCGCGGCGACAACCCGCTGGGGCTGGGCGAGGGCGCGCAGGCGATGGCGGACCTGGCCGAGCTGGACGCGTTGGCCGAGCAGCTCTCGCAGGGCTACCCCGGCGCGCGGCTGGAGGACATCGACCTGGAGGCGCTGGTCCGGCAGCTCGGCGGCGAGGCGGGCGTCGACGCGCGGCGGCTGGCCGAGCTGGAACGCGAGCTGCGGTCGCAGAACCTGCTGGAACGCGCGCCGGACGGCTCGCTGCGGTTGACGCCGAAGGCGTTGCGGCGGTTGGGCGAGACGGCGTTGCGCGGCGTGCTCGACAGCGCACGCGAGCAGGGTCAGCGGGACAACTCGTCCGCCGGCGCGGCCGGTGAGCTGATCGGGTCGACGCGGCCGTGGCGGTTCGGGGACACCGAGCCGTGGAACGTGTCGCGGACCGTCACGAACGCCGTGCTGCGGTCGGCGGGCGGCCCGGTCGAGCTCGACGTGGTCGACGTCGAGGTGAGCGAGACCGAGCAGCGGTCACGAGCGGCGGTCGCGTTGTGCGTGGACACGTCCTGGTCGATGGTGCAGGACGGCCGGTGGGTGCCGATGAAGCGCACCGCGCTGGCGTTGCACCACCTGGTGCGGACCAGGTTCCGCACCGACGCGCTGGAGCTGATCACGTTCGGCCGGCACGCCGAGACCGTCGACATCGGGCAGCTCACCGCGTTGGAGGGGGTGTGGGAGCAGGGCACGAACCTGCACCACGCGCTGCTGCTGGCCGGTCGGCACGTCCGCAAGCACCCCGACGCCCAGCCGGTGGTCCTGGTGGTCACCGACGGCGAGCCGACCGCGCACCTGGAGCCGACCGGCGACGCCGAGTTCCAGTACCCGCCGCTGCCGCGGACCATCGGCAAGACCCTGGTCGAGGTCGACAACCTGGCCAGGCTCGGCGCGTCGATCACGGTGTTCCGGCTCGGCGACGACCCGAGGTTGACCAGGTTCGTCGACACGGTGGCCCGGCGGTCCGGCGGCCGGGTCGTCGCGCCCGGCGAGGACGGCCTGGGCGCGGCCGTGGTCAGCGACTACCTGCGGTCGCGCAAACGCCGTTGACGGAGGTGGCGCGTCCCCGGCCGGGTCCGCGCCACCCCGGGGTCACATCACGTGCGTGAACGAGCCCCAGCCGTGGCCGATCTGCTTGGGCGTCGAGAGCGCCAGGCCGTTGTTCGGGTAGTAGAGCAGTTCGCCGGCGGCGTCGACCCCGAGCACGTCCGCGTGCCCGTCGCCGCTGAAGTCGGACGCGAAGACCTGCGTGAACGCGTTCCAGCCGTGCCCGATCTGCTTCGGTGTGGAGAGCGCGAGGTTGTTGTTGGGGTAGTAGAGGAGTTCGCCGGCGGCGTTGACGCCGAGCACGTCGGCGTGTCCGTCGCCGCTGAAGTCGGCGGCCATGACGTGGGTGAACGCGTTCCAACCGTGGCCGATCTGCTTGGGCGTGGAGAGCGCGAGGTTGTTGTTGGGGTAGTAGAGGAGTTCGCCGGCGGCGTTGACGCCGAGCACGTCGGCGTGTCCGTCGCCGCTGAAGTCGGCGGCCATGACGTGGGTGAACGAGTCCCAGCCGTGGCCGATCTGCTTCGGTGACGAGAGCGCCAGGTCATTGTTCGGGTAGTAGTGCAGTTCGCCGGCGGCGTTGACGCCCAGCACGTCCGCGTGCCCGTCACCGCTGAAGTCGGCGGCCATGACCTGCGTGAACGAGCCCCAGCCGTGCCCGATCTGCTCGGGCGTGGAGAGCGCGAGGCCGTTGTTGGGGTAGTAGAGCAGCTCACCGGCCGCGTTGACGCCCAGCACGTCGGAATGCCCGTCACCGCTGAAGTCCGACACCCGTTCGAGGTCGGGCTCCTCCTGGCAGTTGCGGCTCGTGACGTCACGCCACGTGCGCGACGCCCCGGTGTAGGTGACCCCGTCGAACGTCGCCGCCACGCGCTCCGCACCGGCGAAGCCCCAGGTGGCGCTGCCGTCGCCGTTCGCGTCGAAGCCCTGCTCGTAGTGCAGGTGCGGGTGCCCGTTCGAGGTGGGGCCGCTCTTGCCGACCCGGCCGATCAGCTGACCCCGGGCGACCCGCGCCCCGACCCCGACCGCACGCGAGTCCAGGTGCAGGTAGGTGGTGAAGTGCCCGCCGCCGTGGTTGATCTGGATCATGTGACCGGCGTTGTCGTGGTAGGTGGACTTGTTCACCGTGCCGGCCGCCGGCGCCAGCAGGGCCGCGCCCAGGGTGCCCACCTGGTTCGGCTCGCGCACCATGTCCAGCGCGGGGCTGTGCGCCCACGTGTCCAGCCGCCACTCCTGCCCGCACTCGAACGGCAACTGGAACGCGGGCGCGGCCTGCGCCGGTGACGCGAACACCACCAGCCCGGCCGCGGCGGCCAGGCAAGCGCTCACGGCGGCACGCAGCCGTGCCGTTCTGCCTCGTGACATCCGAGGTCCTCCCCAACGGTCGTCCGGAAACCCGTCCCGACTGGGACACATCACCGTAGGGAAGCGACCAGGTGCCCGACTATCGGGCAAACGCCCGACAACGCGGCCGGCTCAGTCCTGCCGGTCCTCCTTGACCTCGTCCTTCGTCTCGCGCTCCCGTTCGGTCGAGGCGAGGGCCTTCTCGGTCGTGGCGTCGGGTTCGACCCGGTGCTTGCCGGGCCGCAGCGAGAAGTGGGACTCGTCGCGCATCCGCTCCACCATGTGCGGGTAGTGCAGCTCGAACGCGGGCCGCTCGGACCGGATCCGCGGCAGCTCGGTGAAGTTGTGCCGCGGCGGCGGGCACGTCGTCGCCCATTCGAGGGAATTGCCGAAGCCCCACGGGTCGTCGCGCTCGGCCGGGTCGCCGAACCGGTAGCTGCGCAGCACGTTCCACACGAACGGCAGCACGGACGCGCCCAGCAGGAATGCCCCGATCGTGGAGATCGTGTTCATCAGGGTGAAGCCGTCGCCGGGCAGGTAGTCGGCGTACCGGCGGGGCATGCCGATGTTGCCGAGCCAGTGCTGGATCAGGAACGTGCCGTGGAAGCCCAGGAACGTGGTCCAGAAGTGCAGCTTGCCCAGCGGCTCGTTGAGCATCCGCCCGGTCATCTTGGGGAACCAGAAGTACAGGCCCGCGTAGGTGGCGAACACGATCGTGCCGAACAGCACGTAGTGGAAGTGGGCCACCACGAAGTACGTGTCGGTGACGTGGAAGTCCAGCGGCGGCGAGGCCAGGATGATGCCCGTCAGCCCGCCGAGCAGGAACGTGATGAGGAACCCGATGCTGAACAGCATCGGCGTCTCCAGGGTGATCGACCCCTTCCACATGGTGCCGATCCAGTTGAAGAACTTGATGCCCGTCGGCACCGCGATCAGGAACGTCATCAGCGAGAAGAACGGCAGCAGCACCGCTCCGGTGGCGAACATGTGGTGCGCCCACACCGCCACCGACAGCGCCGCGATGGCGAACGTGGCGAAGACCAGCCCCTTGTAGCCGAACAGCGGTTTGCGGCTGAACACCGGGAAGATCTCCGACACGATGCCGAAGAACGGCAGCGCGACGATGTAGACCTCGGGGTGGCCGAAGAACCAGAACAGGTGCTGCCACAGGATCACGCCGCCGTTGGCGGGGTCGAACACGTGCGCGCCGAGGTGCCGGTCGGCGGCCAGGCCCATCAGCGCGGCGGTGAGGATCGGGAACGCCAGCAGGATCAGGATGCTGGTGACGAAGATGTTCCAGGTGAAGATCGGCATCCGGAACATGGTCATGCCGGGCGCGCGCAGGCAGCACACCGTCGTCACCATGTTGACCCCGCCGAGGATCGTGCCGAGGCCGGACACCGCCAGCCCCATGATCCACAGGTCCGGCCCGATGCCCGGGCTGTGGATGGCGCTGCTCAACGGCGTGTAGGCGGTCCAGCCGAAGTCCGCCGCGCCGCCGGGCGTGAGGAACCCGGCCATCACGGTCAGCCCGCCGAACAGGAACAACCAGTAGGAGAACGCGTTGAGCCGGGGGAACGCCACGTCCGGCGCGCCGATCTGCAGCGGCAGGATGTAGTTGGCGAAACCGAACAGGATCGGCGTCGCGTACAGCAGCAGCATGATCGTGCCGTGCATGGTGAACAGCTGGTTGTACTGCTCGTTGGACAGGAACTGGAGCCCCGGCCGGGCCAGCTCGCCCCGGATGAGCAGCGCCATCACGCCGCCGACCATGAAGAACATGAACGACGTGACCAGGTAGAGCATCCCGATCTGCTTGGGGTCGGTCGTGCGGAGCAGCCCCAGCAGCACCGAGCCCTTGGCGCGCCGTCGGGCCGCACCCGGGTGGGTGATCACGGGTTCCGGCTTGAGCGCGGTCATCCCGCCTCCCTCGTCCCGACGACGTGAGCCAGACCACATCGTCCCCCGGTCCGTGGCACGGGGCAAACGCTCAGCCCTGCTTGGGCACCGTGACCTGCTGTTCTATCGCGCCTGACGCCCGTTCGAGGAAGCGGAGCAACTCGACCGGGAACGGCAGCACCAGGGTCGAGTTCTTCTCCGCCGCCACCTCCACGATGGTCTGCAGCAGCCTGAGCTGCAGCGCGGCGGGCGTGGCGGACATGGCCGCGGCGGCCTCGGACAGCTTCTTCGACGCCTGCAGCTCGCCGTCGGCGGTGATGATGCGCGCCCGCCGCTCCCGCTCCGCCTCGGCCTGCCGCGACATGGACCGCTTCATGCTCTCCGGCAGCGCCACGTCCTTGATCTCGACCCGGTCGATCTCGATGCCCCAGGACACCGCCGGGTTGTCGATCATCAGCTCCAGGCCCTGGTTGAGGCGTTCCCGGTTGGACAGCAGGTCGTCGAGCTCGCTCTTGCCGATGATCGAGCGCAACGACGTCTGCGCGACCTGGAGCATGGCGAACCGGTAGTCCTCGACCGTGACGACGGCGCGCACCGCGTCGACCACCTTGAAGTACACGACGGCGTCCACGCGCACGGTGACGTTGTCGCGGGTGATGCCGTCCTGCGCCGGGATGGGCTGGGTGACGATCTGGAGGTTCACCTTCCGCAGCCGGTCGACGCCCGGCACGACCATGGTCAGCCCCGGCCCGCGCAGCGCGGGCCGCACCCTGCCGAAGCGGAACACCAGGCCCTGCTCGTACTGCTTGACGATGCGCGCGCTGCTCGCGAGGCCGACGGCGAACACGCCCAGCACACCGATGACGATGTCCAGGATCATCGCGACCATCTCCCAGGTCCCCTGGTCAGAGGGTACGCCCGCGTCCCGCGGTGCGGACGCTGCGTGGCCCGTCCGACCGGCGAGTTAGGGTCGTTCACATGCAGACCTGGTCATCCACTCCTGTCCCGCGGGTAGCGGGCGAGCCGCGCCCGTTGCGGCTGTTCGACACCGCCACCGGTGAGGTGCGCCCGACCGCCCCCGGCGCCACCGCCAGGCTGTACGTCTGCGGCATCACCCCGTACGACGCCACGCACCTCGGTCACGCGGCCACGTACCTGGCCTTCGACCTGGTCCACCGGGTGTGGCTGGACAACGGCCACGACGTCCACTACGTGCAGAACGTGACCGACATCGACGACCCGCTGCTGGAGCGGGCCGAGCGCGACCAGGACGACTGGGTGGTCCTGGGCATGCGGGAGACCGCGCTGTTCCGCGAGGACATGGTGAGCCTGCGGGTGCTGCCGCCGCGCGACTACGTGGGCGCGGTCGACGCGATCCCCGAGGTGGTCGAGGTCATCGGGAAGCTGCTGGCCGGCGGCGCGGCGTACCGGGTCGACGACCCCGAGCACCCGGACGTCTACTTCGACCACACGGCGACCGGGCGGTTCGGCTACGAGTCGAACTACGACCTGGAGACGATGGGCAGGTACTTCGCCGAGCGCGGCGGCGACCCGGACCGGCCCGGCAAGCGCCACCCGCTGGACGCCCTGCTGTGGCGCGCCGCCCGGTCGGGCGAGCCGTCGTGGCCGTCGGAGCTGGGCCCCGGCAGGCCCGGCTGGCACATCGAGTGCAGCGCCATCGCGCTGAACCGGCTCGGCACGTCGTTCGACGTGCAGGGCGGCGGGTCGGACCTGATCTTCCCGCACCACGAGTTCTCCGCCGCGCACGCCGAGGCGGCGACCGGCGAGCACCCGTTCGCCCGGCACTACGTGCACGCGGGCATGATCGGGCTGGACGGCGAGAAGATGTCCAAGTCGCGCGGCAACCTGGTGTTCGTGTCCAAGCTGCGCGCGCAGAAGGTCGACCCGAACGCGGTGCGGCTGGCGTTGTTCGCGGGCCACTACCGCGCCGACCGGCCGTGGAGCGACCGCCTGCTGGCCGAGGCCGAGGCGAGGCTCGCGAAGTGGCGGCTCGCGGGGTCGCTGTCGACGGGGCCGAGCGCGGTCGCCACCGTGGCCCGCCTGCGCGACCACCTCGGCGACGACCTCGACACGCCCAAGGCGCTGGCGGCGCTGGACGCGTGGGCGGCCGAGGCCCTCTCGACCGGCGGCTCGGACCACACGGGCCCGACCCTGTTCCGCGCTGCGGCCGACTCGCTGCTGGGCGTGGAGCTCTAAGCCTCGCGGATGCGCCGGGCGCGCTCGGCCCGACCGGACGCGGTGCCCGTCCGACCGGCGCCTTTCCGCTGGTCGTGGCGCACGCGAACGGGGCCGTCCCGCAGTGGGACGGCCCCGCCGGTCACGTCAGGCTCAGACGTCGAGCGTCCAGCTGTTGATGTAGCCCGTGTCCAGGTACGCCTGGTCGCGGACGCGCAGCTTCCAGGTGCCCGCGGCGGCCTCGGAGGAGGCGTTCACGGTGAAGGTGCGGTTGATGTTGTCGGTGCCGCCGCCGCTGCGGTTGTGCAGGTTGTACACCGAGCCGTCCGGCGCGACCAGGTCGACGATCAGGTCACCGATGTAGGTGTGCACGATGTTGACCTGCACGCTCGTGGTCGCCGAGGCGTTCGTGGCGCAGGTCAGCGCGATCGGGCTGGAGACGTCGGAGTTGTCGCCGATCGCCACGTCGGTGCCGTTGGTGACCGCGTCGCAGGCCCCGCCGGTGGACGTGACCGTCCACGAGAACGTGGTGCTGCCGGTGCGCGACGCCGCGTCGGTCGCCGTCACCGTCACCGAGGACGTGCCGGTGGCCGTCGGCGTGCCGGTGATCAGGCCCGAGGAGCTGATCGACAGGCCGGCGGGCAGGCCGGTGGCCGAGAACGTGTACGGCGCGGTGCCGCCGCTCGCGGACAGCTGCAGGCTGACCGCCGTGCCGACGACGGTCGACTGGTTGCCCGGGTTGGTCACGGACGGGCCGCCGGGGGTCGCCGTGCCGGTGAACAGCAGCTTGTTCGGCGAGCCGGTGCCCGGGCTGGTGATCTTGTCGGACGTGGCGGCGGCGACGATGGCCGCGTTCACCGTCGGCGGGGTCGCGGTCGGGTTGTCCGCCAGGTACAGCGCGGCGGCGCCGGCCACGTGCGGCGACGCCATCGACGTTCCGCTGATCGTGTTGGTGGAGGTGTCGTTGGTCATCCACGCCGAGGTGATGTTCTGGCCGGGCGCGAACAGGTCGGTGCAGGTGCCGAAGTTCGAGAACGAGGCGCGCGCGTCGGTGTTGGTGGACGCGTTCACGCTCAGCGCCTCGGCGACCCGCGCCGGGGAGTAGTTGCACGCGTTCGCGTTGGAGTTGCCCGACGCCACCGCGTAGGTGATGCCCGCGGCGATGGAGTTGCGCACCGCGGTGTCCAGGGCGGTGTCGACGCCGCCGCCCAGCGACATGTTGGCGACCGCGGGCTTGACGGCGTTCTGGGTGACCCAGTTGACGCCGTTCACCACGCCCGCCGTGGTGCCGGAGCCGGCGCAGTTGAGCACCTTGACCGCGATGAGCTGCACGCCCTTGGCGACGCCGTGCGCCGTGCCGCCGACGGTGCCGGCGACGTGGGTGCCGTGGCCGTTGCAGTCGGTGTTGTTCGAGTCGACCGTGTTGGTGCCCCAGGTCGCCCGGCCGCCGAAGTCGGAGTGGGTCGTCCGGATGCCGGTGTCGATGATGTACGCCCGCACGTTGCTCGCGGTCGTCGAGTAGTTGTAGGCGCTGTCCAGCGGCAGGTTGCGCTGGTCGATGCGGTCCAGGCCCCAGGACGGCGGGTTCTGCTGGACGGCGTCGACCGAGATCGGCAGGTCGGCCTGCACGAACGCGACCCGCGGGTCGGCGGCCAGGCGCCGCGCCTGCGCCGCGGACATGGTGGCGTGGAAGCCGTTGAGCGCGTGCTGCCAGGCCACGCGGACCTGGCCGCCGTACTTGTCGACCAGCGAGGACGCGGTCGAGGCGGACGCGGATCTCGGCGACGACGAGTCGTTGAGGGCCACGATGTAGGAGCCGGGGACGGCGTCGGCGCGCTCGGCGCCGAGCACGTCGCCCTCGGCCGCCGCCACGCCGACGTTCGCGAAGGCCAGCGCGGCGGCCGACACGGCGGCCAGGCCGAGCACGGCCAGTCTCCTGGTGGTTCGGGCGTCTCCCATGGAGGGTTCTCCCTTTGGGCAGGGCTGCGCGGCCGTGCCGGGCGGGTGCGCCGGTCGGCCGTGCGATGCAGGGGATGGGAACGTCCGCGCGAACGGGGTGGAGCGACCTGGTCACATGCATGGTCGGGACAAAACCGGTCGCTCGTTAGCGCCGATAGTCGTAACTACGTCGAATCAGGTTCGATCGAGCACGATCAGGACGGGTCGGAGGGCCGGTCGGGTGAACCCGGCGCGCCCAGTCGCTCGTCCCGGTACGTCCGCCAGTGCTTGAGCATGTTCGGCAGCTCGGCGTGGAAGAACTCGAAGAACATGAGGGTCTCGGAGATCCGCCTGCCCGCGGGCGTGTCGGCGCCGAGCGCGCTGATGCCCTCCTTGAGCGGTCCGGTCATCCGGCGGAGCATCTCGTCGCGGCGGAACAGCGCCTCGTACCAGAGGTCGTCGAGCACGCGGTAGATGTCGCGGCGCGTGCCCGTCTCCCGCTCCCGGCTCACCAGGCCGACCTGGGTGAGGTACCGGACCGCGCCGGAGATGGCGGCGGGGGAGACGCGCAGCAGGTCGGCCAGCTCGGCGGAGGTCATCTCGCCGGAGTCGGCGGCGAGCAGCGCGACGAACACCCTCGCGGGCATCCTCGCCATGCCGGACTCGGTGAACACCGAGGAGAAGCGCTCGATGAAGCGCAGCACGGCCTGATCGTCCCGCTCGTCCACCTGTGTCACCGCCGGATCATCCCTTCGAGGCCCTCTGACCGGGTGGCAGTTTATACGCTTCCTTAACTTCACGACTTTGTGAAATCACTGTAACTTACCGCTCATGACTGCTGCGATATCCGTGTCGGGCCTGGTCAAGACCTTCGGGCCGACACGTGCACTCGACGGTCTCGACCTGACCGTCCGCGAGGGGGAGGTGCACGGCTTCCTCGGCCCCAACGGGTCGGGCAAGTCAACCACCATCCGGGTCCTGCTGGGTCTGCTGCGCGCCGACGCGGGCTCCGCGTCGCTGCTGGGCGGCGACCCGTGGCGCGACACCGCCGAGCTGCACCGCAGGCTCGCCTACGTGCCCGGCGACGTGAGCCTGTGGCCGAACCTGACCGGCGGCGAGGTCATCGACCTGCTGGGCAGGCTGCGCGGCGGGCTGGACGAGAAGCGCCGCGCCGAGCTGCTGGAGCGCTTCGAGCTGGACCCGCGCAAGAAGGGCCGCGCCTACTCCAAGGGCAACCGGCAGAAGGTGGCCCTGGTCGCGGCGCTGGCCTCGGACGTGGAGCTGCTGATCCTGGACGAGCCGACCTCCGGGCTCGACCCGTTGATGGAGGCCGTGTTCCAGGAGGCGGTGAACGAGCTGCGCGGCAAGCGGACCGTGCTGCTGTCCAGCCACATCCTGGCCGAGGTCGAGGCGCTGTGCGACCGGGTCAGCATCATCCGCAACGGCCGCACCGTCGAGACCGGCACGTTGGCCGACCTGCGCCACCTCACCCGCACCAGCGTCTCCGCCGAGCTGGTCGGCGAGCCCTCCGGGCTGGCCGGGTTGACCGGCGTGCACGACCTCGTGGTCGAGGGGGACCGGGTGCGGTTCGAGGTCGACACCGACCACCTGGACGCGGCGCTGCGCGCGTTGGTCGGCAGCGGTGTCCGCACGCTGACCAGCCGGCCGCCCACGCTGGAGGAGCTGTTCCTGCGCCACTACGAGGACGAGCTGCCCGCCGGGCAGGCGGAGGGGGCGATGTCGTCGTGACCGGCCTCGGCTCGCTGGTGCGCCTGGCGCTGCGCCGCGACCGGCTGCTGCTGGCCGTGTGGGTCGTCGGCCTGGTCGGCATCACGCTGGCGACCGCGTCGACCGTCGGCGAGCTGTACGGCTCGCCGGAGTCGCGGCAGCAGCTGGGCGCGACGGCGGGCAGCAACCCGGCGTTCCTGGCCATGCTCGGCCCGCTCTACGACGCGTCGACGACCGGCGGCGTGCTGGCCTGGCGGTGGGGCGTGTTCGGCGCGCTGCTCGTCGGCCTGATGTGCATGTTCCTGGTCACCCGGCACACCAGGGCGGAGGAGGAGACGGGCCGGCTGGAGCTGATCGGCTCGGCCGTCGTCGCCCGGCACGCGCCGTTGGCCGCCGCCGTGGTGGTGGCGCTGCTGGCGAGCACGGTGATCGGCCTGCTCGTCGCGCTCGGCCTGACCGGCCTCGGCGAGTCGGCGTCCGGGTCGTTCGCGCTCGGCCTCGCCTTCGCGTCCGTCGGGTGGGTGTTCACCGGCGTCGGCGCGGTCAGCGCGCAGCTGTCGGAGAGCGCGCGCACGGCCAACGCGATCTCCGGCGCCGTGCTCGGTGTCGCCTACCTGCTGCGGGCCGTCGGCGACGCGGCGGGCGACGAGGGGCCGACCTGGCTGACCTGGCTGTCGCCGCTGGGGTGGCTGGAGCGGACGAGGGCGTTCGCGGGCGACCGGTACTGGGTGCTGCTGCTGCCGGTGGCGTTGTTCGCGGCGCTGGTCGCGGTCGCCGCGACGTTGGTGACCAAGCGCGACCTCGGCGGCGGCCTGGTGCCGACCCGGCTCGGCCCGGCCCGCGCGCCCGGCTCGCTGGGCAGCGCGTTCGGCCTGGCCTGGCGGTTGCAGCGGGGCATGCTGATCGGCTGGACGCTGAGCCTGTTCGTGCTCGGCGCCGTGTACGGCTCGGTCGCGCGCGGCGTGGAGCAGATGCTGGAGGCCAACCCGGCGTTGCAGCAGATCATCTCGCAGCTGGGCGGCGCGGGCGCGATCGTGGACGTCTACCTGGCGTCGATCATCGGCATCATCGCCCTGTTCAGCGCGATCTACGTGGTGCAGTCGACGTTGCGCCTGCGCGCCGAGGAGACCGAGTTCCGGGCCGAGCCGGTGCTGGCCACGCCGGTCAGCCGGTTCGCGTGGGTCGGCAGCCACCTGCTGTTCGCCACCGTCGGCACGCCCGTCGTGCTGGCCGCCGCCGGTCTGGGCGCGGGTCTGGTGCACGGCACGCGCGTCGGTGACGTCGGCGGCCAGGTCGTGCGGCTGGTCGGCGCGGCGTTGACGCACGTCCCGGCGGTCTGGGTGGTCGCGGGACTCGCGCTGGCGCTGTTCGCGCTCGTGCCGAAGCTGGCGTCGGCGAGCTGGGCGGTGATCGTGGTGTTCCTGGTGCTCGGCCAGCTCGGGCCGCTGCTCCAGCTCGACCAGTGGGCCATGGACCTCTCGCCGTTCACGCACATCCCCAAGGTGCCGGGCGCGGACGTGACCGCGACGCCGCTGCTGTGGTTGACGCTGGTCGCGGCGGCGCTGGTGGCGGTGGGGTTCGCCGGGTTCCGGCGGCGGGACGTCGGCTGAAAGTCTGAAGGAACTCTTTCGAAAGAAGTCTTTCAGGTATACCGTCGGGGCCATGGATCTCCCAGGGCCCCGACGGATCACCGATGTCGACGCGCTGAAGGCGCTGGCGCACCCGCTGCGCGTCTCGCTGCTGAACCAGCTGTTGGCGGTCGGTCCCCGCACGGCCAGCGAGTGCGCCGAGGCGGTCGGGTCGACCGCCTCCAACTGCAGCTGGCACCTGCGGCAGCTGGCGAAGTCGGGCTTCGTCGAACGGGTCGAGGCCGGCGACGGGCGGGAGCGGCCGTGGCGGGCCACCTCGGTCGGCTACGACGTCGGCGCGTTCGACGACGACCCGGAGGTGCGCACGCAGCAGGACGCGCTGCTCGCGTTGGGGCTCAACGAGGACAACCGGCTGGTGCAGCGGTTCCTGGACCGCCGGCACGAGGTGCCGCGCGAGTGGCTGGAAGCCTCCGCGATGCACGGCTACACGGTCAACGTGACGGCCGAGGAGCTGTCCGGCCTGCTCGGCATGATCGACGACATCCTGCGGCCGTACCTGGTGCCGGTGCGCCGGGACGCGCCCGAGGGCGCGCTGCCCGCGCACGTCGGCATCCGGGCGTTCCCGCGATGACCGGGCCGTTGGGTGTGCCCGCGTTCCGCAGGCTGTGGGTCGCCGGGTTCGTCTCCGAGATCGGCGACTGGGTGCTGCTGGTCGCGCTGCCGGTGTACGTGTACCAGCGCACCGGCTCGGCCGCGGCGACCGCGACGACGTTCGTGGTGGCGTTGCTGCCGAGCCTGGCGCTGTCGCCGCTGGCCGGCGTGCTGGCCGACCGCTGGGACCGGCGGAAGCTGATGCTGGTGGTGAGCCTCGCGCAGGCGGTCGCGCTGCTGCCGCTGCTGACCGGCGACCTGGTGCTGGTGAACGTGGTGACGGCGGTGCAGGCCGGGCTGGCGGCCTTGTTCGAACCGGCCAAGAACGCGTTGCTGCCGACGCTGGTGCCGCGCGACCAGGTGCCGGCGGCCAACGGGCTGGTGGGCTTGAACGCCAACCTGGCGCGGCTGGTCGGCGCGTCGCTCGGCGGCCTGCTCCTCGGCTACACCGGGCTGGCGGGCGTGGTGCTCGCGGACGTGGCGTCGTTCCTGCTCGCGGCGGCGCTGCTGGCGACGCTCGGCACGCGGGACCCCGTCCGTGCGGCGGGGAAACCCGCGTGGCGGGCCTGGCTGGACGGCCTGCGCGAGATCCGCGGCCCGTTGCGGCCGATGGTCGCCGTGGTCGGGTTGATGGCGACCGGCCAGGGCCTGTTCGTGGTGCTGTTCGTGGTGTTCGTGACCGAACGGCTCGGCGGCGGCGCGGCCGAGGTGGGGTTGCTGCGCGGCGTGCAGGCGGTGGGCGGGTTGCTCGGCGGCCTGCTGGTCGGCGTGCTGGCCCGCCGGCTCGAGCCCGGCAGGCTCCTCGGCGTGTCGCTGCTCGGCTTCGCCGCGGTCGCCGCGCTCGGCTGGAACGGGCCGCCCGTGACCACCGCACTGGTGTTCTACCTGGCCGCGTTCGTGGTGGTGGGCGTGCCGGGCGTGATCGCGGGCGCCGGGATGATGTCGGTGCTCCAGCTGCACGCGTCCGACGAGGTGCGCGGCCGGGTGATGGCGACGTTCGTCAGCCTCTACGACGGCGGTCAGGCGCTCGGCATGGTGCTCGCCGGCGCCCTCACGCCCGTGCTCGGCCTGTCCGCGCTGCTCAACGGCCAGGCCGCGCTCTACCTGGCGGCCGGCGTGCTGGCGCTGCTCACCCTCGGCGCCCGGGTTCCGGTCAGCCCTCCGGGAACGTGAGGTCAAGGCGACCGGCCAGGGCGGCGTGCCGGCTCACGCTGGAGTTGATCGGGCTGCGGGTGGGCCGGATCGACGGCTGCGGCGGGTCGTCGGGTCGGGCGGAGTCACATCCCGGTGGGCCCGCGGCCCGGCCCGCGGCCACGCCGCCGCAGGTACCGCTCGAACTCGGCCGCGATCGCGTCGCCGCTCGCCTCGGTGATCTGGATCTCCGCGTCCCCGCGCTCCTCCAGCGCCCGCACGTAGTTGCGCACGTCCTCGTCCTCGTCGGCCATCTCGCTGACCGTGCGCTCCCACTCCTCGGCCTGCTCGGGCAGCGCGCCGAGCGGCACCTCGACGTCCAGCACCTCCTCGACCCGGTGCAGCAGCGCCAGCGTCGCCTTCGGCGAGGGCGGCTGGGACACGTAGTGCGGCACGGCCGCCCAGAACGAGATCGCGGGCACGCCCGCCTGCACGCACAGGTCCTGGAACACGCCGACGATCCCGGTCGGCCCCTCGTACCGCGACCGCTCCAGCCCGTACTTCGCCGCCGCCGCCTCGTCGTACGCCGTCCCCGTGACGGGCACCGGCCGGGTGTGCGGGGTGTCCATCAGCAGCGCGCCCAGCGTGACCACGGTGGTCACGCCCAGGTCCTCGATGTGGCCGAGCAGCTCGGCGGCGAACTTCCGCCACCGCATGTTCGGCTCGATCCCGTGCACCAGCACCACGTCGGTGGACGACCCGGGCGGGCGGCAGACCGACAGGCGGGTCGTCGGGAATTCAACCCGTCGGGTGACACCGTCCACCAGGCGGACGGTGGGTCGAGTCACCTGGAAGTCGTAGTAGTCGTCCGGATCGATCTCCGCCAACGGCGTCGCGTCCCACGTGAGTTGCAGGTGTTCGATCGCCGTGCTGGCGGCGTCGCCAGCATCGTTCCACCCCTCGAACGCCGCCACCATGATCGGGTTGGTGAGCGGTTCGCTGGGGTCGAAGGGGGTCTGGGCGGCCTGGTCCGGATCGGTCACGCGGCCAGACTACGACCACCGCCGCACACCCGACGCCGTAGGCTTGGCGCATGTCGGTTCGTGTCACGCCGCCGTTCCCCGGCGCGCCCGCCGACCGCGTCCTCCTCGCGGACCGCGCGAGGGGCGCCACGCTCCGGTCCGCCGAGCCGACCACCCATGAATTCGCAGGTCAAGAGGGTCGCGGCGAAATCTTGAACGTGATCACGTCCGACGCCGTGCGCCCAGCGCGCCACGGCTGCCCCGAAACCGGCGCGGACGCCGTGAAGACCAACACCTTCGGGGTCGATCTCGCCGGTTCGTCCTCGACCCGGCTGGACCGGGCGCCGAGTCGCCCAGCCTCGGTCACGCTCCGTGCGCAACGCTGCGGGATACTTGCCTCGAACAGGTGAAGGACACGACCACGCGTGATCAACGAAGGACGTACATGACGGTCGAGGCTGTGCTGTGGGACATGGACGGCACGCTGCTGGACTCCGAGAAGCTGTGGGACATCCCGCTCTACGAGTTCGTCGAGAAGCTGGGCGGCACGCTGTCGCTCGCGACCAGGCAGGCGATGGTCGGGTCGAGCGTGCCCCGGACGATGTCGATGCTGTTCGCGGAAGTGGGCGTCGAGCGGCCGTCCGAGGAGGACGTCACCGACGGCGCGGCGTGGATCATGCGGCGCACCGAGGAGGTGTTCCGCGCCGGCCTGCCGTGGCGGCCGGGCGCGCGTGAGGCGCTGCGCGCGGTCCGCGACTCGGGTGTGCCGATGGCGTTGGTGACGTCGACCGAGCGGCAGTTGACCGAGGTCGCGCTGGACACCATCGGGCGAGACCTGTTCGACGTCACGGTGTGCGGCGACGAAGTCGACCGCCGCAACAAGCCGCTGCCCGAGCCGTACCTGAAGGCCGCGCGGCTGCTCGGCGTCGACCCGACCCGGTGCGTCGCGATCGAGGACTCGCCGACCGGTGTCGCCTCCGCCGTGGCGGCCGGCTGCACGGTCCTGGTCGTGCCGTGCGACGTGCCGGTCGAGCAGGGCGAGCGCCGCGTGTTCCGCGAGTCCCTGGTGGGAGTGGACCTCGAGACGCTCGCCCCGCTGCTAGACCGCTGACACCCGTCCCGCCCGGCGCGTGGCCGGGTCGACCAGCAGGCCGAACACGACGCCGAGACCGAGCCACAGCGTGGCCGTCTCGGCGAGCGAGGCCAGCCGGAACTCCCACAGCACGCTGCCCGGAACGTCGGACGGCACGGCGTCCGGCGTCGCCGGGAAGGCGACCAGCAGCACGACCACCGCCGCCACCACGGCCAGCGCCACGGCCGTGGCCCGGATCGGCGCGCCGATCCGGGCCAACCGGGAGGCCAGGTAGCTCGCGCCGACCGCGACCAGCAGCCCGGCCGCGATCAGTCCCAGGTAGAGCACCGTGCGGTACTCCACCGTGTCCGGGTCGCCCACAGCCGGCGGGTTGGCCGGGTACTTCACCGCGGGCAGCAACGCCGCCGCCCCGAACGCCGCCGCCGACAGCGCCACCGCCCGGACGAACGGCGCCTTCGACGCGAACCAGCGCCGCGACCCCGCGTAGGCGGTGGCGAACAGCGCGCCGACGGCGACACCCACCACGACCGCGGCGAGCACACCGCCGACCACCTGCGTGCCGCGGCTGAACAGCTCGCCGTGCCCATGACCCGCGTCGGGCGACGCGGGCCGTGCCTGCTCGACGGCCAGCGCCGCCCGGATCGGCGCCTCGACCACCAGCACGCCGACCAGGCCCGCCAGCAGCCCGGCCACCGCGCCCGCGCCGAGACCGCGCAGCAGCAGGCCCTTGTAGGTGTTCGTCGACATGGCGACCGCGCCTAGTGGCACGGGACGCCGAGCGCGTGGCGCCCGTCGTGGAAGAACTCGTGCACGGTCTCGGCGGCGTGGCCGAGCGCGATGCCGTTCTCCTGCAGGACCAGCCAGGTCACGGTCAACGCGACCAGTGCGACGGCGTAGGCCCACTTGGGGAGGTGAGTGGAAAGGGGGTGCGCGGGGCTCGTCATGACGGCCTCCTCCATACCTCGTGGAAGGTCAACAACAACTCGTGCCGCAGCCGGTCTCCTGACTCCCGGATCGACGCCGTCCCCGCGTCTTCCCAGCCGCGGCGCGGCCAGTGACGTTCTCGGCGGGTTGGCTCCCCGGTCACAGTGGCGAGGACCGCGCCGGATTCACACCGGCTTCCCGTCCACTGCGGCGCTGCGACCGTAGATGTGGATCGAGCGCCGGCACAACCGACCAGACGAGTTGTCGTTGCTCACCTCCGCCGAGCGGGCAACGGGCAGTCACCGCACGTGCCGCCGCCGTCGAGCCGGTAGTACAGGCAGCAGCTGCGCCGCCGGAACACGATCTCGCCGGGGAACGGGATGAACTCGCCGGTGCCCTTGAGCGGTGGGTCGGCGAACAGTTCTTCGGCCAACGCGTCGCAGTCGACGCCGCTGCGGCTGATCGCGCGCAGCGCGCCCGCCGCGGACGACCCCGCGTTGCCCCACAGCAGGCCGCGGGCCACCGGCGTGACCGCGTGCACCGCCTCCACCACCGGCTCCAGCGACTCGGCGACGCCGACGCCGGTGACCGGCTCCTTGAGCCGGACCTGGAGCCCTTCGGGGGTGTACCGCCACCACAGGTTGGCCGGGCGGATGTCGGGCACCTCCCCGCCGACCGCGCGTGCGGCGACGACCGGGCTCAGCAGCCGCGCGGTGTAGCCGAGGAAGAACAACGACGCGGCGACCCGCCGTTCCCCGGTGCGGTACCGGGCGGAGATCCGGTCGAGGGTGTCGGACAGGGCGGGGCCGTGCGACAGGGCCGCGCCGTCGTGCCAGCTGTCGTCGGGCCGGCCGACGTCCAGGGCGAAGAACGGGCTGAGGCCGCGGATCTGCCGCAGGGTGGCCAGGACTCGGGCGAACTCGGACACGTGACCTAGTCTGCCGCCGTGGACGCACTGGGGTTGGGACTGGCCCTCGGCTTGGCCGCGAGCATCAGCCCCGGTCCGCTGTTGGTGCTGGTGGTGACGTCGGCGCTGCGGTCGGGCTGGAGGGCCGGCGCCCTGACCGCCTGCGCGCCGCTGCTGTCGGACGCCGCGGTGGTCGCCGTGACCCTGCTCCTGCTGGACCGCCTGCCCGGGCGGGCGCTGGGCGTGCTCGGCGTCGTCGGCGCGGTGTTCGTGGTGTGGACCGGCGCGCAGACCATCCGGGACGCCCGATCGGCATCACTGACCGACCAGCACCCGCCGCCCGACCGTTCTTCGCCGCCCGACCGGCCCTCCCCGACCGCGCAGCCCTCGCCGCCCGAGAACCACGCTTCGCAGGGGTCACCGCCCAGGGGAACCCTGAATTCGATTCTACCGCCGGGGACCGACAATTCCGGGTCGACGGAGGCCACGACCGCCGACGCCACGACGCACCGATCCCGGGCAGGCCAACCGAATCCGGACCAACCGAATCCGGACCAACCGAATCCGGACCAACCGAATCCGGACCAACCGAAGCCGGACCAACCGAAGCCGGACCAACCGAAGCCGGCGGATGCCGCGGCCCTGCGCCGAGCGGTGCTGGTGAACCTGCTCAGCCCGCACCCGTGGATCGCGTGGGCGACCGCGCTCGGCCCCCTCACCATCACCACCTGGCGCACGTCAGCGGTCGCGGGCGCGGCGCTGCTGACCGGGTTCTACCTGACCCTGGTCGGCGGCAAGGTCGTGATCGCCCTGCTCGTCGCACGCGGACGCCGCCGGCTCGGCGACACCGCCTACCGCCGCACCCTCACCGCCGCCGGCGCGCTGCTCGTGCTGGCGGGCGTGGTGATGGGCGTCGAGTTCGCGACCCTCTGACCGAGAATTCAGCTGACGCGGCCCCCGACCCGCGGCTATGCATATCGCCGTGCCCATGACCGACGAGACGTTCCCCGACCACGTCGCCGACCGGCTGGCGGCCCTGCCCGCCGTGCGCGCCGTCGCCCTCGGCGGATCCCGTGCCCAAGGCACCGCGGCCCCGGACAGCGACTGGGACTTCGCCGTCTACTACCGGGGCGACTTCGACCCCGCCGACCTGCGCGCGGTCGGGTGGGAGGGCGAGGTCTCGGAGATCGGCGGGTGGGGCGGCGGCGTCTTCAACGGCGGCGCCTGGCTCACCGTCGAAGGCAGGCGCGTCGACGTGCACTACCGCGACCTCGACGTGGTCGAGCACGAACTCGCCGAGGCCGAGCAGGGCCGCTTCCACTCGGAGCCGCTGATGTTCCACCTCGCCGGCATCCCCAGCTACCTGGTCGTCGGCGAACTCGCGCTGAACAGGGTGCTGCGCGGCGCCCTGCCCCGCCCGACCTACCCGGAGGCGCTGCGCGCGGCGGCGCCGTCCGTCTGGCGCGACAAAGCGGCCTTGACCTTGAACTACGCCCTCACCGCGCACGCGCCGAGCGGCCGGCTGGCCGAGGTCGCGGCCACGCTGGTCACCGCCGCGCTGCAGACCGCGCACGCGGTGCTCGCGGCACGCGGTCGGTGGACGACGAACGAGAAGCGGCTGCTGCAGGAGGCGGGGCTGCGCGGTGTCGACACGATCGTGGCGGGGCTGCGGCCGGAGCCGGAGGCGTTGGCCCGGGCGATCACGGAGGCGCGGGACCTGTTCCGGGCCGCCACCTGACCTACGGCAGGTAGAACGTCATCAGGTCACCGCGCACCGGCGGGAACAGGGCGTGCATCAGCTCGGCGTTCGGGCCCGGGTACACGTCCGGCTGCCGCGCGGTCAGGCCGCGCAGACCGTGCGGGCCGAACAGCAGCGACGCCAGCATGTCCGGCGCCACACCCGCGCCACCCACCGACGCCGGTCCCTGCATCCGCCCGCCCGCCACCACCGGACCGACCTCGCCCGCCTTGAACGGCAGCCGCACGTGCGACCGGTAGAACGAGACGACCGCCTCGCCCTCCTGATCGGCGAACCCGGCCTCCCCCAACCGCCGCCCGAACACCGGCCGCAAGTGCTCCAGCACCGCGACCGGGTCGCCGATCCGCACGTAGTACGAGCTCGCGTCCGCCTCCGCCGGCCCGAGGAACGGCTCCAGCGCCTCGCCCGCCACCGACCCCGGCCGCTCGGTCACCTCGTCGGCCCCGGTCAACGCCAGCAGCGCGTGCGCCGCCGCCTCGTCGACGGCCGCCACCTCGCACAGCCGCACGCCTTCCTCCGGCGGGGTGGTGCGACCCGTGGCGACCGGCACGCCGTCCCGCTCCACCAGCCACTCCGTGCTGCCGTCGCGCGCCACCAACCACCGCCACAGGCCGGGGGAGTGCGGCATCCGCAGGTCGGCCCGCGCCTGCTCGGCGTCCTGGAGCCGGGCCATCGCCGGGATGTCCTCGACCCCCGCCTCGCGCACCGTGTGCCCGCCGCCGTCGGGACGGCCCGACACCGGCCGGGTGGGCGAGATCGGGATCGCGTACGTGTAGTCGAACTGGCGGTAGAAGTACGGGATGCCGAGCATCACGTTCACCAGCTGGCCGCGCGCGGCGGACCGCTCGTGCGCCCAACCCATCAGCGCGCGCACGAGCCCGCGGCCCTCGTAGGCGCGGTCGGTGGCGACCAGCTCGACCTGGCCCGCCGGGATCTCCACCCCGTCGAGCACCAGCGTCTCGTCCAGCAGGGTCGCGGTGGACACGACCTTGTCGCCGTCCACGACGACCGCGCACGCCTCCCAGCCCGCGTCCGGGTCCTCGACCACCAGGCGGTGGTCGACGGCGTCCGCCGGTTCGCCGCGGTCGACCAGCAGGGCGCCGATCTGGTCGAGGTCTTCCGGGCGCGCGGTCCGCAGCACCAGCCCATCGGTCATCGGTGCAGTGTGTGGGGTGTGTCCGAGATCGCGCTATCGGATTTTCGGTGGCGGTCGCACCCCGGCCGACGCAGAATCCGCGCCATGCCGTGGCTCCCCGCTGACTTCGCCCACCCGACCCGCGTCCCGCTCGACGCCGAACACCACCTGCGGCCCATCCGCGAGTCCGATGTGGACGTCGACTACCCCGCCGTTATGGGCTCGCGGGAGCGGTTGTGGTCGCTGTACGGCGAGAAGTGGGGCTGGCCGCCCGCCGACATGACCCACGAGCACGACCGCGTCGACCTCGCCCGGCACGAACGGGAGCAGGACGCGCACGAGTCGTTCAACTACGCCCTCTTCAACGCCGACGAGACCGAGCTGTACGGCTGCGTCTACATCGACCCCGTCGAGGACCCCGGGCGCACCGACGACGCGCAGATCTCGTGGTGGGTCGTGGACGAGCGCGTGGGCACCGACCTGGAGCGCGCGCTGGACGCGTTCGTGCCGAAGTGGATCGCGGAGGTGTGGCCCTTCACCGACCCGCACTACGGGATCTAGCGCCCACACCCGCCGGACCGGGGTCCTGGGTGCCTGACGCCGTTCGGGGGATGGGAGGATCAGACCCCGTGAAGACCTTCGACGAGCTGTTCGCCGAGCTGAGCGAACGCGCACGCACCCGCCCTGAGGGCTCCGCCACCGCCGCGGCTCTGGAGGCCGGGGTGCATGCGCAGGGCAAGAAGGTGCTGGAGGAGGCCGGCGAGGTCTGGATCGCCGCGGAGCACGAGTCCGACGAGCGCCTGGCCGAAGAGGTCTCCCAGCTGCTGTACCGCGTGCAGGTCCTGATGCTCGGCCGCGGGCTCACCCTCGAAGACGTCTACAAGCACCTGTGATCCTGGAGGTCGCCGCGCTCGACGTCCGCCCCGGCCTGGAGGCGGACTTCGAGCGGGCGTTCGACCAGGCACGGGAGGTCATCGCGCGGTCGCCCGGGTTCGTCTCGCTCGACCTGCGGCGGTCGGTCGAGCACCCGTCCCGGTACCTGCTGCTCGTGGGGTGGGAACGGCTGGAGGACCACACGGTGGGCTTCCGGCAGGGGCCGTTGTACCCGCGGTGGAAGGCGCTGCTGCACCACTTCTACGACCCGTTCCCGACCGTAGAGCACTACCGCGCCCTCTGACGGCGCAGCAGCTCGATCACCTGCTCGTCGGTGGTCTGGTCGAAGTGGCCGTAGAACCGGCCGACCGCCCGGAAGTCCACCCGCGGGTGCGGGCAGACCACCAGGTCGGCGTCCGCGCGCAGGGCGCGCACCGAGTCCGCCGCGCCCACCGGCACCGCGAGCACCAGGCGTCGCGGGTCCTCGCCGCGGGCCTCGCGCAGCGCGGCACGGGCCGTGACGCCGGTGGCCAGGCCGTCGTCCACCACGAGCACGTCACGGCCTTCGAACCGCACCGGGCCGTCCCGGTACAGCTCCAGCCGCCGCCGGGCCTCCCGCCGTTCGGCCTCGCACGTCTCGGCCAGGTCCTCGCGGGTGAGGCGGAGCAGGCGCAGCGCGTCCTCGTCGAAGATCGGCTCGCCGTTCGCGGTGACCGCGCCGATGCCGTACTCGGGGTGGCCGGGCGCGCCGATCTTGCGTGCGACGGCCACGTCCAGCTCACCGCCCAGCGCGGAGGCGACCTCGAACGCCACCGGCACGCCGCCGCGGGCCAGGCCGAGCACCAGGGGATCGGTCCACGTCTCGCCGGCCAGCGCCCGGGCGAGCACCCGTCCGGCGTCGAAGCGGTCCGCGAACCTCATAGCCCCATGGTGCGCGCGACGCGTGCGGGCTGCGACCGTGGGCCTAGCGCTCCCGCACGAACAGCGACTGCGCGCTGCGCCCCACGGGCCCGTGCTCGTCGTGCAGGACGCTGCTCGCCACGCCCACACCCGACGGTCCGATCACCGTGCGGGCGTCCAGGGCGAACCACTCGCCGACCGGCTCGCGGTGCAGGTGCACGGTCAGGTCGGTGTTGATCGCGTACCACGTGCGGATGTCCAGCCGACTGGACACCCCGCTCGCCGAGTCGGCCACGGTGAACAGGCGTTGCGCCGCGCTCGGCTCCTCGCCGGCCACCACGCGCACCTGTGGCCGCGCCCACACCACCGCGTCACCGGGCGCGAAGATGCCGCCGCTGACCGAACGCCACTCCATCGCGGCCAGGTAGCCGCCCCGCCAGTGCTCCGGGACGGCCATCGGCTCGCACGCCGCCGGCGCGACGAGCGGCTCACCCGCGCCGGACGCGACCGCCGCCGTGTCGCCCGCCACGATCCGCCACGCGTTCGCCCGCAGCACCGGACGGCCCCCGTGCGCCAACTCGGCCGACAACAACTCCACCGAACGCCCCGGCCGCACCACCGACGCCGTCACGGTCAGCTCCGCCACCGGCACCGGGCCGAGCACCTCGAACGCCACTCGGGACAGCACCGCCTCCGGCCGCGGCGCGCACCGCTCCAACGCCCGCACCAGCAGCGCCGACGGCGGCCCCAGGTGCTGGCTGTCGTCGCCCCACGGACCGGTGGTGTGCCCGGTGGCGGCGAACCGGTCGGAGTCCGGCTGTTCGTAGAACGCGTCCATCAAGCACAACTCCATCAACAACTCCATCAGCACGAGCCCGGCAGCGCCGGACCCCTGGTCGAACCCCGGTCAGTCGGCCCGGTCCAGCGCGGTCTCCACCCCGGCGTCCGGCTCCGGCCAGCCCGGGTACGGCGGCGGCGTGCCGTCGAACGCCGGGCACAGCGCCTTGTGGTCGCAGTAGTCGCACAACCTGCCCGGGTTCGGCCGGAAGTCGCCGGACTTCGCCGCGCGCAGGATGGCGTCCCAGATCGCCTCCAGCGTGCGCTCGAACCGGGTCAGCTCCGCCTCGTCGGGCTGGTAGGCCAACGCCTGCCGGTCGGCCAGGTACATCAGCCGCAGCTGGCGCGGCACCACGCCGCGCAGCCGCCACAGCACCAACGCGTAGAACTTCATCTGGAACAACGCCTTGGCCTCGCCGACCTCGCGCGGCGCGGCGCCCGTCTTGTAGTCGACCACCCGGATCTCGCCGGTCGGCGCCACGTCCACGCGGTCGATGTACCCCCGCAGCAGCACACCCGAGGGCAGCTCCCACTCCACCAGCAGCTCACGGGCGTCGGCGTCGAACCGGCGCGGGTCCTCCAACCCGAAGTAGCCGTCCAGCAGCTCCTCCGCCGACGCCAGCCACCGCTCCTGCTCGGGATCGCCCTCGGCGAACAGCTCGGCGAACTCCGGCCGCTCGGCCCGCACCCGCTCCCACGCCGGGCCGACCAGCGCCCGCGCCGTCTCCGGCAGCCGCTCGTCGGCGGGCAGGCCGAACAGGTCCTCCAGCACCGCGTGCACCACCGTGCCGCGCACCTGCGCCCTGGTCGGCTTCTCGGGCAGCCGGTCGACGGCGCGGAAGCGGTACAGCAGCGGGCACTGCTTGAAGTCGCCCGCTCGCGAGGGCGACAGCGCTGGCCTGCGAACAGGGCGCTCGGTGATCGTCGGCACTGCCATGGCCCAGAACCATAGGCCAACCCCCCGACAAGATCGGGTCCGAACCGCGAGGCGCTACGCGGCGGCGTGCGCGTAGTCCGGCAGGTCGATCTTGTTGGTGATGTCCTTGCCGGCCTTCAGCATCAGGTCGAGCAGGAACTTGTTGCCCAGGAGCCCGTTGCGCGCGCGCAGGGCGAACCGGCTCGCCGGCGCCAGGAACTTCCCCGTCCGGTCACCGCCCTTCTGGCACCGCTGGGCGTAGTCGCGCATCCGGTCCTCGTAACGCCGGAACGCGGCCTCGTGGTCGCCGTTCGCGGTGGCCAGCTCGCCCGCGAGCACGTACGCGCCGACCACGGCGGTGCCCGCACCCATGCCGCCGATGGTGGCGCCGCAGGCCGCGTCACCGACCAGCGCGACCCGCCCCCGTGACCAGGGTCGGACGTCCACCCGGCTGATCGAGTCGAAGTACAGCTCCGTCGCGTGCTCCAAGGACGCCAGCAACCGAGGCGTCCGCCACCCCACCCCGCGGAACGCGTCGAGGAGCAGCCCGCGCTGCCCGGCCACGTCGTGCCGGTCGTACCGCAGGCGCGGCGACTTGAACGCCACGAACGCGCCCGGCCGGTCCGGGCCGCCGCCGAGGGACACCAGCCGTCCCGGCGCGTTGTAGCTCAACGGCGCGGCCGGCGCGTCGAAGCCGGCGGGCAGGTCCCAGCTCGCGACGTAGTAGCCGAGGTGGCTGACGAACCGCTCCTCCGGCCCGAAAGCCAGCGCGCGAACCCTCGAGTGGATGCCGTCGGCGCCGATGACCAGGTCGAACGTGCGCCGCGCGCCGGAGGCGAACGTCACGTCGACACCGTCGGTCGTCTGGGCCAACGCGGCGATCGAGTCGCCGAAGACGTAGTCCGCCCGCGCCCTGCCGTGCTCGTAGAGCACCCGCGAGAGGTCCGAGCGCAGCACCTCGACGTCGCCGCCCGCGAAGTCCGCGGGCAGGTGGAGCACGGTGCGGTCGCGCTCGTCCACGAACGTCATCGGGCTGCCGCCGGTCTGCACCTCGCGCAGCCGGTCCAGCACGCCCATCCGCTCCAGCACGGTGAGGTGCGCCTCGCCGCGGAAGTCGACCGCCGCGCCGCCGCCGCGCAGCGCGGGCGCGATCTCGACCACGGTCGGCTCGAAGCCGTAGCGCGCGAGCCAGTAGGCCAGCGCCGGTCCGGCGATGCTCGCGCCCGAGATCAGGACCTGCTTGTGCGCCATGTCCACCCCTTACTGTGTCCATCGGAAGCAATTCTATTTGTGTATGTTAGACACAGTTTTTCCGCGGCGGCAACACCGGAGGTGGCGATGGACCTGACGGGCAGCCTCGAACTGCTGTGGGGCGACCGCCCCGGCCCTCGCCGCGGCCCCAAGCCCGCGCTCAACCACGACCTCATCGCCCGCACCGGCATCGCGATCGCGGACGCCGAAGGACTCGCGGCTGTCTCCATGCAGCGGGTCGCCGCGGACCTCGGCTTCACCAAGATGTCCCTGTACCGCTACGTGCCCGGCAAGTCCGAGCTGGTCGCGCTCATGGCGGACCTGGCGATGGGAACGCCGCCCGCCGACCTGGGCGAAGGCGACCGGTTCGCACGGCTGCGCGCGTGGGCGCTGGGACTGCTGCCCGGTTTCGTGCGCCACCCGTGGGTCCTGGAGGCCACCACGGGCCCGCGCGTGGTCGGCCCGAACGAGCTGGCCTGGATGGAGGCCGCGCTGGCCGTGCTCGACGGCGCCGGCCTGGGCGGCGCCGAGCGGATGGACGTGCTGGCCGTGCTCGCCGGGCACGTCCGCAACATCGCCCAGCAGGCGGCGACGACGCCGGACGGCGACGCGGGCACGCAGTTCGGCGCGATCGTGGCCGAGGTGGTGCGCGAGCGCGGCGACCGGTACCCGGCGGTGACGGCGGCGTTGGCGGAGGCGGCCGGGGGAGGCGAGGACGAGGCCCTCGGCTTCGGCCTCGACCTGATCCTCGACGGCCTGCGCGCCCGGATCGGCGACGCCGGGCCGACCCGATCCGACACTGATCCAACACAGTCCTAATACACCCGGCCGCCTAGGCTCTTCCCGTGGCGACGACGAGTGGTTGGCGACGGCAGGTCGGCCGGGACGGCGGGCTGCCGCTGTTCCGCGTGGCCGGCATCCCGGTGCTGCTCGCGCCCTCGTGGTGGCTGGGCTCGGCGGCCATCGTGGTGCTCTACGCGCCGCTGGTCGGTCGCATCGCGCCCGGCACGGGCGGCCTCACCGGCGTGCTCCTCGCCGCCACGTTCGCGATCTTCCTCGGCCTCTCCGTGCTGGCGCACGAACTCGGCCACAGCCTGGTCGCGCTCCGCCTCGGCCTGCCGGTGCGCCGGCTGCGCCTGTTCCTGCTCGGCGGCGTGTCCGAGGTGATGCGCACCCCGACGCGCCCCGGCCACGAGGGCGCCATCGCCGCCGCGGGCCCGATCGTCTCCATCGTCCTGGCGGGCGCGTTCGCCGTGGCCGCCTCCACCATCCCGCAGCCCGACGCGGTCTGGCTGCTGATCGCCCAGACCGCGTTCGCCAACGCCGCCGTCGCGGTGTTCAACCTGCTGCCCGGCCTGCCGCTGGACGGCGGCCGGATCCTGCGCGCGGGCGTGTGGGCCGTCACGGGCCGCCGCGCCACGGGCACGAAGGCCGCCGTGATCGGCGGCGGCGTGGTGGCCGCGCTGCTCGTCGCCTGGGCGGTCTGGGGCGTGCTCGACGGCGCCGAGGACCGCTGGCTCCGCTTCGGCGTGTGCCTGCTGACCGCGTGGTTCGTGCTGGCCGGGGCGCGCGGCGAGTCCACCGCCGAGCGCCGCAGCACCTGGCCGGACGGCCTCACGCTGGGCGAACTCGTCCGACCCGTGCTCCAACTGCCCGCCGAGAGCCCGGTGTCGGGCGCGCTCACCGCGTCCGCCGGCCGGGGCGTGGTCCTGGTCCGCGCGGACGGCGTCGCCGCCGGGCTGCTCGACCGGGAGATGGCACGTCGCCTGGCCAGCACCTCGCCGCACGCGCCCGCCGAGCAGGCCGCCGTGCCGATCCGGCCGGAGACCGTGCTGCTGGAGAACGAGACCGGCGCCGAGGTGGTCGAGCGCGTGCACGGCACCGCCGCCTGGGAGTACCTGGTCGTCGACCTCGAAGGACGGCCCGCGGGCGTGCTGCGCCGCGAAGACCTCAAGGCCGCGCTGGACCGCCGCTGACCTGGCCGTCCTCGCCCGGACCGCCGATCAACCCGGCCTCCTGCGCCAGGATCGCCGCCTGCACCCGCGACCGCAGGTCCAGCTTCGTCAGCACCCGCGACACGTGCGTCTTCACCGTCGTCTCACCGATGTGCAGCTTTCGCCCGATCTGGTGATTCGACAGCCCTTCGCCGAGGCAGTGCAGCACCTCCACCTCACGGTCGGTCAACGCGTCCAGCGCGGCCGGCCGCGCTCGCGGCACGGCCGAGGCGAACTCCCGCATCACCCGCCGCGTCACGCTCGGCGCCAGCACGCCGTCACCGGCCGCGACCTGCCGCACCGCGTCCACCAGCGCGGACGCCTCCACCGACTTGAGCAGGAACCCCGCCGCGCCCGCCCGCAGCGCGCCGCGCACGTACTCGTCCAGGTCGAACGTCGTCAGCACGAGCACGTCGCACACCCCACCGAGCTGCCGGGTCGCCTCGATCCCGTCCACGCCGGGCATCCGGATGTCCATCAGCACCACGTCGGGTTCGAGCCGCTTGGCCAGCCGCACGGCCGTCGCGCCGTCCTCGGCCTCGCCGACCACCTCGATGCCGTCCGCGTCGCCGAGGATCATCACCAGCCCGGCCCGGATCGCCGCGTGGTCGTCGGCCACCACCACCCGGATCACAGCGGGAACTCCGCCCGCACGACCCAGTCGCCGGCCCCGTCCGGACCCGCGGCGAACACCCCGCCGACCAGGTGGGCGCGTTCCGCCATGCTCACCAACCCCGTTCCCGTCCCCGTGCCGCGCGGACCGTCGACCACGTCGTTCCGCACGACCACCACCAACCGCAGGACCTGCCGCTCCAGCACCACCGACGTGCGCGAGCCCGGCGCGTGCTTGACCGC
Organism: Actinosynnema sp. NPDC023794; assembly: GCF_040639675.1. Lineage (NCBI taxonomy): Bacteria > Bacillati > Actinomycetota > Actinomycetes > Pseudonocardiales > Pseudonocardiaceae > Actinosynnema > Actinosynnema sp. NPDC023794. The sequence continues at coordinate 101,049 of NZ_JBFAFR010000014.1, read as the reverse complement.
GTTGGTCAACGCCTCCTGCACGATCCGGTACGCCGCCACGTCCACGCCCACCGGCAGCTCGCCCACGTCCGCGCCGCGCAGCTCCACGTCCAGCCCGGCCGCGGCGGCCGACTCGACCAGCCCGCCCACGTCCGCCAGCCGCACCGACACCGGCTCGTCCACCGGCTCGTCGGCCCGCAGCACGTCGATCATCGTCCTCATCTCGGCCAACGCGCGCACGCTGTTCTCCCGGACCGACTTCAACACCGTGCGCGCGGTCTCCGGGTCGCCCGAGCGCAGCGACAGCACGGCCTCGGACTGGATCGCGATCGCGGACATGTGCCCGGCCACGACGTCGTGCAGGTCGCGGGCCATCCGGTTGCGCTCGGCGTTCACCGCGGCCCGCCGGTCCAGCTCGGCGATGCGGGCGACCTGCTCGGCGCTCTCCCGGTGCCGCCGCACGTTCGTCGCCCACCACATGGGCACCACGAGCAGCGAGAACAGCAGCAACCCGGTGTAGAACGACTGCCGCCAGTCGTCCACCGCCGCGGCCGCCGCCGTGATGCCGACCGTCGTCGTCGCCACCACCGCGACGAGCACCCGGTGCAGCCCGCGCGACCCGTGCAGCGTGGCCACGAACAGCACGTCGATGCACACCATCATCACCGGCATGCTCAGGCCGAAGTGCAGGTCCACCGCCGTTGCCGCGCCCGCCACGCCCAGCGCCGCCACGGGCGCCCGGTGGCGGAACACCTGACCGGCGCACGCCACCGCCAGGATCGCCACGCGCACCCCGAACGGGGTCGACCCGCCCCGGTCTCCCGTCACCTGGTCCAGGCCGAGCCGGTGGATCAGCAGCCCCAAGGCGAAGAAGGCCACCGCGGTCAGCACGTCGCGGTGTTTCCGGCGGAGCTCCACCCCGCCATCACAGCACAGGGCCAGGCCCGGGGCGTCCTACGAACTGATGACCCGGGATCGGTCGGCCCGCCGACGCGCGCAAGATCCGCGGACGGCAGCATTGAGGACGTGGTCGAACCGTTGGTGGTCCTCATCGTGGCGTGCGAGATCGGGTTCTGGGTGGTGCTGGGCGCGGGGCTGCTGGCCCGGTACGTGCTGCGGATGCGCAGACTCGGCGCGGTGCTGCTGGCCTGCACCCCCTTGGTGGACGTGGTGCTGCTCGTGGCGACCGTGTTCGACCTGAGGTCCGGGGGCGAGGCGACGAGCGTGCACGGGCTCGCCGCGATCTACCTGGGGGTGAGCGTGGCGTTCGGGCACAGCATGATGCGGTGGGCCGACCAGCGCGTCGCCCACCGGTTCGCCGGTGGTCCGCCGCCGGTGAAACCGCCGAAGCACGGCCTGGCGAAGGTGCGCCACGAGTGGCGCGAGTGGGGCAAGTTCGCGGTGGCGTGGGCGATCGCGTGCTCGGTGATGCTGCTGCTCATGTACGTCGTCGGCACGCCGGAGCGCACGCAGGCGCTGTGGGGGCAGATGGCGAGCATGACGCTCGTCGGTGGGATCTGGCTGGTGGGCTGGCCCGTGTACCACACGGTCACCGAGCTGGTGAAGGGCCGGTTCACGGAGAAGGCCGCCGACGAGGCGGGTGAACGCGCGTCCGACAGCCGGTAGGCCGCTACGGGCCGTGTGCGGCCTCCGTGCGACCATCGTGCGCTGTTGACGCGCGTTTATACAGGAGGTTCGCCGCGGTGAGCACCGCCAGTGGTCCGTTCCAGCCGGGAGACCGGGTGCAGTTGACCGACCCGAAGGGACGGCACTACACGATCGTGCTCGAACCGGGCAAGGAGTACCACACGCACCGCGGCGCGCTGTCGCACGACAAGCTGATCGGGCAGCCCGAGGGGTCCGTGGTGGTCTCGGTGGGCGGCACGTCGTTCCTGGCGCTGCGCCCGCTGCTGCCGGACTACGTGCTGTCCATGCCGCGCGGCGCCCAGGTGATCTACCCCAAGGACGCTGCCCAGATCGTCATGTACGGCGACGTGTTCCCCGGCGCGCGGGTGCTGGAGGCCGGCGCCGGGTCGGGCGCGCTGACCTGCTCGTTGCTGCGCGCGGTCGGCGAGAAGGGCAGCGTGACGTCGTACGAGGTCCGCCAGGACCACGCCGACCACGCCATCCGCAACGTCGAGCAGTTCTTCGGCGAGCGGCCGGGCAACTGGTCGTTGACCGTCGCCGACGTGAACGAGCACGAGGGCGAGGTCGACCGGGTCGTCCTGGACATGCTCGCGCCGTGGGACGTGCTGCCGGCCGTGTCGCGCAGCCTCATCCCCGGCGGCGTGCTGGTGGTGTACGTGGCGACCACGACGCAGCTGTCGAAGGTGACGGAGGCGATCCGGGAGCAGCAGCACTGGACCGAGCCGCACGCGTGGGAGACCCTCGTGCGGCCGTGGCACGTGGTGGGCCTGGCCGTGCGGCCGGAGCACCGGATGATCGGGCACACCGCGTTCCTGCTGACCACCCGCAGGCTGGCCGACGGCGTCACGCCGCCCCGGCCGCAGCGCCGGCCGTCCAAGGGCTGAGCGGAGGCCTGACCAGGCGAAACGGCCCCGCACGCGGTGTGCGGGGCCGTGGTCACCGGTCGTGCTCGGTCAGCTCTTCGGGCAGGCGACCCAGCCGTCGTCGGTCTTCTTGAACGGCAGCGTGTCGGTGTCGTCCTTGACGAACTCCTTCATGCTGTCGGGCACGCCGTCGAACTTGACCGAGATGGTGGCCGTGGCCTCCGTGTCGCTCTTCTCCTCGACCTTGTCGACGGTCAGGTTGACCTTGATGCTCTTCGCCGCCTCCTGAGCCGCCTCGACCTGCTTCTTGAGCTCCGGCGGCAGGTCCGCGAGCTCCTTCTCGAGCTCGGCGGCGAAGGCGCCCGGGTCGGTGGCCTTCTTGATGTCGTCGATCGACTTCTTGCTCGAGTCGCAGGTGAGCGCCGTGAGCTTGTCGAAGTCGCGTGAGTTGACGGCCGCGACGTAGCTGTCGGCGGCGTCCTTGGCGGTGCCGTTGCCGCCGCCTCCCAGCGTCACGACCAGCGTGACCACGACACCGATCACGACCAGGGCGCCGACACCACCCAAGATCCACGGCAGGGGGCTCTTCTTCGGCGGGGGGCCGTAGGGATCGCCGAAACCACCCGGTTGGCCGTAACCGGGCTGGTTGAACTGGCCGGGTTGGCCGTACGGCTGCTGGCCGGGGCCGGGCTGGCCCTGCTGCGGGTAACCGCCGGGTGGCGTGCCGTAGCCGGGCTGCTGCCCACCCTGTGGGAAACCCTGGGCAGGCGGCGGGTACCCGCCGGGCTGCTGGCCGTATCCCGGCTGCTGGCCGAATTGGCCTGGTTGCTGGCCAAATTGACCCGGCTGCTGACCGTACGGACCCGGCTGCTGCGGCGGGACGGACATCACGTTCTCCTAGAACTTTCCGCTGGCGGCAGTGGACACTGCCCGGACCACTCACGTGGGACTAGTACTGGACGCACGGTAGCGGGTGGGAGGTTCCGGCTGACACCGGTATGGAGCAGTTGATCCCGCCGAGCGGGCGGTTTGTGTCATCACACGACGCCCTGGAAGCCGCTGGGTGGCCGCTTTTGTCGGTGATCGCCGGTACCGTTGTCGTACGAACACGGGAGGAGGGTGCCGACATGCAGCACGGTCATCCCGGCAGCCAGCCCGATGAGGGTGGCGAGCTGAACAAGGGCAACAACTCTGGTGAGCTGACAGCGCAGATCAGGTTCCTGGAGGACGAGATCGCGTTGCTGCGCCGCAAGTTGACGGAATCCCCACGACACGTCCGCCTGCTGGAGCAGCGGTTGGCGGAGGCGACGGAGCGCGTCAGCCAACTGACCGAGCGCAACACGAAGCTCATCGACACCCTTCGAGAAGCGCGGAGCCAGCTGCTCGCGCTGCGTGAGGAAGTGGACCGCCTCGCGCAGCCGCCCAGTGGCTACGGCGTGTTCCTGGCCAGGTTCGACGACGGCACGGTGGACGTGTTCACCTCCGGCCGCCGCATGCGGGTCTCGGTCTCGCCCGCGGTCGAGACGCCGTCGCTGGTCCTCGGCCAGTCGGTGCGCCTGAACGAGGCGTTGACCGTGGTCGAGGGCGGCGACTTCGAGCGAACCGGCGAGGTCTGCACGCTGCGCGAGGTGTTGGCGTCGGACACCGCCGACAGCTCGATCGGCCGTGCCCTGGTCGTCGGCCACGCCGACGAGGAGCGGGTCGTCTGGCTCGCTCAGCCGCTGATGGATTCGCCGCTGAAGGCGGGCGACTCCCTGTTGGTCGACTCGAAGGCGGGTTTCGCCTACGAGCGCGTGCCGAAGGCCGAGGTCGAAGACCTGGTGCTGGAGGAGGTGCCCGACGTCCGGTACGAGGACATCGGTGGCCTCTACCGGCAGATCGAGCAGATCCGCGACGCCGTGGAGCTGCCGTTCCTGCACGCCGACCTGTTCCGCGAGTACAAGCTGCGCCCGCCCAAGGGCGTGCTGTTGTACGGCCCTCCCGGCTGCGGCAAGACGCTCATCGCGAAAGCGGTGGCGAACTCCCTGGCCAAGCAGGTCCACGCCGCCAGGGGCGAGGACCACCGCGAAGCCAAGAGCTACTTCCTCAACATCAAGGGCCCCGAGCTGCTCAACAAGTTCGTGGGCGAGACCGAGCGGCACATCCGGCTGATCTTCCAGCGCGCGCGGGAGAAGGCCTCCGAGGGCACGCCGGTGATCGTGTTCTTCGACGAGATGGACTCGATCTTCCGCACCCGCGGCAGCGGCGTGTCGTCCGACGTCGAGACCACGATCGTGCCCCAGCTCCTCAGCGAGATCGACGGCGTCGAGGGCCTGGAGAACGTGATCGTGATCGGCGCCTCCAACCGCGAGGACATGATCGACCCGGCGATCCTGCGGCCGGGCCGGCTCGACGTCAAGATCAAGATCGAGCGTCCGGACGCCGAAGGCGCGAAGGACATCTTCAACAAGTACCTCACGCCCGACCTGCCGATCCACGCCGACGACCTCGCCGAGTTCGGCGGCGACCCGGTGGCCTGCATCGACGGCATGGTGCAGCACACGGTCGAGCGGATGTACGAGGAGTCCGAGGAGAACCGCTTCCTCGAGGTCACCTACGCCAACGGTGACAAGGAGGTCCTGTACTTCCGGGACTTCAACTCGGGCGCGATGATCCAGAACATCGTCGACCGCGCGAAGAAGGCGGCCATCAAGAGCCTGCTGGACACCAAGCAGCCGGGCCTGTCGGTGCGCCACCTGCTGGACGCGATCGTGGACGAGTTCGCCGAGAACGAGGACCTGCCCAACACGACCAACCCGGACGACTGGGCCAGGATCTCGGGCAAGAAGGGCGAGCGGATCGTGTACATCCGCACGCTGGTGACCGGCAAGAACCAGGAGTCGGGTCGGGCCATCGACACGGCCACGAACACCGGTCAGTACCTGTAAGACCGCACTGCCATCCGTCAACCCGCCTGGGGAACCCGTCCGGCCACCGCGCCGGGCGGGTTCTCCGCGTCCAGGGGTCCGAGTGGGGCCGACCACAGCCGCCTGGTCCCGGATGTCGATCCCGCGGCCGCTGCGGCCGCACCACCCGGCCGGATCGTGCGGGCCTGTTGTCAGGACCGCGCGGTGACCAGGCCGGACTCGTAGGCGGCGATGACGAGCTGTGCCCGGTCGCGGGCCTGGAGCTTCTGCAGCAGGCGGCCGATGTGGGTCTTCACCGTGCCTGCCGACAGGTACAGCTCGCCCATGATCTCGGCGTTGGAGTACCCGCGGGCGATCAGCGTCAGCACCTCCTGCTCACGCTCCGTGATTCCGTCGAGGCGAATGGCGCGGGGCGCGGGCGTGCGGGAGAACTCGGCGACCAGGCGACGGGTCACCGAGGGTGACAGCAGGGCGTCGCCGGCGGCCACCACGCGGATCGCGGCCAGCAGATCGGCCGGGGGAGTGTCCTTGAGCAGGAACCCGCTCGCGCCGGCCCGCAAGGCCGAGTACACGTACTCGTCCAGGTCGAACGTGGTCAGGATCAGCACCCGGGCCGCGCTGAACGCGCCGATCTCCCGGGTGGCCGCGATCCCGTCCACCCCCGGCATCCGGACGTCCATCAACACCACGTCCGGGGACGTCGACCGCACCACCGACACGGCCTCGGCGCCGTCGCCTGCCTCGCCGACCACCCGCAGGTCGTCCGCCGAGTCCACGAGCACCCGGAAGCTGCCGCGCAACAGCGCCTGGTCGTCCACGACCACCACGTCGATCACGACAGCGGCACCTCGGCGCGCACCGCGAACCCGCCGCCGGCCAGCGGACCGGCCGAGAACGTCCCGTCGTAGACCGCCACCCGTTCCCGCATCCCGATCAACCCGTGTCCCCCTCCACCACCGGCCAACACCCGTTCACCGGGCCCGTCGTCGACCACGCGGACCTCGACCGAAGCGTCCCCGACGACGATCGACACCTCGCAGGAGGCCGGCGCCGCGTGCTTGACCACGTTGGTGACGGACTCCTGCACGATCCGGTACACGGTCAGCCCCAGCCCGTCGGGCAGCGAGCCGGACACCGACAGTGACACGTCCACCCCGGCGAGGGATGCCCGCGTCACCAGTTCGGGCAAGTCGTCCATGCCGGGCATCGGCGCCAGTTCGGCCTCCGAGTCCTCCGACCGCAGCACGCCCAGCAGTCGCCGCATCTCGACCAGGGTGCCACGCGAGGCTCTCTCGATGACCTGGAGCGCCTCCCTGGCCTCCTCGGGCTGCGACGGCGCCACGTGGGCCGCGACACCGGCCTTGACCGTGATCAGGCTCAGGCTGTGCGCGACCACGTCGTGCAGCTCGCGGGCGATGCGCAGGCGTTCCTCGGCGACGGCCTTCGACGACGCCTCGGCCGCCTGGCGTGCCTCGTAGGACCGGCGGATCCGCGTGGTGCGCCCCAACGCCCACGCGGCGCACACCACCAGGGTGAGGAAGATCGACAGCCCGGCGGATTCCGGCCACGCCTCGCCGAGGAACACCGCCACCCACGCCGAACCGAGCGTGGCGGCCAGCGCACCCGCGGCCACCCGCGACGAGCAGGCCGAAGCCACCATGTAGATCGCGAACGCCGTGGCGCTGTAGGGCTCCAGCGTGATGTGGGCGATGGTGGCGACGTTCTGCGCCGTGAGCACGATGCCGAGCGCGAGCAGCGGCCGTTTGCGGCGCAGCGCCAAGGGCGCCCCGACCAGGACCGCCACCGGGTAGCCCAGCCACGCCGGCACGTCGGACATCCGGGCGAAATCCAGGTACACCATGACCAGCACCACGGCGGCGGCCACGTCCAGCGCGTACAGGTAGGCGGTGGGCAGCATCCGCACGACTCGCGACATCACGAACGGCACGGTAATCGGCGTGACCGCCGCCGGCGTCGGACCACGGTCCGACCTCGAATCGAAGACCTCGGTCCGATCCGCCCACACCCCCACCCCGGCAAGCTCCTCCCCATGATCGAAGTGAGGCAACTGACCAAGCGCTACCGCGCCACCCGGGCCGTGGACGGCCTCTCGTTCGAGGTGAAACCCGGCTACGTCGCGGGCTTCCTCGGCCCCAACGGCGCGGGCAAGTCCACCACCATGCGGGCGATCCTCGGCCTCGACCGGCCGACCAGCGGCGAGGCGCTCGTCGACGGTCGCCGGTACGCCGGGATCCGGCGGCCCATGCACCACGTCGGCGCGCTGCTCGACGCGGGCGCGGTGCACGGCGGCCGGTCCGCCTACGACCACCTCCGCGTGCTGGCCCGCAGCAACGGCATCAAGGACAGCCGGGTCGTCGCCACCCTGGAGCAGGTCGGCCTGGCGGGCGCGGCCAAGAGACGCGTGGGCTCGCTGTCGCTCGGCATGAGGCAACGCCTCGGGGTGGCGGCGGCCCTGCTCGGCGACCCCGGCGTGCTGCTGTTCGACGAGCCGGTGAACGGCCTCGACCCGGAGGGCATCCGCTGGATCCGCCATTTGATGCGCGGCCTGGCCCGCGAGGGCCGCACCGTGCTCGTGTCCAGCCACCTGATGAGCGAGATGGCCCTGACCGCCGACCGGGTGATCGTGATCGGCCGGGGCAGGCTGATCCTCGAGGCGTCCATGCAGGAGCTGCAGGAGAAGTTCAAGAGGGACGTGCTCGTGCGCACCCCCGCGCCGGACGCCCTGGTGACCGCCCTGTCCGCCGCCGGGGCGAGAACCGCGTCCGAGGCCGGCGCCCTGCTCGTCGAGGGGCTGGAGGCCCCGGACATCGCCGACCTCGCCGCGCGCAACGGCATCCCGATCCACGAACTGACCCCGCGCAGCGCGTCCCTGGAGGACGCGTACCTCGAGCTGACCGAGGGCAGCGTGGAGTACCGCACCCAGGAGACCGCCCGATGACCGACGTGCTGAACTCGGAGCTGCTGAAGCTCCGCTCGGTCCGCTCGACCACCTACATCCTGATCACCATCGCGGTGTGCCTGCTCGGCGGCGCGCTGGTGTCGTACCTGATGACGGCCGACTGGGACACCTCGCCGCCGGACCTGCAGCAGAAGTTCGGCGCCGCCGACCCGGGCGTGATCGTGGTCCCGTTCACCCAGTTCTGCCTCGGCGTGCTGGGCGCCCTGGCGATCACCTCGGAGTACGGCAGCGGGATGATCCGCACCGCCCTCGTCTCCGTGCCGCAGCGCAAGGCCTACCTGCTGGGCAAGACGGTCGTGGTGGCCGGCGCGTCGCTGCTCATCGGCCTGGCGACGGTCCTGCTCGCCTACCAGGCCGGAGAGCTGATCACCGGCGACCGCCCCGAACCGATCTCGGCGTACAGCACGTTCGCCGACGCCCTGCCGACCCTCCTGGCGAACACCGCGTCGCTGGTCCTGCTCGCCCTGATCGGCCTGGGCCTGGGCTTCCTGCTCCGGTCGACGGCCGGCGCCCTGGTCTCCCTCTGCGCCCTGCTCTTCGTCCTGCCGTCCCTGACCCTGATCCTGCCGCACCCCTGGAACGAACGCGTGTACTCCGTGATGCTGCCGGTCCTGGCACCCCAATTGGCAGCCGAATCGCCGGGCGCGACCCTGTCGCCACCAGCCGCCGGCCTGGTCATGCTGGCGTACCTGGCGCTGGCGCTGGGAGCAGGCAGCCTCGCCCTCCTCCGCCGCGACGCCTAGCGCCCCGACCACGAGTCCGCACCGAAGGCAGTGGGCCGGACCTGCGCCGCACAGAGCGGCGCAGCCCCTCCGGTCGGCGGTGGGCGCGCCGCAGCTGCCGCCGGAGGGTCGGTGGGAAGCCGGTCGTGGGGTGGAGGCTCCGGCGTGCCTCGGTGGGCAGCACCACGCCCGGCAGGTCGCCTTGGGCCGGTTCGCCCGACCAACCCCCGCGTTCGGCGACACCGACTGGCCACGGCCCGGCCCCCGAGATCACCCCGCCACGGCGTCCAGCGGCTCGGAAGGCGGCCGGTTACCGTGTCGGACGTGCCCGACTTCGCCCTCGGCCTGGCCGCGCTCGGCCGCCCCGCCTACATCAACCTCGGCCGCGAGCACGCGCTGCCCGAACACCGGGACGTGGACGCCATGCGCGCCCAGTGCCACGCCGTCCTGGACGCCGCCTACGAGGCAGGCGTGCGACGGGTCGACGCGGCCCGCTCCTACGGCCGCGCGGAGGAGTTCCTGGCCGAGTGGCTGGCCGCGCGCGGCCACCAGGACGTGCAGGTGTCGAGCAAGTGGGGTTACGCCTACGTCGCCGACTGGCGGCGGGACGCGGACACGCACGAGGTGAAGGAGCACTCGGTCGAGCGCTTCACCCGGCAGTGGCGGGAGACCGAGGACCTGCTCGGCGCGCACGTCGGCCTCTACGACGTGCACTCGCTGACCTCCGACAGCCCGCTGTTCGGCGACCCGGACCTGCTCCTCGCCCTGGGCGGCCTGCGCGACTCGGGCGTCCGCGTCGGCTTCTCCACCTCCGGACCGCACCAGGCCGAGACGATCCGCCGCGCGTTGGAGCTCACCGTCGAGGGACGGCGGCTGTTCGACAGCGTCCAATCCACCTGGAACGTCCTGGAAACCTCGGTGGGACCGGCGCTGGCGTTCGCCAAGGAGTCCGGCGCGGAGGTGTTCGTCAAGGAGGGCGTGGCCAACGGCAGGCTCGCCGTCGACCCGCCGCCACGCGTGCGCGACCTGGCCGACGAGCACGGCGTCGGCCCGGACGCCATCGCGTTGGCCGCCGTGCGCGCGCAACCGTGGGCCGACGTCGTGCTCTCGGGCGCGGCGAGCCCGGACCAGCTGCGCGCCAACCTCGAGGCGCGGGGCGTCGACCTGGCGCCGGACGAGCTCGCGGACTGCGCCGAGCCGGCCGAGCGGTACTGGGCTACTCGGGCGTCGCTGGCTTGGGGGTGAGCCTGACGGCGCCCGAGTCGAGGTCCACCGGCCCGCGGGGCGGCGCGCCCGCCTCCTCGTCCTCGCCCAGCATCAACGTCACCTGGCGCTGTTCCAGTTCGACGTGCTTGCTGCCGTGGAACAGGGTGGTGAACTCGTCCATCGCGGTCGCGGACACGACCGGGTGACCCTTGCGCCGGCGAACCCACTTCCACAGCCGCTCGCCGGAAGCGAGGCCGAGCAGCAGCAGGGCGAGGCCGGGAATCGACATCGCGAACATCATGCCCATCTGAACCACTCCCGGATCAGGGCCCGACCGTCCGGCACGACCGGCCACCCGGGGTCTTCCACCAACGCCCGCACCTCGTTCGACTCCATCCAGCCGCCCCACGCCACTTCCTCCGGCTGATGGACGAACGGCCCGTCGCTGCGCACGTCGTAAACGTGCGCGACGTAGCGAATGGTTCCGTCCACGAACGGCGTCTTGAACCGGAACTCCGGCGTCGCCGTGATCCCCAGCTCCTCGGCCAACTCCCGCACCGCGCACTCGTCCGGCGTCTCACCCGCCGCGACGACACCGCCGCACGTCGGGTCGTACAGCCCGGGGAAGACGTCCTTGGTGTCGGTGCGCCGGTGCACGTACAGCCGGGTCCCGTCGAGAGAACGCACGACGATCACCGCACACGCGTGCCACAGGCCTTCCGCGCGCATCCGAGCGCGCGTCGCCGTGCCGATGGGCGTGCCGTCCGTGTCCACCACTACTACGTGCTCCACGCCAACATCCTCCCCAGGTAGCACCGGGTCGTGCTACCTCGGGCCGACGCCTGCCGACGCCTCCGGTTCCTAACGTCGTGGCGTTCGCGTCACGAGGAGGAGTTGTGCCCACATCCCTGCGGCTCGCGGTCGCCGAGTTCCGCAACCGGCCCGGTCGCGCCGCGCTGCCCGGCGTCGCCCTGGTGGTCGGCGTCGCCTGCCTGCTGGCTGCCCTGATGCTCAGCGACGCGATGGTGCGAGCCACGAACGACGGCGCGCCCACCGTGCCCGCCGGTGTCGACCTGGTGGTCCGCCCGCCGCTCTACTCGGACGCGGTTCTCGACCAGGCGACCGCCGATCGGGTGGCGCAGGTCCCCGGCGTGACGGTGGCGCAACCGATCCGCGAGGTCCGCGCCGACCTGCTGCTCGAGGACGGCCGGGCGGGCGACCGGCGCGCCACCGCCGACATCGAGCCGGACCGCGACGACCTGCACCGCGTGCCGATCCTGGAGGGCCGCTCACCCGGCTCGGACGGCGAGATCGCGGTCGACCGGGTCACCGCCTACGAGCACGGCCTCAAGCCGGGCGCCTCCGTGCGAGTGGCCGACGCGGCGGGCAAGCCGCTGGACGTCGTCGTCCGCGGCATCACCAAGCGCGGCTCGCTCGGCGAGGAGCCGATGATCGTGGTCGGCGAGGGCCTGGCCGCCAAGCTCGGCGGCGAACCCCGGGTCGAGGCGATCTACGTGGTCGGCGGCGACCGCGACGCCGTCGCGCGGGCCGTCGGCGAGGGCTTCCCGGTGGACACCAGGGCGGCGATCGCCGCGGAGCCGCCGAACAACGACCTGGCGGCCGTGCTGCTGCCGTTCAGCATCCTGGCGCTGGCCACGTCCGTCTTCGTCGCCTCCGCCACCTACCGCGCCGTCTACGCGCAACGCCAGCGGCACACCGCGCTGCTGCGCTGCCTCGGCGCGCACCGGGGCCCGCTCGTGTGGGCGAACCTCTTCGAAGCGCTGCTCACCGGCGCGGTCGCGGGCGTCGTCGGCGCGGTGCTCGGCGGGTCGGTGGCCTGGCTGCTGGCGAGGCTGTTCGACGCCACCGGCCTGTCCTCGCTGCTCGGCGCGGTCGAGCTGAGCCCGCCGCTGCTGCCGACGGTCGGCCAGCTGGTCATCGGCGTCGTCACGGCGGCCACGCTCAGCGCGTTCGCCGCGGTCCGGCCCGCGCTGGCCGCCGCGCGGATCTCGCCGCTCGCGGCACTGCGGACGTCCGAAGGCCAGACGCCCGACCAGGCCGTGGTGCGCCGCCGGCGGATCTTCGGCGTCGTCCTCGTCGTCACCGCGGCGGCCATGGCGGCGCTGGCGGTCCTCGCGAGCGGCTCGCTGGCGGCGATCTTCCTGGTCCTGTTCTCCGGCATCACCGCCGTGTTCGGCCTGTTCGGCGTGCTCGGACCGGTGGTCGTGCCCGCGCTCGGCCGGATCTTCGGCACGGTCGCGAGCCGCTTCGGCGGCGCGCAGTGGAAGCTGGCCGCCGCCGAGGTGCGCCGGGTGCCGCAGCGGTCCGCGTCGGTGGCGATGCCGCTGCTCCTGGCCGCCGCCATGGTCACGTTCTTCGCCGTCACGGTGGGTTCGGCGCAACGCATGGAGGACGAGTTCAGCAACGAGCCGCGGCCCGACGCCGTGGTCGCCGACTCCGGTGGACGCGCGCTCGCCGGCGGTGTCGGCGCGGCGGCCAACCGGCCGGAAGCGGCGACCGCGGTCGTGCTGCACGGTGTCGTCACCGAGCAGCGCGACGCCGAGGGCCACACGGTCCCGACCCAGCTCGTCGGCGCCGACCCCGAGCGCCTGCGCGAGTGGCTGACCAGGCAGAACGTCAACGCCAAGGACTTCGCGCCCGGCGCCGTCCTGCTCGACGAGTGGTACGCCGAGCGGTTCGGCGCGCAGGTCGGCAGGCCGTTCACGGTCGAAGGGCTGCCCGGCGGGCCGCGCACGGCCACGGTCGTCGGCACGTTCGCCGGCTCGCTGCTCGACGGCGCCGACGTGGTGCTGGCCGAACCGGGCCTGGCGCCCGCCACCAAGGTGCTGGTGGCGTTCGGACCGGGCGCGGACCCGGCCGCCTACGAGGCCGGCGTGCGGGCGGCGCTTGCCGACTCGCCCACCGTTCTGGTGAAGACCAAGGCCGAGACGGACGCGCAGAACCAGCGCTACCTCGACCTGGGGATCGTGATGCTGATGGTGCTGCTGGGGCTGTCCGTCGCGGTCGCGGTGACCGGCATCGGGACCGCGTTGACGATCTCCGTGCAGGAACGGCGCAAGGAGTTGGCGCTGCGACGCGCGCTCGGCGTGACCAAGGGTGGCCTGCAGGGTGGCGTGGTGGCCGAAGCGGTGCTGTTGGCGCTGGTGGGCGTGCTGGGCGGGGGCGTGTTCGGCCTCGTCTACGCGGAGCTGACGCTGGCCGCGGTCGGCGTGTTCGTGTGGCCCACGGCGGCGGCGCTCCCGCTGCTGGTCGGCGGCGCGGGCGTGGTGGTCCTGGCGGTGCTCGCGGCGTTCGGTCCCGCCCGCGGCGCGTCCCGGATCAGGCCCGCCGCGGGGCTCGCGGCCGGCTGAAACGTGACCTGGGTCCGGGCGGTGTGTCGGTGGAAGGTCGTAGTCTGCGTACATGCGGCGGATCATGGGAACCGAAGTCGAGTACGGCATCTCGGTGCCGGGTGACGCGACGGCGAACCCGGTGCTCACCTCGACACAGGTCGTGCTGGCCTACGCGGCGGCCGCCGACATACCGCGGGCGCGCCGGGCGCGCTGGGACTACGAGGTCGAATCGCCGCTGCGCGACGCGCGCGGCTTCGACCTCGGCACGCCCGGCGGCCACCCGGGCGACAGCGACGTCGAGGACCTGGGCGCGGCCAACGTCATCCTCACCAACGGCGCGCGGCTGTACGTCGACCACGCGCACCCGGAGTACTCCGCGCCCGAGGTCACCAACGCGCGCGACGCGGTGATCTGGGACAAGGCGGGGGAGCGGGTGATGGAGGAGGCCGCGATGCGCGCGGCCACCGTCCCCGGCCAGCCCCGGCTGCAGCTCTACAAGAACAACGTGGACGGCAAGGGCGCCAGCTACGGCACCCACGAGAACTACCTGATGCAGCGCAGCACGCCGTTCACCGCGGTGATCGCCGGGCTCACGCCGTTCTTCGCGTCCCGCCAGGTCGTGGTCGGCTCCGGCCGCGTCGGCCTCGGCGCGGCGGGCGAGGAGGCGGGCTACCAGCTGTCCCAGCGCTCCGACTACATCGAGGTCGAGGTCGGCCTGGAGACCACGCTCAAGCGCGGCATCATCAACACCCGCGACGAGCCGCACGCCGACGCGGACAAGTACCGCCGGCTGCACGTCATCATCGGCGACGCGAACCTCGCCGAGTACTCCACCTACATCAAGTGCGGTTCCACCTCGCTCGTGCTCGACATGATCGAGGCGGGGCGCCGGTTCGACGACCTGCGGTTGCAGGAGCCGGTCCGGGCGGTGCACCAGATCAGCCACGACCCGACCCTCAAGGTGAAGGTCGAGCTGGCGAGCGGGCGCAAGTTCACCGGATTGGACCTGCAGTTCGCCTACTACGAGCGCGCCGCCGCGTTCATCGAGCAGGAGGGCTACGGCGACCGGGACGTGCTGCGCGTGTGGGGCGAGGTGCTCGACGCGCTGGCCCGCGACCCGCAGGAGTGCGCCGACCGCCTCGACTGGGTGGCGAAGCTGCGGTTGCTCGAAGGCTATCGCGCCCGGGACGGCCTGGCCTGGGGCTCGCCCCGGCTGTCGCTGGTCGACCTGCAGTACTCCGACGTGCGGCTGGACAAGGGCCTCTACAACCGGCTGGTGGCCCGGGGCTCGATGAAACGCCTGGTCAGCGAAGAGGAGGTGCGGGCGGCCATCCTCTCGCCGCCCGAGGACACCCGCGCCTACTTCCGCGGTCGCTGCCTGGAGCGCTACCCCACTTCGGTGGCCGCCGCGTCGTGGGATTCGGTGATCTTCGACCTCGGTCGTGAATCACTGGTCCGCATCCCCACCCTGGAGCCGCTGCGCGGCACGAAAGCGCACGTCGGAGCCCTGCTGGAGGCCTCCGACACGGCCGAGCAACTGGTGGAGGCGCTCACCCGGGGCTGATCAACAAACCCGAGTGGCAGGCGCAGGATGTCGTACCTGGTGGGTAGTGTTTAACTCGCAGGACCCGAAGACCGGGAGGTCGACATGGCCCAGGAACAGGTTCAGCGCCAAGGCGGCGGTGACGGCGACGAGAACGGCGACGGCGCGGCCGGCGCCGGCCAGGAACGCCGGGAGAAGCTCGGCGAGGACGTCGACGCCATCCTCGACGAGATCGACGACGTGCTCGAGGAGAACGCCGAGGACTTCGTCCGCGCGTACGTGCAAAAGGGCGGCGAGTAGGAAGCCGCCGGCGGGACAGGAGAGAAACCCACACATGGACCACAGCTCGACCGGGCACTACCCGGCCGCGTCGTTGCCCCCGGCCTACCTCAGGCCGGGGTCGTCGTCGTTCACCGATTTCCTCCGCGCCCAGGCCCCCGAACTGCTGCCGTCGAGCCGCACCCTGCCCGAGGGCAGCGCGGTGCAGGCTCCGCACGGCACGACCATCGTCGCCCTCACGTTCAAGGGCGGCGTGGTGATCGCGGGCGACCGGCGCGCCACGATGGGCAACGTGATCGCCCAGCGCGACATGAAGAAGGTGTTCATCACCGACGACCACTCGGCGGTGGGTATCGCCGGCACGGCGGGCATCGCGGTCGAGATCGTCCGGCTCTACGCGGTCGAGCTCCGGCACTACGAGAAGATCGAGGGCGTCTCGCTGTCGTTGGACGGCAAGGCGAACCGGCTCTCCGCGATGATCAAGGGCAACCTCGACGCCGCGCTCGCGGGCCTGGCGGTCGTGCCGCTGTTCGCGGGCTTCGACGTGGACGCGCCCGACCCGGACCGCGCGGGCCGCATCATCTCCTACGACGTGACCGGCGGGCGGTACGAGGAGTCGCAGGGCTACCAGGCCGTCGGCTCGGGCTCGCTGTTCGCGAAGTCGGCGATGAAGAAGCTCTACGACCCCGACGCGGACGCCGAGGCCGCCACCAGGACCGCGATCGAGGCCCTGTACGACGCGGCGGACGACGACTCGGGCACCGGCGGCCCGGACGTGATCCGCAAGATCTACCCGGTCGTCGTGACGATCACCGCCGAGGGCGCGGCCCACCTGTCCGACGCGGACACCGCCACGTTGGCCGAGTCGGTCGTCGAGGGCCGCAAGGCCAGGCCGGCGGGCTGAGCGCCGTGTCGACCCCCATCCCCACCCGCATCCGCCGAGCCCGGGAGCCGCAGCAGTGACGATGCCGTTGTACGCCTCACCCGAGCAGATCCTCCGCGACCGCGCGGAGTACGCCCGGAAGGGCATCGCCCGAGGCCGGAGCGTCGTCGTGCTCCGGTACGCCGACGGCGTGCTGTTCGTGGCGGAGAACCCGTCCGCGACCCTGCACAAGGTGTCGGAGATCTACGACCGCATCGCGTTCGCCGCGGTCGGCCGCTACAGCGAGTTCGAGAACCTGCGCCAGGCGGGCATCCGGTTCGCCGACATCCGCGGGTACCAGAACGACCCGCGCGACGTGACGGGCCGCTCGCTGGCGAACGTCTACGCCCAGACGCTGGGCTCGATCTTCGCCGAGCAGATCAAGCCGCTCGAGGTCGAGCTCTGCGTGGCCGAGGTGGGCACCGACCCCGAGCAGGACACGCTGTACCGCCTGACCTACGACGGCTCGATCTTCGAAGAGCCGCAGTACGCCGTCATGGGTGGCCAAGCCGAGGCGACGGGCACCGCCCTCAAGGACGCCTACACCGAGGCGCAGCCGCTGGCCGACGCCGTGCGCACCGCGGTGAAGGCCCTCAGCGCCGGCAGCACCACCACCGGCAACGGCAAGCCCGACCTCCTCGACCGGGGCAAGCTGGAGGTCGCGGTCCTGGAACGTGCCCGGCCGCGTCGGGCGTTCCGCCGCATCACGGGCGCCGCGCTGGCGGCCCTGCTGCCCGGCGACGACCCGGCGCCGAGCGAGGCCGAGGCTCCGCCCGCCAAGGGCGGCAAGAAGAAGCCGGTGACGGACGTGAACCTCCCGCCGAACGACGACAAGCCGTAGGTTCCGCACCCGACCGCGAAGGCCCCCGACCAGACGTCGGGGGCCTTCGTCGCGCCTACAGGAAGATCTTGACCAGCTGGTCGCGCCCCTCGGGGTCGCGCAGCACCACCTGGTTGCCCGCGCGCAGCTCCGAGTCGACGAACTCGTAGATCAGCAACGCCCGGTTGACCAGGTCGACCTTCTTGAGCCCGGTCCGGTCCTGCAACTTGCCCAACGCCTCGACCGCCTCCGCGATGAGCGCGACGTTGACGCGGTCCACCACGACAGGCTTGTCCGACGTGACCCGCTCGACCGACGACATGGCGCACCTCGCTCCTCGTTCGCTCTGCCCAGCATTGCACTTCCGGTGCCGATTCGCCACAGAATCAGTGGGAAATGTGTGGACATCTCGAGGTCGGGGTGGCACGATCCGATGTGCGTGCTCACGTGGTGCCCGAACGCGGGGTGCGGCGGGTGGTGCTCGGGGGGCAATGCCCGCCGCTCCGTCCCCGGACCCTCGACCCCTTTCACCCACCTGGGTGGACAGGGGTGAGGGGTGAAGAAAGGCGCCTCGCATGAGTATCGCAACGCCGGCTCCGGACACACCCGGAGCCGACAACCCGGCGGGCTGGGGCGACCCGACCCGCCAAGCGCGAGTGCGCGTGGAGAAGTCGGGTCTCAAGGTTGAAGTGGCCGTGCCCTCCAGCCAAGCGCCCCGCCTCCTGCACGCGGCTGTGCTCGCACTGGTCATGAGCGGGGTGATCCTCGGCCCCGTGCTCACGCTCAGGGCGGTCCCGGTGGACTTCCCGGTGTGGGCGACCGTCGGTTTGGTCGCCGGTCAGATCGGCCTGTTCGGGCTGGTCGCGATGGTCGCGCGACGGGCCGCCGGGTCCGGAGAGAGGGCGCGGCGGCACGGCTGACGCGAAAGGGGCACTCGTCGTGAGTGCCCCTTCCGCGTGTCAGGCGCGGGCCAGGGGCGACGGCAGCTCGGCGAAGTCCTCGGTGCGTTCCAAGCCCGTGAGCACGGCGAGCAGGTCGGCGGGTGGCGCGGTCAGCTTGCGCGTGTCCAGGTCCAGCCAACCGGCGGTGGTCACGATGGTGGCGGCGGTGCGGCCGTCGGCCCTGATCACCTTGTTGTGCAGGCGGAACCGCGCGCCGTCCGACGCGAGGCCGGCCAGGCGCAGTTCCACCACGATCGGGTCGAGCAGGCGCATCTCGGCGCGGTACCGGATGTCGTCGCCGTGGGAGACCGGCCCGAGCCGGCGGGCGGCGAACTCGGCGACCGGGAAGCCCGTCGAGGCGAAGTACTGCATCCGGTTGTCCTCGGCCGCGTCGAGGTACGCGGTGGTGCGCATGTGGCCGTTCTGGTCGACGTCGGGCCAGCGCACGTGGGTGGTGCTGGTGAAGGGCATGCGTCGAGTATGCGCAACCCCACCGGCACCACCCGGCCGACCTACGCGATGGCCTTGGCCAGCAACCGTCCCGTGCGCTCACGCACCGACGGCGTGTCCAACCCGCGCACCACCACGGTGGTCCGCCGCCGCAGCACGTCGTCCACCTCGGTCGCCCACTCGTACCGCTGCGCGTGCGCCACCTGCGCCCAGATGTCCGGCCCGTCCGGGTGCACCCGGTCCAGCAGCGACGGGTCGTCCGACGCCAGCGCCAGCACCTCGTGGCTCACCGTGCCGTAGTGCGTGGCCAGGTGCCGGAGCACGTCGTCGGGCACCGACGGCAGCTCGCGGCCCAGCTGCGCGCTCACCCGGTCGGGCAGGGCCGCGCCCGGCAACGCGGACGGCACGCCGTCGAACGCGTGCGACAGGTCCCGTCCCAAAGCCTCGCCGACGCGTGCCAGCACCGACGCGCCGATGCGCCGGAACGTGGTCCACTTGCCGCCCGCCACGCTGATCATCCCGCCACGACCGCGGGTGATCACGGTCTCGCGCTTGGCGTGGCTGGTGTCGCCGGACCCGCCGGGCAGCACGCGCAGCCCGGCGAACGCGTACGCGATCCGCGACCGGTCCAGCGCCGACCCGACGATGCCGACCGACGCCTCACCGAGGATCTGGTCGACGTCGGCCGGGGAGCACCGCACGTCGGCCGGGTCGCCCTCGTAGGGCTCGTCGGTCGTGCCCAGCAGGAGCTGCCCCTCCCACGGGATGGCGAACGACACCCGCACGTCGTCCACCGGGATGGTCATCGCCGCACGCCACGGCTCATCCGTCTTCAGCACGAGGTGCGCGCCCTTGGACAGGCGGATGCTCGGCGAGGCCGCCGCGTCCTCCATCCGCCGCACCGAGTCCAGCCACGGCCCGGTCGCGTTGACCACCACCGACGCGTCCACCCCGAACGCGCCGCCGTCCACCTTGTCGCGCAGCTCGACACCGGTCACCAGCCCGCCGCGCTTGCGCAGACCCGTCACCTCGACGTGGTTCAGCAGCACGGCCCCGGCCTCGGCCGCCGCACGCGCCGCCGTGATGGCCACGCGCGCGTCGTTCATCTGGTGGTCGTAGTACAGCGCCGCGCCGCGCAGGCCCTCGGTCCGCAGGTGGGGCACGTGCTCGACGGCCCGCCGCGCCGACAGCACCTTGCCGACGCCGTCGCCGAACCCGGACAGCGCCGAGTAGAGCACCACGCCCGCGCCGAGCACCGACCGCGAGTGCGGCCCGCCCCGGTACACCGGCACCAGGAACGGCAGCGGCCGGACCAGGTGCGGCGCCAGGTGGTCGCCCAGCGCGCGCCGCTCGGCGTGGTTCTCCCGCACCATCGGCACCGCGCCCGGACCCATCGCCAGGTACCGCAGGCCGCCGTGCACGAGCTTGGACGAGGCGCTGGACGTGGCGCCCGCGAAGTCGCCCGCCTCCACCAGCGCCACCCGCAGGCCCGACCGGGCCGCCGCCCACGTGGTGGCGATGCCCAGCGCGCCGCCGCCGATCACGACCAGGTCGAAGGCGCCGTGTCCCAGCGCCTCGCGCGCCTTGGCCCGTTGCTCACTCATCGTTGTCGTCCTCGTCAATCCAGCCGACGGTCCGCTCGACCGCCTTCTTCCACTTGCGGTAGCCCTTGTCGCGGGTCTTCGCGTCCATGGTCGGCAGCCACTCGGCGGCCTTGTGCCAGTTCTCGCGCAGGCTCTCGGTGTCCGACCAGTAGCCGACCGCGAGGCCCGCCGCGTAGGCCGCGCCCAGGCACGTGGTCTCGGCGACGATGGGCCGCACCACGGGCACGTCCAGCACGTCGGACAGGAAGCCCATGAGCAGGTTGTTGGCCGTCATGCCGCCGTCGACCTTCAACGCGACCAGTTCCACGCCCGAGTCGGCGTTCATCGCGTCCACGACCTCCCGGGTCTGCCACGCGGTGGCCTCCAGCACCGCGCGGGCGATGTGGCCCTTGTCGATGTAGCCGGTGAGGCCCGCGATGATGCCGCGCGCGTCGGACCGCCAGTGCGGCGCGAACAGGCCGGAGAACGCGGGCACGAAGTACGCGCCGCCGTTGTCCTGCACCGACCGGGCCAGCGTCTCGATCTCCGGCGCGCTTCCGATCAGCCCCATCTTGTCCCGGAACCACTGCACCAACGCGCCGGTGACCGCGATCGCGCCTTCCAGCGCGTACGCGGCCGGCTGGTCGCCGATCTTGTAGCCGACCGTGGTCAGCAGGCCGTTCTCCGACACCACCGGCTTGTCACCGGTGTTGACCAGCAGGAAGCTGCCGGTGCCGTAGGTGCACTTGCCCTCGCCGGGCGAGTAGCAGGTCTGGCCGAACAGCGCCGCCTGCTGGTCGCCGAGCGCGGACGCCACGGGCACGCCCTCCAGCGTGCCGGTCGCGGTGCCGTAGACCTCGGCGGACGAGCGGATCTCCGGCAGCATCGCCTTGGGCACGCCGATCGCGTCGACCAGCTCGTCGTCCCAGTCCAGCGTCGCCAGGTTCATCAGCATGGTGCGGCTGGCGTTGGTGACGTCGGTGACGTGGCGGCCGGTGAGCTTCCAGATCAGCCAGGTGTCCATGGTGCCGAACAGCACCTCGCCGGCCTCGGCGCGGGCGCGCAGGCCGTCGACGTGGTCGAGCAGCCAGCGGACCTTGGGCCCGGAGAAGTAGGTGGCCAGCGGCAGGCCGCACTTGTCGCGGAACCGGTTCTGGTCGCCGAGCTCCTTGACCAGCTGGTCGGTGCGGGTGTCCTGCCAGACGATCGCGTTGTGCACGGGCTTGCCGGTGTTCTTGTCCCACACCAGCGTGGTCTCGCGCTGGTTGGTGATGCCGACGGCGGCCAGGTCGTGCACGGTCAGCGACGCCTTCTGCAGCGCGCCGTGCACGACGTCGAGCACGTTGGCCCAGATCTCCTCGGCGTCGTGCTCGACCCAGCCGGGCTTGGGGAAGATCTGCCGGTGCTCCTTCTGCGCCACGGACACGATCGCGCCGCCGTGGTCGAAGACGATGCAGCGTGAGGAGGTCGTGCCCTGGTCGATGGCTGCGATGTAGGTGCTCACGGTGGGACGCTCCTCAGTAGACGGCGATGTCGACGAGCCCGGCCAATGCTCCGCCGATCAGGGGACCGACGACGGGGACCCAGGCGTATCCCCAGTCCGATCCACCCTTTCCGGGGATCGGCAGGACGGCGTGCGCGAGGCGGGGCCCGAGGTCGCGCGCGGGGTTGATGGCGTAGCCGGTGGGCCCCCCGAGGGACATGCCGATGCCGACGACCAGCAGGGCGACGATCAGGACGCCGGTGCCGGAGGTCTCCAGGCCCTTGGTCTGGCCGGTCGCCAGGATGACGAACACCAGCACGAACGTGGCGATGACCTCGGTGGTCAGGTTCTGCGCGCGGTGGCGGACCTCGGGGCCGGTGGCGAAGACGCCGAGCACGTCGCCGGTGTTGGCGCGGAACTGGCCGAGGTAGGCGAGGTAGCACAGGACGGCGCCGGTGAACGCGCCGAGGAACTGGGCGAGCAGGTAGAGCGGGACGGTGCTCCAGTCGCCGTTGTGGATGGCCAGGCCGACGGTGACGGCCGGGTTGAGGTGCGCGCCGGACAGCGGCGCGACCGCGTAGGCGCCGGCGAGGACCGCGAAGCCCCAGCCGAACGTGATCACCGCCCATCCCGCGCCGTTCGACTTCGACTTCGCCAACACCACGCCCGCGACGACGCCGTTGCCGAGCAGCAACAGCAGTGCGGTGCCGAGGAACTCACCGATGAAGATCGACTGGTTGGTCATCCACGCGCCCTCTCTGGCCTGAATGCCGTTCGACAATGTCGTACGGTGCGCGTGAATCCTGTGCCGACGCTCACAAGATGTCAACCCTTCCGGAACGCCCGCGTTACCAGGGGATGGCGCCGAGCTCGCGCGAGATGGACCGCGCGGCCTCGCGCACGTAGGACACGAGGTCCGTGCGCGGCCGCTTCTTCTCGTCGCACAGCCGCTCGACGGGACCGGAGATCCCGACCGCGCCCACGGTCACCAGCCGCCGGTCCCGGATGGGCGCGGCCAGCGACACCTCGCCCTCGACCAGCTCCTCGACCTCGGACGCCCAGCCACGGCTCCTGACCTGCTCCAACGTCTCGCCCAGCCGGTCGAGGTCGGTGATCGTGGCGGCGGTGTAGGCCTTCAGGGGCTCGTCGTCGGCGAGGCCGAGCCCGACCGGGTCGTCGGCGAGCAGGACCTTGCCCAGCGCGCTGGCGTGCGAGGGGAGCAGCGCGCCGACCTCGAGGACCTGGCGGGAGTTGTCCGGGCGGAAGACGTGGTGCACGACCAGGACCTGGTTCTCGTGCAAGGTGCCGATGCGGACGCTCTCCATGCTGCGCGAGGCCAGCGAGTCCGACCAGTTCAGCGCGCGGGTGCGCAGCTCGTTGCCGTCGAGGTAGCTGCTGCCGATGTGGAACAGCGCCGCGCCGAGCTGGTACTTGCCCGTGTCCGGCGACTGCTCGACGAACCCGACCAGCTGCAACGTGCGGAGGATGCCGTGCACGGTCGGTTTGGGCAGGTCGAGGGCCCGGGCGAGCTCCGCCACCCCCATCCGCCGCGCACCGCTGGCCAGCAGCCGCAACACCGCGGCTGCCCGTTCGATGGACTGGATGGGACCGGGCACGCGATCACTCTAGCGCGATGTCGTTCGACCATGTCGAACTACGTGGTGCGTCGGTCGGGGTCCGCCGACCGCGTTGCCGGCGAGCGCCTCGCGGGGGTCACCCGACCGGGCTGGACCGATGGCCGCACTGGGCCGTTCGGCGCAAACTCGCCGGGGACGTGCCCTTGGAGAGGAGTCGACATGAAGATCCGAGTGCTCGCCGCGGTCGGTGCGGTGGTCGCCGCCGTGCTGACGCCCGCGACCGCGAGCGCCGAGCCGATGACGGTGGTGGCCCAGGGCCTGGACAACCCCCGCGGCCTGGCGTTCGCACCGGACGGTGCGCTGTACGTCGCCGAGGCCGGCCGGGGCGGGGCCGGGCCGTGCTTCCCCGGTCCGGAAGGCCAGGACGTCTGCTTCGGCGACTCCGGGGCCGTCACCAGGGTCGCCGAGGGCACGCAGCACCGGGTGATCACCGGTCTGCCGTCGATCGCCGCGGCGGACGGTTCCGGCGCGATCGGCCCGAGCGACGTGGACCCGCGTGGTGTCGGCGGGCTGTACTTCACCGTCGGGCTGGGCGCCGACCCCGCCCTGCGCGACGTGCTCCCGCCACTGGCGCGCGACGCGTCCGCCTGGCTGCTGCGCGGGCACGACGGCCGCTGGGAGCAGGTGGCCGACATCGGCGCGCACGAGGCGCGGGCGAACCCGGACGGCGGTCCGGTGGACACCAACCCGACCTCGCTGACGGCCGCGCCCGGCGGCCGGGCCGTGGTCGACGCGGGCGGCAACTCGCTGCTGCTCGCCCACCAGCACGGGATCTCGACGCTCGCGGTCTTCGACACCAGGACGATCGGCGGTCAGCCGGTGCAGTCCGTGCCGACCTCGGTGGCACGCGGCCGGGACAACGCCCTCTACGTCGGCGAACTCACCGGTTTCCCGTTCCCGCCCGGCCAGGCGCGCGTGCACCGCGTGGCCCCGGGACGCGGGCCCGCGGTCTTCGCCGAGGGGTTCACCAACATCATCGACATCGCCTTCGACAGCCGGGGCAGGCTCTACGTGCTGGAGATCGCGCACCACGGGCTGACCTCGGGCGACCCGACCGGCGCGCTGATCCGGGTCGCCCACGACGGCGCGCGCACCACCGTCGCGTCGGCCGGGCTTGTCATGCCCGGCGGCCTGGCGATCCGCGGCGGCGCGGCCTACGTCTCCAACTGCGGCGTGTGCGCCGGGGGCGGCACCGTCGTCCGCATCCCGCTGAGCTGACCGGTCGAACCCGTGGCTAGAGGTCCAACGACCAGGTCTGCGCCTCCACGTCACGCCCGAACAGGCGCTCCGGCGTGCTCTTGTCGATCGTGAACCCGACCTTCTCGTAGATGTGCCGCGACGCCGCCAGCCCCGCCACCGTCCACAGCTCCATCCGCTCGTACCCGGCACGGCGGGCGAAGCGGAGGCACTCGTCGACCAGCCGCGCGCCGATGCCCAGACCCCGCGCGGCGGGTTCGACGAGCAGCAGGCGGAGCTTGGCGGTGCGGTCGTCTACCCGCGTGCAGAAGATCGAGCCGACCGGTTCGCCGTCGACCTCGGCGATCCACGCCGCCTCGTGGTCGGGGGAGTGGTGCTCCCCGTACTCGCTCACGACCCGCGCCACCAAGGCCTCGAAGGTCTGGTCGAAGCCGCACTCCTCCGCGTACCGGACCCCGTGCCGGTTGACCACCCACCCGAGGTCGCCCGGGCGCAACGGCCGCAGCAGGTAGGACCGGGGCGTGCCGGTGAGCATGCGTTCGATCCTCCGCATCGACGCCACCAGGTCGACCCGGTGCGACGGCGGCACGCGGTCCAGCAGCGCGGCGATCTCGGCGTCGGACCGGGCGTTCAGGTCGGCGAACACGGACTCGCCGCGCGGCGTGAGGGCGACGACGTGGCGGCGCGAGTCGCGCTCGGACACCGTGCGGGCGACCAAGCCGTCACGGTCGAAGCCGGTCAGGATGCGGCTGAGGTAGCCCGCGTCCAGCGACAGCGCCGTCCGGAGGTCGGCCGCCTCGCGCGGGCCCGCGGCCAGCTCGAACAGCACCCGCACCTCGGTCAGCGAGTACGGCGAGGCCAGGTAGCCGCGGTCGAGCACCCCGATCACGCCGGTGTAGAAGCGGTTGAACGCGCGGAC
Organism: Actinosynnema sp. NPDC023794; assembly: GCF_040639675.1. Taxonomy (NCBI): domain Bacteria; kingdom Bacillati; phylum Actinomycetota; class Actinomycetes; order Pseudonocardiales; family Pseudonocardiaceae; genus Actinosynnema; species Actinosynnema sp. NPDC023794. Next base: position 75,619 of record NZ_JBFAFR010000014.1, on the reverse strand, counting down.
GTCCGCGACCGTCATCGTTGACTCCCTCAACAGAAACGTTGACGGAGTCAACTTTATCCCTGTGGTCGGTAGACGGCCAGGGCCGCGGGCCGGGAGCGGAACTCGAACGTCGAGCCCGTGGGGCCGACCTCGCCGTCCGTCGCGATCGCCACCGCGCCGTCGAGCAGCCGCACGTCCAGCCACCGCGTCTCCAGGTGCCCGTAGGTCCGGCTGCGGTGCAGGGAGCCGAGCAGCGCGCCGAGGAAGAACCGCGCCCGCGAGAACCGGGTGTCGGCGCGGATGTACCGGACGTCCATCAGCCCCGCGTCCAGGGCGGGTCTCATGGTCGGCGCGAAGCCCTTCGGCCGGTACGGGCCGTTGCCGACGAACAGCATCCACACCAGCCGCCGCTCGCCGTTCAGCTCCACCCGCATCGGTCGCGACGTGCGCAGCACCCGGGCCAGCGCGATCGCCGCGGCCGGCCACTTGCCCCACTTGTCCTGCAACTGCTCACGCAGCCGCACCATGTCGGGGTAGCCGCCGAGGCTCGCGGTGTTGACGAACCAGCGCGGCCCGGCGCCGTCGACGGTCACCGCCGCGAGGTCCACCAGCACGCCGTCGCCGTCCGTGACCGCCCGCGCGGTGTCGTCCAGGCCCTGAACGCCCACGTCACGCGCGAAGTGGTTCAACGTCCCGGACGGCACCAGGACCAGCGGCAGCCGGTGCGCCGCGGCCAGGGCGGCGACCGCGGCCACCGACCCGTCGCCACCCGCCACCCCCAGTGCCTGCGGAGCGTGGTCGGTGATCACCGTGTCGAGATCCTCGATTCCCACGATCGTGGCTTTCGGCCATTCCCGCAGGATCTCGTCCGTCGGATCGCCCGCGCCCAGGCCGGCGCTCGGGTTCACCACGACCGCGAGGCCCTCGCCGTCGACCAGGGCAGCCAACGCCCGGTGCTCGCGCGCCGACGCGGGCTCGGTCCGCCCCAACGGCCACCAACGCCTGGTCAGCAGGGCCGCGCCGACCCCGATCGCGGCGCCGGCGGCCACATCGGACGGCCAGTGCACGCCGGTGTGCACCCGCGAGTAGGCCACCGCCGCCGCGACCGGCGCGATCGCCGTCGCCAGCGCGGGCGACTCCATCGCCACCGCCGTGGTGAACGCCGCCGCCGACGCCGCGTGCCCGGACGGGAACGACGACGACGTGGGGCGCTTCGTCAGCCGCCGGGGCACGTGGAGCAGGTCGGCGGCGGGCCGGCGGCGCGGGAACAGGCGTTTCGCGATCAGGCTCGCGCTGAAGCTCGCGCCGCCGATCGCGGCCACGCCGCGCAACCCCGCACGCCGCGTCACCCCTTTGCGCACCGCCAGCACGCCCGCGACCGCGAGCCACAACACGCTGTGGTTGGCGGCGCGCGACAATCGCTTCATGCCCTCGTCGACAGGCGAGGCGCGCAGCTCGCCGGTTCGGCTCATCAGGGCCAGGTCCAGGCGGTTCACTCGTCGGAGCACACAAGAACGTTATCCGCGAAATCGGCGCGACGCCCGATTGGATCACTGAGGAAAGCTCCGAATGCGCCTACTGTTGAGGGATGCAGCGGCGGATCTTCGGCATTGAGACTGAGTTCGGGGTGACCTGCACCTTCCACGGGCAGCGCAGGCTGTCCCCGGATGAGGTCGCGCGTTATCTGTTCCGCCGGGTCGTCTCGTGGGGACGCTCGTCGAACGTCTTCCTGCGCAACGGCTCTCGGCTCTACCTGGACGTGGGCTCGCACCCCGAGTACGCGACGGCGGAATGCGACGACCTCGCCCAGCTCGTCACGCATGACAAGGCTGGTGAGCGGATCCTCGAAGACCTGCTCGTCGACGCCGAGCGCAGGCTCGCCGACGAGGGCATCGGGGGAGACATCTTCCTGTTCAAGAACAACACCGACTCCGCGGGCAACTCCTACGGTTGCCACGAGAACTACCTGGTCGCGCGGGCGGGGGAGTTCTCCCGCATCGCCGACGTCCTGCTGCCGTTCCTGGTGACCAGGCAGCTCATCTGCGGCGCGGGCAAGGTGCTCCAGACGCCGCGCGGAGCGGTCTACTGCCTCTCGCAGCGGGCCGAGCACATCTGGGAGGGCGTGTCCAGCGCCACCACCCGGTCCCGTCCGATCATCAACACCCGCGACGAGCCGCACGCCGACGCCGAGCGCTACCGCAGGCTCCACGTCATCGTCGGCGACTCGAACATGTCCGAGGTGACCACGCTGCTCAAGGTGGGCAGCGCCAACCTGGTGCTCGAGATGATCGAGCAGGGCGTCCAGTTCCGCGACTTCAGCCTGGACAACCCGATCCGCGCGATCCGCGAGATCAGCCACGACCTGACCGGCAGGCGCACCGTGCGGCTGGCGGGCGGCAAGGAGGCCTCGGCGCTGGACATCCAGCGCGAGTACTACGAGCGCGCGGTGGAGCACGTGGCCAAGCGCGCGCCGGACCCCATGGCCGAGCGGGTGCTGGAGCTGTGGGGCCGCACGTTGGACGCGGTCGCGTCGGAGGACCTGTCCAAGATCGACCGCGAGATCGACTGGGCCATCAAGTACCGGCTGATGGAGCGCTACCAGGCCAAGCACGACATGGACCTGTCCAACCCGCGCATCGCCCAGCTCGACCTCGCCTACCACGACATCCGGCGCGGCCGGGGCATCTTCGACCTGCTCCAGCGCAAGGACCAGGTGGAGCGGGTGACCGACGACGGCGAGATCGAGGCCGCCAAGGACACCCCGCCGCAGACCACGCGGGCCAAGCTGCGCGGTGACTTCATCGCCGCCGCGCAGGCCGCGGGGCGCGACTTCACCGTCGACTGGGTGCACCTGAAGCTCAACGACCAGGCGCAGCGCACCGTGCTGTGCAAGGACCCGTTCCGCGCCGTGGACGAGCGCGTGGAGCGGCTGATCTCCTCGCTCTAGCCGGGCGGGGCACGACGGGGACGACCCCGGGCCACGTGGTCCGGGGTCTCTCTCGGCTCTATTGACAAAACAGATTTTTACGTACAACATGATTTTTGCGATGAGAGACGTCCTGTACTTGGAGCAGATCGAGCAGGCCGAGGCACTGCTCAAGCCGCAGCGCATCGAGGTGCTGCGGCAGCTCGCCGAGCCGCGGTCGTGCACCGAGGTCGCCGCCGCGCTCGACCAGACCCCGCAGCGGGTCTACTACCACGTGAAACGCCTGGTCGAAGCCGGTCTGGCGACCCAGGTGAACGAGCGGCGCGTGCGCGGCATCAACGAAGGCGTGTACCAGGCGAGCGCGCGCTCGTACTGGCTGTCGCCGGGACTGGTCGGCCGGCTCGGGCTGCGCCGCGCGCAGGACGAGCTCAGCCTGGGCTACCTGCTCGACCTCGTGGAACGGGTCCAGGCGGACATCGCGGGCCTCGACCGGACCCGGCCCGAGTTGCCGTCGCTCGGCGTGTCGGGCGAGATCCGGGTCCGGCCCGACCAGCGGCAGCAGTTCTTCGACGACCTGAAGACGACCTTGCAGGACCTGTTCGCCCGCTACGGCGGCGCGGAGGGCGACGCCTTCCGGCTGGCCGTGGCGTGCTACCCGAAGGAGGAGACCGATGAGTGAGACCCTGGTGCTTCGCGCCCGCACCACCACGCCCGTCGACCGGGTGCGCCGGGCGCTGACCGACGCCGGCGAGCTGAGCGCGTGGCTGGCCGAGCACGCGGCCGTGGAGCTGCCCGACCGGTTCGAGTTCTGGGGCCGCTACACGCCCGAGGGCGACGCGCCGCACCAGACCCTGCGGCACGTGGACGACAGCTCGCTGAGGTTCGACTGGAGGATCGGCGGCGAGGACACCACCGTCGAGATCAGGTGGGCCGCCGAGGACGGCGACACCGTCATCACGCTCTCGCAGAGCCACTTCCCGGGCTGGGGGGAGGTGGCCGTCGTGTCGACCCGCGTGCTCGGCTACCTGGCCACCTACTGGTGCCTGTCGCTGGCCAACCTGGTCGACCACGTCGAGGGCCGCCCGCTGACGCCGCAGGTGGACTTCAGCACCACCGAGATGCGCGGCGAGGTGCACATCGACGCACCCGTGGACGCGGTGGCCCACTCGCTGGTCGACGCCGAGCAGTACACGCGGTGGTTCGGCGCGAAGATCGACATCGAGGCGTGGGAGGGCGGCCGGGTCGCCATGGGCGGCTTCGAGGCGAACCCGCGGCCCGCGAAGGTGGTCGACTTCGAGCCCGGCAAGCGGATGGGCATCGACTGGGGCGGCATGGTGTCGACCTGGGAACTGGCCGAGTCCGGCGGCGGCACCCGGCTGACGTTCGTGCAGAGCGGGTTCGACACCGGTCAGCCGCCGTACGGCGCGTGGGCGGGTTGGCTGTCGGGCGTGGCGGAGCTGCGCCGGTTCCACGAGCTGCCCGACTGGCGGCCGATCTGGCTGCGGCCCGAGATGCCCGACCTGCCCGAGGGCGTGCTCAGCGAGGGCTGAGGCGGATCAGCTTCAGCTCGACGGCGGTCCGCACGGCCGCCGTCCTGGTGTCCACGCCCAGCTTGTCGAAGATCCGCACCAGGTGCGTCTTCACCGTCGCCTCGCTGATGAACAGGGCTTTCGCGATCTCCCGGTTCGACAGGCCGCGGGCGAGGTGGTCGAGGATCTGCACCTCGCGCTTGGTCACCGAGGGGGTCGGCGTGCGGCGCAGCAGGCGCCGCGCGATGTCCGGTGACAGCACGGTGCGGCCGGTCGCGCCCTGGCGAACCGCGGCGGCCAGCTCCTCCGGCGGGCAGTCCTTGAGCAGGTAGCCGGTCGCACCCGCCTCGACCGCGCGCACCACGTCCGCGTCCGAGTCGTACGTGGTCAGCACGACCACCTGCGGCGGATCGGGCAGGGCGCGGAGGCGCCGGGTGGCCTCCACACCGTCGATGCCCGCGCCGAGCTGCAGGTCCATCAGCACCACGTCCACGCCCCTGGTCGCGGCGAGGCGGACCGCGTCCTCGCCGGTGGCGGCCTCGCCGACCACCTCGAAGTCACGGGCCAGCAGCCCGGCCAGCCCGAACCGGACCACCGGGTGGTCGTCCACCACCAGCACCCTCAACAGCCCGGTCACGGTGTCGGCACGCTCACGGCCAGCGCCGTGCCCTCGCCCGGCGCGCTCTCCACCGTCATCGTGCCGCCCAACTCGGCGACCCGGTCGCGGATCGCGTCCAGCCCGTAGCCGCGACCGGGCTCCGGGCGGATCGCGGCCGGGTCGAACCCGCGGCCGTCGTCGCACACGTCGAGCGTCACCGCGTCACCCAGGTACGTCAGCGTGATGACCGTGGAGGTCGCGTCGGCGTGCTCACGGACGTTGGCCAGCGCGCCCTGCGCGACCCGCAGCAACGCCACCTCCACCGGCACCGGAAGCGGGTACGGCTCGCCCTCCACCTCGACCCGCTCGCACAGGGCGCGCAGCGCGTCGGTCAGCGTGCGGCCCTGCAGGGGCGAGAGGTCGCGGACGAACCGGCGTGCCTCGGCCAGGTTCTCCTTGGCCACCTCACGGGCCCGGTCGGTGGCGCCGAGTTCGAGCAGCAGCGTGATGCTGGACAGGCCCTGCGCCAGCGTGTCGTGGATCTCCCGGGCCAGCCGCTGCCGTTCCTCCAGCACACCGGCCTGGTGCAGCAGGCGGCGTCGGTCGAAGAACACCGCGGCGGTGATCACCGCGACCCCGACCGGGCCCAGCACCAGGCTCGGCTCGACCGCGTCGGCCAGCCGCACCTGCGCCAGCACCACCGCGCCGGTGAGCACGGCGGCCAGCGGCACGGCCAGGCGCGGGCGCAGCTGCCGCAGGCACTGGAAGAACAGCGGGATCGCGCACCAGCCGAAGCTCGGCGCCAGCCACACCAGCACCAGCCACAACGCCAGCACGGCCGGCAGCGCGGCCGTCCACCGCACGCCGAGCGGGTAGGCCGCGCCCAGCGCGGCGGCGACGAGCAGCACGACGGGCGCGACGCCGTGGTACGCGACGTACCGCGCCGCCGACGCCGTCAGCAGCACGTAGAAGCCCGCGTGCATCGCCCGGTGCAGCCACACGGGGCCGACCCTAGGCCAGGTTCCGGCCCGCGGGGTCAACCGATGGGTTGAACGGCTGTCGACCGGAACCACCAGGTGGCGGCGGTCCGGCGCGGCGAGGCTCGACCACGACACGAACCGGACGAGGAGGGTGTGGCGATGCGCAAGACCACGATCGCGGTGCTGGTGGCGTTGTCCGTGGCGGGCGCCGGCGGGTACGCGGTGGCCGACCAGCAGCACGGGCGCAGCGGCGTCGCGGTGCGTACCACGACGACGATCACGGTCGACGCGGCCGTCCAGGCGGCGCAGGCGGCCTTGGACGCCGCCGAGAAGGAGGGGCAGCGCGTCACGGTCGCCGTCGTCGACCGCGGCGGTGACGTGGTCGTGCTCCTGCACGGCGACGGCGCCGGGCCGCAGAGCGAGGAGTCGGCACGCCGGAAGGCGTTCACGTCGGTGTCGTTCAACGCCCCGACGTCGGTGCTGGCGGGCCGCGTGACCGGCGCCGGCGCGACGTTGCGCGACATCCCCGGCACGCTGTTCCTGGCCGGCGGCGTGCCCGTGGTGTCGGACGGCGCGCCCGTCGCGGGCATCGGTGTCGGCGGCGCTCCCAGCGGCGAGCTGGACGAGCGCTTCGCCCGCGCGGGCCTCGAAGCGATCGGCGGCTGACCGGTCCTGGGCCGTGAGCTGGGCGGACGGGGCGTCTCCCGGGCGGAACGCGGCCCGGGAAGCGCCCCGCCGGGCCGTGGCGTCCGGCCCGGCAATCGGCTGAATGGTCCATTCACCCGCGTTCAAGGCGGGGATGGCGTCACCGGGCGTTCGTCCGGGGTTAGGGTTCCGGTGTGGCCATCGCACGTGCCGAACGGCTCGTCAACCTGGTGCTGTGCCTGCTGTCGACCCGGCAGTACCTGACCGCCGAGCGCATCCGCGCCATCGTCCCCGGCTATGCCGACGCCGCGACGGACGAGGCGTTCTTCCGCATGTTCGAACGCGACAAGACCGAGCTGCGCGACCTCGGCGTGCCGCTGGAGACCGGCCGCAGCACGGGCTTCGACGCGATCGACGGGTACCGCATCGCGCGCCGGGACTACGAGCTCGGCGACATCGACCTCGAACCGGACGAGGCCGCCGCCGTGGCGCTGGCCGCCCGGCTCTGGGACTCGCCGCAGTTCACCGGCGCCGCGCACGGCGCCCTCATCAAGCTCCGCGCCGCGGGCGTCGACGTCGACCAGGACGTGCACGTGCCGGTCGAGCCGAAGGTCCGCACCAGCGAACCCGCGTTCCCGCCGCTGCTCGCGGCCGTGCAGGAGGGGCGCGTGGTCGAGTTCGACTACCGCCGCCCGGTGCCGGTCGAGGTGCGCACCCGCACCGTCGAGCCGTGGGGCGTGGTCGCCTGGCGCGGCCGGTGGTACCTCGTCGGGCACGACCGCGACCGCGACGCGCCGCGCTGCTTCCGGCTCTCCCGCATCGTCGGCGACGTCCGCGCGGTCGGCAAGGCGGGCGCCGTGCGGCGGCCCGACCAGTTCGACCTGCTGTCGTTCGTGGTCCGCAACCAACCCGCCGCCGACCAGCAGCCCGCCACCGCCAAGCTGTGGGTCGCGCGGGGCCGGGCGCAGGGCGTGCGCCGGCGGGCGGAGGTCGTCGGCACGCGGGACTTCGACGGCGAGCCCGGCGACGTGCTGGAGATCGAGCTGAGGTTCCCCGACTCGGCCGCCGGGTGGCTCGCGGGCTTCGGCCCGGACGTGGTGGTGCTGGAACCGGAAGTGCTGGCCAAGACCGTGCGGGAGAAGCTGCTCGGCGCGCTGCGCGGCGCGGGGGTGCGCGCATGAACGCCGCCACCGACCGGCTGCCCCGGCTGCTCGCCCTCGTGCCCTACCTGCTGGCCCGGCCCGGCATCCCGATCGACGAGGTCGCCGCCGACTTCGAGGTCACGCCCAAGCAGATCCGCAAGGACCTCGAACTGCTGTGGATGTGCGGCCTGCCCGGCTACGGCCCCGGCGACCTGATCGACCTGTCGTTCGAGGGAGAGACGGTCACCGTCACCTTCGACGCGGGCATGAGCCGCCCGCTGCGGCTGACCGCGGCCGAGGCGACGTCGCTGCTGGTGGCGCTGCGCGCGTTGGTCGAGACGCCGGGAGTGGCCGACCAGGACGCCGTGCAGCGCGCGGTGGCCAAGATCGAGGCCGCCGTCGGCCAGGCGCAGCCGGCCGGCGTGGCCGTGGGACTGGCCCTGCGGGAAGCGCCGGAGACGGCACGCGTGCGCGACGCGGTGTCGGACGGCGTGCGCCGCGGTCGCGCCCTGCACCTGCGCTACTACACGCCGTCACGCGACGAGATCACCGCGCGGGTCGTGGACCCGATGCGGATGCTGCTCGTGGAAGGCCGCAGCTACCTGGAGGCCTGGTGCCGCGCGGCGGACGGCGTGCGGCTGTTCCGCCTCGACCGGATCGACGCCGTCGACGTGCTGGACGAGCCCGCCGCCCCGCCGCCGCACGCCACGCCCACCGACACGTCGGAGGGGTTGTTCCAACCGGACCCGTCGCAGCGCACGGCCGTGCTGGTGCTCGAACCGGACGCCCGCTGGGTGGCCGAGTACTACCCGACCGACGGCCTGGTCGAGTTGCCGGAAGGCCGCGCCAGGGTGCTCATGCGGTACGCCGACACGGCCTGGATGGTGCGGCTGCTGCTCGGGTTGGGCGGCGAAGCGCACGTGGAGCAGCCACCCGACCTGGTGGCCGAGGTCGCCCGACAGGCCGAGGCGGCGTTGCGCCGGGCGGATCACCTCCCGGCAACCTAGGGCAAGTACGGTGGTGCCGTGCCGTACTTGCCGAGCCTGGTGCTGATCGTCCTCGGGGTGGTCGTGCTCGTCCCGTTCGCGGTTCGAGTCATCCGATCCTTGCGTCGCTTCCGCGCCGCTAGCACTCTGGTGGGTGACAGGGTCGGCGATGGCGTCGGTCTGCTGCGGGCGCGCTCTGCCGCGCTCAAGGTGGCCCTCGCCGAACGGCGTCCGGATCACGCCCGCGAGGGCAAGCCCCGCGTACCATCGGTGGACCGGGGGAGACAGGAGGACAACCGTGCCTAACCTCGGACCAACCGAGCTGATCATCATCGCCGTGGTGATCATCCTGCTCTTCGGCGCGAAGAAGCTGCCCGACATGGCCCGCTCGATCGGCCGTTCGGCGAAGATCCTCAAGGCCGAGACGAAGGGCCTGCGCAGCGAGGACGACCCGCAGCAGCAGGGCACGACGACGGCGCAGCAGGCGCCCGCGCCGCAGCAGCTGCCGCCCGCCCAGCCGCAGGTGGCCCAGCAGCCGGTCGCGCAGCCCCAGCAGGTCGCCCAGCCCGTGGCGCAGCCGCAGGTGGCCCAGCCCATCGAGCAGTCCGCGCAGAACCTGCAGAACAAGCAGAACTCCAACTAGAACCGCGTCAACTAGAGCCTAAGGACGGTCCGCACGGTGGGGGCAAGTCCGGTCCGGTGGTGGGCCCAGCGCCGGGAGCGCCGCAAGATCACGAGTCGTCGGGCCAACCCGGACGGCACGATGTCGTTGAAGCACCACCTCTACGACCTCCGGCACCGCCTGGGTCTGGCGCTGCTGTTCATCGCGAGCGGCGCGATCTTCGGCTTCATCTGGTGGAGCTGGTACCCCTTCGGCCTGCCCAGCCTCGCTTCCATCGTCATCGACCCGTACTGCGGCATCCCGGAGACCCTGCGGCTCACCCAGGAGGGCAAGGGCTGCCAGCTGCTGCAGACCAAGCCGTTCGAGGCCTTCATGATCCGGTTGAAGGTCGGCGCCGGCGCGGGCATGGCGCTCACCGCGCCCTTGTGGCTCTACCAGGTGTGGCGGTTCATCTCGCCGGGCCTGTACGCCAAGGAGCGGCGCTTCGCCATCGTCTTCGTGGCGTGCGCGTCGGTGCTGTTCGTCGCGGGCGCCACGCTGGCGTTCTACATCGTGCCGCAGGGCCTGGCCGTGCTGATCGGCTTCGGTGACGAGCAGTTCATCACCGCCCTCACCGCCGGCGAGTACGTCAGCTTCGTCATGACGCTGCTGCTGATCTTCGGCGTGAGCTTCGAGCTGCCGCTGATCGTGGTGATGCTCAACCAGGTCGGCGTGGTCAGCTACGAGAAGCTGCGCAAGTGGCGGCGCGGCATCATCTTCGGCCTGTTCATCTTCGCCGCGATCGCCACCCCGGGCACCGACCCGATCTCCATGGTCGCGCTGGCCGTGGCGCTCGTGCTGCTGTTCGAGCTGGCGATCCAGATCGCCAGGGTGCACGACCGGCGGGTCGAGCGCAGGCGCAAGGCCGAGGGTCTGGACGACATCGCGGACGACGAGGCCGCGCCGTTCGACTACACGCCGTCGGCGGTCGAGGAGCCGTCACCCGAACCGGTGCCCACACCCGATCCGATGCCCGAGTCGCCCGGCAAGGTTCGCTACGACGACGTGACCTGATCACTCGATCCGGTGAACGCTTTGTAGGCTGCCGGACCATGTCGACGTCAACGCGGGCGGCCCTGCTGGTGTGCCCCACCTCGGGCAAGGGCAGGGCCGCGCGCATGGCCGGCACCGTCGCGGAACGGCTGCGCGGCGTGGTCGACCGGTTGGACCTGCACGTGGCGGCCAGCGCCGAGGGCACGGCCGCGGCCGCGCGCCGGGCGGTGGCCGACGGCGTGGACGTGCTCGTGGTCCTCGGCGGCGACGGCGGCGCGCACCTGGCGGTCCAGGCGTGCGCGCAATCCTCGACGGCACTGGCCGTGGTGCCCGCCGGCACCGGGAACGACCTGGCCACAGCCCTCGGCACGACCTCGGTGGACGACGTGGTGACCGCGCTGCGCGAGGGCCACCGCGCCCGGTTCGACCTCGGGCGGGTGGAGCACGGCCCCTGGTTCGCCACCGTGCTGTGCGCGGGCTTCGACTCGGCGGTCAACGAGCGCGCGAACGCGATGCGCTGGCCCGCCGGACCACGCCGCTACGACCTGGCGATCCTCGCCGAGCTCGCGGCGCTGCGGCCCCGGCGGCTGGTGGTCGAGACCGAGGACGATGTGCTGGAACTGGACGCGCTGCTGGTCGCGATCGGCAACACGACCAGCTACGGCGGCGGCATCCCGGTGTGCCCGGACGCCTCCACGACCGACGGCCTGTTCGACCTCACCGTGGTGCGGGCCACGCCGCGGCGGACCCTGCTGCGGATGCTGCCCACGCTGCGCACCGGCCGGCACGTGGACCACCCGGCCGTGCGCACGCTGCGGGCCCGTTCCGCACGGCTGTCCGGGCCGTCCTGGGTGGCCTACGCCGACGGCGAGCGCCTCAGCGGTGTGCCGCTGACGACGACGTGCGTCCCGGGCGCCCTCATCGCCGTCACCGGTGCCGGCTGATCACGTCGCGCTTGCGCCACGAGGCGTGCGCCTCCACCGTGCCCCGGTCGAACAGCCAGCCGGCGACGGTCAGCACCCCGCCCGCCGCGTCCAGCGGCGTGTCGTGCGCCGACTCGACCGTCTCGATCTCGTGCCTGCCGCAGTCCCGGATCGCGTCGCAGCGGACCGAGATCTCGCCCTCCACCTGCCACGGCGGAGGCGGTCTCAGCACGTTGCGGTGCGGGTCGCGGGGCAGCGAGACGTGCACGAGGAAGGCCACCTCCTCGAACTCGGCGAGCGCCGACAGCCCCGCGTAGGGCGCGCCCGGCAGGTGGTCGAACACCAGCCCGGCGCCCGGCCTGCCGAGGTGGTCGGCCAGCCGCTCGATCCGCGCCTCGGCCAGCCTCAGCACGGCGAGCACCGGGTCGACCTCGACCAGGTCGGGGAACACCCACCTGAGGTCGCCCTCCGCCAACGGGATCGCTTCCACGGCTACCGAGTGTGCACCACGGTTTACCTTCATAGTCTTTATAGCTTCAGTGTTGACTAAAAGAGATGTCCCGGGACCGGTCGCGACGGTGTTCCGGGTTCCGCTGCGGATCTGAAGCGATTTTGTCGGTCCCGTATGACAGCCTGGACAGGTGTCAAGCACTCCGCGGTCTCCAGCCGACTCGTACGCGGACTTCCGCCGCCGCTCCTCCCGGCCCAAGCTGGCCGACTTCCTGGGGGTCATCTCGTTCGAACTCGACCCGTTCCAGGAACGCGCCTGCGAGGCGCTGGAAGACGGGCACGGCGTGCTGGTCTGCGCCCCGACCGGCGCCGGCAAGACGGTCGTCGGCGAGTTCGCCGTGCACCTGGCCCTGTCCGAGGGCCGCAAGTGCTTCTACACGACGCCGATCAAGGCCCTGTCGAACCAGAAGTACGCCGACCTGGTCGCCCGCTACGGCGCCGCCAAGGTCGGCCTGCTCACCGGCGACACGTCGGTCAACGGCGACGCGCCGATCGTCGTGATGACCACCGAGGTCCTGCGCAACATGCTGTACGCGGGCTCCTCCACCCTGAAGACCCTCGCCTACGTGGTCATGGACGAGATCCACTACCTGGCCGACCGGTTCCGCGGCCCCGTGTGGGAGGAAGTGATCCTGCACCTGCCCGAGTCCGTGCGGCTCGTCGGCCTGTCCGCCACGGTCAGCAACGCCGAGGAGTTCGGCGAGTGGCTGGTCGAGGTGCGCGGCGACACCACCGTCGTCGTCGACGAGCACCGGCCCGTGCCGCTGTGGCAGCACATGATGGCGGGCGGCCGGATGATGGACCTGTTCGCCGGCGAGGGCCCCGACGGGCACGCCCGCATCAACCCGCAGCTGCTGCGGCACACCGACGACCTGTCGCGCTTCCACGTGCCGTGGAGCCGCAACCGCAACAACAAGGACCAGCGGGGCCGCCCGCCGCGCGGCTCGGGGTTCAAGCCGCCGTCCCGGGTCGACATCGTGCAGCGGCTCGACGGCGCGGGCCTGCTGCCCGCCATCGACTTCGTGTTCAGCCGGGCGGGCTGCGACGCGGCCGTGCTCCAGTGCGTGCGGGCCGGGCTGCGGCTCAACTCCACCGACGAGGTCGAGCAGATCCGCGAGGTCATCGAGGAGAAGACCAAGGACCTGCCCCAGGGCGACCTGATGGTGCTGGGCTACTGGGAGTGGCGCGAGGCGCTCGAACGCGGCATCGCCAGCCACCACGCCGGCCTGCTGCCCGCGTTCAAGGAGACCGTGGAGGAGCTGTTCGTCCGCGGCCTGGTGAAGGTCGTGTTCGCCACCGAGACGCTGGCGCTCGGCATCAACATGCCCGCGCGCACCGTCGTGCTGGAGAAGCTGGTCAAGTACAACGGCGAAGCGCACGTCGACCTCACACCCGGCGAGTACACGCAGCTCACCGGACGCGCGGGGCGGCGCGGCATCGACGTCGAGGGCCACGCGGTGGTCGTGTGGCAGCCCGGCGTCGACCCGAAGGCCGTCGGCGGCCTGGCGTCCACCCGCACGTACCCGCTGCGGTCGTCGTTCCGCCCCGGCTACAACATGGCCGTCAACCTGGTGAACCAGCTGGGCGCGGCGGCGGCCCGGGAGATCCTGGAGCAGTCGTTCGCCCAGTTCCAGGCCGACCGGTCGGTGGTCGGGCTGGCCCGGCGGATCGAGCGCAACCGCGAGGCGCTCGGCGGGTACGCCGAGGCGATGACGTGCCACCTCGGCGACTTCACCGAGTACGCGTCGCTGCGCCGCCGGGTCGCCGAGCGGGAGAAGGCGTTGGCGCGCCAGAACACCTCCGCGAAGCGGGCCGAGGCGGCGCAGTCGCTGGAGCGGCTGCGCAAGGGCGACGTGATCGCGGTGCCGTCCGGGCGCCGGTCCGGGCTGGCCGTCGTGATCGACCCGGGGCTGGAGCCGCTCGGCGAGGCGCGGCCGTTCGTGGTGACCGAGGACCGGTGGGCCGGCCGGCTGTCGTCGGCGGACTTCCCCCTGCCGGTGGAAGTGCTGGGCAAGATGCGGCTGCCGAAGCAGGTCGACACGCGGTCGCCGAAGTCGCGGCGAGACCTGGCGGCGTCGTTGCGCGCCACCGGGATCGTCGCGCCGGCCATGCGGAAGCGCCGTTCGACGGCGGACGACGACGCGGAACTGGCCACGTTGCGGCGGGCGTTGCGCGCGCACCCGTGCCACGGCTGCGAGAAGCGCGAGGAGCACGCCCGCTGGGGCGAGCGGTACCACCGGCTGCTGGCCGAGACCGAGCAGGTGGAGCGCAAGGTCGCGGCCACCACGCACTCGTTGGCGCGCGAGTTCGACCGCATCCGCGGCCTGCTGCGCGAACGCGGCTACCTGCACGAGGAGGAGAACGGGCCCGGCGAGGAGGTCACCGAGCACGGCAAGCGGCTGACCAGGCTCTACAGCGAGTCCGACCTGCTGGCCGCGGAATGCCTGCGGCACGGAGTGTGGCGCGACCTCGACCCGGCCGAACTCGCCGCGGTCGTGTCGGCGCTGGTGTACGAGGCGCGCCGGGACGGTCCGCTGGAAGCCCGGCTGCCGCCGGGCAAGGTGGCGGACGCGTTGACCGCGACCGCGCGGCTGTGGGCGGAGCTGGAGGACGACGAGCGCAGGCACCGGCTCGACCGGACCCGGCAGCCCGACCCGGGGTTCGCGTGGGCGGTGTACCGGTGGGCGCGCGGCGAGTCGTTGGAGAAGGTGCTGTCCGCGGCGGAGGAGAACGGCGCCGAGCTCGGCGCGGGGGACTTCGTGCGGTGGTGCCGGCAGGTGATCGACTTCCTGGACCAGATCCGGGACGTCGTCGGCGGCGGTGATCCGGTGGGCGCCGCCGCGCGCAAGGCGGTGGACGCGTTGCGCCGCGGGGTGGTCGCGATGGCCACCGTTTGACAAAGCTTTGCGGGGCGGGTGGGTACCGTGCGGGTGGCTGTGGTTTGATCGCGCCCGCAAGCCTTGAACAGCTTGTCCAGATCGTTTGCAGACCGACCTTGTCCAGACCGACCGTCGGAGGCCGAGCATGACCAGTCCGTACGGACCGTCCGGAGGGAACGACCCGCAGCCGCAGTGGGGCCAGCAGCAACAGCCCTACGGTGGTGGGTACCCGGGCACGCCGTCGGGTGGTTTCCCCGCTCAGCAGCCCAATCCCTACGGGCAGCCGGATCCCTCGCAGCAGCAGCAGTGGGGGCAGCAGCCGGGCCAGCAGCCGTACACGCAGCAGTACCCCGCCGGGTACGACCCGAACAACCCGCAGTCGAACCCGTACGGGCAGCCGCAGCAGGGTCAGTACGGGCAGCCCGGCCAGTTCGGGCAGCCGGGTCAGCCCGGCCAGTTCGGGCAGCAGCCTGGTCAGTTCGGTCAGCCGGGGCAGTACGGCCAGCAGCAGCCGAAGAAGTCCGGCGCCGTGCTGTGGGTCGTGGTCGCGCTGGTCGTGCTGGTGGTCGCGGCCGTCGGCATCACCGGTTTCGTCGCGCCGGGGTTCTTCAACACCAAGGTCTTCGACCAGACGGCCGTGCAGAACGGTGTCGTCGGCGTGCTGAAGGACGACTACAAGATCTCCGACGTGGAGAACGCGACCTGCCCGGCCGAGCAGGAGGTCAAGCCGAACACGACCTTCGAGTGCAAGGTGAAGGTCGGCGGCAAGGACAAGACGGTCAAGATCACCGTGAAGACCGAGGACGGCGAGTACGAGGTCGGCCAGCCCGCCGGCTGACCTCCCGGTCCGCGCCCCGAGGCCACCCCCGCTGTCGACGCGGGGGTGGCCTCGGGGTTTTCGCGCCTGCTGGTCTTGCGCCTGGTGGGTTTCGCGGGGTGAAACTCGTTAGCGATGCGAGCGACCTCTACGGCACCATTCGGAGGTGACCGACTACGACATCCGCCTGCTGGACGACTCCGAGTACCGGACCGCGCACACCCTGTTCCGCGGCACGCTGCACCACGGGGCGGCCCCCGACGACCAGTGGAAGTTCGCGCAGGAGACGTACGACGAGGGACGCGTGTTCGGCGCGTTCGGCGACGGGGAGATGATCGGCACGCTCCAGTCGTTCCCGTCGCGGCTGGCCGTGCCGGGCGGGGCCGTCGTGCCGCACGCCGCCGTGAGCCGGGTCGGGGTGCGGGCGGACTGGACGCGCCGCGGTGTGCTGAGCGCGCTGCAGCGGGCGCAGTTGCGGGCGCTGCGGTCGGGCGGCGACGTGATCGCCTCGCTGCGCGCGTCGGAGACCGCCATCTACGGCCGGTACGGCTACGGCGTCGCCACCAGGTACCGGTCCCTGCGCATCGACCGGCGCAAGGCCGCCCCGCGCACGCGCCCGGTCGGTCGGGTGCGGCTGGTCGAGGGCGAGGCGGGGGAGCGGATCGCGCACGGGCTGTTCGCCGAGCTGTCGCCGGGGCGTGCGGGCACGATCTCCCGGTGGCCCGCGTGGTGGAGCCTGAACGTCCGGCGCGTGGCGGCCGAGGAGAACATCAAGATCGCGGTGCGCTCGGGCGCGTCCGGTGACGACGGCTACGTGGCGTTCAAGGTCGCGCCCGGCAGGCACGACTCGAGCGAGGAGAAGCCGACCACGCTGATGGTGCTGGACCTGTGGGCGCACAACGCCGAGGCGTGGGCCGATCTGTGGCTGTTCGTGCTCGGCGTCGACCTGGTCGCGGAGGTGTCGGCGTTCGGCCGGCCGGTGGACGAGCCGGTGGAGTGGCTGCTGGGCGACCGGCGCGCGTGCCGGGTCACCGAGGAGACCGACGAGACGTGGCTGCGCCTGCTCGACGTCCCGGCCGCCCTGTCGGCGCGGACGTACCGCCAGTCCGAGCCGGTGGTGATCGGCGTGCGCGACGCTTACCTGCCGGAGAACGCGGGCTCGTACCGCGTCGCGTCGGACGGCGTGACGCGGGTCGACGACTCCCCCGAGCTGGTGCTGGACGTGGACGCGCTCGGTTCGACCTACCTGGGCGACGTGTCGTTCACGACGCTCGCCGCCACCCGTCGGTTGGACGTCGTCGACCCCGGCGCCCTCGCACGCGCCGACGCGCTGTTCGAGGTCTCCGCGCCACCGTGGAGCGGCACCTTCTTCTGACCCCGCCGCGCCTCCCGCGACCTACCGCCTGACCTCCGCCGCACCGCCAACGTCGGCCTCCGGCGGCCACAGGCGGCCCATCCGCCGCCGGCAGCCACCTCCGCCGACCCGCAGCTCATGATCCGCCGGTGGCCGCACGCGGCTCCCGCCAACGGCCGGCTGGCGGTGGCCGGCGCTGCTCGCGCCCATTGGCGTGGCCGGTGCGGCTAGCGGCGCTCCAGCGCGGTCAGCAGCCTCGGCAACGAGCTGCCGAGGCCCCACCGCCGGGTCAGCTCGGCGACGCGGTCCGGGTCGACGGGTGCCGCGGGCACGACGTCCGGGCGGTCCATGACGATCTTCGCGTCGGTCGCCACGTTGACCACGGTCGGCGCGACGGCGAGGTAGTCCTGGGCGTTGAGCAGGGCGGTGCGGGCGCGGGTGGTGAGTTTGCGGTCGCGGCCGTCGTGGACGGCGTCGAGGACGGCTTGCAGCGAACCGAACTCGCTGATCAGCTTCGCCGCCGTCTTCTCGCCGATGCCGGCCACGCCGGGCAGACCGTCGGACGGGTCGCCGCGCAGCACGGCCATCCCGGCGTACGCGCGCCCGGCCTCGTGCACCGGCAGCGCGTACTTGGCGGCCAACTCCACCGGACCCAGCAACTCGGCCTTCGCCCACCCGCGGCCGAGGTACAGGACGCGCACCGGGGTCGGCTCGTCGCGCACGACCTGGAAGAGGTCGCGGTCGCCGGTGATCACTTCGACCGGGTCGACGGTCTCGCGGGCGGCGAGGGTGCCGATGACGTCGTCGGCTTCGTAGCCGTCGGCCTCGGCGGTCGCGATGCCCACCGCGTCCAGCACGTCGAGGATGATCGGCACCTGCGGGGTGAGGGTGTCGGGCACCTCTTCCTCGCCGTCGGCTGCGCCCTCGGCCACGCGGTGCGCCTTGTACGACGGGAGCGCGGCGACGCGGAACTCCGGGCGCCAGTCGGCGTCCAGGCAGGCGACCAGGCGGCTCGCCTTCCGGTCGGTGATGACCTTCGCGATCGTGTCGACGAACCCGCGCACCGCGTTCACCGGTGTGCCGTCCGGTGCGGTCATCGACTCGGGCAGCGCGTAGAACGCCCGGAAGTACAGGCTGGCGGCGTCCATCAGGACCAGCGGGTTGCTCACCCGGGACAGCTTGCCAGAGACCACCGACATCGTGGACGGCTCGGGCCCGTCCCTGTGGATAACCCAGCTGCCAGGTGCATGACTCGGGCCTCGGGCCTCCTCTGCGTGGGCTGGGTGGGTGCGGGTGAGTGAGGGCGGGTGCGGGGTGCGGGTCGAGGGCTGGGTGCGGGGCGGGGGTTGTGTGGGCAGGCACGGTGCGGGGCGGGGGGTGAGGTTTGGGCATGGCATGGGGGTGGTTGCGGCGGGCCTCGTTGTTCCAACCGACGTTTCAGTGGGGTGGAAACGGCGTTATTGTTCATCGGATTGTCAATGATCACCCGGTCGTGGATTAGGGCGCCGGGAAATGGCAGGTAGGCGGGCGTGCTGCCCCGATCGAGGGATAGGGACCCTGGCGCGGTGGCTTGTGGCGTAGGACGGGCTCCGCACCACTAGGCTTCCCTGCATGTCGACCCATGTTGGGCCCGTCGACGTGGACGCCCTGCGCGCGCGCCTCGACCGGGCTGCCGCGGCCGCCGCCATCGCGGGCGTTGACGCGTTGCTCATCGCGCCCGGTTCGGATCTGCGCTACCTCATCGGCGCGGGCGGCACGTCGTTCGAGCGGTTGACCTGTCTGGTGGTGCCGGTCGGTGGTGTGCCGGTGTTGGTGGTGCCCAAGTTGGAGCACCCGGGCTATGCCGACGTCCCCACCGACGCGCTCGGCGTGGACGTGGCCACGTGGGTCGACGGCGAGGACCCGTACGCCTTGGTCAAGCGGGCGTTGAAGGGGAACCGGACGGCCGTCTCCGACATGATGCCGGCGCTGCACGCGTTGCGGTTGCGGGACGCCGTCAGCGCCGACCAGGTGCTGGCCGGGCCCGTGTTGCGCGAGTTGAGGATGCGCAAGGACGACACCGAGGTGGCCGCGTTGCGCAAGGCGGGCGCGGCGATCGACCGGGTCCACGCGCGAATGGCCGAGTGGCTGCGCCCCGGCCGCACGGAGGCCGAGGTGGGCGCGGACATCGCCGCCGCGATCGTCGCCGAGGGTCACGTGGCGGCCGAGTTCGTCATCGTCGCCTCCGGCCCGAACGGCGCGTCGCCGCACCACGACCTGTCCGACCGCGTGATCGAGGCGGGCGACGTGGTGGTGGTCGACATCGGCGGGCCCGTGGCGGAGGGCTACAACTCCGACTCCACCCGCAACTACGTGCTCGGCGAGCCCCGTGACGCCGACGTGTGGCAGACCTACGCGGTCCTGCAGGCCGCGCAGAAGGCCGCCGTCGACGCGGTGCGGCCCGGCGTCACGTGCGAAGCGGTGGACGCCGCGGCACGCGACATCATCTCCGACGCGGGTTTCGGCGAGTACTTCGTCCACCGCACGGGCCACGGCATCGGGCTGGACGTGCACGAGGACCCCTACATCGTCGGCGGCAACGACCTGCCGCTCGAGCCGGGCATGGCGTTCAGCGTCGAACCCGGCATCTACCTGCCCGGACGGTGGGGCGCGCGGATCGAGGACATCGTGATCGCCACCGCCGACGGCGTGGAGAGCGTCAACAACCGACCGCACGAGCTGGTGGTGCTGCCCACGTGACGAACCTGGAGCCGATCGACCGGGCGATCCTGCGCGAACTGGCGGCCGACGGCCGGTGCAGCTTCACCGACCTCGCCGAACGGGTCGGGCTGAGCGTGTCCGCCGTGCACCAGCGGGTGCGGCGGCTGGAGCAGCGCGGCGTGGTCCGCGGCTACGCGGCGCGGCTGGACGGCGACGAGGTCGGCCTGCCGCTGACCGCGTTCATCTCCCTGACCCCGATCGACCCGGCGGCTCCGGACGACTACCCGAAGCGGCTCGAGCACCTGCCGCAGATCGAGGCGTGCTACTCCGTCGCCGGCGACGCCTCCTACGTGCTGCGCGTGCGCGTGGCGTCGCCGCACGCGTTGGAGGAGCTGCTCAGGCAGATCCGCGAGGTGGCGAACGTGTCCACCCGCACCACGGTCGTGCTGTCCACGCCGTACGAGGACCGGCCGCCCGCGGTGTGATCAGAACAGCCGCGCCCACGTGTTCGTGAAGCGGCGGAGCACGTCGCGGTCACGCCGGTCGGGCGCCACCGGCAGGAGGCGCTCGACCTCGTCGTCGGTCGCGGGCCGCACGGACAGCACGAACTCGCGCACGGCCTCGACGTCGGCGCGCTTCGTCACCACGGCGACCGCCTCCACCTCACCGATCCGCCGCACGAACACGTGGTCCACCGGGTCCTGCCGGTACTCCGGCTCCGTCGTCCCCGCAGTGGCGGGTCGCACCACGAGCCGCGGGAACGCGTGCAGCTCGCCGCCGTCGCCGGACCGGCTGTAGTCCAGGGTGGCCAGGCCGTCGGAGACTGTCAGCCGGGGGAACTGGTACCCCTCCGGCGTGGCGATCAGCAGCACGCCGCCGGGCAGGTCGGCGTGCGCGATGCGGGACGCCGCGTCGTCGCCGGGCATCGTGGTGGGCAGCCAGACGCCGAAGGCCACGGCGGCGACGGTCACCACGCCTGCGACGAACCGGACCACGAGGCCGTGCGCCAGCATCGCCGCGACCAGCGCGAACGGCACGCCGAGCGCGGGCAGCGCGAGCCACGACGGCGGCTCGGCGGGTTCGCTCGACTCCAGCACCGCGTTGTAGAACACGGCGCCGACCAGCCCGAACACGGTCACCAGAGCCGCCCAGCCGAGCCGGGGCAGCGGCGTGGCCGTCAGCGGGCTGCCGCGGGAGGTGAACGTGCCGATCAGGTACGCCACCGCGAACGGGCCGGCCAGGCCGATCAGGACCAGCACGGCGCTCTGGACGAAGAACCCGAACAGCACCAGCCAGCCGACGAACGCCGCGGACAGCCCCATGACGAGCCACACCACGGCGATCTGCACGGGAACCCGGTAGTCGAGCACGCGCACACGCTCTCGTGACCCGGGCGTGGCGGGCATCGGTGGATCTACTCAAACGGGTCGGCGGTGATCGCGTCGTAAGCGGCCTGGACGCGGGCGAGCGCCTCGGCGTCCACGGTGAGCTCGACGTCGTCGATGCCCGACACGGCGACCACGCCGATCGAGTTGGTCAGGAACGCGCCCCGGTAGCGGCCCACGTCGGCCAGCCGCACCACCTCGCGCCGCGACGGCAGCTCCCGTTCCAGCAGCTGCATGGTGATGCCGTGCAGCCAGTCCGCCCGCGGCCACACCACACCGTCACCGTCGTCGAAGAACGCGATGTTGGCGATCGCGCCCTCCACCACGACGCCGTCGGCGGTGAGCAGCGCGTCGTCGTAGCCGGCCCGGACGGCGCGGCGCCCGTGGTGGAGCTGGCCGAAGCCGCCGAGGTGCTTCACGTGCGGCAACGGGCGCGTGTAGTCGACCGACATCAGGCGCTGGGGCGTCGGCGGGGGAGTGGCCGGCGGGCGCACCACGACCATGACCGACGGCGCGTCCACGCCGAACACGACGACCCGGACGGCCGCGTCGCGGACGTCGTCGGCCAGCGCGTGCGAGATCAGGGCGCGGACGCGGTCGCCGTCCAACGGGGTGCCGTAGAGCTCCCGGTTGGCCTGGTCGAGGCGGCGCAGGTGCAGGTCGAGGCCCTTCGCCCGGCGGTCGCGGACCTGCATGGCGGTGAAGTGCCCGTAGTTGGCCAGCAGGCCGGGCGCGAAGTGGTCGACGGTCGGCGGCTCGCCCTCGATCTCGATCCTCAGCACGGGGGTGAACGTAGCGTGGCGGGAATCGAGGGTCGGCGGTCGTTGCCGCCGTCCCGTGAGGTGGGGAGGGTGGGCGTTGTGGAACGCGAGGTCCTGGTGGTCGGGTACGACGGTGCGGCGCTGACCGACATCGCGGGCCCGGCGGACGTGTTCGCCGGCGCGAACCAGGCGCTGGCCGCCGACTGGGCGCTGGTCGCCGATCAGACGCCGGCCGTCGACCGGGCGCGCGGGAGCGACCGGGCGCGTGCCCGCGACCTGCGGCAAGGGGCCGGTCGAGCGCGTGGCGGCTACCGGGTGCGGCTGGCGGGGATCGGTGGCGGGTTCGAGGTGACCGGCGGGTTGCGGATGGAGGCCGAGGACCTGCGGGACGTGTCCGGCGGGGTGGACACGGTCCTCGTGGTCGGCGGCTTCACGTTCGCCGACGCCGCCCGTGACGACGAACTGCTGCACCACCTGCGGCGGGTCGCGGGTGGCGCGCGGCGGGTGGGCAGCGTGTGCACGGGCGCGTTCGTGCTGGGGGCGACCGGGCTGCTCGACGGCGCCCGGGCCACGACGCACTGGGCGTTCTGCGACCGGCTCGCGGCCGTCCACCCGTCGGTGGACGTGGTGCCGGACGCGATCTACGTGCAGGACGGGCGGCTGGTCACGTCCGCCGGCGTCACCGCGGGCATCGACCTCGCGCTGGCGCTGGTGGAACGCGACCACGACGCCGCGCTGGCCCGGCTGGTCGCCCGCTGGATGGTGGTGTTCCTGCAACGCCCCGGCGGCCAGTCGCAGTTCAGCGTCCGCTCACGGGTGCCGCCGGTGCGGGAACCGGGGCTGCGGTCCGTGCTCGACGCGATCGCCGACGACCCGGCGGCCGGCTGGACGGTCGACGGCATGGCCCGCCGCGCCGCGATGAGCCCGCGGCACTTCGCCCGCGTGTTCCCGCGCCGGGTCGGCGTGTCACCAGCCCGCTACGTCGAACGGGTCCGGGTCGAGGCGGCGGCCGGGCTGCTGGAGTCCGGCGACGAAGGGCTGGACGTCGTCGCCAAGCGCACGGGTTTCGGCTCGGCGGAGACGCTGCGCCGGGCTTTCCTGCGGGTGCTCGGCGTGACGCCGGGCGGCTACCGCGACAGGTTCCGCACCACCGGTGCGGCATGACGACAGGGGGAACGACGTGGACGTGGCTTTCGTGCTCTACCCGAAGATGACCGCGCTGGACCTGGTGGGACCGTACGAGGTGCTGGGCCACCAGCCGGAGGTGACCGCGCACTTCGTCGCCGCCTCGCTCGACCCGGTGATCACCGACGCCGGGCTGACGATCGTGCCGACGACGACGTTCGCCGAGCTGGACCGCGTCGACGTGATCGTGGTGCCCGGCGGCGGTGGCTGGGCGGAGGTGCTGGCGGAGGGCGTGGTCGCGGAGTGGCTGCGCGTGGCGCACCCGACCGCGACCTGGACCACGTCGGTGTGCAGCGGGTCGACGTTGCTGGCGCAGGCGGGCATCCTCGACGGCCGTCCGGCGACCACGCACTGGGCGTTGCGCGACGAACTGGCCGCCCGGGGCGCGGTGGTCAGCACCGACCGGGTCGTCATCGACGGGTCCGTCGTCACCGGGGCCGGTGTGTCCGCCGGCATCGACATGGCGCTCACCCTCGTCGGCCGGATCTGGGGCGACGAGCGGGCCCGGTTCACCCAGCTGTTCATCGAGTACGACCCCCAGCCGCCCTACCAGGCCGGTTCCCCCGAGACGGCGCCCGCCGAGCTCGTCGCCTTCGCCCGCGGCGTGTTCGCGGGGAGTTGACCGGGTCACCGCGGCGGGCGCGGCGGGCTGCTGCCTGCCGCGCCCGCGCCGGACCCGCCCGGCCGGACGTCGGGGCTCACAGCGTCGCGGGCAGGCCGAAGAGCGGGAACCGGTCCGACGGGAACGTGGTGATCTCCACGATCTCGTCCTCCTCGATCCGCAGCACGTCCAGCGCCACCGGCTTGAAGAGCTCCTCGCCGGGCTTGCGGGCGTAGTTGGCGAGCGCGGGCTGCCGGTTCGCCCACGTCTGCACCACCTTCCACTCGCCGAACGCCTCCGGGCCCACCATCACCGACGCGCAGATGTCCATCACGGCGTCGCGGCCGGAGTGCCGCTCGGGCTGCGGCGGCATCGTCCACGTGACGTCCTCGCGCAACGCCGAGGCCATCAACTCCATGTCGCAGCGCTCGGTGGCCTCGACGAGCCTGCGGACCACCGCCTTCTCCCTCGGGTTCGGCTCGCCCGACCAGTCGGCACGCCGTTGCGGCAGGTGCTTGCGCATCGTGACGCGGGCGCGTTGCAGCGCGCTGTTCACCGCGGGCACCGTGTCCTCCAGCAACGCCGCCGTCTCGCTCGCCGGCCAGCCCAGCACGTCCCGCAGCACCAGCGCCGCCCGCTGCCGGGCAGGCAGGTGCTGCACGGCGGCCAGGAACGCCAGCTCGATCGTCTCCCGCGCGACCACCTCCGCGTCCGGCTCGGCGTCCAGCAGGGCGTCCGGGAACGGCTGCAGCCACGGCACGTCGGCCGTCGGCACCCCGTCGGCGACGGCGAGCGCGGGACGGCGGTCGATCACGTCGAAGCACGCGTTCGTGGCGATCCGGTACAACCAGGCGCGGAACGACGACCGGCCCTCGAACGTGTCCCTGGCGCGCCACGCCTTGAGGAACGTCTCCTGCACGAGGTCCTCCGCCTCGTCGAACGAGCCGAGCAGCCGGTAGCAGTGCACCCGCAGCTCGTGCCGGCACCGCTCGGCCTCCCGCGTGAAGTCGACGGTCATCTGCGCAACCTCGCTCATGGTCATCCTCCGGGCTTGTACGGTGACGTGCCGGTCGCACGCCGCACAAGTTGTGACGGGGCCGGCCCGGGAAACTCATCGGTCGCGGCCGGATCGGGGGAGCGGGTGGTCGGGGGCACGGGGTTCCGCGCGGTGTTCGCGGTGCCGGAGTTCCGGGTGTTGTGGTCGGCCGCGGTGCTCTCGACCGTCGGGGACCAGCTGGCCAGGGTGGCGTTGTCGGTGCTGGTGTTCCAGCGCACCGGGTCCGCGGCGTGGACGGCGCTGACCTACGCGTTGACGATGTTGCCCGCGCTGGTGTCCGGGGTGCTGCTGACGGGGCTGGCGGACCGGTACCCGCGGCGGACCGTGATGGTGGTCGCCGACGCGGTGCGCGCCGTGCTGCTGGCCGTGATGGCGGTGCCGGGCGTGCCGCTGCCGGTGGTGGCGGTGTTGCTGGTGCTGGCGCAGCTGGCCGAGCCGCCGTTCGCCGCCGCGCAGGGCGCCCTGCTGCCGTGCGTGCTGGGCGGGAAGTACGAGGCCGGGCAGTCCGTGCACCTGATCACCCACCAGGCGGGGCTGCTGCTGGGGTTCGTCGGCGGCGGGCTGGTGGTGGCGTGGCTGGGCACGTCCGGCGCGCTGCTCGCCGACGGGGTGACGTTCGCGGTGTCGGCGTTGCTGCTGCGGTTCGGCCTGCGCCACCGGCCCGCCCCGGCGTCCGTGCCCGCGGCGCGCGTGCGGATCCGGGCCGGCGCCGCGCTGGTGTGGCGGGACCGGCGGCTGCGGCTGCTGGTCGGCCTGGGGTGGCTGGCGCTGTTCACCGTGGTGCCGGAAGGGCTGGCCGCGCCGTTCTCGGCGGAGGTCGGGGCGGGTGCGGCGGGGGTCGGCCTGCTGCTGGCCGCCGACCCGGCCGGGATGGTCCTCGGCACCGTGCTGCTGCGCTTCCTGCCCGCGTCGGTGCGGGTGCGGTTGCTCGGGCTGCTCGCGGTCGCCACCGCGTTGCCGCTGGTCGGGTACCTGCTCGCGCCGAACCTCGTCGGCGCGGTGGCGTTGCTCGCGGTGAGCGGTGTGTTCAGCGCCTACCAGGTGACGGCGGGCGCGACGTTCGTGCGCCTGGTGCCGGACGAGCAGCGCGGCCAGGCGTTGGGCTTCGCCCGCAGCGGCCTGGTCGCCGCGCAGGGCATCGGCGTGGCGGCGGGCGGCCTGCTGGCGTCCGCGACGGGCTCGGCGACCACCGCGATCGCCGTGGCGGGCATCGCGGGCACCGTCCTGGCCCTCACCGCCACCACCGCGTGGTCCCGCGTGGCGCCCGCGGCGGTCGCCTGACCGTGTTGTGGCGCAACCGGTCGTTCCTGCTGTTGTGGGCCGGGCAGTCCGTGTCCCTCGTCGGGTCGCAGGTGACGGTGGTCGCGGTGCCGTTGGTGGCGGCCCTGACGTTGGGCGCGGGGCCTTGGGCGATCGGGGTGGTGACCGCGTGCGGGAGGTTGCCGTACCTCGTGTTCGGGTTGCCGGCCGGGGTGTGGGTCGACCGGCTGCCGAGGCGGGTGGTGGCCGGGGTGTGCGCCGTCGGGCAGGCGGTGAGCCTGGCGGTCGTGCCGGTGGCGGCGGGGCTCGGGGTGTTGTCGGTGGCGTTGTTGGCCGTGGCGGCGGCGGTGGCGGGGACGTTCGCCGTGTTCGGTGACATCGCCGGGTTGGCGTTGGTGCCGATGGTGGTGCCCGCCGGGCAGTTGACGCGCGCCCAGGGTGTGGTGGAGGTGGGGCAGGCGACGGCGCAGGTGGCCGGGCCCGCGGTGGGCGGGTGGCTGGTCGGGGCGGTCACGGCGGCGGGCGCGGTGGTGGCCGACGCGGTCAGCTTCCTGGTCGCGGCGGTGACGTTGGTGTGGGTCCGGGTGGTCGAACGGCCGCAGGCCGGTGCGGGCATGTGGGCCGGGGTGCGGGCGGTGTTCGGCCACCAGGGGCTGCGGCGGGTCACGCTGTGCACCGCGACGCAGGTCTTCTGGTTCAACGCCTTCACCGTCGTGGTGCTGCTGCACCTGGTGTCGGCGTTGGGCCTGTCGGCGGCGCAGGCGGGGCTGACGCTGTCCGCGGGCGCCGTCGGCGGGCTGTTCGGCGCGCTCGTCGCGGCCCGGTTGGGCGGGTGGTGGGGTCGGCGGCGGACGATGGTCGCCGCGATCCTGGTCACCGGCGCGGGGCAGGCGTCGGTCGCGGCGGACCAGCTGGTGATCGGCGCGGTGGCGGTGATGTGGTTCGCGCTGCAGGTCTACAACGTGCACCAGGTGCCGGTGCGGTACGAGGCGACGCCCGCCGCCCTGCACGGGCGCGTCAACGCGACCATCCGCACGGCGGTCTGGGGCACCGCGCCCGCCGGCGCGCTGGTGGGCGGCCTGCTCGGCGACGCCGTCGGCCCGCGGGCGACGCTCGTGCTCAGCGGCCTCGGCGTCGCGACGGCGTGCCTGTGGCTGGTCCGGGCACGCGTCGGGTGAGCGCGCCGGCCGCGGGAGCCGGAGCGCTCGCCGCGGCCCGCGCGTGGCCTCGGTAGGTGTCGTTCACCTTCGGGGGAACCCGTCTTCACCAGATCTTGTCGCGCATGGCGGCGCACCTCCCCTCGACGTGGCGGGCAGCGGGAACAGCGGCACCAGGGGGATCACCAGATCTTGTCGCGCACGACCACACCTCGCCTCCGTCTCGACACGCCTACGACCGGCGGTGTCACCAGATCTTGTCGCGCACCGCGATCACCTCCAGTGGTCCTGGTCACCCCGGTAGCGGCTGACATCGACACAGGTCACCATTACTGTGACCCTCCGTCCGGACGCCATGACGGTCCGGGGCAGACAGTCGTGAGGAACCATGGGCAGAGCGGGTTCGACGTCGTCGGGCGATCGACGCTGGTCACTATGGTCCCTGCCCGGGCGGGCCCTGGTGTACGTGCTGTCGGTGGATCTGCTCGCCGTTCTCGCGCTCGCCGCCACGGTCGAGTGGCCGGTGCCCGCCGACTCGTGGACCGCGTTCGCCGTCCTGGCCGGCTGCGCCGCGCTGCACCTGCACTGCTCGCGCTGGATCGAGCGCATCCGCCGCGACCACAGCCACCTGCCGCACGTCGACCTGTGCAGCATCTGGATCCTGGCCGGCGCCCTCGTGCTGCCGCCCTCGCTCGCCGTCGCGCTCGTCGTGCTGATGTACGCGCACCGCTGGTGGGTCGTCGGTCGCTGGGACGCCTCACGCCCACCGCACCGCACCGTGTTCACCACGTCGATGATGGTGCTGGCCACGCTCGCCGCGAGCACCGTGGCGGGCGTCACCGGCCTGCGCGAGCACCTGCGCGCCGGGCAGCCCGACGGCGCGCTCGACCTCGTCGGCCTGGTCGGCGCGGGCGCGGCGCAGTGGCTGGTCAACACCGCCCTGGTGGCCGCGGTGATCCTGCTGACCGTCCGGCCCCGCTCGGTGAAGGACGCCCTCGGCACTGGCGCGGACAACCTGCTGGAAGCGGGGCAGCTCGCGCTGGGCGGCTTCGTCGCCCTCGCCGTGGCGTGGTGGCCCGGGTTCGCGCTGCCGATGGTCGTCGCGGCCGTCGCCCTGCACCGCACCGTGCTCATCCACCAGCTGGAGCTGGCCGCCCGCACCGACACCAAGACCGGCCTGCTCAACGCCGAGGCCTGGCACCTGCGGGCCACGCTGGAGCTGCAGCGCACCCGGCAGCAGCCGCCCGGCGCGCGGGTCGGCCTGTTCATGATCGACGTCGACCACTTCAAGGACATCAACGACACGCACGGCCACCAGACCGGCGACCTCGTGCTGCGGCGCATCGCGGCGGCGCTGGAGAGCGCGGTCCGGCGGGGTGACGCGGTGGGCCGCTTCGGCGGCGAGGAGTTCGCCGTGCTGCTGCCCGGCGTGGACCACGAGGAAGCGACGGCGATCGCCGAGCGGGTGCGCGCGGAGGTCCACCGGGTCCTCGTGGACGTCGGCGACGGCGGCGTGGTGGCGGGCCTCACGGTCAGCATCGGCATCGCGGTGTGGCCGGAGGTCGACGAGGACACCGTGTCGGGGCTGCTCGCGGCGGCGGATTCGGCGCTGTACGAGGCGAAGCGGCTCGGCCGCGACCAGGTGCAGGCGGCGGGCAGGCGTCGCCGCGCCCGGTGGACGCCGGCGGCACGGTCCGAACGCCCCGGGGTGTAACGACCGCGACTACCCGGCGGATCTGCTACAGGTCGGGCCTTCGGTGGCGTAGTTTCCTGCCCGCCACCTCCGACACGGTGGACCTCCTCGCTTGCAAGGGTCGTGAGCCAGTGGACCTCGGTGCCCCGCACGGCATCCGCTTCCGCTTCGAAGCGGGGCTGCTGCGTGCCGTCCTGCTCGACGCGCACCGCAAACCGCCCGTCGACGTCGGTGAGGAGCTGACCGCCGAGGCGGGCGCGCGCGACCTGCTGGTCGAACAGACCCGGGACGGGCACGTGGGCGCGGTGCTGCGGCAGCGGTTCGACCTGCCCGCGCCCGCGCGGTGGCGGCTCGCGGTGGACGCGCCCGCCACCGAGACCGCCGACGGGGTGTCGTTCGCCCTGCCGGACTCCGTGACGCTGCTGGTGTCCGGCTCGCAGCCGTGCGAGGTCGTCGACGGCGGCGTGTGCGTGCGGCTGCCCGCCGGCGAGTCCGACCTGGACGTCACGGTGATCAGCGAGCCGGTGTTCGAGGTCGGTGACACGGTCGTGGTGTGCCGCCCGGACCAGCTGCGCGAGGCCGCGGTCGTGGTGTCGTGCCTGCCCGCGGACCGCGTCACGCCCGTCGTCGCGCTGAGACCCGGGGACCCCTCGTCGCACCGGCACGACCGGCTGGTGGCCCACCTGCTCGACGCCACGGGCGTGCGCCGCGCGGTGTTCCTCGCCGAACCGGACGAGGAGCTGTTCGGCGAGCTGCCCGAACGCCTGCACCTGCCGTGCGAGGACCCCGTCGGGCTGACCGCCAAGGCCTGGGAGCTGCTGCGCGGCGGCGAGCCCGAACGCACGCTCGACGTGGCCCCGGACGCCGATTTCGTCGCCGCCCTGTTCACCGCCCTGCGCACGGGCTCGGCGCTGCGCGTGGACGAGGACGCGCCGCCCGTGCCGTTCGCCGAGCACAACCCGGACGACGCCGAGGAGGCCGTGCTGGTCGACCGCGCCGGCGAGGCCGACGTCCTGATGGCCGCCGTCTACGCGCACCACCGCAGCGCCCGGCTGGTGATCGCCCCCGAGCCGGACCTCGCCGTGGTGGGCGCGGTGGTGGCGGAAGAGCAGGAGCGGGTCACCGCGGCGGCGGGCGCGATCGGCGACGCGGTCAAGGGCATCGGGTTCGTCGAGGCGCTGTGGCGCTACCTGTCCAGCGGCGGGCACGACCCGTACGCGGCGGTCGAGGCCGCGGTCACCGCGCAGGTGCCCGCCGAGGCGGTCGCGGAGGTGGGCGACCGGGCGCTGACCGCGTTCACCGCCGGGCTGCCCTACTCGTTCGTGCACACCGAGGACGTGAACTGGGCGCGCAAGCCGATCGGGCACGTGGTGGCCGACCCGGCGCTGGTCGTGCTCACCGAGCTGCACCGCGCGGGCGTGGCGCGCGAGCCCGGCGCGTTCAGCGTGGTGGTCGACTCCGGGGCGTTTCGGGAACAGCCGGGCACGACCGCGCCGTCGGGCCACCACACGCACCCGATCGTGCTGTCCGAGCAGGACGCCTCGCCGGACGTGCTGCGGGACCTGGTCGTGGACCTGCCGGTCGAGCTGGTGTTCTTCAACTGCCACGACGCCGACGACGCGATCGCGCTGGGCGGGCACGTCCTGCCGGACGACGACATCCCCGTGACGCTGCGGCACCGGCCGATCGTGTTCAACAACTCGTGCCGGTCGTGGACGCGGCTGGGCCGGGAGTTCGTCCGCGCCGGCGCCCGCGGCTACATCGGGACCCTGTGGACCATCCCGCCGAACCTCGCCGCCGGGTTCGCCCGCACCGTCGTGCGGCGGCTCACCGCCGAGGAGACGCCCGCCGCGCGGGCCATCGTCAACACCGGCACGCCGGGCGGCATCGAGCGGTCCTACCTGTACGTCGGCACGGTCAACGGCCGGCTGGACGAGTGGCGCGACCGGTCCACCACCGACACCGAGGCCGCGGTGACGGGGTGCGAGCTGCTGGCCGCCGCCGCGCGCGACCGCGTGGGCCCGCTGTCACCCGTGCTGCGCCGGGAGCTCTCGGCGCTGCGCGAGATCGCCGACGCGGGCGACGCGACCGACACCCCGGCCTACGCCGACGTGCTGCTGGCCGAGCTGGGGCTGGAGGACGACGACGAGCGTGCCGCCGTCCTCGTCGACCGGGTCGACGCGCTGCTGACCGGGCTCGACCTGCCCGAGGACGAGCTCGAAGCCCTCTGGGCGACCAGGTTCGAGCTCACCGGCGCCCGGTTCGAGCGGCGCGGGGAATACGGGGCCGCGCTCGCGGACTTCGAACGGTGTGTGGGCTTGGGCGACGCGTGCCGCGACCGAGCGGACGTCCTGCTGCGAATGGCGAGGCTGCTGATGCGCGAAGGCAGAACCGACGAGGCCGGACAGGCGGCGCGGCTGGCGTACGAGGAGCACCGCGCGCGGGAGGACAGACCCGGCCAGCTGGAGTCGATCACCGTGCTCGACGGCCTCGGCGACGCCGATCCCGAGACGGCACTGCGGTACGCCGTGGAGGGCCACGACCTGGCCGTGGAGCTGGGCGACCGGGTCCGGCAGGCCGAGTTCACGCTCGCCGAGTGCGACCGCCGCCGTGACCGGGGCGACCTCGCCGAGGCGATCGAGGCCGGGTCGCGCGCCGTGGAGCTGTTCCGGGACCTCGGTGACGACCGGCAGGAGCTGGCCGCGTTGCGCCGGCTCGGCGCGTGCCACCGCGACCGGGGCGACCTGGAGACCGCGCAGCACTACGCCGCCGTCGGCCTGGCCCGGGCCGAGCAGGTGGGCGCGGCGGCCGAGGTCGCGTCGTTCCACGACGACCTGGGCGGCGTGCTGAGCGCGCGCGGCGAGCACGCCAAGGCGTTGGAGCACTACCGGCACGCGGTGGAGAAGCTCGTCGCGACCGGCGCGTGGGAGCGCGGCGCGGAACTGCTGCCGCACCTGGCCGTCGGCGCGGTCCGGGCGGGCGACCCGGAGGCGCTGTGGACCGCGGCCCTGAGCGGCGGCCTGATCTGCGAGGTCGCGCCGCGCGAGGTGTGGGCGTCGGTCGTGCCGCTGGTGGTCGACTCGATGAAGCGGGCGATCGAGACCGGTCCGCTGGAGCTGACCGAACGCGGCATGACCGACTTCGCCAGCGCGGTGACCGCGGGCCGGCGGGAGGACATGCCGTTCCAGGTCGGTCTGCTCGCGGACGTCGTGGTCGTGCTGCTGGCGTGGCTGATGGACCGCGCCGACCCCGACATCCTCGCCTTCGCCCGCGAGCTGGACCGCACCAGCGGCGGTGTGCTCGACCTCGTCGGCTACGTGGCCGTGCCCTACGGCGACCGCGCCCGCGACCCGGGTGCCGGCCGGTCGCGGCCTACCAGTGGCGGCCCGCGCTGAGGTCGTCCAGCTCGGGCCGCGACAGGTGCAGCACCCGGAAGCGCACCTCGCCGTCGGTCTCGGGGGCCGCGCGCCAGAGGCTGAAGTGCACCAGCTCCCAGTTCCGGGTGTCGATCGCCAACGCGGTGCTGTGCAGGTCGGGGTGGTCCTTGAGCTCGTCGAGCCGGGCGAGCGCCCGGTCGACGGCCTCGGCCGCGTCGGCGTCGGCGGGCAGCCGCCACGTGCGCTTGGTGGCCGCTGCCGGGGTCTCGGCGGCGCCGCGTTCGAAGGCGAGGCCCGCCCAGTGCTGCACGACCGGGCGGCCGAAGTCGGCGCTCAGGCCCCCGAAACCCGGTCCCCACAGGAAGCTGTTCATGCCCTCGGCGGTGCGCCACAGGTAGAACGGCGCGTACTGGTTGACCGGCGAGCCGTCGACCCCGCGTTCCCTCACGCAGTAGGCCTTGAGCCCCAGGCCGGGGAAGGCGTCCAGCGCCGAGCCCTTGGTGGCGACGCGGGTGCGGATGACGTCCATGTCGTAGTCGGCGGGCAGGGTGATCTCGTAGTGCATCGCGTGCATGGTCAGTTCCCCCGGTAGGCGGCTGCGGTGCGCGGGTACAGCTCGCGGTAGGCCGCGAGGTGGCCCCAGGACGTGGTGGCGGACTCGGCTCGGAGCAGGCCGTGGACCAGCGCGCGGGCGAACACCCGCCGTGCGGCGGCGAGCACCTCGTCGGGGTCGGCCGCGTCGTGGGTCCCGGTCGTGGCGGCGAAGACCGTGTCGCCGTCGGTGAGGCCGTGCGCCGGGCGGACGGCGGTGGCGAGCCCGTCCTGCGCGGCGTTCGCCAGGGCGAACAGCCGCGGCAGGCGGGCGTTCGTGGCGATCACGCCGATGACGGTGTTGAACGGCTGGGCGTGCCCGGTGATCCGGGCCGCGTCGAGGTCGTCGCCCTGGTAGGCGGGGAACTCGCCGGGCAGGCCGAGGTGCGCGGCGAACGGCAGGCCGGTGTCGGGGTCGACCGACGGGCCGACCGCGTTGAGGACGGCTACCGCGCCCACCACCACGCCGCCGGGCAGCGCGGCGCTCGCCGTGCCGAGGCCGCCTCTCATCGTGGCGTTGAGCGCGCCCGTGCCCGCGCCGACGTTGCCCTGGGCGAACTCCACGCCCGCGGCGCGCACGGCCTCCGCGCCGTCCTCCGGCCCCGGACGGGCGTGGAAGTCGCCGCCGCGGCCCAGGTCGAACAGCGCGGCGGCGGGCACGAACGACCCCAGCTCGCGCGCCGCGCCGTCGGCCGCCGCGAGCCCGTACGCGCTCCCGCCGGTCAACACGACGCCAGGCACCTCCCGGCCGCCGTGACGGGGGTCGAGCGCGGCGGTGTCCCGGGTCGCCGGCGCTCCCCCTCGGACGTCCGCAGTGGACAGCGTGCCGGGTGGGAACAGCACGGCCGTGGCGCCGGTCAACGCGCCGTCACCGATCCGCGTGGCGTGCCCGACCAGCACGCCGGCCACCTCGGTGATCGAGTTCCGCACGCCCCGGATGGTACGGCGCGGCTCGGCGTCGAGGCATCGGCGGTGACGTGGGGGCTCGCCTCGGACGTGCCTGCCGGCGGGACGCGTGAGGACCGGTAGCGAGCCCGATGCGCTGCCGCGCGCGTTCTCCGCAGGCAGGAGCCGCACGATCCGATGAGGGGAAGGGGTTCTCCAGGAGTCCGATCTGCGCCGGCGCCGGCGGATCGTGGTGGCGTTCGAGCCGACGGCCAGAGCTTGGCGTTCGGACGGCAGCGAGATCTACATCGGTCCCGAGTCGGGCCGGACTCGCGTCGGTCCGCGTGGCGCGGCCGGTGGACTGCGGCTTCAGCTCGCCCGGTGCAGGCGGGCGCCGATCTCGCGGACCACGGAGGCCAGCAGGTCGACGTCCTCGTCGGTGGTGCGCCAGTTCACGATCGCCGGCCGCAGCGCGACCCTGCCCCGGTACACGGTGGTGCCCGCGTACACCCGGCCGTCCTCGAGCAGTTCCTCGCCCAGCCTGCGGTTGAGGGCGTCGAGGTCCTCTTCGGCCACACCCGGCGGGCGGTAGCGGAAGCAGACGACGAACACGGTGATCGGGGCCAGCAGCTCGAGGTCCGGGGCTTCCTCGATGCGGCGGCCGAGGCGCAGCGCCAGGTCCTGGTGCCGTTCGACCATCGCCCGGTGGCCGTCGCGGCCGTAGGCGCGCAGGGTCGCCCAGATCGGGAACGCGCGGGCGCGGCGGGAGGATTCCGGGCCCAGGTTGTTGTAGTTGACGAACTCGTCGTCCGGCTCCGGCAGGTACGGCGCGTTCCAGCCGCCGAACGCGCGCCCCAACAACGACCGGTCCCGCACGAACGCGACACCGCTCTCGTACGGCACGTTGAGCCACTTGTGGCCGTCCGCCGCCACCGAGTCGGCCCGCTCCACGCCGCGCACCAGCCCCGCCGTGCGCGGCGACACGGCGGCGAACAGCCCGAACGCCCCGTCCACGTGCAGCCACGCCCCGTGCCGCTCGGCCAGGTCGGCCATCTCGTCCAACGGGTCGAAGTCGCCGCCGTTGACCTCGCCCGCGTTGCCGATCAGCACCGCCGGTGGTGACGACGCCAGCTCGCGGTCCAGCGCCGCCACGTCGAGCCGGCCCGCGTCGTCACGGGTCAGCTGCCGCACCACGTCCCGGCCCAACCCCAGCAGCTGCAGCGCCTTCCGGCTGCTCGGGTGCACGTACCCGCTGGAGAACACCGGCATCCGCGGCAGCCCGACCAGTCCGTCCGCGGCGACGTCCACCCCGTGCCGCCGCGCCCACCAGTGCCGCGCGCACGCCAACCCGGTCAGGTTCGCGAACGTCGCGCTGGGCGTGAGCACGCCGCCGTGCGACGGGGGCAGCCCGAACAGCTCCTTCAACCACCGCAGCACCACCGTCTCGGCGTGCGCGGCCAGCGGCGAGGCCACCCACAGCCCGCCGGCCTGGTCCAGCAGCGACGTCACCCAGTCCGCCGCCTGCGCCGCGGGCGTCGCGCCACCGACCACGAGGTGGAAGAACCGGGGCCCGGACGAGTGCGTGGCGGCCCGCGTGCCGATCCGCAGCAGGTCCGCGATCGCGGCGATGGTGCCGTCACCGGCTTCCGGCAACGGCCCGTCGAGGTCCTTGATCAGGTGGGCGTGCGTGGCGTCGCGCACCGGCAGGTGCGGCAGCGCGTCGAGGTAGGTCCCGGCGGCCCGCGCCACCATCCCCAACGCCTCGGCGGCGTCCTCTCGAGCGTTCAGCGGATCACCCATCCGTGAACGGTAGTGGAAAGGCAGCGCAGGGACCACAGACGTGATCCGGGTGCGGTTGCGGGCGACGCCGGCCCGGTCGCCGGGGTGGCCGAGGGCGCCGCTCTCGGTGCCGGGCCGGTGGCGTGGCAGGCCCTCGGATTGATCTACGGGAGCCGTCGGGGCAAGGTTTGCGCCGATGACACGACGTGGGCGGTTTCAAGGGCGGGCGGTCGACGCCGGAGTGGACGCGTTCCTCGGCATCCGGTACGCCGAGCCGCCGTTCGGGGCACGTCGGTTCGCCGCGCCCGTGCCCGCCGACTTCGCGGGCGACTGCCTGGAGTTCGGGCCGATCGCGCCGCAGTCCGCGCGGTTGCCCGGCGCGCCGGTGTGGCGGCCGGGTGACGAGGACGTGTTGACCCTGAACGTCTGGGCGCCGTCCACACCGGACGGGCCGTGGCCGGTGCTGTTCTACGTGCACGGCGGGGCCTACACGTTCGGCTCGTCGGCCCAGCCCGACTACGACGGCGCCGCGCTGGCCCGCGCCGGGCTGGTCGTGGTGACGTGCAACTACCGGCTCGGGTTCGAGGGGTTCGGGCACGTGGCCGGGCAGCCGGACAACCGGGGGCTGCTCGACCAGCGGGCCGCGTTGCGGTGGGTGCGCGACCACATCGCGGTGTTCGGCGGCGACCCGGGCGACATCACCGTCGGCGGGCAGTCCGCGGGCGCCGGGTCGGCGTTGTTCCTGGCGGCGTGGGAGCCGGTGCGGCGGGTCATCGCGCACAGCGTGCCGAACCGGGTCTACACACCGGGGTTCGCGCGACGGGTCGCGCAGTGGATCGACACCGGCACTCCGGAGTCGACGGTCGCGTCGGCCGACGCCCTGGCCGCCGCGCAGCGCACCGGGCCGTTGAGCTACGACCCGGTCCTGTTCGGACCCGTCGCCGACGCGCTGCCCGCGCTGCCCGAGGCGACCGACGCCCTGCTGTGCCACACGGACGTCGAGTACGCGCTGTTCGACGCGGTGGGCACGTTCCGGCCGCCGGCGGACCTGCGGGCGTTCGGCCGCGCCTGGGGCATCCCCGACCACGTGGTGGCCGCGTACGAGCACTACGAGGACGCGCACGTGCGGCTCGCCGGCGATTTCGTGTTCGCCGAACCCACCACCAGGCTGGCCGAGGCGCACAGCCGGGCGTTCCTCGCGCGGTTGACCCGGCCACCCGCCTGGCACACCGCGGACGTGCCGTTCTCGTTCGGCAACCTCGGCGGGGCCGATTTCCTCATCGGTGGCCGCGCGGGTGACGACGAGCGCGCGCTGTCCCGGCGGATGCTCCGGGCGTGGGTCGACTTCTGCACCACCGGCGACCCCGGCTGGACCGGCGTGCGGCACTGGGGCGACGACGTCGAGGCCCGGCGCGAACCGTGGCGGGGCGTGGACCTCGGCGCGCCCGTCGACCACCCGGTGCAGCCGGTCACCTGACGGCCTCGCGCACGGCGGGCGCGATCTCGTTGGCCCACGCCCCGAGCGCCACGTCGGTCAGCGGTTCGCGGACCGGGAAGTACACGAACCCGGCCGCGTCGTGCTCCACCACCGCGCCGGTCAGCTCCTCGACCCACTGCCCGACCGAGCCGCCGACCCACCGGCCGTCCGCGTCACGGGTCGTGGCGAGCGGCGTCGACGTGATCGCGCCCGGCAGGTTGTAGACCGTGGCGACGTCGCGCGGATCCCGGCCCGCGGCCCTCGCCGCCTCGTCGATCACCGGCCGGGACGTCCGGTACCGCTCGCTGAGCCAGTCCGCCGCGTGCCCCGGGAGCCAACCGTCGGCGAGCTTGCCGGTGACCGCCAACGACTTCGGCCCGACCGAGCCCGTCCACACCGGCGCGGCGGGCGCCGGCGCCGGTCGCAGCGCGGTGACCTGGTAGAACTCGCCGTCGAACGTCACCGGCTCGCCACCGCCGGACAACGCCCGGACCAGCGTGATCGCCTCCTCGAAGGCGCGGATGGCCGCGCCGGGCGTCAGCCGCCCGACACCCATCCTGGCGATGTCGTCCCACAGCCCTCCCGCGCCCATGCCGAGCACGATGCGGCCACCCGACAACGCGGACAGCGACGTCACCGCGCGGGCGAGCATCGGCGCCGGTCGGGTCGGCAGGTTGGTCACGCTCACCAACCCGGTGATGCCCGCGGTCCGGCCGAGCACCACGCCCATGAGGGCGTAGGCGTCCAGCCGGTCGCCGAAGTACGGGTGGTCGGACGCGGTGACCAGGTCCAGGCCCGCGCGGTCGGCCTCGACCGCGTGCCGGAGGCTCTCCGCGGCCCGGTCGACGGCGGTGCTGATCCCGAGTCCGAACAACGGCTCGCGTGTCGGCATCGAGGTGATGTCCTTCCCGGTAGTTGGTTCGCGGTACGAACGAGTATCGTGGCCCCATGGCCAAGGCCGATGGTGAGCAGATGGGCATCGTCACCGCGCTGGTGCGCGCCACCTTCCTGGTGGACGCGGTGTACGCCGACTCGGCCCGGGAGTACGGCCTGACCCAGCAGCAGGGGCAGCTGCTCTGCGTGCTGATGCCCCGGTCCTACGGCATGGGCGAGCTGGGCGAGGTGCTGGGCCTCGCGAAGTCGAGCCTGAGCGGTCTGGTCGACCGGACCGCGCGGCGCGGCCTGGTCCGCCGCGAGACCGACGCGCGGGACAACCGCGCGGTCCGGGTCGAGCTGACGCCCGAGGGCAGCCGGCTCGCCGACGAGTTCTACGCCGAGACGTGCCGCCGGATCGAGCGGCTGCCCTCGGGCCTGGCCGACGCCGAGCGCGAGACCCTCGCGGACCTGCTCTCCCACCTGGTGCGGGACAACGAGGTGCCGCCGGTGTTCATGGTGTTGAACGAGGATCAGGGCTGACGGTCCACACCGAACAGCTCCACGAACTTCCCGGTGAACAGGTCGGCCCCCTTGTACTGGGAGACCGCCTCCGGCGGCAGGAGCGTCGTGCCGTCCGGGGTCGGGAACTGGCCCACACCGCCCTCGGGGCCCAGCGGCAGCAGGATCGACGGCACGGGGGACGGGCGGTAGGTGGCCGCGGGCTGCTCGCCGCGCACCTGGGCGGCGATGTTCTTCGCCACCACCTCGGCGTGCTGCATCGCGTACCCGGCCATCTTCGCCTCGGCCAGGTCGGTGATGTCGCCCACCGCGTAGACCCGCTCGTGGCCCTCGACGTTCAGGCTCTCGGTCACCCTGACCCGGCCCTGCGGCGTGAGCGCGTCGTCCAGGAAACCGCCGTTGACCCGCACGCCGTGGCAGCGGAACCAGATGTCGGCGGTGATCTCGCCGTCGGTCGTGCCGACGGTGAACGTCCCGGCCCGCGCCGGTTCCGTCGGCGGCGCCGCGGTCAGCGCCGTGCCCAGTCGCAGCTCCACGCCGATCGCGTCGAGCTGCCGGTGCAGCTCCTCGCGCAGCTCGGGCTCGAACCCGGGCACCAGCCGCTCGGCCGGGTCGAGGACGGTCACCCGCTTGTCCGGCCACACCGCCTTGATCTCGCCGGACAGCTCCAGGCCGACCGGACCCGCGCCGACGATCAGCACGCGCGGCGCGTCGGCGAGCTCCTTGTGGGTGGCCCGCAGCCGGTCCAACGCCTCGGTGGACGAATCGGTGTCCGTCTTCGCCGGGTACGGGTAGCCGGAACCGGTGGCCAGCACGACGTAGTCGGCGGCGATCCGCTCGCCGGACGCCAACGTGACGCCGACCGGGTCGACCGACGCGGCCCGGTCGCGGACGACCCGGCCCCGCGCGAGCAGGCGGTCGTACGGGAAGAAGATGTTGTGCGCCCAGTCCGGCTCCACCAGCGCCCGCAGCGAACCGGCGGCGTGGACGAACGCGTCCTTCGGCTCCACCAGGACCACGTCGGCGTCCTCGTCCAACGCCTTGGCGACCGCGGCGCCCCCGTACCCGCCGCCGACGACCACGACGACACGACCCATCTCGGCACACTCCCCAGCGATCAGTAGTTCGTCCTACGAACCATACTAGTTCGTAGGACGAACTGACAAATCACTGCCGGATCGTCCTGGGCGGTGGGTCAGCGCGGGTCGTCGCGCTCCCGCCGCACGGTGACCTTGCGGCCCTTGATGGTCGCCCCCCGCAACGAGGCGATGACCTGCTGCGCGGCCGAGTCCGGCACCTCCACCAGCGAGAACCGGTCGGCGATCTCGATCGCGCCGATGTCGCGGCCGTTGAGGCGCGCCTCACCCGCGATCGCGCCCACCAGGTCCTGCGGCCGGATGCCCGAGCTGCGGCCCGCGCCGACGAACAGCCTGGTCATGCCCGCGGACGGGCGGCGTGGCCGGCGCGGCTCACGGCGTTCGCCACCGCCCTCGCGCCCCCGGCGGTCACCGGACGGCCCGGACCTCGGCACGTACTCCGGGATCTCCTCCTCGTCCGCCGCCGCGCCGGTGGCCTCGTGCGCGAGCTTGACCGCCGCCAGCGCCACCTCCATGACGTCGAACTGGTCGGTCAGCGTCTCCACCACGACCCGGAAGCTGTCCAGGTCGTCCTCCAGCAGGCTCTCGTGCAGCGCGGCGCGGGTCAGCTCCAGCCTGCGCGCCCGCAGGTCCGCGATCGTCGGGACCTTCTCCATGTGGATGCGCTGCTTGGTGACGCGCTCGATGGTCTTGAGCATGCCGTGCTCGCGCGGCTCGGCCAGGGTGATCGCCACGCCCTCGCGGCCGGCCCGGCCGATCCGGCCGATGCGGTGCACGTAGGACTCCGGCGCGGACGGCACGTTGTAGTTCACGACGTGCGTCAGCTGCTCGATGTCCAGCCCGCGCGCCGCCACGTCGGTGGCCACCAGCAGGTCGGCCGTGCCGTTGCGCAGCCGCGTCATCACGCGGTCGCGCTGCTCCTGGCTGATGCCGCCGTGCAACGACTCCGCCCGGTAGCCGCGCCCGTTGAGCGTCTCGGTGAGCTGGTCGACCTCGTCGCGCGTGCGGCAGAACACGATCGCCGCGGTCGGCGCCTCGACGTCCAGCACCCGACCCAGCGCGGCGGGCTTGTGCGCGCGCGGCACGACGTACGCGCTCTGGCGCACCTTCGGCGCCTCGCCGGGCTCCGCCTGCTCGCGGCCGATGGTGATGCGCACCGGGTCGGACAGGTGCGTGCGGGCCAGGCGGTCGATGCGGCCGGGCATGGTCGCGGAGAACAGCACGGTCTGCCGTTCCGACGGCGTCTCGGTCAGGATCGTGTCCAGGTCCTCGGCGAAGCCCATGTCGAGCATCTCGTCGGCCTCGTCGAGCACGACGACTTCCAGGTGCTCCAGCTTCAGCGTGCCCCGGTTGAGGTGGTCCACCGCGCGGCCCGGCGTGGCCACGACGACGTCGACGCCCTGCTCCAGCACCCGCAGCTGCCGCCCGATGGGCTGGCCGCCGTAGATGGGCAGCACCCGCGCGCCCAGCTCCCGGCCGTACCGGTGCACCGCTTCGGAGACCTGCACCGCCAGTTCCCGCGTCGGCACCAGCACGAGCGCGAACGGCGCCCGTCGGTCGCGCTCGCCGCCCGCCATGCGCTCCAGCACGGGCAACGCGAACGCGGCCGTCTTGCCGGTGCCGGTGGCGGCCTGTCCGAGCAGGTCGCGCCCGGCGGTCAACGGCGGGATGGCCTCACGTTGGATGGGGGTGGGCTCCTCGTAGCCGAGGCCGGACAGCGCCCGGAGCAGTTCGGGGCGCAACCCGAGGTCGGCGAAGCTGGTCCGGTCGTCGGGCTCGTCGTTCATGCCCTCAAGTCTCGCTGATCGCCCCTGAACCGCTCGGTGAGGGGGGTCGCGCGACGCGGTCGGTCCGGGATTCCGCAGTCACCGCGAATCGTGTCGCGCTCGTCCGGGTCGGTTCCCGGGCGCGTGCTCGGCACGTGGCCCGATGGTGGTGGAGTCGGCGCGGAAGTCGCGCCGTCAAGGGTCGAACGCACCACACGCCCGTATCGGCAGACGACTCCGAAGATTTCCCGCAATTGACGGTTGACGGCAGGTTGTCGAGCGCCGGCCGAAGGGGTGGGAATGCCGGAATCGCGTCGCGCGCGGACGTGAAAGGGTTTTCGGGAAGCGGGGTCGGATGACGTGCGGCCACCGCTCGGGGTAACGCCGGTGCGGCCGATCGTCGCGGTCGGAACCGGGGATTCACCCGGAGGCAACACTGAGGCCGTCCGCTATACCTCTCCTATACTCGACGATGGGCTTCCCCTTCATGGTCAACTCACCGGTAGCGTGCCGCGAGATCGATACCGAGCGTGAGTTCCGACCCATGGGAAGTGGTGCGCGTGGCGGTGGACGACTTGGACGGGCACACCGGGCACGACGTCCGGCCGGTCTCGTTCGGCCTCGACGGCGTGTGGTTCGAGATCCGCCTCGGCGCCGCGAACGCGGCCAGGCTGCGTGCCGTCCTCGACCGGTTCGTGCGTGCCGCGCGGCGGGTGCCCGGCGCCGCGCCGGCGCCGGTACGCAGCGTCGATGCCCACCTGGCGCAGGCCGTGCGGCAGTGGGCGCGCGAGCACGGCTACCGGATCTCCGACCGCGGCAGGCTCCCGGAGATCGTGCTGGAGGCCTACGAGCGGGCGCACGCCGGCCGACGGCACGCGGAC
Organism: Actinosynnema sp. NPDC023794; assembly: GCF_040639675.1. Lineage (NCBI taxonomy): Bacteria > Bacillati > Actinomycetota > Actinomycetes > Pseudonocardiales > Pseudonocardiaceae > Actinosynnema > Actinosynnema sp. NPDC023794. Next base: position 33,650 of record NZ_JBFAFR010000014.1, on the reverse strand, counting down.
GGGACGCGCCGAATCGCCGATCACCCGAAGCGGCTAGGCGGTCGTGACGCGCGGTGACCGTGACCGCCGTCGGGCCCAAGTTCGGCGGGCCCGGCGGCAGCAGCCGGAGTCCGGCGCTGGACCGATCGGCGGCATACCGCCACGGCACGGTCGGAGTGGTTCAAATGATATTTCCCCCATCGTGACGGGCTCGGCAACATGTCAAAAGCTTTAGTCGGCCGATTTTCGAGGTTGAGTGGCCGGCAACCGCGCGCTCTGCGCCGTCTAGAGACTGGGGGTCGTGACCATGCGGGTGCAGATTCTCGGTGCTGTCGCCCTCGCACGTGAGGATCGTCGGATGGGTGTGGCCGCTCGTCAGGTGCGCACCCTGCTCGCGTTGCTGGCGCTTTCACCGGGCGCCCCCGTTCCGTTCGACCAGCTGGTCGAGGAATTGTGGGCCGGTAAACAGATGGGAAACGCCCGCAACGCGCTCCAGGCGAATGTGGTGCGGCTGCGCAAACTGCTGGAGCAGTTCGCCGACGTGCCGGGCGACTGCCTGGTCCGCACGGTGAGCAGCGGCTACGTGCTCGACCTGCCGGGCGCGTCGGTCGACGCGCACCTGTTCCGCGACCTGGCCGACCGCGGTTCGGCCCTCGTGCCCGAACGGCCCGACGAGGCGATCGACCTGCTGGAACGCGCGCTGCGGCTGTGGCACGGACCGGCGCTGTTCGACGTGAGCGACGGCCTGCGGTTCCGCATCGAGGCCGCCCGGCTCGACGAGCGCAGGCTCAGCGCCCGCGAGGACCTCATCGCCGCCAAGCTCGCCAACGGCGAGGACCGCGGCGTCGTGTCCGAGCTCAAGCAGCTCGCCGCCGAGTACCCGGAGCGGGAGCGGTTCAGCGAGCAGCTGATGGTCGCGCTGTACCGCAACGGCAGGCAGACGGAGGCGCTGGACGTCTTCCACCACACGCGCAGGCGTCTGGCGAGCGAGCTCGGGTTGGAGCCCGGCCGCGCGATGCGACGGCTCTACCAGGCGATCCTCGTCCACGACCAGGTACTGCTGTAGGAGGCGAAGTGCTGGAGTTCCGGGTCTTGGGGCCGGTCGAGGTGCACCACGACGGGCAGGAGGTGCCGCTGGACGGTTCGAAACCGCGCACCGTCCTCACGGCGTTGCTGCTCGCCGACAACGGCGCTGTCTCCGACACCCAGATGAGCGATTTCCTGTGGGGCGACCACCCGCCCGCCACGTTCAACGCGCAGATCTACACCTACGTCTCGCGATTGCGCAAGACGCTGCGGCGGGAGGTCGGCATCACCCGCCGTTCCCGCGGCTACGAAGTGCGGCTCACCGAGTGCGCGTTCGACCTGAGGGACTTCGAGGAGCAGGCGGCGCGGGGCCAGTCCGCGCTCGCCGCGGGCCACTACGAGGAGGCGGCCCGGCTGCTGCGCGCCGCGCTGCGGCTGTGGCGCGGTCCCGCGTTGACAGGGGTGTCGGAGCACCTGGCGGACGCCGAGGCGCCGCGGCTGGAGGAGGCGCGGATCGCCGCGCTGGCGAGCCGCATCGAGGCCGACCTCGCGCTGGGCCGGCACGCCCAGCTGCTGCCCGAGCTGACCAGGCTCGTGCACCAGCACCCGTTGCAGGAGCGGTTCCGCGCCCAGCTCATGACCACGTTCTACCGCTGCGACCGGCAGGCCGACGCGCTCGTGCTGTACGAGGAGGGCCGCCGCATGCTCGCCGACGAGCTGGGCATCGACCCCGGCTCGCTGCTGCGCGAGGTGCACCTGGCGATCCTCACCGCGGACCCCGTGCTGGCGTCGCCGCGCCGGGTGGCGGTGTAGCGCGGGCGGGAGCCGTATAGCCCGCCGCATAGGTCGGATATAGCCCCGAAAACCATGGTGGGAACCGGTAGGCAGAAACCCGTGTTCCCGGAGGTGCCCAGTGACCAGTTCGGTGCGGATCGACGCGGACGGCAAGGCGAAGATCAAGGAGATCGTGTCGGAGATCCTCGAGATCGACGCCGAGGACATGACCGACACGAGCCTCTTCAAGGAAGACCACGACGCCGACTCGCTCGGCGCCATCGAGATCCTGTCCGCGTTGGAGCGCACGTTCGGCGTGGAGATCGACCAGGCCGAGCTGACCCGGATGGTCAACCTCGACGGGGTCATCGCGGTCGTCGCCGACGCGCGAGCCGCCAAGTAGCCACCTCACCCGTCGAGCGGTCCGGCACCGGACTTGGAGGGCACGATGCACGACGGAGGGCGGCAGCCGCGCCGGGTGGTGATCACGGGTCTCGGCGTGGTCACCAGCATCGGCATCGGCGTCACCGAGTTCCTGGCCGGCCTGCGCGAGGGTCGCAGCGGGATCACGCCCATCACCTCGTTCGACACCACCGGTTTCAGCCACGCCAACGGCGCCGAGGTCACCGACTTCGACCCGGCCGAGTGGCTGGAGCGGGTGGACCCCGACGAGCTCGGCCGGGCCGGGCAGTTCTCCGCCGCCGCGGCGCGGATGGCCGTCGGCGACGCGGGCCTCACGGTCGAGGAGCTGCGCGGCAAGCGGGCCCTGGTGTCCGTCGGCACGACCGACGCCGAGTCCCGCGACCTGGACAACCTCGTGGCGCAGCAGCTCGAGCACGGCCCCGAGTCCTGGAACCCGGTAGTCGCGCGCCGCTCCACGGCCGGTCGCCTGTCGTCCAGCATCGTGCGCGAGCTGGCGTTGACCGACGTGGAGGCGGTGACCATCCCGACCGCGTGCGCGGCGGGCAACTACGCCATCGGCAACGGCTTCGACGCCATCCGCGAGGGCGCGGTGGACGTCGCGCTGGTCGGCGGCGCGGACGCGGTGTGCCGCAAGACGTTCACCGGCTTCTACCGGCTCGGCACGATCGCGCCGGAGGTGTGCGCGCCGTTCGACAAGGACCGCAAGGGCATCCTCACCGGCGAGGGCGGCGGCATCCTCGTGCTGGAGTCGCTGGAGTCCGCGCTGGCCCGCGGCGCCCGGATCTACGCCGAGGTGCTCGGCTACGGCCTCAACTGCGACGCCAACCACCCCGTCGCGCCGGACCGGGACAGCCTGGCCCGGTGCATCGAGCTCGCGCACCGCAACGCGGGCGTCAAGCCGGAGGACGTCGACTTCATCTCCGCGCACGGCACCGGCACCAAAGCCAACGACGTCACCGAGTCCGGCGCGATCCGGCAGGTGTTCGACGAGCCGCCGCCCACCGTGTCGATCAAGTCGATGCTCGGCCACTCGATGGGCGCGGCGTCGGCGCTGGCGTCGGCGGCCTGCGCGCTGGCGATCACCGAGGGCTTCATCCCGCCCACCATCAACCACCGCGAGACCGACCCCGAGGTGGGGCTGGACTGCGTGCCGAACCAGGCGCGGCCGGCCGCGCTGGACGTGGTGCAGAACAACGCGCTGGCGTTCGCGGGCAACAACTCGGTGCTGATCCTGGGCCGGTACCGGGACGCGGTGTGATGGCGGAGGTCCTGTTCCTGCACGGTCTGGCGGGCAAGGCGGCGGTGTGGGACGCGCTCGACCTGCCGGTCACCGCCGTCAAGCCGGAACTGCCGTGGCACGGGATGGCCGACCCGGCGTGGAGCCACGAGCCCGACCCCGGCCGGATCGTGGTCGACGCGGTGTCGGCAACGCACGACGTCGTGGTGGCGCACTCGTTCGGCGCGAACCTGCTGCTGGAGTGCATCGCCGACGGCCGCGTGCCGCCGCGACCCGCGGTGCTGGTGTGCCCGTTCTACCGGCCCGACCCGGCCGACTTCGACTGGCCGACGATCTCCTACTACCTCAACGACTTCCACCGCACGTTCACCGAGGCGCTGCGCGTCGGCGAGACCGCCCGCTTCCCCGAGGCCAAGCGCGAGTGGCTGGCCAGGGCGTTGCGCGACCAGGTCGGCCCGTACGGGTGGACGCGGTGGTTCCAGACCTACCTGCGCACCCCGTTCCTGGACCTGTCCCGGGTCGGCGCGCCGGTGCTCGTGGTGAGCGGCGTGGACGACATCGCCGCGCGCCCCGACGACGGCCGCGCCCTGGCCAAGGCCCTGCCCCGCGGCCGGTTCGAGCTGCTGGACGGGTGCGGCCACTTCCCGATGATCGAACAGCCCGACCGCCTCGCGGCCCTGGTCCGCGACTTCGTCGACGAACACTGGAGCTGACGTGACCACCACGACCGTCTCGCTGCGGCCCCGCTACGAGGGCTCGAACATCTGCACCTGGATCGGGTTCAAGCACGTCAACTACATGGTCGAGGAAGCGGTGCTGGACCACCTGCGGCAGAGCGGGTTCCCGGCCGGCGCGCTGTACGAGCGGTTCGGGCTGTGCACGGACATCACCGACCTCGACACCAAGATCCTCACCGCGTTCCACATCGACGACCTCGCGCGGGCCGCGGTGAAGCGGGTCGACGGCGACGGGCCGTTGCGGCTGGTCGTGGAACTCACCGTGGAGCGGGACGGCAAGACCGTGAAGGCGGTCAAGTCGAAGGTGTCGGTGTCGTTCCGGCTCGACCCGCACGGCTTCGACGCCGAGCCGGTGCCCGAAGGGCTGCGGCCGCACGTGGTCGAGCGGATCGGCCCGCCCGGGGCCGCCGCGCTGGACAAGGTCGGCGCGGTGGAGCCGGTCGAGGTCGGGGACGCGGACCCGCTAGACCTGCTCACGGCGGGCCGGAACGCGTTCGCGTGGGCGTGGCGGGTCCCCTACTTCTACTGCCACTTCACCGAACGGGTGCAGATGTCGGGCTACCTCCGCCAGATGGAGGAGGTCCTGGACCTGTTCGTGGCGGACCGCGGCGCGTCGATCAAGACGCTGCTGGACGAGCAGAACTGGATCCCGGTCGTGCCGCACTCGCGGATCACGTTCCTCGGCGAGGCGAACATGGAGGAGACCCTGTACACGGTGTTCACCGTGGAGGAGGTCTTCAAGAAGTTCACCTTCACCGCCCGGATGGACTGCTACGTGCTGCGCGACGGCGTGCTGACGCCGACCGCGACCGGCCGCATCACGCACGGCTGGGCCGTGATCGAGAACCGCAAGGACTGGAGCCTGGTCGACTTCGACGACCGCCTCATCGGCGCCATCACCGGCAAGGCCGGCTCGCTCAGCGGGCGCGGTGTGTCGTGACGGCCTCCCTGGTGGACGGTCTGGTCATCTCGGCGTGGTCGGCCGTGTCGCCGTTCGGGATGGGCTCGGAGGCGTTCGCGGGCGGTGTGCGGGCGGGCGTCCCGGCGCTCGCCCCCGCGCCCGGCGGCCCGTTCGAGCGGGCGGCGCTGGTGCCGGACTTCAGCGCGGCGGGCGCGTTGGGCAAGAAGGGCACCCGCACCATGGACCGGGTCACCGCGCTGGCCGTCAGCACGGTCGGCCGGCTGCTGGAGGAGTGCGGCCCGGCGTTGCTGGAGCAGCCCGAACGCGTGGGTGTCGTGCTGGGGACCGGGTCCGGCAGCGTCCAGTCCATCATGGACTTCACGCGGGACGGCCTCACCGGCGACAAGCCCTACCACGTCGACCCGGCGTTGTTCCCCAACACGGTGATGAACCGCGCGGCCGGGCAGAGCGCCATCTGGCACAAGATCAAGGGACCCAACACGACCATCGCGGGCGGCGCGCTGACCGGGCTGCTGGCGTTGAGCTACGCGGCACGGCTGCTGCGCGGCGGGCACGCCGACCGGGTGCTGGTCGGCGCGGCCGAGGAGTACTCCGAGCAGCGGGCGTGGCTGGAGTGGCGCGGCAGCGAGGGCACGGCCGGTCCGCTCGGCGAGGGCGGCGCGGTGTTCCTGCTGGAACGCGAGTCGACCACGGCCGGACGGCCGGTGCTGGCCCGCGTCGTGACCACCCGGTTCCGGGGGTTCTTCGAGCCCGGCGGTGCGACGGAGGCGTTGCGCGAGTGCGTGCGCACGGCGTTGGCGGAGGCCGCGGTGGACCCGGCGGACGTGGTGTTCGTCTCCACCGACGGCGCCGAGGAGCCCGCCGTGGTGCAGGCGTTGGGCCGCACGCCCGAGTGGCTGCGGTGCGTGCCGCTGCTGGGCGACACGTCGGCGGCGGTGGCGAGCTTCCAGCTCGCGGCGGTGGTCGCGGCCGGCAGGTCGGGCGCCGCTCTGGTGACCGGCGTCGAACGGGACGGCACGGTCGGCTGCGTCGTGCTGGACCTGCCATGAGTTCCGTGCACGTGGACCCGGCGGACCCCGTGTTCGCCGGGCACTACCCGGGCTTCCCGATCATGCCGGGGCTGTTCGTGCTCGACCACGTGCGGGCCGCGCTGCCCGGCCACCGGGTGGTCGCGCTGGACCGGGCGAAGTTCGTGCGGCCGGTGTTCCCCGGCGACACGCTGACCGTCTCGACGGAGCTGACCGCGGAGGAGGACCACGTGCGGTGCGCGGCGAAGGTGTCCACCGGCGCGGGCACGGTGGCGGAGTTCACGTTGCGGCTGGTGACGTCGTGACGGGCCTGGCCGGCATCCGGCGGATCATCCCGCACCGGTTCCCCGTGCTGCTGGTGGACCGGGTGTCCGAAGTGGACCCCGGCCGCGGCATCGTGACGCTGAAGGCGGTCAGCGGGCGTGAGCCCTGTTATGCCGGCTCCGACGTCGAGGACGCGTACCCGTTGGGGCTGCTGTTGGAGTCCTGGGCCCAGTCGGCGGTGCTGCTGACCCGGTGGGACGACCCGAACCCGGACGTGCGGGCGGGCAAGGTCGAGCTGATCAGCGGCATCCGCGACGTCGTCGTGCACGGCGACGTCGCGCCCGGCGACGTGGTGGAGCACCACGTCCGGCTGGTCCGTGAGGTGGCCGACGCGGCGATCCTCGACGGCCACAGCCTCGTCGCCGGGCGCAAGGTGCTGGAGATCGGCTCGTTCACGATGGCACGGCGCAGGGCGGAGGAACTGGCATGAGGCGCGTGGCGCTGGTGACCGGCGGGTCGCGGGGCATCGGGCACCAGGTCGTGGCCCGGCTCGCGCGGGACGGGTTCGACGTGGCGTTCTGCTACCAGTCGAACCGCGACGCCGCCGAGGTGGTGGAGAAGGAGGCCGCCGCCGCGGGCGCGACCGTGTTCACCGCGCAGGTGGACGTGGCCGAGAAGCGCGAGGTGGACGGGTTCGTCAAGGACGCCGAGCGTGCGTTGGGGCCGTTGCACGCGGTGGTGTCGTGCGCGGGGATCGTGCGCGACAACCCGCTGGTGCTGCTGAAGGAGGACGACTGGCAGCGGGTGCTGCGGGTCAACCTCGACGGCACCTACCACCTGGCCAAGGCCGCGGTGTTCGCGATGATGAAGCGCAAGGCGGGCTCGGTGGTGACGCTGTCGTCGGTGGCCGGCGTGCACGGCAACGCGACGCAGACGAACTACTCGGCGTCCAAGGCCGGGATCATCGGGTTCAGCAAGGCGTTGGCCAAGGAGGTCGGCAGGTACGGCATCCGGGTCAACGCGGTGGCGCCGGGGTTCATCGAGACCGACATGGTGGCCGGCCTGGGCGCGGACTTCGCGGCGACGATGGCGGCGCGGATCCCGCTGGGGCGGTTCGGCCGGCCGGAGGAGGTGGCCGACCTGGTGTCGTTCCTGGTGTCGGACCAGGCGTCCTACGTCACGGGCCAGGTGTTCGGCGTCGACGGCGGGCTGGTGATCTGACGTGGCACGCGGTCCGCGGTTCTACTTCTCGCTGCGCAGCCCGTACTCGTGGCTGGCCTACCACGACCTGCTGCGCGAGTACCGGGACGTGGCGGACGTGGTCGAGTGGCGGCCGTTCTGGGAGCCCGACGAGCGCAACGAGCGCGCGTTGGCCGACCGCGGCGAGCACTTCCCGTACGCGGCGATGTCCCGCGCGAAGCACTTCTACATCCTCCAGGACGTGGCCAGGCTGGCGGCGGCGCGCGGGCTGGAGCTGACGTGGCCGGTGGACCTCGAGCCCGTGTGGGAGATCCCGCACCTGGGCTACCTGGTGGCGTTGCGCGAAGGGCTGGGGCCGCAGTACATCGCGGCGGCGTACCGGGCGCGGTGGGAGCAGGGGCGTGACATCTGCTCGCGGGACACGGTCGCCTCGATCGCCGTGGAGCTGGGGTTGGACCCCGCGGAGGTGTCGGGCGCGAGCGAGGACCCGGAACTGCGGGCGCGGGGTGTCGAGCTGCTGGTGGACATGTGCCGGGACGGCGCGTTCGGCGTGCCGTTCTTCGTGGACCGGTTCACCCGGTTCTGGGGCGTCGACCGGTTGCCCGACTTCGTCGCGCACGTGCGGTCGAAGCTCGCGCCGGCCACGGCTCTGCCCGCGCCCTCCAGCGCGGTCGGCCTGGGGCGCTCGTCCGACGAGGGCCACGCGGGAGGCTGCGGCTGACCGCCGTCAGCGCAGGCAGGCGAGCGAGTCCGGCGGCTGGGTGCCCACGTAGCGCCGCCACTCGTCGGCGCTCAGGTCGCGCCCGGCCGAGGCGCACGCGGCGCGCACCCACTCCTGCTCGGCGAGGTGCCAGCGGGTCAGCTCGCCGTCGGGTTCGGCGGTGAGCAGGTGACTCGCGTCGGTGCCCGGCGCCACGGCCGTCAACCGCGACACCCCTTGGGAGGGGTGGGGGAGCGGGATCGTGCCCAAGGGCTCGCCCGAGCCCAGGTCGGTGAGCACCAGCACGTGGTCGGCGCGGACGCGAGCGGCCACGCGACCGTCCTGGGTGGCGGCCAGGCCGGGGACCCACCGCCCGGTGGACGGGACCGAGCGGGTCACCGTCGCGCCGTCGCGGTCCCACACCTCGACCGCGGTCGCCCGCTCCACCAGCAGCCGCGCCTCGGTGTGGTGGACCGAGTCAGCGGGACCGCCGGGCAGCTCCCGCGTCGTGCCCGCCGCGACGTCGACCAGCACCACACCGGCCGCCCCCGACACCGCCACCTGCCCGCCGTCGGCGCTGACCGAGGCGCGGTCGGCCTGCACGGGTCGGTTGAGCAGGGAGGTGTCGACGCCGGTCTCGATCACGTCCAGCACCTCTCCCGTGGAGCTGTCGAGCACGTGCACCCGACCGTCCTGGTCGACCAGCACCAGCCGGGCGCCGTCGGCCGAGGCACGGCCGGCCATGAGGTCCTCCAGACCGGGGACGGCGGGCCACTGGTCGAGCATCTCGGCGCCGTCGCGGTCGTAGACGTCCACGGTCCCGCTCGGCGTCGACAGCACCAGCAGGCGGGCGCCGTCGGCGCTCCACACCGGCGCCGCGTCGTAGTCGTCCACCCTCCCGGCCTCGAACCCGGCGAAGACGCCGTCGTCGGCCCCCACCAGGACGTGCCGCTGCGCGACCAGGGCGATCCGGTCCGGTGCCGTCACCAGCCGCGGCGCGCGACAGGCCCGGCAGGTGGTGGGGACGTCGCCGTGCAAGGGCTCGCCGACGCGGGTGTTGCGGGTCAGGTCCCACAGGACGAGGGCGTCGTCGGTGCCGGACACCAGGTGGTCGGAGTCGCCCACGAACGCGAGCGCGTCGGCCCGGCTGTCGTTGCCCGGCAGCCGCCACCGCCTGCCCTGGTCCTGGCCGGAGGTGTCCAGCACGTGAAGGACACCGGTGTGGCCGACCGCGATCCGGTCGCCGTCCGGGCTGATGGCGAGCGACTCGGGGTCGGGCTCGCCGATCGGCAACCGGACGTCCGCCGTGCCGTAGTCCGCCGTCGCGACCCCCTCGGTGCGCCACTGCCAGGTCTCGCCGTCGCGCGACCAGGCGAAGTGGCCGCCGTCGGGGGAGTACCCCACGGCGTGCCCGCCGTCGGCGGGCAGCACGGACACCGGGACGGACCGGCGCACGGCCAGGTCGTCCACCGAGCGGAGCTGCCACTCGGTGGAGGCGAGCACCGCGAGTTCGTCCTCGGACCGCAGCGCCACCTTCTCCGGCCAGTTCGACGTCGTGGACTCGGCGGACCGCCCGGTGCGCCGGTCGTGCACGACCAGCCGGCCCTCGTCGTCGCGGGCGTCACCCGGTTCGAGGCGGTGGGAGAGGAAGGCGACGACCTCGCCGGACGGGGAGATCGCCGCGCTGCCGCGGTTGTGGTCCGCCGGCACCCCGACCTCGGTGACGGCGTCGCGGCCGTCCCAGCGCACCGCGCGCCCCTCGACGAGCACGGCCACCGCGTCGCCGTCGGCGTCGACCGAGAGGTCGACCACCGGGCGGTCGAGCCCGATCTCGGTCCTGGCGCCGTCGACGAGGTCCCACCGCACGACCCGACCGGCGGCGGTGCCCGCCACGGCGACGCGGCCGTCACGCGACGCCGCGACCGAGGTGACCCGGGAGCCCACGTGCAAGTAGCGCTCCAGGTGCGGGCTCGCGGTCAGCACCTGGAACAGCACCGACCTGGTAACCGGCTGCGGATCGGTCCGGTAGGCCTCCACCGCGAGCAGGTGCGCCAGGTCGAGCCGGGTGTCGACGTTGGCCAGGGCGGCGGACGCCAGGCCTCGCGCGGTCGCGATCCGCGCCTCGGCGCGCGCGTTGTCCCGCTGCACGACCGCCAGCACGGCGCCGACCACGGCCAGCACGGCGAGCAGCGCCAACGCCACCACGGCTCCGCGCGCCAATCGCAGGGTCGTGCGGTGACGCCGGATGTCCTCGCCGACCAGGTCGTCCTTCGGAACTCCCCGCACGGTCGCGGCGATGTCGGCGACGCAGTCGCGGAAGCGGGCATCGGTCTGGTCGACGTGCTCCGTGTCGCGCAGCCACCGCAGGTCCACCCAGCGCGGCTCGGTGGCCATCGCGGTCCGCAGCGGGGGCGGCAGCGCCGTGGACTCGTGGTCGGGATCCAGTTCGCCGTCGGTCAGCACCAGCAGGATGCGGTCGGCGGACCGGTTGGCCAGCCACCACTCGACCTCGCGGGCCACCCACACCGACCGCGCGGCCCGCACCGAGGCCATCAGCACCAGCCACCGCGAGGACGCCAGCGCCCGCTCGATCGACCCCCACAGGTCCGGGTCGGCCGACAGGCTCGCGTTGTCCAGGAACACCCGCATCGCGCGCAGCCGGTACCACGGCTTCGCCAGGCGTTGGAGCCCGGTGCGCAGCGCGGGGCCCGACCGCCCGTCACGCGCGTGGCTGTAGCTGATGAACGCGTCGTACTCCGCCCGGTCCGTCACTTCCACCCCCGCGGGTCGTCCACGTCCGATGGTCGGCTCACTGAACAGGAGCAGCTACGCAACAGTGCGGATACAGCCGGGAGCGGACGTGCTCGCACGGCGTGGCGGACCGACCGCCTCTCGGCCGGGTGAAGCGATTAAGCTCTGGCGGTGTGAAGCCGCTGCGCTGGGGTGTCCTCGGGGCCACCGCCCACATCGCCGGCCGGGTGCTGCCCGCGATCCACCGGACGGCGGGCAACGCCGTGGTGGCGGTGGCCGGCCGGGCGGGGCGGCGGGCGGCGGCGCTGGAGGTGGCGCGGCCGTTCGGGGCACGCGTGCACGACGGGTACGACGCGCTGCTGGCCGACCCGGACGTCGACGCCGTGTACATCGCGCTGCCCAACGCACTGCACGTGCCGTGGACGTTGCGCTCGCTCGACGCCGGCAAGCACGTGCTGGTGGAGAAGCCGATGGCGCTGTCCGAAGAGGACTGCGTGCGCGTCGAGCGCGCCGCCGCCGACCTCGTGGTCATGGAGGCGTACATGTACCGCTTCCACCCGCAGCAGCGGCGTGCGGCCGAACTGCTGGCCTCGGGCGAGATCGGCGAGCTGCGGGTGGTGCGGTCGGCGTTCGCGTACCCGACCGCGGTCGAGGGCAACATCCGGTTCGACCCGGCGCTGGGCGGCGGCGCGACGTGGGACGTCGGCTGCTACGCGTTCGACGTGCCGCTGTGGGCGTTCGACGCCGAGCCCCGCGCGGTGCGGGCCCGGTTCCACTCGCGGGAGGTCGACCTGAGCGCGGTGGCCACGCTCGACTTCGGCGACGGCCGCTGGGCCGTGCTGGACTACAGCCTCGAGTACGGTCCGCGCGCGACCTACGAGTTCCAGGGCACGCGCGGCTCGATCTCCGTGCGCAACGCGTGGACCCGGCCCGACGAGGAAGGGCTGATCACGGTCGTCACGCTGGACGGCGTGCGCGACGAGGTCGTGCCCGCGTCCGACGCCTACTCCCACCAGGCCGCCGCGTTCGCCGAGGCGGTCCGGGAGCAGGTCACGCCGCTGGTGTCGCCCGCGCACTCGGCGCGCACCGCCCGGGTGGGCCAGGCGCTCGCGCGGTCGGCCGCGACCGGCGCCGAGGTGGACCTCCGGCGCCGGCCGTGACCCCTCAGTCCAGCGACGCCGCGGCTGCCACCGGCGGGGTCCGCAGCACGTACGCCGTGGACAGCAGGGTCGACAGGAGCGTCAGACCCGTCACCCCGCCCACCACGACCAGGTAGATCGCGATCGGACCCGCCGGCCAGAACGTGCCGTTCAACGCGATGGCGAACGGGACGAGCGTCACCAGGGACACGATCCCGCCCAGGATGATGCCGCCCAGCGCGATCACCACCGACTCGACGCCGACCATCCGCAGGATCTGCCCGTGCGTGGCGCCGATGAGCCGGTGCAGCGCGAACTCGCGCCGTCGTTCACCGGTCGCGATCACCAGGGTGTTCACCAGCGAGATCACCGTGTACGCCAGGATCATGCCGACCAGCAGGTAGTTCACCCACGCGCCGGTCTGCTCGCCGCCGCCGCCCGCGGCCAGCGCCTCTTCGCGGCCGGCGACCCGCAGGTCCGGGTCTCGCTCGATCAGCGGCGCCAGCGCCGACTCGGGCCCCTTGACCAGGATCTGCGACGCCCGGCCGCCGGTGGTGTGCGCGACGACCAGCTCCGCGGGCAGCAGCGCCGCGTCGAACGAGCCCGTGTGCACGGCCGCGACCTCCAGGTCGACCACCGCGCCGTCACCGAGCTTCATCCGGACCGGGTCGCCGACGGCGGCCTCCAGGTCCTCCGCCCAGCCGGTCGGCAGCGCGACCGAGTCGCCGCGCAGGTCGTCCAACGACCCGGCCGTGACGTCCACGTCCATGGTCCGCGTGACACCGCTCGGGGTCACGCCCAGCACGGTGATCTCGTCGTCGCCGTCCTCGTGGTCGGGGAAGTACGCCTCGGTGTCGACCACGGCCGACGCCGCCTCGACGCCCGGCAGCGCGCGCACCTCGTCCACCACCTCCAACGGCACGCCGCCGGTCGAGCTGGTCACCACGGCGTCCGCGCGCAGGCTCGCCGCGAACGCGTCCGTCGCCGCGCCCGCCTGGGTGGTCTGGAGGTAGAGCAACGCGGTGGCCAGGCCCGTGGCGAGCATGACCGGCGTGATGGCGCCGGCCACGCGCACCCGTCGTGCGCCGGTGTTGAGCACCGCGAGGTACCCGGACATGCCCGACAAGGCCCGCACCGGCCAGTGCAGGATCGCGATCAGCACCTTCGCGGCGGCGGGGGAGAGCAGCGCGATGCCCGACGCCCACAGCATCGCCGTGGGACCGGCCGTGCTCGCCGCCACCGGTCCGGACATGACCACCGCGGTGATGATGCTCAACGCCGTGCCGCCGCCCAGGCACAGCAGCGCGAACACCAGCCGCGGCACGCTGAACCAGCGCGTCTGCAGGCCGGCCGCCGTCAACGCCTCGGTCGGCCGGGCCACCGCAGCGGCACGTCCCGCGATGAACGCCGCGATCGTGGCGCTGAGCAACGAGATGCCGACGCCGGCCACCACCGGCACCCAGCCCTGGCGGAACGCCATCGCCCGGGGCGCGACGCCCGCGCCGGACAGCTGCGTCAACAGCCACTCGCCGAGGTAGCCGCTCACCGGCCAGCCCAGCGCGGTCGCGAGCACCGCCACGAACGCCGTCTCGCCGAGCACCAGCCTGCGCAGCTGGCCCGGCGTGGTCCCGATCGCCCGCAGCAGCGCCATCTCGCGGTGCCGCTGCTGCACGGACAGGCCGAGCGTGCCCGCCACCACGAACATCGCCACCATGATCGCCAGACCGCCGAAGACCGCGGACACCGTGATGACCGTCTCGCCGCCGCCCCTGGCGTCGGAGAACTCCGCGAGCCCGCGTTCGTCGCCCGCGAGCACGGCCACGTCCCGACCGGCGACCGCGGCCGTCAGGCCCTCGCGCACGCCGTCGGCCGTCGCGCCCGGTTCCAGCAGCACGCCGAGCAGCTCGACCTCGCCGGGTTTCGCGTACCGGCGCCGTGCCTCGTCGTCGGCGAAGAACACGGCCCTGGCCTCGACCGCCGCCTTGGCGACGCCGACCACCCGGTAGTCGACGTCCGCCGAGCCGATCCGCAACGCGACCGTGCCGCCGACGCCGACGCCGGAGTTCGCGTCCACCACGACCTCGTCGGGTCCTCGCGGGGCGCGGCCCTGGTCCAGCGCGTACGGCGCGAGGCGTGCGCCGGACCAGGTGTGGCCGGTCGCCTCCGCGCCGCCGGGCAGGACCACCGGGAACGCCACGTCGGCCACGACCTCGGCGACACCGTCCACGGCCGAGGCCTTCGCGGCCAGTTCGGCGTCGATCGGGGAACGCTCCAGGTACGACGGATCGCCGGTGACGACCAGCGGCGCCGCCGCGAGCCGTTGCGTCGGGACGTCGTTGCGGATGCCGGTCTCCATCAGCCCGCCGCACGCCATCACGATCGCGGCGCCCAGGAACAGCGCGATGAACGAGGCGGTGAACCCGCCGATCCGGTGGCGCAGGGTGCGCAACGCGAGGCGCAGCATCAGCGCACCCCGCCGGTCGGGTCGCCGGCGGGTTCGTCGGCCCACGCGCCCAGCCGGGTCATGCGCGTGCTGACGGCGTGCGCGGTCGGTGACGTGAGCTCGTCCGCGATCCGGCCGTCGGCGAGGAAGACGACGCGGTCGGCGTGCGCGGCGGCCACCGGGTCGTGCGTCACGATCACCACGGTCTGGCCGCCGTCGCGCACGGCTTGGCGCAGCAGGGCGAGGACTTCGAGCGCGGTGCGGGTGTCGAGCGCGCCGGTCGGCTCGTCGCCGAAGATCACCGCGGGATCGGTGATGAGCGCGCGGGCGAGGGCCACCCGCTGCTGCTGGCCGCCGGACAACTCGCCGGGGCGGTGCGTGCGGCGGTCGGCGAGCCCGACGCGGGCGATGACGTCGTCCACTTGGGAGCGCTTCGGGCGGCGGCCCGCCAGGCGCAGCGGCAGCGCGACGTTCTCCACCACGGTCAGCGCGGGCAGCAGGTTGAACGACTGGAAGACGAAGCCGACGCGCTCGCGGCGTAACCGGGTCAGCTCGCGTTCGCCCAGGCCGGCGATCTCCCGGCCGTCGAGCAGCACGGAGCCCGAGGTCGGCCGGTCGAGGCCGGCGGCGCAGTGCAGCGCGGTGCTCTTGCCGGAGCCGGAGGGACCCATCACCGCGGTGAAGGTGCCCCTCGCGATGCCGAGGGTGACTCCGTCAAGGGCCACTACGCCGTTCCGCTCATTGCCGTATACCTTGCGGACGGAATGCAGTCGGACGACGTCATCCACGCCTTGAATCGGAGGTTGATTCACGTTCTTGCTCCCCATGTGGGACCTATCGGTGTGTGCACGCGTCGCAGACCATACGGACGTGATCACGCGGGCGGCACTGGTGCTGTCCCCCGCACCGCCGGTCGGGCCGGCCGGCGCAACCCGTCCCCGCATCGGTGCGGAGAGCAGGCGTGACCGACTTTTGAGCGGGCACGTGCCGGGACCGTAGCCACCCTTTCCATAATTTCTGTTGAGGACTCAACGAATAGTTGGCCGTCCAGTGAACTACTCCTCTCGCGATGACCCGTGGGGTAGGTTGGGACGGCCGCCCGGCACGAACGAGGTGGGTTCGGGAAATCCCCGAACCCGCCGGAGTTGGTGGACCCCGTGTAACGACACGAAGGGGTTGGATGCATGCACCTGGAGATACGTCATGCCAGGGTGGTCACCACCCTTGCCGAGGCCGGCAGCATCTCGAAGGCCGCGGCGAAGCTGTCCCTGCCCCAACCGAGCCTCACCGCCCAATTGAGACGGATCGAGAAGGCGGTTGGCGGCGACCTGTTCGTGCGTTCGGCCTTCGGGATTACTCCCACGCCGTTGGGGGAGCGATTAATCCCGATGCTGGCGGATCTCGCCACCCGGGCCGACGCGGTGGTCGCGGAGGCGTCCTCGCTGTCCTCCGGAATTCTCCGCATCGGCAACGCCGAATGGACGCCGGTGACGCTGCGGCGGGCGCTGCAGTCGTCGCTGCCCTCCGTGGAGGTGCAGACGGTGACGCTGGACCCGGACCTCGGGGTGGACGCGGTCAGCCGGGGCGAGCTCACCGCGGCGCTCGTGCCCAGCCCGGAGGCGGTGGACGGGGTGCGGGAGCTGGATCCCGCGCTGGCCAAGGAGATCATCGTGCGCGAGCCGATCTGGCTGGCGCTGCCGCGCGACCACGCGCTCGCGCGCAGGACTACGGTGAGCCGAAGGCACATGCTGTCGTTGAGCTGGGTGCACCACGTGCCGGGGCACTGGTTCCACGTCGTCGAGGAGCACCTGTTCCGCAGGCTCGACCACCCCACGCCGGAGGTCATGCACTACGCGGGCGGGCACGCCGAGGCGATGAGCTGGGTGCGTGACGCGGGGGCGGCGGCGTTGGCCACGCCGACCGGGTCCACCTCGGACGTGAGCCTGGTGGCGATGACCGAGCCGTTGCGCAGCAGGATGCTGCTCGTGTGGCGGCCCGGCTCGATCCACCCGAACACGCTGCGGCAGCTGATCGACGCGTTGCGCCGGTACTACTGCGACTACGCCCGCACGATCCCGCGCTACTGGAACTGGATGACCGAGCGCCCGACCGACTTCCCGGAACTGGCCGCGTTCCTGCCCCGGCCGACCCGCTGGTGGCCGCGCGACTCGGCCGGCGACCACCAACCGTCCCAACCCTCCCGCACCGCCGCCACCTGACCACCCCGCGTGTCGAACCCCCAGCCCGCGTGAGTCCTACGTTCAGGCCTCGAGAGTCCTACGTTCACGACCCGTGAGTTCAACGCTCAGACGCCCGCGCGGCGACCTGAGCGTTGAATTCAGGGTGTCTGAACGTAGGACTCTCGCGACGCGAACGTAGGACTCTCGCGGTCTGGGGGTAGGACTCGCGGCGGTCAGCGGAGTGTCAGCACGGTGTCAGCGGGCCTTGCGAACCTTGATCCGGCAACGGGCCAGGGCTAGCGAGGAGGACGCACATGACGGCGTTGGTGGCGGTCTCGAGTCACCTGCCGGAGACGGTGGCCGTCGCGGACCTCAAGGAGCCGCTCGGCCTCGACGACCAGCAGGTGCGCCGGTTCACCCGGCTCTACGGCCTCGACCGGATCTGCAAGTCCGACCTGTCCGAGGCGCAGCTGCTGATCGCGGCGGCCGAGAAGCTCGACGGGCTGCGCGGCCAGGAGGACCGGGTCCGCTACCTCATCCGCGCCAAGGGCATGCGCACCTCCGCGCCCTACCCGCTCAGCCCCGTGCACGAGGTACGCGAGGCGCTGAACCTGCGGCACGCGAAGACCCTCTCGGTCGCCGACCACGGCTGCGCCACCGGCCTGCTCGCCCTGGACGTGGCCGGCACGCTGCTGGCCGCCGACGGCGACCCCGACGCGCTGGCGCTGATCCTGGCCGGCGACAAGACGTTCACGCCGTTCACCCAGTGGGTCCGCGACACGTCGATCATGGGCGAGGGCATGGCCGCGATCCTGGTGGCCGCCGACGGCGACCGCGACCACGTGCGCGGCTACGCCAGCCGCATCCACGGCCGCGACGACGGCGTGATCGACCTGACCCCGGAGATCGCCAAGGACGCCCGCCGCATCTACCAGGACGCGCTGGCCGACGTCGTCGGCGCGGCCACCGAGGAGGCGGGCATCGGCGTCGCCGACCTCGACCTCGTGCTGCCCCACAACGTCAACCGCGTGTCGTGGACGGTCGCGGCGAAGAACCTCGGCCTGCCCAACGACCGGTTCTTCCTGGACAACCTCGGCGCCACCGGCCACTGCTTCTGCGCCGACCCGTTCATCAACTACCAGACGGTGACGGAGCTCGGCCTGCTCAAGCCCGGCGACAAGTACCTGATGACGGCCGCCGGCCTCGGTCAGACGTTCGCCGCGATGGTCCTGGAGCACTGACATGGCCCGGAGCACTGACATGGACGAACCGGACTTCACCCGCCGGCTCAAGACGGCGCTGCTCGGCACGCCGGACGCCTCGCTCGCGTTCCTCGGCAACTTCGAGGTCGAGGAGCGGTGGGCGCTCGGCGAGCACACCCTGCCCCGGCTGTCGGCCGAGAGCGGCGCGGCCGTGGTCAACCACATGGACGAGTTCGCGCTCCTGCTGGCCGGCGGCGACGACCACGTCGTGCTCAAGGCCGCCCCCGACCCCGTCTACCTGGCCTACCTCACCGAGCTGGGCATCGACCTGCCCACCGTGCACGTGGTGGCCGACTCCGACCCCCGCCGCACGGTCACCGCCGACGCCCTCGCCGACACCGCGACGGTGAAGGCGCTGGCCGGGCTCGCCGAACGGGGCGTGCGGCTGACCGCGCACGGCGTGTCCGACCTCGAAGTCGAGCTGGCCGAGCGCACCGGCATGGCGTTGGCCGCGCCGGACGCCGTGACGTGCAAAGCGGTCAACAGCAAGGTCTACAGCCGACGCGCGGCCGACGAGCTGGGTCTGCGGCAGCCCGCCGGGTGGGCCTGCGAGACCGTGGACGAGCTGCGCGAGGCGTTCGAGCGGGCACGCGGGCTGATCGCGGACGGCCGCAAGGTCGTGGTGAAGGAGGCGTTGGGCGTCTCCGGCAAGGGCATCGCGGTGCTGGGGAGCGAACGCCGGATGGACCGGCTGCTCGGCCTGGTCGCCAAGCAGGTGGAGAAGTCCGGCCGACCGCGGCTCGCGTTCGTGGTCGAGGAGTGGGTCGCCAAGCGCGCCGACCTCAACTACCAGTTCACCGTG
This sequence comes from Actinosynnema sp. NPDC023794, assembly GCF_040639675.1. NCBI lineage: Bacteria > Bacillati > Actinomycetota > Actinomycetes > Pseudonocardiales > Pseudonocardiaceae > Actinosynnema > Actinosynnema sp. NPDC023794. Next base: position 14,783 of record NZ_JBFAFR010000014.1, on the reverse strand, counting down.
GCCCGCGGCGGCGACGTGCGGTTCGACTTCGTCAAGGAGCTGCACACCGAAGGTGGCGTCCACAAAGGGCACCGGATGCCCGCGCGGCTGGCCGCGGGCCAGGTCGCCGAGCTCACCGAGACCGCGCACCGGCTGGGCAAGAAGCTCGCCGCGGACGGCTACTTCGGCGTGGTCGGCGTGGACGCGATGGTCGACCCCGACGACGGCCTCTACCCCGTCGTCGAGATCAACGCCCGCAACAACATGTCCACCTACCAGGCACGCGTGCAGGAGCGGTTCGTCGGCGCGGGGCAGATCGCGCTGGCCCGGCACTACCCCGTGCGGCTGCGCCGAGGGCTGCCGTTCGCCGAGGTCCGCGAGCTGCTGCGCGGCCTGCTGCTCGACCGGGCCGGCGGCACCGGCCTGCTGGTCAACAACTTCGCCACGGTCAACGCGGGCCACCGCGCCGACTCGGCGTTCGACGGGCGGCTCTACGGCCTGCTCGTCGCGTCGTCGGACGAGGAGCTGCGCAGCGTGGACGACGACATCACCTCCCGATTGGAGGCGCGACCGTGAGCGCTGAGTTCGAGGTGCAGGGCATCGGGATCACCGAGATCGCCGAACGGCACGGCACACCCCTGTACCTGTACGACGGCGAGGAGCTGGAGTCCCGGGTGGACGGGCTCAAGGAGCTGCTGCACCCGCGGCTGGAGTTCTTCTTCTCCCTCAAGTCGAACCCCAACATCGGCGTGCTGTCCGTGCTGCACGCCCGGGGCGCGCGGGCCGAGGTGTCGTCGATGGCCGAGCTGGTCACCGCGCGCCGCGCCGGCGTCGACCCGGCCGACATCATCTTCCTCGGACCGGGCAAGAGCGCCGACGAGCTGGCCGCCTGCCTGGACGAGGGCGTCTACGCGATCGTGTGCGAGTCGTTCGGCGAGCTGGCGCTGATCGAGGAGTTCGCCGCGCTGCGCGGGGTGCGCGCGCCGGTCGCGCTGCGGGTCAACCCCAGCTTCGCGGTCAAGGGCTCCGGCCTGACCATGGGCGGCAAGCCGCGCCAGTTCGGCATCGACGAGTCGCAGCTGTTCGCGTCCGACGACCTCGTGGCACGGCACCCGAACGTCCGGTTCATGGGCGTGCAGGTCTACATGGGCACCCGCATCCTGTCCGAGGAGGCGGTCGCCGAGAACACCGAGCGGATCTTCGAGCTGGCCGACCGGCTGGCCGGGCACCTCGGCATCCCGCTGGAGCTGGTCGACATCGGCGGCGGCCTCGGCGTGGCCTACTTCGACGGCGAACGCGACCTCGACCTCGACCTGCTCGCCGCCCGCGTCAACCCGATCATCGGCGGCTTCGCCGACCGGCACCCCGACACGCGGCTGGTGATGGAACTCGGCCGGTACCTCACCGCCACGTCCGGCACGTACGTCGTGCGCGTCCGGTACGTGAAGGAGTCGATGGGGGAGAAGTTCGCGGTCGCCGACGGCGGCACGAACCACCACATGGCGGCGGTGGGCATCGGGTCGTTCGTCAAGCGGAACTTCCCCATGCGGGTGCTCAACCGGATCGACGAGCCCGCCACCGAGAGCTGGCACGTCACCGGACCGCTGTGCACGCCCAACGACACCCTCGGCAAGAAGGTCGAGCTGCCGCCCGTCCGGCCGGGCGACCTCGTCGGTGTGCTGCGCTCCGGCGCCTACGGCCCGACCGCCTCGCCGGTGCTGTTCCTCAGCCACGGCTACCCGGCGGAAGTGCTCGTCCACGGCGGGCGCGCGCACCTGGTGCGCACCCGTGACGAGACCGAGGACCTGCTGCGCCACCAACACCTCCCCGACCTCGCCGCCGCCACGGCTCTCACCGAAGGAACCGCATCATGAGCGAATCCACCACCGACGCCACCCACGAGCGGATCGTCGGCGCCATCACCGCCGTCCTGGCCCAGGTGCTGGACTACGAGCTGCCGGAGCTGACCGAGCAGTCCCGGCTGTTCGACGAGCTCGGCCTCGACTCGACCGGCGTCTTCGAGCTGCTGATGCAGCTGGAGGAGGCGCTGGAGGTCGAGTTCGACACCGACAACCTGGAGATGGCGCACTTCGAGACGGTCCGCTCGCTGGCCGACTTCGTCGCCGCGGAAATGGACCGCTAGCCGTGTACCGGACTTCCGCGCCGACGTCGACCCCGTTCTCGCGCCCGGCGGGAGCGTTGGGGCTGGCACGGGTCGTGCGGACCCGCGTCGCACCCGACCGCGCGCTGGACGACGAGTTCTCGTTGCGCCACTTCACCGACCTCACGTCTCTCTACGGGGTCGCCGTGCGGCCGGACGTGCTCGCCTCGCCGGGCACGACGTTCACCGCGCTGACCCGGTCGCTGCACGCCGGGTTGGCGCCGTTGGGGCCGGTGGAGCTGGCGATCGTCGCCCACGCCACGCCGGACCTCGACTGCCGGCTGGCCGCGGCGACGTACCTGGCCGAGGCGGTGCCCGGCGCGCCGTTGTCGTTCTCGGTGTCCGACGTCGGCCGGTGCGCGCCGTTCGCGGCGTTGCGGATCGCGTCGGACTACGCGGCGCGGCACGGTTTCTCGCGGGCGCTGGTGGTGATCGCCGACCAGGCGACGTTGCCTTACGAGCTGGGCGGGCACGACCGGCCCGCGGGTGACGCCGGGGTGGCGTTGTTGCTGGAGCCCGGCGGCGCGCCGTTGTCGGTGGTGCACACGCCGGGGGTCGCGGTGGTCGACCTGCCGGACGCCCTCGCCGCCGGGTTGGCGTCGTCGGTGGGTCCGGACGAGCGGGTGGCCGTGGTCGCGGGCGCCGGGATCAACCCGGAGCTGGTGCGGCACGGTGGGACGGTGCGGTCCGCGGCGGCCGGGTACCCGTGCACGTCGCTGTGGGAGGGGTTGGCCGATTCGCTCGGACGGGTGGTTCTCGTCGAGCACGACCCGGTGACCGGCGACCTCGGTCTGGCCGTGGTGGGGGAGGCCCGGTGACGACGTCGGTGCGGTTGGGCGCCGCGGCGCTGTCGCGCTGCCACGCGGCGGCGCGGGAGGAGGGGTTGGCGCCCGCGTTGACGCTGCTGGGTTCGCTCGTGGCGACGGGTCTGCTGCCGTGCGGTCCGGGTGGGCACGCGGTCGTGCCGCAGGAGGTCGCGGCGTCGGCGGACCGGGTGTGGGTGGACGGCGCCGTGGTGGACCGGTCTGGACTGGACGAGTCCACTGTGGATACGATCGACCTGCCCGGTGGGGCGGTGGTGCTGCTGCGGGTGCTGGATACACGATCGGGTGGAGATGGCCCGAAGACGTACGGAAACAGTGTTCTCGTACCTCGGTTGAGAGCAGCGGACCCCGAGACCGACCCCGGCACGTCCGACCAGCGAGCCGCCTGGGCGTTGGGCCTGGTGTGGCTGAGGCTGGGGCTGTCGGAGGCGCTGCGCGAGACGTGCATGCGCTACCTGAACGGGAGGCGCACCGGCAACACCACCCTGCTCCAGCAGCAGATGGTGAAGTCGACCGTCGCCGACGGGCTGATCGAGCACCTGGAGGTGCGGGCGGTCCTGACGGGCGTGGACGCGGGCGAGCTGCCCGGGGTGATCCTGGCCCACCTGCACGCCAGGATCACGGCGGCGGACCGGTGGCTGGTGAACCTGCTCGGCGCGAGCGGGTACCTGGTCGGCGGCCCGGGGCAGGTGGCACACCTGTCGGAGCTGCTGGCGGAGGCCTACGTGCCCGCCCCGACCTCCCACGCGGGATCGGACGCGCACGACGACGCGCCTGGCCCGCCCACGGCACTCGCCGCCCCCGCCGCGCATGCCGTGGACGGCCTGACAGGTGCGGGAAACGCAGTCGCGGTTGGTGTGGTTGGTGCGGGACCCGCGGTGCGGGCCACGGACCGCCCGACCGGTGCGGTCCACGGTGTCGCGGCCGGTTCGGCCGGTGGCGGAACGGCGGATGTCGCGGGTGGCACGCCGGCGGGCCCGCCCGGGGCGGCCGGTGCCGCCGGCGCGGGTGCCGTCGGCGCCGGTGGCGTGCGGTCCGCGGGCGTCGAGTCGTGAGCGCGTTGGACGCGCGGCTCGTCGCGTTGCGCGACCAGGTGCGCGAGTGGGGCGCGGATTTCCGCCGCCTCGGGCTCGCGCTGGACCGCGACCCGGAGCTCATCCGCGCCCACTTCGACCTCCCGGCGGTCCGCTACCTGTCGACCATGGGCATCCCGCCGGAGTACGGGAACGTCCCCATCCCCATCGCGGGCAACCGGTTCTACGGCACGCTCGCCCTCGAACGGGCGATCATCATGGAGGAGTTGGCCTGCGCGGACGTCGGCATGCTCGTCGCCTCGCCCGGCCCGCTGCTCGCCGGCGTGCTGGTCGACCTGCTCGCCGACGCCGAGCAGAAGGAGTGGTTCTACGGGCGGATGCTCGCCGAGCCGCTGTGGACGTTCTTCGCGCTCACCGAGCCGGACCGCGGGTCCGACGCGGGCGGCCTCACGTCGACGTTGACCCCGGTCGACGGCGGCGGCGTGCTCGCCGGCGAGAAGCGGTACGTCGGCAACGCCTGCCGCGCGCAGCTCGGGGTCGTGTTCGCGCGCGTCGGCTCCGGCCCGCTCGGCATCAACGCGGTCCTGGTGGAGACGCCCGCTCCCGGCTTCTCGGCGACCGCGCTGGAGACCATCGGCCTGCGCGGCGCCCGGATCAGCGCGATCACGCTGGACGACGTGCACGTCCCCGCCTCCCGCTTCGTCGGACGGCACCTCTCGCCGTCACGGCGCGGCATGTGGGCGTTCGTGCAGACGTTCAACCTGCTCCGGCCGGGGGTGGCGGCGATCGCGCTCGGCATCGCGCGGGCGGCGCACGAGTACGTCGTCGAGCACCGCACGACGTTGCGCCGCGACGAGCGCGACCGGCTCGACGAGCTGGGTCGTCGGATCACGGCGGCCCGCGCGCTCGTGCACCTGGCCGCCCGCGCGGTCGACGCCCGGACGTCCGACGGCTACCTGGCGTCGGCGGCCAAGGCCCGCGCGTCGCAGCTCGCGCTCGACGCCACCCGCGCGGCCTGCGAGTTCTTCGGCGTCGGCGCGCGCTTCGACCACCCGCAGCTGGACAAGCTGGTCCGCGACGCGCGCGGCCTGGAGTTCATCGAGGGCACGTCGAACATGCAGAAGCTGAACCTGTTCCAGGGCCTGTTCACCGGGAAGCTGGACCGGGACGACCCGTTCCGGGTGGGCGTCGGCTCACCGCGCTGAACCCCGCGAGCCACCGCGACACCCCGGCCGCGGACCGCAACCGGACCCAGGGCACCCCGGTCCGCGCCAACCGGCCGGGGTACTCGGCGTGGTGCCTGCGGTGGGCCCGCACCGCCCAGGGGATCAGCGAGTCACGCCCGAACAGCGCGTCGAGCCCTTCCCGGTTGCCGTTCCACAGCACGGTCCGGCGCACGATCCGGGCCGTGCCGCGGCGCACGATCCGCGGCACGACCACCCACAGCGGCAGGTCGAGCCACACGATCAGGTCGGCCCGGCGCCACACCACGTCCGCGGCCAGGTCGATGTAGTTGCCGTCGACCACCCACGCCGGCCCGGCGGTGGCCGCGGCGACCCGCGCCCGGAACTCCTCGGCCGGCGGCGGAGTCCAGTCCGGGCCGTGCTGGATCGCGTCCAGCTCCACGTGCGGGCCGTCGACCACGGGGGCCAACTCGCGCGCCACCGTCGACTTGCCCACACCGCTCACACCGAGCACCACGATCCGCCGCGGGGTCATGCGCCAAGCCTCCCAGCAGAGGGCCGGAGGTCGCGAGGCCCGGCGACGCTCAGCCGGCCGGCACCAGGGCGAGCGCGCCGTACCCGTAGCCGGAGATCCGGGTCACCCCGATCCCGCTCACTCCCGCGACGCGCAGCGGCACGTTCGACGAGGCCGGCGTCCGGGTGCCCAACTGGTAGCTCCAGTTGTAGCCCCAAGCCCACACCGTGCCGTCCGAGGTGAGCGCGTACCCGTTGTGCGCCTCGCCCGACGCGATGGCGACCACGCCGGTCAGCCCGGACACGGGGGTGGGCGTGCGGACGTGCTCGGTGCTCGTCGAACCGTTGCCGATCTGCCCGTTCGCGTTGCTGCCCCACGCGACGACGGTCCCGTCGGCCTTGCGGGCGTAGCGGTTGGCGTTGCTGCCGTCGATCTCCACGACGTCGGTCAAGCCCGGCACCTGGATGGCGACCAGGCTCTCCTCCAGGTTGTCCGTCGAGCCGGTGCCCAGCAGACCGTACGCGTTGGAGCCCCACACCCACACCGTGCCGTCGGACTTGAGCGCGAAGCCCTCAGCGCTCACGGCGACCGCGTCCGTCATGCCGACGACCTGCACGGGCACGTTGGACGAACAGGTTTCCGGCACGGCTTGATCGCACGCCACGCCGTTGCCGAGCCTGGCGAGGAAGTTGTAGCCCCAAGCCCACACGGTGCCGTCGGACTTCACGGCGTAGCCGTTGTGCTGGCCCGCCGCGATGGCGACGACACCGGTCAGGCCCGCGACCCGCACGGGGGTGGTCTGGCGGTCCGCCTCGTAGTCGACCCCGTCGCCGATCTGGCCGAGGGCGGTGCTCCCCCAGGACCACACCGCGCCGTCGGACCCGAGCGCCAGGCCGTTGCTCGCACCGGCCGCGACGGCGGTGATCCCGGACAGGCCCGGCACGCGTGCGGGTCGCTCCGACAGGTAGCCCGGCACCGCGGCGCTGTAGCCCCACGCCCACACCGTGCCGTCGGCGCGCAGCGCCACGTTCTCCGCGGAACCGGCCGCGATGGCGACGACGTCGCCGAAACCGGGGATCGCACCCGGAGCGGCGCGGGAGCCGCTCGACCCGTCGCCGAGTTGGCCGTTCTGGCCCAGGCCCCACGCGAACACGCAACCGGCGTCGCCCGCGCACGTGCCGACGAAGTACCCGGTGACGTCGCCGAGCAGGTGCGCGGCGCCGGACGTGCCGAGGTTCCTCAGCTTGACCTCCCGGTCGAAGAGGGGCGCGAACACCTGGGTCGTCGCGGTCCGCGCGGCCTCGACGAAGAGGGTGCGCGCCGGGTAGTTGCCGGACCAGTCCTGGGCCATGCTGAAGCGCGCCGTCCCGGTGCCCCGGGCACCGGTCAGGTTGGCCACGACGCCGGTGATCGGCAGGGACGGCGCGCCGACCGTCGCGTCGAACGCCAGGTAGCCGCCCGCGGCGACCGGTCCCGAGGAGGCGCCCAGGCCGGTGGTGGTGTCGAGCACGCGGCGCGGCGCGGCCGGGACGAAGGCGCCGGTGGCGTCGGCGCCGTAGTAGCCGGCGAGCTGGCCGATCACGCGGACCGTGCCGGCCCCGTTGAACAGGTCGACCTCGCGGTCCGCGCCCAGCGCCACCACGGCGAGGTTCGACACCGTGCGCCGGGCCGGCACGGTCAGCACCGACGTGCCCGGCCGCGCGGAGCCCGTCCGCCACGCCGCGACCGACGTCGGCGCGGTGTTCTGCCCGCCGGTGAGGGTGACGGCCACGGCGGTCGCGCCCGCCGGCACGTGGGCCGAGAGGTCGACGGTCCTGGTGGCCGCCGCGCCGATCGTGATGTCGAACAGCTCCGCCGACGGTGTGGACCGGTACTTGGCGCCGCCGTCGGTGGCGTAGTACCCGCTCAGGTCGGCGACCAGGTCCACCGAGCCCGTGGCGTGGGTCAGGTCGACCTTGCGATCCGCTCCTACCCGGACGGTGACCGAGCCCGAGCGGCTCTCGCCGGCGTGCAGGCTTACGGCGGCGGTGTCCGGCCGCGCCGTGCCGGCCTGGTACGCGGTCACGGTGGTCGCCGCCGACGCGGCCAGCCCCGTCACGGTGAGCGCCACCGCGGTCGCCGTCGTCGGCAGCCGGTCCGACAGGTCCACCGTCACGGTCCCGCCCGCGGCGACCTTGCCGGCCGGCGCGCCGACCCCGGTGCGGGTGTCGAGCACCCGTGCCGGCGCGACGGCGGTGTAGCTCGACAACGCGGGCGCGGTGACCGGATCGGCCGCCGCGCCGGTGGGCAGCACGACCACGTGCGCGGCCGGCACCAGCAGGGCGGCGAGCAGCGCGAGACCCGGTCTGAGCACGAGATTTCCCCCCAAGAAGACCAAGACGGTCGGCGAAGAGTAGGAACCCGAGCCGATCTCGCACAAGTCCGATGACCGATGGTGAGGAGAGCCGGACGCTGAGTCCACCCCGGACGCCGCACGGCGACGAGCCCACCGGGTCGGGGGACCGGTGGGCTCGTCGTTTCCCGGGGGGTGGGAAGTCCTACTTGCCGTGCAGCTGCTTGAGGTACTCGTACGTGGTGGGCAGCGTGCTCATCAGTTCCTTCTGCGTCTGCTTGATCTGCGCGAACACCGCCTCGGCCGAGTCGAGCACGTCGGGCCGCGCGGCCAGCGCGGGCAGCGTGTGGTCGGGCAGGTACTCGAGCCCGGCGAAGATGCAGTAGTAGTTGGAGTTGTTCCAGAAGTTGCGGAACTCCGCCTCGAAGTTCGCGTAGTAGGTCGACTCGTCGGTGATCGGCATGTTGACCGCGAGACCGGCCTTGTACATGCGGACCTTCTCCTTGAAGTCGTCCGCCAGCTCCAGGTCCTTGCACGCCTGCCAGAACGGCGTGTCGTTGCGGGGCGCGAAGCTGAAGTGCCCCTGCACGAAGTCCCGCGAGTCGTCGAACATCGTCTCGATCTCCGCGTTGAAGCGGTCCTGCAGGATCGAGTCGAAGTCCTTGTCCGGGAAGTGCTTCGCCAGCTGGAACAGCGCCGCGTAGATGAAGTAGATGCCGGTCGACTCCAGCGGTTCCAGGAAGCACGACGCCAGGCCGATCGAGACCACGTTCTTGACCCACGCCCGGCGGTTGCGGCCGACGCGGAACTTGACCTGGTTCAGCGGGGTGTTCTCCGGGTCCAGGCCCCACATGGAGCAGAACTCCAGCGTCGCGTCGTCACGCGACTGGAACCGGCTGGAGAACACGTAGCCGCTGCCGAAGCGGCCGAGCATCGGGATCTTCCACGTCCAGCCGGACGACATCGCGATGGCGCCGGTGTACGGCTCGACGCCGTCGACCGCGTCGTCGTGCGGGATCTGGGCGGCGACCGCGCTGTCGTTGAGCAGGTGGTCGCTCATGTCCAGGAAAGGCTCCTTCATCGCCTGGTTGATGAGCAGGCCGCGGAAGCCGGAGCAGTCGATGAACAGGTCGCCCTCGAGGGTGCGCCCGCCCTCGGTCTTCAGCGCCGAGACGTGGCCGCGCTGGTCGATGACCGCCTCGACCATCTTGTCCTCGACGTGGATCGCGCCCTGCTTGGTGGTGGCGAAGCGGCGCAGGAAGTCGGCGACCAGGTTCGCGTCGAAGTGCCACGCGTAGTTGGTCCACTTGGTGCCGTCCAGGAACCTCGGCGAGAGGTTCTGGTCCATGATCGGCGGCTCGCGGTAGCAGGCGTAGTCGAACGGCTCGTCGGTCTGGCCGGCGAGCTTCTTGTGCGCCCAGTAGTGCGACAGCGGCTGGTTCTCGTGGTTCGGCAGCAGGCCGAACAGGTGGTAGTAGTGGTCGCTCGTGCCCTGGTACGGGCGACCGTTCGCCTCACCGACGCCCGGCGTGCGCCAGTTGGTGAACTTGATGCCCATCTTGAAGCTGGCGTTGCACTCGCGCATCCAGTCCTCCTCGGCGATGCCGAGGAAGTCGAAGAACGTCTTGTGCAGGTTCGGCACGGTGGCCTCGCCGACGCCGATCTTCGGGATGGCGGGCGCTTCGAGCACGGTGATGGTCACGGCCGGCCCGAGGGCCTTGCCGAGGTACGACGCGGCCATCCAGCCCGCGGTGCCGCCACCGAGCACCACGACCTTCTTGATCCTACGATCTGCCATCGGGGTCTGTCCTCCCGTCATGATCACGACAAAGGCCGCGGAACCGACGTTCGCCGCAGTGCTGCCGGTGTTCGAAGGGCGAGTGCCCGGAATATGCGTGTCTGGACCAACCTGAACCCAAATAGCTATGGATTTTCTATACGCGGTGCCGTCAGTGACGTGTCAGCGGGTTGTCAGCCGTGTTCGCGAGTATGTGGTCGTGGCCGCTGCCCGGCCGGGTCGGCGCAGCTCATCAGGCCTGCACGAGAAAGGGGCGGTAACGTGGCACCTGCCTTCGCGGTGATTTCCGGCGCTCAGGTGGACGAGGTATTGCGAGGGCGGGAGAAGCACGTCGTCGAACTCATCGAGGCCGCCTACCGGTGGCACGGTGAAGGCGACACCGTCAATCCGCCGTCCTATTTCCTGCGGTTCCCCGAAGACCCTTCGTCGCGGATCATCGCGCTGCCCGCGTCCATCGGCGGCGACATCGGCGTGCACGGCGTGAAGTGGATCTCCAGCTTCCCCGCGAACGTCGCCGCGGGCCTGCCGCGCGCGTCCGCGGTGCTGATCCTCAACGACCGCGAGACCGGCTACCCCATCGCCTGCCTGGAGAGCTCCATCGTCAGCGCGGTGCGCACCGCCGCGTCCGCCGCGCTGGCCGCGGACTGGCTCAGCCGGCACCGGAACCGGCCGACGCGGGTCGGGTTCGTCGGCACCGGCCTGATCGCCCGGTACATCCACACCTACCTGACCGCCACCGGGTGGAGCTTCGACGAGGTCGGCGTGCACGACCTGAGCGCCGACTCCGCGAACGGCTTCCGCGAGTACGCCGAGGGCGCGGGCGACGGCGCCGTGGTGGTCCACGACCGCGCGGAGAGCTTGATCCGGTCGAGCGACCTGGTCGTGTTCGCCACCGTCGCGGGCACGCCGCACGTCACCGACCCGACGTGGTTCGACCACAACCCGCTGGTGCTGCACGTGTCGCTGCGCGACCTGTCGCCGGAGGTGATCCTGGCGTCCACCAACGTGGTGGACGACGTGGAGCACTGCCTGAAGGCGAACACCTCGCCGCACCTGGCCGAGCAGCTCACCGGTGACCGCGACTTCCTGTCCGGCACGTTGCACGACGTCATGACCGGCGCGGTGACGCCACCGGCGGACCGGCCGCTGGTGTTCTCCCCGTTCGGGCTGGGCGTGCTGGACCTGGCGGTCGGCAAGCACGTCTACGACGAGGTGTCGCGGGCGGGCGGGCTGGCCGTGGTCCCGGACTTCTTCTTCGACCTCGACCGCTACGGCAAGCGCTGAGCCGCCTGACCGTGCACTTCGCCTAGGAGTCGGCGCATGCCAGTGATATCGACGCCCCAGGAGTTCAACGTGGACGACCTCTACGTGGACCTCCGGCGGCTCTCGGGCCACCCGCTGTACCTCAAGTGCGAGGGGTTCAACTTCGCCGGGTCCATCAAGCTCAAGGCCGCCAACGAGATGGTGTCCGCCGCCGTGCGCGCGGGGACCCTGCGCGAGGGCGTCACGCTGGTGGAGAGTTCGTCGGGCAACCTCGGGGTGGCGCTGGCGCTGGTGGCGGCGAGCCGCGGCTACCGCTTCCTGTGCGTCACCGACGCGCGCTGCAACCCCGCCACCAGACAGCTGATGGAGGCGCTGGGCGCGCGGGTGCACGTCATCACCGAGCCCGACCCGCAGGACGGCTACCTCGGCGCCCGCATCCGCTACGTCAAGCAGGTGTGCGAGGACGAGGGCCACGTGTGGCTCAACCAGTACGCCAACCCGGCGAACTGGATGGCGCACTACCAGAGCACCGGCCCGGAGATCCTGAAGAGCTTCCCCGAGGTCGACGTGGTGTTCATCGGCGCGGGCAGCACCGGCACGCTGATGGGCTGCGCCCGCTACTTCAAGGAGAACAAGCCGTCGGTGCGGGTCGTCGCGGTCGACTCGGTCGGCTCGGTCACCTTCGGCACGCCCGCGCAGCCGCGGGTGCTGCCCGGCCTGGGCACCAGCGTCCGCCCGCCGCTGCTGGACGAGTCCTTCGTGGACGAGGTGCTGCACGTGGCGGAACGGGACACGGTGCGCGCCTGCCGGACGTTGCTGCGGCACGGCTTCCTGTTCGGCGGCTCGACCGGCACGGTGCTGTCCGGCGCCGCCGACTGGCTCACGCGCAACCGGCCCGACGGCGACGTGACCGCGGTGGCGATCGCGCCGGACCTCGGCGACCGCTACCTGGACACCGTCTACCGGGACCAGTGGATCAGCGACATCTACGGCGCGGACCTGCTCGCCGAGGACGCGATGCTTGCGAGGAGACTGCCATGACCCACCGGCTGCCCCTGTCCGCCGGTCAGCTCGACATCTGGTTCGACGAGAAGCTCTCCGGCGGCACGTCGGCGTACAACACCGCGGGCTACCTGGACATCCGCGGACCGCTGGACGTCGAGGTGTTCCGCGCGGCCGTGGCGCGGCTGGTGGTCGAGTCGGAGTGCATGCGGGCGCGGTTCACCGAGGTCGACGGCGAGCCCGGCCAGGTGGTCGAGCCCCTGCCGGACCCCGGTCTGCGGGTGCTGGACCTGCGCGGCGAGGCCGACCCGGAACGGGCCGGCCGCGACTGGGTGCGGGCGGACCTGGACGTGCCGTTCGCCCTCGGCGACTTCCCGCTGTTCCGGCTGGCGCTGCTGCGCGTCGGCGACGAGCGGGCGTTCTTCTCCCTGTGCATCCACCACTTCCTGTGCGACGGTTACACGCAGGTGGTGTTCTGGCGCAGGCTCGGCGAGCTGTACGAGGCCCTGCTGGCGGGCAGGTCGGTCGACGACGGCCGGTTGCCGCCGCTGGCCGAGCTGATCGCGGCCGAGGCGGCCTACGGCGGGTCCGGGCAGGCCGAGCGGGACCGCAAGTTCTGGGACCGCCGGTTCACCGACGCGCCCGAGCTGGTCAGCCTGTCGCACCGGGACGGCCCGCGGGCGCAGGGTTTCGTGCGGCACAGCGCCGTGGTGCCCGAGTCGACCGCACGCCTGGTCCGCGCGATCGCCGTCGAGGCCAAGGTGACGTGGCCGACCGTGGTGACCGCCGCCATGGCGGCCTACACCCAGCGGATGACCGGCGTCCGCGACGTGCTGCTGACGTTGCCGGTGACCGCCAGGGTCGGCGCCCGGATGCGCGCCATCCCCGGCATGGTGGCCAACACCGTGCCGCTGCGGCTCGCCGTCGGCCCGGCGACGTCGCGCGCCGGGCTGCTGGCCGACACCTCGCGCGAGGTCACCAGGGTGCTGCGCCACCAACGGCACCGGGTCAGCCGCATCCGCGGCGCGATGGGCCTGCGCAGCGACGACCGCAGGCCGTTCGGCCCGCTGGTCAACATCCTGCCGCAGGAGACCGAGCTGAAGCTCGGACCGTGCGTGATGACGGTCAACAACCTGTCCACCGGACTGGTCGACGACTTCGAGGCCACGGTCGTGGACGCGCCGGGCGGCGGCCTCGAACTGCACATGAGCGGCAACGCGGGCCTGTACGAGGACGACGAGGTGGCCGGCCACGTCACCCGGTTCGCCGCGTACCTGGAGGAGTTCGTGCGGGTCGCGCCGGACGCCGCGCTGAGCCGGGTGGACTTCGCCGGGACCGACGCGGTCATCGGCCCGGTGCGCGAGGACGACCACACCGGTGTCGTGGAACGCGTGCGCGCCGTCGCGGCGGCCACGCCCGACGCGGTCGCGGTGGTGGACGGGTCCGGACCGGTGACCTACGGCGAGCTCGTCGCCCGCGCCAACGCCCTGTCGCACGAGCTGGACGCCGGGCTGACCGCCGTGCTCGCCGAGCCCGGCGCAGGGTTCGTCACGGCGGTGCTGGCCGCCCTCGGCGCGGGCGGCGCCTACGTGCCGCTGGACGTGCGCGCGCCGGTCGCCCGGATCGCGGGCCTGCTGGCCGACAGCGGCGCCACGCACCTGGTCGCGGACCCCGCGCACAGCGCGCTCGCGGCCGAACTCGCCGGCGCCGCGCGCGTGGTCGTGCTGGACGACGCCGAGGACCACGAGCTGTCGCCGGTGTCCGACGCGGCGGACGACCTGGCGTACGTGATCTTCACGTCGGGGTCGACGGGCCGGCCGAAGGGCGCGATGGTGCACCGGGGCGGTCTCGTCAACCACCTGCTCGCCAAGGTCGAGGACCTGGGGCTCACCGCGGCCGACACCGTCGTGCAGAACGCGCCGGTGACCTTCGACGTGTCCGTCTGGCAGATGCTCGCGCCGCTGGTCGTGGGCGGTCGGGTGCGCGTCGTGGGCGCGGCGGGAGCTGCCGACCCCGATACCCTGTTCGGCCTCGCCGCGGCCGAGGGCGTGACCGTGCTGGAGGTCGTGCCGTCGCTGCTGCGCGCCGCGCTCGACGCCTGGGACGCCGCCGGCGGCGCCGTGCCGCTGCCCGGACTGCGGCACCTGGTGGTCACGGGCGAGGTGCTGCCCGCCGACCTGTGCGCGCGCTGGTTCGACCGCTACCCGGGGCTGCCGCTGGTCAACGCCTACGGGCCGACCGAGTGCTCGGACGACGTGACGCACGCGCTGATCACCGGACCGGTCGCGGGTCCCCGCGCGCCGATCGGCCGCGCGGTGCGCAACACCAGGCTGCACGTGCTGGGCGACGACCTGCGACCGATGCCTCAGGGCGTGCCCGGCGAGCTGTACGTCGCGGGTGCCGGCGTCGGCCACGGCTACCTCGGCGATCCCGGGCGCACCGCGACGACGTTCCTGCCCGACCCGTTCGGCGGGCCCGGCGACCGCATGTACCGCACGGGCGACCGCGTGGTGCGGCACGCCGACGGGCAGTTGGAATTCCTGGAGCGGCGCGACTCCCAGGTCAAGATCCGCGGCCACCGCATCGAGCTCGGCGAGGTCGAGGCCGCGGTCCGCGCGGTGCCGGGCGTGGGGGGGGGGGGGGGGGGCGGGGGCGCCCCCCCCGCCGGGGCCCAACCGCAGGTCGGGGTCGT
>NZ_JBFAFR010000013.1:0-233462 GCF_040639675.1 Actinosynnema sp. NPDC023794 | reverse complement strand
TTCGACGGCTCCGGCAACAAGAAGGCCGCCTACACCTCGGTCCTCAACGCGCTCAACACCGCCGGCACGACGGGCCCGACCAGCACGTCGACCACCCCGACCGACCCGACCACGACCACCCCGCAGAACCCCGGCGGCTGCACCGCGACGTACTCCGAGGGCCAGAAGTGGAGCGACCGCTTCAACGGCCAGGTCACCGTCACCGGCACCAACAACTGGGTCGTCACGGTCACCGTGACCTCGCCCCAGCGGATCATCGCCACCTGGAACACCAGTGCCACCTGGGAAACGGCCAACGTCATGACCGCACGCCCCAACGGCAACGGCAACACGTTCGGCTTCACCATCCAGCACGGCGGCAACTGGAACTGGCCCAGCCTCACCTGCCGGGTCGGCTGAACCCGCGCGGGAGGGCCCGACCACCACGGGCCCTCCCGCACGACGCCGAGTCGCCGCCCGCAGCGGAAGGAGCAATGCCATGCGCAGCACCGGTTCCCGTGCGGCGCGGTCAGCCGCGTTGGTGGCCGCCGTGTCGCTCGTCGCGACGACCGGCGCCGTGATCGGATCGCAGTCCGCGTCGGCCGCCGCCGGTTGCCGGGTCGGCCACTCGGTCGACTCGCAGTGGCCGGGCGGTGCCAACGCCACGTCCGGGTCCCGTCCGACGTCCCCGGCGGTGATCAACGTCAACGGCACCGCGTGCACGACCACGCCTCAGCCGAGCCGACCCATGGTCGAGAACAACCTCTCCGTCACCAGGGAAGGCGCCTACGGCGACAACCGCTTCACCGTGTTCCGCCCGTCGAACCCCCGGGCGGTCGGTCGCCCGCTCCCCGTGCTGGCCTTCGGGAACGGCGCGTGCGCGCACACGGACAACAGCGAGGTCACGCGCATCCTGACGTTCGTCGCGTCGAAGGGCTTCGTCGTGGTGGACACCGGCTCGGTCGACGGCTCGCCCAACGGCGTGCCCAGCGGGTCGCCCATCCCCTCCCTGCTGACCGACGCCATCACGTGGGCCGAGCGGGAGCAGGACCGGCCCGGAGCGCCTCTGCGCCGACGCCTCGACCTGACCAGGGCGGCCACGGCCGGTCACTCGTGCGGCGGCCTGGAAGCCATGGTCGCCGCCCAGGACCGCCGCGTGTCCGGTGTCGTCTCGTTGAACAGCGGGTTCTTCGCCGACGGCGCCTTCGGCTACCCGCGCTCCGAGGTCGGCAAGCTGCACACGCCCGCCCTGTTCATGGACGGCGGCTCCGCCGACGTCGCCCACGCCAACAACCAGGCCACCTACGACCTGGCCACCGTCCCCGCCGTGCTGGCCCGCCACCCGCAGGCCGGGCACACCGGGTTCATCACCGGCAGCCAACTGGCCGACGGCATGACGACGGTGGTGCAGTTCCTCGACATGGTGCTCAACGGCAACGCGACCGCACGCGCCTACATCCTCAGCCCGTCCGGGCTCGCCGCCAAGGCTCCCTGGGCAGTGGCCACGAAGAACTTCTGATCGCCGCACAAGGGGTCGTCGGACTTGGCGGTGCGGATCTCGACGCGGCCGGCCAAGTCCACCAGGACGGGGCGGGCGGTGCGCAGGAGTTCGGCGACGCCGGTGGCGCCCCGGTCGTCATGCAGGACGAGGTTTCGCGCGCAGGCGCCGATCAAGGGCGCCGGTCGTGCCCGCGGGCGGATTCCGGCGCGCTGGACTCGGCGCGTCGGGTCGCGGTCAACGCCGGAGCGCGGCGCGGGTGAACTGCTCCGGGTAGGGCGAGAGCTCCACGGCCTGCTCCGCGGTGAGCGTCCCGGCAGCCACCGCCCGGCACAGCTCGGCGACCCGGATCAGCTCGGCCCGTTGGGTCCGGACGAAGTCGCGGTCCACCGGGTCGCCGTGGCCGGGGACCACGATCGGCGCGTCGAGTGCCAGGATGCCGTCCAGCGCGGTCGGCCAGCCCTGGGGATGCGCGTCGCCGAACTGCGGCGGAGCACCGTGCTCCACCAAGTCCCCCGCGTAGACCACGCCCGCGTCGGGGACGTGCGCCACCAGGTCGTGGTCGGAGTGCGCCGGTCCGAAGTGGATCAACTCGACGCGGCGTCCACCGAGGTCGAGTTCGGCGCGCGCGTCGACCAGCCGGTCGGGCAGCACCGGGTTCACGAGGGCGATGCGATCCGCGACCTCGTCCTCGCCGCGTTCCCGGTAGTGCCGCGCCCACTCCTCGCGCTGCTGCACCCCCGTGGCGGCCAGGTCGGCGTGGCACCGCCGGTGCGCCCACACCTCGCAAGGGCGGAAGACCTCGGTGCCGAAGCTGTGGTCGAAGTGGGAGTGCGTCAGCACCACGTGCCACGGCAACGGCGTCACGTCGCGGACCGCCTGCGCCAGCTCCGCGCCCTGACCCCCGTCACCCCCGGTGTCGATCACCAGGCACCGCTCGTCACCCACCACGAGCCCGACCGACAGGTCGAGCTCTTCGTACCGCCGCACCAGCACACCGTCGGCCACTTCGATCCAATACGCCACGGTCGGATCCAACCACGCCGCCGAAGCTTCACCTGCCGCGCTCTACGATGACCACGTGGCGGTGATCCTGGTGACAGGCATGTCCGGCACCGGGAAATCGACGGTGTCGCGCCGGTTGGCACAGCGGGGGTACCGGGCGGTGGACACCGACTTCGGGCAGTGGGTCGAAGAGGTCCAGCGTCCGGATGGCACCGGCACGGAGCGGCAGTGGCGCGAGGACCGGATCGACGCGTTGATCGCGGACCACGAGCGTTCGGGTGAGCCGCTGTTCATCGCGGGCACCGTGTGGAACCAGGGCGCGTTCTACCCGCGGTTCGACGAGGTCGTCCTGCTCAGTGCGCCCTTGGCGGTGGTGCTCGACCGCGTCGCCGGCCGTGGCACCAACCCCTTCGGGAAAGCGGCCGACGAGCGGGAACGGATCATCGAGGACACCGCCGGGGTCGAACCGCTGCTCCGGGCGTCGGCCACGATCGAGATCGACACCCGGCAACCGCTCGTCGAGGTGGTGGACCGACTGGCCGCGCTCGCCGGTCCACCGGCCTCCCCTCGCTGACCGTTCGGTTCGGAGCGGCAGGGCAACGTCGCCGCGCCGATTTACAACGTTGGAAAATGTCGCTGCGGCTGCTACGTTCGGTAGTGGTCCGCTGTCGCACGACCGGCCGGGGGTGAACGCGCCCCGGTCGCCGCACCCGCTCCGCCCTGCCCGGAAGAGGTGGTCATGACCAGCGCCCGTGAGCCCGACGACCTCGTCGGGCGCTCGTACTCGGACGGCGTCGTCGCGTTGCGCGGCGCGTTCACACCAGGCTGGGCCGATCGCTCCCGCGAGGACGTCGGGATCCACCCCGAGCGGTTGCCCGAGGAGGTCCGCGCGCACCTCGCGGGCCGGGTCGTCGACCGACTCGAACCGCTGGTGCAGAAGCACGCCGACGAGGGCCTCGTGATGGGTGCGGCCGAGTAGCCACCGGCCCGTGTCACCCAAGCGCCGGCCTCCTCGCGCCGGCGCGGCAGGTCCGCGGCTGCCTCGTCGGGCGCGATCACGGCGGCCCCTGGCGCCTTCCTCCATCCCTGCGACCCGGAGTTGCCACGATGACCGCACTTCCGTTCAAGCTCGCCACGACCGCCCTGACCGCGCTGCTCGCCGCCGGCGCCCTCACCACGGCCGCGCCCCGGGCGACCGCCGCCCCCGCGCCGGACCACCCGACCGCCGTGGCCGGCAACCCGTTCGCCGACGGCTGGTACGCCGACCCGGACACCATCGTCCACGGCGACACCTACTGGGTGTACCCCACGACGTCGAAGGCCTACGCGGAACAGACCTACCTCGACGCGTTCTCCTCCACCGACCTCGTGCACTGGACGAAGCACCGCAACGTGCTGACCACGGCCGCCGTCTCCTGGGCCGAGTACGCGCTGTGGGCGCCGGCGCCGATCGCCCGCAACGGCAGGTACTACCTGTACTTCGCCGCCAACGACATCCAGGGCGACTCGGCGCCGGGCGGCATCGGGGTGGCCGTCGCCGACCACCCGGCGGGTCCCTACCGGGACGCGATCGGCCGGCCGCTGATCGGGCGGTTCCACCACGGGGCGCAGCCCATCGACCAGGACGTCTTCATCGACGACGACGGTCAGGCGTACCTGTACTACGGGGGTTGGGGTCACGCCAACGTCGTCAAGCTCAACCCCGACGTGGTCAGCCTCGGCACGTTCGCCGACGGCAGCACGTACAAGGAGATCACGCCGGCGGGCTACGTCGAGGGCCCGCAGATGTTCAAGCGCGCCGGGAAGTACTACCTGATGTGGTCGGAGGGCGGGTGGACCGGTCCGGACTACTCGGTGTCCTACGCGATGGCCGACTCCCCCACCGGCCCGTTCACCAAGCTGGACAAGGTGCTCGCGCAGGACCCCGCGGTCGCACGCGGCTCGGGCCACAACTCGGTGCTGAACGTGCCCGGCACCGACATCTGGTACATCGTGTACCACCGCCGACCGCTGAGCGAGACCGACGGCAACCACCGCCAACTCGCCTACGACCGCCTGCACTTCAACGCCGACGGCACGATCCGGCGCGTGACGATGAAGGTCCAGGACAACTTCGCCGACGACAACTCCTACGGCTGGAAGACCTACGGCGGTTCGTGGACCGTCCCGGGTGGACGGTTGCAGGCGGCCGGCTCCGCCGGCGGCAAGGCGTTGCTGGACACGAACTTCGGCGACTTCACCCAGGACACCGACGTGACGATCTCGTCCGGCGGTGGTGACGCCGGCCTGGTGTTCCGGGCGAGCAGGCCGGTGGTCGGCGTCGACGGCTACGCCGGCTACTACGCGGGCATCTCGCCCGCCGGGCGGGTCGTGCTGGGTCGGGCCGACAACTCGTGGACCCCGCTGGGCTCCGCGCCGCTGGCGGTGAACGTCGGCGCCACCCACCGCCTGCGGGTCACCGCCGTCGGCACGTCGATCAAGGTGTACGTCGACGACATGGCCACGCCGAGGATCAGCGTCACCGACGCGACGTTCGCCTCCGGCGGCAACGGCGTGCGGGTGTTCAACGCGGCGGCGGCCTTCGACAACGTCGTGGTCGGTCCGGCGGTTGGCGGGGAGGTCAACCTCGCGCGAGGTCGCCCGGCCACCGGCTCGACGCCGTGCGCGCCGGGCGAGGGGCCGGAGAAGGCGGTCAACGGCACCGTGACGGGCGGGAACAGCGACAAGTTCTGCTCGTCGGTGTCCGGTGCGTGGCTGAGCGTGGACCTCGGCGCCACCCGGGCGATCTCCCGGTTCGAGGTCGCGCACGCCCAGGCGGGCGGTGAGGACGCAGGTCTGAACACCAAGGCGTTCGGCGTCTCGGTGTCCGACGACGGCACGACCTGGCGGAAGGCGGTCGACGTGACGAACAACGGCGCGGCCACCACGGTCCACCCCGTCAGCGGTGTGTCGGGTCGCTACGTCCGGCTCGACGCAAGCGTTCCCACGGGCAACGGCGAGATCGCCACCCGCATCTACGAGCTGCGCGCCTTCGGCTGAGCCCGAACCGCCCTGGGCGGCGAGTGGTCTGCCCGCCCGCGCGACTTCGCGGGCGGGCAGACGCGGGTCACTCCCGCCTGACCCGGCGTTTCCGGCTCACGAACGCGAGTGCCGCGCCCGTGCCGAGGACCAGGACACCGATGAGGACCACCCACGGCAGGCCGGCGGAGACACCGGTGTCGGCCAGCGAGCCCCCGGGCGGGGTGGTCGTGGTCGAGGCCGGGGTCGTCGGCGGCGCGGTGGTCGTCGGCGGTGTCGTGGTCGGATCGGGTTGGGGGATGTGCACGCCGGCGTCGATGGTGTGGTCGACTTCGCCGGGGTTGGCCGGCGCCGTGACGGGCGCGTAGCCGTTGCACAGCTGTCCGGTGGTCGGTGGTACCACGTTGGAGTCGTGCACCCGGTCGTCTCCGGTCAGCCCGACGGTGAACCGCAGGTCGGCGGCGGGTGGTTGTCCGGGGACCGTGTCGGTGTTCGCGGTGCAGACGTTGAACTGCACGGTGTACTCCGCGCCCGGCGTGAGCTCGTAGGCGGCGCCGACACCGCCGAAGTAGTACTCGCCGGCCGCGTCGGTCTTCGTCGTGGCGACCTGCTTGCCGTCGGCGTCCAGCAGGTTGATCGTCGCGTCCGGGAGCCGCACGTCCGCGGGGTCCTGGACGCCGTTGCGGTCGCCGTCGAACCACACCAGGTTGCCGATCTGGATCGGCGCGTTCGCCGCCTGGTACGCGATGGCGCCGAGCCCGCCCGCCTTGCCGAACCCGTTCCCGTCCGGGGCCCGACCGACGAACTCGTAGGCGTTGGCGGCGGGGTTGTTGCCGGGCCCCACACCGGTCTCGACGTGGTAGTAGCCGGTGCCGCTGGTGGCGGCGTTGATGGTCGGGTCCATCTGGGTGCTGATGACCCATTGCTGCTGCGGGATGTAGGCGACCGACCCGAGCGCGGCTTCCTGGTGCGGTCCGCGTTCGGCGGGACCGGCCGGGGAGAAGTAGTCGCCCGGGAAGTACTCGACCACGCCTGCGCTCTGCCGGCCGTCGTCGGTGTCGTCCGCGTGGTCGGGGCAGGTCCCCGTGCCTTCCCAGGTGTACCCGCCGGCGGGGTCGGCGCAGGCCATGGTGATGTCGCCGGCGGCGAAGCCGCGTTCGGTGTCGATCCGGCCCGGCCGCGGGTCCACCCCGTCCCAGCCGACCGCGTCCATGAACCGGTCGCGGAAGCCGAGGATCATCGACCCGTCACGCGCGAAGGCCAGGCTCGCCAGTTGCGGCTGTGGGTGGTCCCGGTCGCGTCGAAGCTGACCAGCGTGCGGGTCAACAGGTTCACCGCGTAGAGCGTGGACCCGTCCTCGGACAACGCGATGCCACCGATGCTCTCCTTGCCCGGCGCCTCGGTGAACCCGCCGTCCTTGAGCATGTTGCCGTCATGGGGCGTCACCGCGGCGCCCGGCACCTCCGCGAACAACGTCGGCGCGCCACCGCCGTCGACCGGCACGGTGTAGATCGCGTCGCCGCCCGCCGGCCCGTACGGGGCGTGCCGCCGGGCGAACGCGCTCTGGAACAGCCGCCGCCGCTCCTTGTCGTAGGCCAGCCCGAACGTCGTGCCCACCTGGGCCTGGGTGGCGAGCGTCGTCGGGCACGCGACGTCGTCAGGACACGTGCCGCGGGTGTTCACCCCGAACGCCACCAGCGCCCGGGTGTCCGTCCCGTTGGCGGCGACCTGGACCGGCACGAAGTACCGGGTGTCCGGCAGGGTGTAGTGGGCGGGGTTCCAGACGCCGGTGATCACCCGCCGTCGGACACGTCCACGAACGTGGTGAAGCTGTCGAAGTGGTTGGCCGCCGTCGAGGCCGGCACCGCCCTCAGGTAATCGCTATAGGGCTCCGGAACGGTGACGTCGACCCGGTAGTGACCGCCGTTCAACACGTCCGAAGGCGGCACCACGACCTTCCCGGTCGCGTCCGTGACACCGGTGACACGGTGGCCTTCGCGGTCGGAGACGACGATGTCCATGCCCTGCTGCGGCACGTCCATCGTCGTGTTGATCACACCGGTCCCGAAGAAGTCCCGCAACACCTGGACGGTCAACGTGCCGTCCTCCGCCGACGCGGCAGCCGTCCCGGCGGTCGCCCCCGTGATGCCGCTGCTCGCCATCAGCAGGCCGGCCAGCCCCACCCGCGCCAGTCCACCCGTGCGCGTCCGGGTTCTCCGGCGCATTGTCGTCCCCCTGTGTAAGTCGTCATGCACCGTGCACAGCCAACCAGAACCGCATCTCCCCCTACGCCATACGTTCGGGTGAATCAGAGTGGTGAACCAACGCACTGTTAGTGTTCCGCCGCGTGCGGAGCATGCGAGCCCAGCAACGCCTCCCGCGGCGCCGGTGGTCACGGCCGCGCTGGTTGGTCGTCGTCATCGGCGTCGTGGCCGTCGCGGCGGTGGGGGTAACCGCTTTCCTGATCGCCGACCCAGGTTCAGGGCGGCCTGCCGGTCCACGTGCGTTGACCTCGGACGAGGTGAACCGGCTGGCGATCGCGCGGTTCCGCAACTTCGAGGCGGGAGGCCGCGCGGTGACGATCACCGTGCCGACCACCGCCGGCGGGCTCGTCATCACCGGATCCATCGACTACCGAGCGAAGCTCGGTTATGGAGTGGTGCGCGGCACCGGGCGCGACACGTCCAGCGACGGGCTGATCCAGTGGAACTCCACCACGGTGTTCGTCCACCCGATGACGAACACCCCGGCGGAGGCTCCGGCCTCACCACCCGGATCCGACTGGCACCGCCGTCCCCTGCAGACGTCCGGCCACTCGTTGGACAGTTCGCTGCTCATCGCGCTCAACCTCGGCAGCGACCGGCCGGACAACGCCGCGCTGCTGCCGCAGAACGGCGCCGCCTGGGTGGGTCAGGACCACGTGGGCGACCACCACGTGGACGTCATGTCCGGACCGAGCGCCCGCGCCAAGCCCGACACCGCGGGCAACGTCCGCTATTGGATCGCCCAGGACGGCACCATGCACCGGGTCCGGGCCGACGTGGCTTCCGAACCGCAGCCGGTGGTCATCGACTTCGACACCCGGCCGTACGTCCCGGTGCAGCCCGCACCAGGCGTCACCGCGACGCCGTAGCCGCCGGAGGACCGGTGCGCCACCGTGTCCGATGTGGACACGCACCCTCCGTCGGGATGGCCGGGAGGAACCGCACGTGGTCGGAGGCCAACGCGCGTCCCTGGCCAGCCGCCGTGCCCGAGACCCACACCGCTCTTTTCCCACACCAGTTGCAGAGCAGCGCAGAATGACCTCGCACAAGCAGAAGGTCACCTACGGCCTGACCGAGCAGGCTGTTCAGCTGGTGCCCGTCCTCGTCCAGCTCGCGGTCCGGGGGCGTCCGGCACCTCCCGGTGACCGACGTGCACACCGCCCGCACGGAGGTTCTCGCCGCCGACCCGCGCCGCAGCTTGCCGATCACCCGTCCGCCGGGCGGGGCGCCGCGATGGACGAGCGGTCGCGCCGGGGCATGGGGACGCGGTGGACACCGGGCCGTTGCGGGTGGCGGTCGGCGAGGAGGACTTCGACGGCCTTCGCGCCCAGCTCGTAGCGCGGGACGGCGACCGTGGTCAGCGTGGGGCGCAGCCAGCCGGCGAGGGGGTGGTCGTCGAACGAGACGACGGAAACGTCGACCGGCACGGCGAGACCGGCGTCGGACAGGGCCTGGTAGGCGCCGAACGCGAGCCGGTCGTCGAAGCAGATCAGGGCGCGGGGACGTGCGCGTGCCAGCAGGTCCCTGGTGGCGGCGAAGCCGTGCTCCGGCAGCCACCACCGGCACTCCCGCGCGCCGGCGATCTCCACGCCGGCCGCGTCGAACGCCTCGCGGATGCCGGCGAGTCGCTCGGCCGCGGTGACCGAGCCGGGTGGCACGCCGTCCGGGTCGACACCCGCGCCGACGAGGTGGATGCCCTCGCGGTGCCCGGCGTCCAGCAGCGCGCGTGCCGCGGTCCGGCCCGCTTCGACCTCGTCGGGCACGACGACGGACAACGGGGACGGCCGGTCGGGCACGACGTTGAGCAGCACGGCGCGACCGGTCTCGATCCGGTCGGGCACGCGGACCTGCCTGGTCTGCGTCGCCGCGTACACGATCCCGTCGACCTCGCGGTCGAGCATGGCCCCGATCAGGCCCTGTTCCGCCGTCCGGTCGCCGTCCGTCTCGGCGACGATCAGCAGCGCGCCGTGCTCACGTGCCGCGTCGACGGCGCCCCGGATCATGTCCCCGGCCAGACCGGACGTGGCCACCGCGTCGGAGATGAACCCGATCGTGTGGGTCCAGTCGGTGCGCGGTCCGGTGGACGACCTCTTGCGGCGGTAGCCCACGGCGTTCACGGCCTGCCGCACGCGCAGTTCGGCCTCCGCGGAGATCCGCAGGTCGCGACCTCGACCGGACAGCACGAGCGAGACCGTCGTGATCGAGACGCCGGCCGCCTTGGCCACGTCGGCAAGCGTGACCCGTTGTCGGTTCACCGGGTTCTCCCGCACACGAGGCCCCGAAGGGCCTGTTCCGACACCGCTCCGCCGTCGGCTCGGCGCTCCTCGCATCGAGTGAATGTTTCGGCTTTACGACCTGAACTTTCGGGCAATGTAGCGCCGCACTCGTGGCCACGTCAACGCGGTGCGAGGGGGGAATGTGAACGCGCACATCCCCGGGCCGGCGCCGCGGGATCAGCGACGAGGGGCGGCGGTGCTGGCGCGGACGATGAGCTCGGTGGCGAGGACCAGGCGGTGCTGCGGCAGCGGCCTGCCGTGCGCCAGGTCGAGCAGCATGCCGGTGGCCGTGGCGGCCATGTCGCCCAAGGGCTGCCGGATGGTGGTCAGCGCGGGGATCATCCACTGCGCGGGCGGCAGGTCGTCGAAGCCCACCACGCTCAGGTCGTCGGGGATGCGCAGGCCCGCCTCGTAAACGGCCTGGTAGACCCCGTGCGCCTCGCCGTCGTTGCCGGTGACCACCGCGGTCGGCGGATCGGGCAGGCGCAGCAGCTGCCGGGTGTGCTCGAGGCCGTCGACGATCTGGAAGTGCCCCTCGCGGACCAGCTCGGGGTCCACCGGCACGCCGGCGGAGTCCATGGCCGCGTGGTAGCCGTCGAGCCGCGCCCGACCGGACAGCATCCGGGTGGCGCCGGTGATCACCGCGATGCGCCGGTGCCCCAGCTCCAGCAGGTGCCGGGTCGCCGCCAGGCCGCCGCTCCAGTTGTCCGCGCCCACCGACGGCACGCCGTGCGCGGGTTCGCCGGTCGGGTCGACCAGCACCACGGGGATGTCGCGGCTGCTCAGCTGCTCGTGCTGCGCGGGCGTGGGGCCGGAGAAGACGGCGACGACACCGGTCGGCCGCCGGGCCAGCACGCTGTCGATCCACGCCCGGTCGGCGATGTGCCGGCCTTCGAGCTGGCTCAGGGAGATGGTCAGCCCGTGCGCGGAGGCGACGCGGTCGACCCCCTTGACCACCTCGACGGGGTACGTGCCGGCCAACTCGTGGAACAGCACCTCGACCAGCGGCGCCTTGCTCACCTTCTTCTGCCGCCGGTAGCCCTGCTCGCGGAGCAGGCCTTCCACCAGGGCGCGGGTGTCCGCGGCGACCTCGACGTGCCCGTTGACCACCTTGGAGACCGTCGCCGCCGACACACCCGCCAATTCGGCGATCCGCGCGATGGTGACGCCGGCGTTGCCCACGGCACCGGAGGCCGCGTCACGGGTGGGTGCCATGGCGGGAGTCTAGCGGCCGGGCCACGTGTGACCGGGTGCCCGGGGTGACCGAAAGTTCAGGTCTTCGGACCGACTGATCAGGTCGCGGAGCAGCCTGGGCACGGCGTGTGCGCAGGCTCGACGGACCACCCGCGTCGACGAGGGGGCCTGAGGTCTCAGGCCGCCCTCTCCAGGCGGATCGAGCGCACCTCCGGCAACAGCAGGATCATCGCGCTGCTGAGCACCTGCCAGCCCGCGGCGGCGAGCAGCAGGGAGGCGGTGCCCACGACCTCGGACACCGGGCCGACCAGGGCGAGGCCGACGGGACCCAGCGCGTACGCGCCGAGCAGCTCATAGGCGCTGACCCGCGACAGCACTGCTTGCGGCACCAGCCTCTGCTCCGTGGTGCGCCACAACGCGTTGAACGCGCCGGCGCTGAAGCCGACGGCGAACGCGGCGGTCACGACCAGCGGCAGCGGGGCCCGCAACGCGAGCGGTACCAGCAGGCCGACCCACGCCAGCTGGATGAACGCGATGACCAGGAGGGTGCGGCGGATGTGCAAGCGGAGCAGGAGGACGCCCGAGAGGACGGCCCCCGCACCTTGCGCCGCGGCGATCGCACCCCAGGCCGAGGCGCCGCCGAGGTCGCCGCGCGCGATCACGGGTCCCAGCACCAGGAACGGCGCGACCACGAACAGGTTCCACAGCGCCAACTGCAGCACCCCGACCCACAGCCAGCGGCGGGAGCGGAACTCCACCCAGCCCTCGCGCAGGTCGGTGAGCAGCCGCGTGCGCGCGACGCCGGCGCGCGGTGTCACCCGCACGCCGGCCAGGAACAACGCGCTGACCAGGTAGCTCGCCCCGTCGATCACCAGCACGACCTCGGAGCCGCCCAGCGCCACCAGCACGCCCGCGACGGCCGGACCGGCCACGTCCGGAACCGCCTTGGCCAGGCCCAGGAACGAGTTGGCGCGCTGGAGCTGGTCCGCCGGCACGAGGTCCGCGGGCATGGCGGCCAGCGCGGGCTGGTAGAACGCGGACGCCCCGCCGCGGACGGCCGCCAGCAACGCCATCGACCACAGCTGGGCCGTGCCGGTGAAGACCAGCGCCGCGAACACGAACTGCGCGGCGGCCGAGACGAGGTCGGCGCCCACCATGACCGCCCGGCGCGGCACCCGGTCCGCCAGCACGCCGCCCGCGACCAGGAACACGATCGTCGACACGACGCCCGACGCGAACACCAAGCCGAGGTCGGTCGCCGACGCCCCGCTGTCCAGCACGGCGAACGTCATGGCCACCGGCGCCATCGAGGAGCCGATCAGCGACGTGGCGTAGCCCAGGAAGAAGCGCCGGAAACGCTTGTCCACCAGCAGCTCGCCCGCGTCGCGCCACTGACCCCGTCGTCGGCCGCCGGCCGTCCCGGGTTCGCCGTCCTGCCCTTGTCCAGCCTGCGTGGAGGGATCTTCTAAAGCCATGCGTTCCAACATAGAGCCACCCGGCGCCCTCGCCGCTGTCCCGCCGGCGGGCGACGGCGGACCGAACTGTCCACAACAGACAGCAGGCCCGCCACCAGCCGTGGGTGCGCCCTTCGGTCTCGCGCTAGCGCACCGGCTTGCGCGCCTCGATCAGGAAGCGGCGGGAGCGGGCGACGAACCGGCCGTCGGTCCGGATCCGCTCGTGCAGCGCTTCCAGGCGGTCGCGGTACTTCTCGACGGTGAAGTCCGGGACGAACCAGATGACCTTGCGCAGGAAGTAGACCATCGCGCCGACGTCGAAGAACTCCATCGTCGACTCGGCGGTCCGCAGGTCGACCACGTCCAGGCCGGCCGCCTCCGCTTCGGCCCTGGCCAGTTCCGGCTCGCGATCGCTCTGCCCCAGCGGCTGCGGGCCGAGGAAGAAGTCGTAGACCTCGTGGCCGCTGTCGGGGCCGACCTGCTGGGAGAAGTAGGCGCCGCCGGGCGTCAGGACGCGAGCGATCTCGGCCCAGTGGACCGTCACCGGGTGCCGGCTGGTGACCAGGTCGAACGTGCCGTCGGCGAACGGCAGCGGCGGCCGGTCCTCGTCGGCGACCACGACGACTCCCTTGTCCCGCAGGTTCTCCTGCGCCCGCGCGATGTTGGGCGGCCAGGACTCCGTCGCGACCATGGCCTTGGCCGCGCGCTGCGGTACCCCGGCCAGCACCTCGCCGCCGCCGGTCTGGATGTCCAGGCTCATCGTCGCGCGACCGACCCGTTCACCCATCAGCTTCTGGTAACCCCACGGCGGGCGCTCCTCGGTGGCCCGGCCGTCCAGCCAGGAGAAGTCCCAGCCGGTGACGTCGGCCTCCGCGGCCTCCGCGACCAGCGCGTCGAAACCCTCGTCCACAAGCGCCTCCCGCGCATGAGAGTACCGCAGCGCTGCTTTCGTCATGGCTGCCCCACGACGGGGGCGACAGCGGGGTCTTGCCTACGGTGCCTCGTCCACCAGGTCGGCGTGGTGGGCGATGATGGCGACTTCGACGCGGTTGCGGACGCCGAGGTGCCTGAACAGGGTGCTCGCGTAAGCCTTGACCGTTCCCTCGACCACGTGCAGTCGCGCGGCGATCTCGGCGTTGGACAGTCCCGCGCCGATGAGGCCCAGCACGGCCAGCTCGCGTCCGGTCAGTCCCGCGACCCGGTTCCTGGCTTCGGCGGCCTTGGTGGCACGTGAGCCCGGACGGGTGGTGCTGAAGGCGCTGATCACGCGTTTCGTCACGCTCGGCGACAGGTAGGCCCCGCCCGCTTTCACCGCACGTACCGCGGCCCGCAGTTCACGCGGGTCGCCGGTCTTGAGCAGGAAGCCGCCGGCGCCCGCTTCGAGCGCCTGCGCGATGTAGTGGTCGTCGGAGAACGTGGTCAGCACCAGCACACCGGTGTCGGGCGTGACCTCCACGATCTCGCGGGTGGCCGCGATCCCGTCCGACCCTGGCATCCGGATGTCCATCAGCACCACGTCCGGCCGGCGCGCCCGGACCACCTCGACCGCTTCCCGGCCGTCGCCCGCCTCGCCGACCACCTCGACGCCGGGGTCGCCGTCCAGGATGGCGCGGACGCCGGCCCGGATCAGCGTCTCGTCGTCCACCAGCACGATCCTGATCACCTCGGATGCCCTTCCGGCACTCACTCGCCCGCCCTCTCCCCCGTGCGCACCAGCACGTCCTTGCCCACCAACACGTCGTCGCGGAAGCACAGGCGGTACACGTCGAAGGCCTCGGGGAGGAACCCCGCGTCCGACCGGTAGTACTCGCAGGTGGAGCCCGGTGGCCGTGGCGGTTCGGGCTCGAAACCGCGTTCGGGCACCTGCCGATCCGGTAGCACGTCCGCGACGGCCGACCGCGCCGTTCCCAACGCCAGTCGCTGGAACGACTCCGACCGCAGCGTCGAGTTGCCCGTGTCGTAGGCGTAGACGCCCATCAGGACGACGACGAGACCCGCACCGAGCGCCACGGGCGTGAGCAGCGCCGCCGCCAGGCTCCTGCGGACACCGTCCCGCGCGCGGTCGAACTCGGCGGTCAAGTTCTCGTCCGGCGAGGCGTCGGGCGGATCGCCGAGCGCGCGCTCCGCCCGGGGAAGCCGCACCACCACTTGGTAACCGTCCCCGTGCGGACCGGCGCGCAACGTGCCGCCGGCGAGCCTGACCCGTTCCCCCAGGCCGGCCAGACCGCGGCCACCACGCGAGGGCGCGGACGGCACGGGCTCGGCGGGTGGGCCGTTGGTCACGACGACCCGGGCCTCGTCGTCCAGCCCGTGCAGCCGCACGGACACCCCGGCGCCCGGTGCGTGCTTGGTCGCGTTCGTGATCGCCTCCTGCCCGGTCCGGTAGGCGGCCCGGTACCGCAGGGGCTCCAGGTCCTCGACGTCACCGTCCACGGCCAGCTCGACGGCGACGCCCGCGGCCGAGGCGCGCGCCACCAGATCGCCGATCCGCTCGCCGTCGGGGGTCGTCGGCGCCGGGTCGTCCTCGTCGCGCAGCAGGTCGACGATGTCGCGCATCCGCTCGGTGGCCACCGCGATGATCTCGCGCACCGCGGTGGCCGTGGCCCGGTGCCGCTCGTCCAGGTCGGCGGCGACCTCCAGCGAACCCGCCGTGAGCGCGGCCAGGCTGAGCTGGTGGCCAAGCGAGTCGTGCATGTCGTGCGCGATGCGGGCCCGTTCGCGCAACCGCGCCTGCTCAGCCACGATCCGCTGCCGCTCCGCCAACCGCGCCGCCCGCTCCCAGCCCGACTCGACCAGCTGCACCTGCTGCCGCCGGTAGCGGCCGACCAGCCAGGGGAACACGCCGACCACGACCAGCCCGCCGACGCGCACCAACCAGGTGTACACGTCGGCCGACAGGGACAGCACCACCACCGAGCCGAGCACGGTCACGAGCGGGAACACCGCCAGGGCCGCCCGTCCGGCGGGAAGCCTGCGCCCGGCCAGGTAACCCGTCACCGCCACGGCGGGCAGGTACCTCCAGTCGACCACCGCCGCCACGGTCGCGACCGCCGGCGCCACGAGCGGCAGCCGGGCGGCGAGCGGGACCATCAGCGCGGTGGCCACGACCCCGATCACCGACGTCAGCCGGTCGAGGTCGACCAGGAACGGGGCCGCGAGCACCAGCCACGAGCCGGTGTCCACCAGGAGCCCGCGGACGGTGACCGGGCCTGCCGGCAGGGGTGTGACGATCGTCCGCAGCACCGGTTCCCTCACGAGCTCAGGTTACGCAAGGCCCACGACCGGTTCGTCGTCCACAGACGACCCCGGCGGAGGTCGGGGTCGACCGCGCCGGGTGATCGGTCAGAGCGGGATGTAGACGCCGAAGTCGCGGCTCGCGGTGCGGAAGTCCTGGAAGCCGATCCGCGCGCCCGCCGCCCTCGTCACGGTGCCCTTGGCGATGACGCCGCCCGACGACGAAGGGCCGTACACGGGTCCGCCGCTGTCACCGGCCCGTGCGGACGGCCGGCCGTTCACCTGCTCGCCCTCCACCAGGTCCTCACGGTCGGCGTAGAAGAACAGCACCTTGATGTTGCACACGGGCGCGCCGGTCACGCGGGCGCTGGTGACGCCGGACTGGCACAGGTACTCGCCGGTGTAGACGTCGCCCCAGCCGCGGACGACCTCGGTGGAGTTGCTGTCGCCGCCGCCGACGTACTGCTGGTTCACCACGTTGCCGGTGGGGATCAGCATGATGTCGTGGTCGCCGTGCTTCGCCCCCGCCGTGCCGATGTGCTCGCCGGTGGGGTCGGTGACGCGCACGCCGGGGTTGCCGCAGTGCCCCGCGGTGAGCAGGAACCGCGCGTTGTCGCCGTTGCGGACGGAGAACCCGGACGTGCACGCGGCGTTGCCCAGCACGATGGTCGCACCGCCCTTCCACGGCGGCGCGTCGTTCTGCCGGGACACCGGCGCGAGCGGCTCCTCGACCACGGTCCGCACCGGCACGTCGACGTCCACGGCGCGGGTCGCGAACTCCGACGTCGCGCCCAGGACGAGGCCGCTGCCGTCGGCGGGGAGCTTGATCGCGTGCACGCCGGGTCCGCGCTGCGCCTGCACGACCTTGGCGGCCTCGCGCAGTTCGGCGGCGGAGTGGCGGGCGGCCTCGAAGGTCACCGGCGCCTCGCCACGTGACGCGGCGTCGCGCACGGCGGCGGGCACGTCGCCCTTCCACCACAGCGCGACGTGGCCGTCTTCGAGGACCAGTCCGGCGAAGCCGGCGTGCCCGCCGCGCCGCACCTCCGCCTGGATCGCGTCGGCGGTGCGCACCAGCGGCTGCTGGGCGAGCATGCGGTCCCAGTCGGTGACCGGTCCGGCCGTGGCGGGGGTGGTGATCAGGGTGGCGGACGTGACGGCCGCGGCGGTCATGGCGGTGATCGTGCGTGCTGTCCTCACGAGCGGAACTCCTCTGCGTGACAGGGACGGACAGCGGCGGCGTCCGACCAGGTTATGGTCTGGACCAAACCGCTGTCACTGACACGACCGGACAAGAACGCACGGAGTCGAACAGGGTTGGTCGTCGGCCGTGCCGGAGCGCACGACGAGGCCGCCGGCGGTTCCCGGCCCGGCGGCAGATCGGGGCGCGAACCGCGCCGAACGGACCCGAACGGTCCGGTAACGTGGTCGACCACTCGCTTCGGGCACGTCGGACGGGGAGCTGCGGGGTGCGACAGGACGACCGGCCGGTGACCTCCAACCACGTCGGCGGGAACGTCCTCGGCCCGAGCGTGCAGGCCGGGGTGATCTCGGGCGACGTCCACATCCACCTGGGCACGCCGCCGGACGCCGCGCCGGGTGAGCTGCCCGTCGGTGAGCTGCCCGTCGGCGCGCTGTCGTTGATGCAGGCCCAGGTGAGGGCGGCGGACGAGCTGCCTTACCGGCTGCCCGGGGCACGGCGGCCGTCGTTGGCGACGGTGTACGTGCGGCAGGACTTGAGCACCGGCGCGGAGGAGACGCACACCGAGGCGTCCCGGCCCACCCCGATCCTGGACGGCCACGGTCGGCTCGTCGAGGTGCCCCGCCCGCCGACGCCCCGGGTCGCCGTGCGGCCTCCGGCGCGGGCCGTGGAAGCGGCGTTGGACGGTGACGAGCACCTGCTGATCACGGGTGGCGCGGGTCAGGGCAAGTCGACGCTGTCGCTGCGGCTGGCTGCGGACCTGGCCGCCGGGTGGTGCGGCGAGCCCGGTGGTGTGCCGATGAGCGAACCGGTCGTGCCGTTGCGGCTGACCGCCCGTGAGCTGGCAGCGCGGCTGGACCTGCCGTTCTCCCAGGCGTTGGCGGACAGCGCGCAGGCCGAGTACGGCGCGCTGTTGCGCGGTCCGATCACGGCGGACGTGCTGGGTGACCGGGTGGCGGGTCGGCGGTGGCTGCTGCTGGTGGACGCGTTGGACGAGGTCGCGGTGGCCGCGGACCGGGACCGGCTGGCGTCGGTGCTGGCGGCGTGGGCGTCCGGTGGGCCGTACCGGATCGTGGTGACCACGCGGCCGGTGGAGGGTGCGGCGCTGGCTCCGCTGTACCGGATCGGGGCGGCGCGCTACGAGCTGCTTCCGTTCGACGGTGAGGCGCTGCGGTCGTTCGCGCACAACTGGTTCGCCGAGGAGGGCGACGAGACCGCGGACCGGTTCCTGCGCGAGATCCGCGAGGCGCACCTGGACGAACTGGTCCGCGTGCCGCTGCTGGCGACCATTGCGGCGATCGTGTTCGCCCGGCAGGGTGACCGACCGCTGCCGGACAACCAGTACGAGCTGTACGAGGCGTACCTGGCGTTCCTGCGGTCGGCGCGGACGTCGGCGGGCCCGTTCGAGGCGTTCCGCGACGACCTGCTGGAACACCTGGGCCGCACGCGGTCGGAGACCGACACGTCGCTGGTGTCGGCGGCCCGGTCGTGGGTGGTCGACCACGTGCCGCCGACCTCGCTGCCCGTCGACTGGCCCGAGGCGCTGACGGCGTTCCTGGTCTTGGTGGGTCCGTTGGTGATCCGGGGCGACGACCTGCGGTTCCTACACCACAGTTTCGCCGAGCACCTCGCCGCGACCTCCCTGGCCCGCGAGTTCCCCGCCCGGTTCACGCCCGGGCACGACGGCTTCGTGCGCACCGTCCACGCGGCCAGGCCGAAGGAACGCGGCCGGTTCGCCCGGTCGGTGCTCCTGCACTACACACGCCTGCGGCCGACCGAGGCCGACCCGCTGGTCCGGTGGCTGCACGACGGCGACGCCGAGACCCACCTGCTGGCGGCCCGCCTGCTCGCCAAGCGGGTGCCGACGAGCCGTGAGGTGGTGGACGCGTTCCTGGGCGCGGTGTGGGGCTGGGCGATGACCACCCAGTACCCCGGCTCCGACATCCTCGCCCAGACCAGCCGTGCCACCCACCACCCTGGTCTGACGGACTGGCTGGTCGCGCTCGTGCGCACCGGCAACGCGCCCGCCGACTCCCGGACCGAGGCGGCGTCGGCGCTGGCGACCCGGCTGCGCGGTGAGCACGAGGCGGAAGCTCTCGGCTACCTGACCGCGGTGGTGGACGACCCGTCGGCGTCGGTGTCCGAGCGCTTGGCGGCCGGTGAAGCGTTGGCGGAGTGCGGCGCGGGTGAACGCGAGGCGTCCGCGCGCGGCCTGCGGGCGGTGCTGGCCAATCCCTTGGCCTCCGGTTACGCGTGTCGCACGGCGGCTGTCGTGCTGGCCGCGTTCGGACCGGACGACCGGGCGTTCGCGGTCGAGGCGCTGACCGGGTTGACGACCAGCGACGAGACCCCGTCGGACGACCTGGTCGAAGCCGCGACGGGTCTGATCGAGATCGGTGCGGAGTTCTACGAGCACGGCGCGGAGGTGTTCCGAGCGGTGCTGCGCGACCCGGTCGACAGCGTGACCGGTCGCCGTGACGCCGCGCTCGGTTTGGCGTCCCTCGGTCCGGACCTCGCCGCCGAAGCCGCCGAATCGCTCACCGCCCTGCTCACCGACCGGCGCCGTTCGGTCTTCGACCGGACGAGGATGGCGGCGACGCTCGGCGAACTGGGACCGCAACACCGGAGCGACGGCGCGGCTCGTCTGACGGCAATGCTGGAAGAGCCCGGCCTCGACGCGGTCGACCGGTGGCAATGTGCCATCCGGCTGGGCGAGTTCGGGCCGGAGGCCGCCGAGATAGCGGCTGGACAACTCCGGCGATTGATCGCGGACGGCCGCTCGACCGCGAACACCGTCATGTTGGCCGCTCATGCACTGGCCGACCTCGGCCCGGAGCACCACGCGGAAGCCGCCAGGGAATTGTGGGAGGTGGTCGGTGAACCGGGCAACACCGGGCTCGTCCCGATCAACGCGCTGTGGTACCTCACGGATCTGGGCGAACCGCACCGGGCGAAGGCGGTGGCACACCTGAGGCGACGAGTCGCCGACACGAGCCTGTCACCGCAGGACCGGGAAACGGCGGCGGATCGGCTGACGCTCCTGGGACCGCAATTCCACGACGAGGCCAAGGCCGCCCTGGTCGCACTCGCCAGGAAGCAGGCGGACAGCGAGGTGATCCTGCGCGCGTGGCGAGACTTGCTCAACCTCGACACGGCACACCACCAGGAGGCGTTGGCCGGGTTCTTGGACGCTGCGCGGTCAGTGGACCACCACATGTTCGACGGTGCCGCGACATTCGCGAAGTCGGATGTCGACCACTACCGGATCGCGGAAGCGCTGTTACCCGTCCTCACGTCCTCCGGACGCGGTTTCCGGGCTCGGACCTCCGCTGCCGAGGCTTTGATCCACCTCGGCCGAGCATTCCACACGGCCGCGGTCGAGCACCTGTGCGACCTGCTGCGCTCGGCAACCGCGCCGGAGTTGAACTTCGCCAACCTGATGGGACGGTGCCGCAATCTCGGTGTCGGCCATCGCGCTGCCCTGGCCCGCGCGCTGAGGGAGGCGCTCCACCGGGAAACCCGCTCGGCGACCGGTGTCTGGCGCGTGGTGAAAGCACTGGACCGGCTCGGCTTCGGTAGCGGGGAAGACGTTCTCGCAGCACTTCGATCCGTGGTCTTCGACGGCACGGCCGAGGCGCGCGTTCGCGGCGAGGCCGCCGTCATGCTGGCCCGACTCGCCGCAGACGATCACGCGCACATCGTCGCGGAGCTGCCCCTCGTTCGCGAGGCGGTGCTCGGGCTCGCCGGCGGAGGAGTCGAAGTCCTGCCTCGACTCTTGGCGGTCATGGCGGACCGCGACGCACTCGGCCACGTCCGCGAGACCGCCGCCGCCTTGGTGCACGAGCTCGCACCGGCTGAACCGGACCGCGCGCTCGGCGTGATCCGGAGCCGGGCGGAAGACGCGCTGCTGAACACCGCGCTGCGCGTCGACGCGTACCTGAACCTGGCCGAACGCGACCCCGACGCGATGGACGACGCCATCGCGTTCGACCGGGGTTTGTTCGATTCCGACGAGGAAACGCCCTTGCGACGGCAGGCCGCCGCCTATGGGCTCGCCAAACTCGACCGGCGTTTCACGTCCATCGCACTCGCATTCTTGCGGCGGTGCGGCGATGCCCCCGCCACCACTGCGGACGAACAGATCTCCAGCGTGAGATGGCTGGCGGGAATCAAGCCGTCGGCCGCGAAGGAGATCGTCCGTCACGTGGACTCGCTGATCCGGCAGTACAGGTCAGGGCCCGCCCGGCATCTGGTGTCCTGGCTGCCCAGGAAGGAGCGGACGGCGGTGGAACGCGTGCTGCTCGCCGATCGTTCGCTATCCCCGGATGGGCGGGTGCCCGTGGCGGATGTCTGGGACGACCTGCCGCTCGCCGCCGAGGCGGAGGCCGAGGTGCGCGACGCGCTCACCGCGCCAGAGACGTCGTCCGGGGAACGGGTCGCGGCAGCAGCGGCGTTGGCCGGGTTGTCGACCGAGTTGGTCCCGGAGGCCGTCCAGGCGCTGGAGGCCATGGCGTCACCCCGCGCGCGGAGGGCGTTGGCCCGGTCGACGCCCGCGTCGTGGCGTCGGGTGGTGGACGAGGCGCTGAGCAGGGTGGCCGACTCCACGCTCGCGACCACGGAACGGGTGCGGGCAGCTCGCCTCGTCGTGGAGGTCACCACGACGCTCCCGGAGCCCGTGGCGGAGCTCCTGCGCACGGTGATCGGCGAGCCGCGCACCTCGGACCGGGACCGGCTGGAGTTCCGGTACGCGTTGCGGCCGCACGACGGCCTCGATCCCGTGCGTGCGATGCGGGACGACGGTGAGCTGTCCCCTGCGATCCGGCTGCAAGCGGCCGTCAAGCTGGTCCCCTACGACGTGGACGACCGCGCCGCCGCCTTCCGGGTTTCGCACGACATCGCGACCGACCCGGCGGTACGGCCGGTGCTGCGGGCGCACGCGGCCTACGACTTGGTGCAACTCGGGACCGAGGGACGGGAGCGGGCCACCGAGGTGCTGCGTTCGCTCGTGGCCGACACAACCATGCCGACCACGGTGCGAATCCAGTCGGCGCGCACGCTGATCGAGTACGCGCCCGCGGCGCGACGTGCGGCGATGGCAGCCCTGCGCGGTCTGTCGGAAACGCCGGACCCGCTGCTGCGCGGGAAGGCGCTGAAGGCCGTCGGGCTGCTCGAACCGACCGAAGCGGCACTGGAACTGGTCGCCATGGCGCGCGACGAAGGGATCCCGGCGGTGGCGCGGGTGCGGTGCGCGGAGGCGGCGGTCGGGTTGTCGCCGGACGTTCGGGAGAAGGCGGCGGTGGCGGTGCGGGTGGTGGTGGCGGACGAGTGCCTGCCCCGGCACGTCCGCCGGCACGCCGCCGCGGACCTCGCCAGGTGGAGTGAGCTGTGCCGGGAAGAGGCCCGGGCCGTCCTCGCGAGGTAGCCTCGGTGGTCGGCACAGTGAACGGAGCGGGACGATGAGCGGGGACCAGGAACCGGTGATCGACGCCGAGATCGTGGAGTACGAGGCGGCCCCGGTAGTGGTGCCGCCCAGCGACTACACCGAGGACGGCGTGCCCACGTTCGAGCACGTCCGGGACCGGATCGAGAACCGGGTGGCCACCGGCATCGGCGCCGAGGAACTCGCCGAGGCCACCCCGGAGGCCAAGGCGGTCGAGGACCGGTTCGAGGCACGGCGACAGGCCGGTATCGACAAGCTCGAGGAAATCCGCCGTTCGATGCGCGGCGACGCCTAGTGGCACGTCGCAGGGGGTGACCCGGTAATTCCTGCTACCGGCTGACAGGTCTGGCTGGTCCCGCACGTCGAGTGCGGGAGGTGGTCGTGGCTCGTCGACCGGGTGTGCTCGTCCGGGCGTTGTCGATGGACGAGGGCCGGACGTTGCAGCGGGTGACCAGGACGTCGAGGGACCCGGTGCGATCGCCGCGGGCGATCGTGGTGTCGGTGCGGCCGGCCGTGCCCGGACCCGCGCGTCCGACTCCACCACGTCGCCCGCTCCCGCCAGACCCGCGATCGCCGCGCGGACGGCCCGGCCCGTCACCGTCGTCAGGCGGCGAAGTGCGCCTTCACGGTCGCGATCTCCTGGACGAAGAGGGCTTCCAGGTCGTCCAGGAAGCCGGCCGGCGCGCCGGGGACCACGCGGAACTCGCGCTCCCAGTCGATGAAGCTGCGGCCCGGTTCGTTCGTCACCGGCCGGACCCGGTAGGTGGCCACGTAGTCCACGATGAACAGCACCTGCGCGACCGAGCGGTAGGTGAGCGAGCGGTCGGTCTCCGAGCGGCCGACGACTTCCTCACTGGCCAGGTCGTGGTTGGGCAGGAGGGTGAACTCGAACGTCGACGGGACCTTCTTCGCCGAGCCGCCGTGGGTCCAGTGGGCGTTCTCGATGCCCTCGCCGAACACGATGTCGAGCAGCACCATCATGTCCCGGACCTTCGCCCACACCTCGTCGACGTCTGCGTCGAGGACGGCTGAGTGGTAGACGGAGTACTTCGGCGACAGGGCCATGGTCGGTCTCCTAGTGCGTGGCGAGCACTTCGGGGGAAGCGCCGCACGGGCGGGCCGCGGGGTGCGTGCCCAGTTCACCAAGTCGTCGAACACCGACGTCGTGTTACCGGACGCCGCCGACCACAGCCCGCCGAGCAGAACGCCGCCATCGCCTCGGGCCACCGCCGGCGCAACGTCCGAGCCGAACCCAGCCGGCTTCGCCACCGACTCACCCATCCGCACCTGAACGCATTATCCGGTCAAGGCTGCGTGACCTGCCACCAGCTCCGTCCCGACGCGGCGGAAGCCGAATATAGAGGACATATAGCGGGACAACCGGTTACCGGAACGGAATTCCCTAAGGTGCTCGGGGTTGGTCCACGACCCTGACGGATCCTGGGGGATCTCTTATGAATCGTGTTCTACGCCGAGCCGCCACCCTTGCCGTCGGCACGGTCCTGCTCACCGGTTCGGCGGTCATGTCGGCCGCGGCCACGCCGTCGCGGGTCGGGCTCCAAGCGGCGCTGGACGGTGCGGTCGCCGTCGGTGCGCCCGGCGCTCTCGCCGGTGTCCTCGACGAGGGCGGGCAGTGGTACGGCCACAGTGGAGTCGGCGACCTCGCCGACCGCAGCGCGCCCAAGCCGCGCGGCCAGTTCAGGGCGGGCAGCGTCACCAAGACCGTGGTCGCCACCGCCGTGCTGCAGCTGGTCGGCGAGGGCAAGGTCCGGCTGGAGGACCGGATCCAGGACCGGCTGCCCGGGCTGCTGCCGTACGCCGAACCGATCACCGTGCGCCAGTTGCTCCAGCACACCAGCGGTATCCCGTTCACCGAGCGGTGGGCCGGCCTGCCGGAGATCGACACGACGCGGTGGCAGCACCAGCCACCGGACGAGACGATCCGGAAGGGGACCGAGGGCAAGCCGTTGTCCTTCCCGCCCGGCCAGGGCGTGGAGTACTCCAACACCAACTACGCGGTGCTCGGCAAGCTCGTGGAGAAGCTCACCGGCCGGTCGTTGCACGCCGAGTTGCAGCGGCGCGTGCTGGACCGGGCGGGGATGCGGGACAGCTACCTCCCCTACCGCCACCCCCACGTCGACCGGCCGGCCGCGCGCGGTTACGAGAGGCTGCACGGCCCCGACGCCGCGCCGACCGACGTCACCGACTACGAGATGTCCCGGTTCTGGGGCTCGGGCAACCTGGTGTCCACGGTCGACGACCTGAACCGGTTCTTCCGCGCCCTGCTCGCGGGCGGGCTCGTGCCGGCGGCGCAGGCGGCCGAGATGCGCGCGACCGTGCCGAGCGGGATCCCGGGGCTGGAGTTCGGGCTCGGCCTGATGCGGATCCCGCTCCCGCCGGGCTGCGCCGCGCCGGAGATCTGGGGCTTCAACGGCTCCGTGCCCGGCTACCACACGTGGACGATGCACTCCCCCGACGCCCGGCGGCAGGTCTCCGTCGTCGTCACCACGAACCTGACCTCGGTCGCGGCCCAGGACGCCGCGCTCCAGGCGGTGTTCGCCGAGTTCTGCGGAGCGGGTCAGCAGGTCACGTCGCGCGCGGGCGCGGTGGCGAGCAAGTAGGAGTCCGCGGCGGCCCGGGTGCACGCGTTGGCGTGGTAGACGCCGTGGCCCGGGCCGTCGAACGTGACCAGGTGCGAGCCCTTCGCCTGCCGGTGCACGGCCTGCGCCCACCGGTAGGGCGTGGCCACGTCGTAGCGACTGGTGAGCAGGAGGAGCGGCGGCGCCTGGTCGACGTCGAGGCGGTGCGGCGGGTTGGTCGGGCGGTCGGTGAACCCGATGCACGTGGCGGCTTCCTGGTGGCCGAGGAACGTGCCGCGCAGCGTGGGCGCCGCGCGCAGTTCGGCCTCCCGCAACGCCCGGTACTCGGCGAAGTCCGCGAACCGCAAGGCGAAGTCCTGGCACACCACGGCGTAGCGCAGCGAGTCGTAGTTCGGCTCGAACGACATCCGCACGCCGCCGACGTCGGCGATGAGCGACGCCAGGCTCTCCCACGCACCGCCGCGGAGCTCGGAGAACGCGCCCTGGATCAGCCCGTCCCGGTCCCAGCCGATCTCGTCGGCCTTGTCCAGCGCCCGCTCCCAGGCCGCGTGGACGTCCTGGCCGTGCAACGCGCACGTGGCGTTCTCGGCGCACCACGCGACGAACACGCCGAACGCCTCCTCCACGGCCCGCGCCCGGTCCAGCAGCAACCGTGGCAGGTCGGCGCTGTGGTCGATGAGGCCGTCCAGCACCATCGAGCGCACCCGCGGGCCGAACAGCTCCGCGTACTGCTGGCCGAGCAGCGTGCCGTAGGAGATGCCGTAGAAGCTGATCAGCCGCTCGCCCAACGCCTTGCGCACCGCCTCCAGGTCCCGCGCCGAACGGGCCGTGTCCACGTGGTCGAACACCGGGTGGCGGGCACGGCAGTCGTCGCGCACCGCGCGGTTGTGCGCGGCCAGCG
This sequence comes from Actinosynnema sp. NPDC023794, assembly GCF_040639675.1. Taxonomy (NCBI): domain Bacteria; kingdom Bacillati; phylum Actinomycetota; class Actinomycetes; order Pseudonocardiales; family Pseudonocardiaceae; genus Actinosynnema; species Actinosynnema sp. NPDC023794. The sequence continues at coordinate 207,401 of NZ_JBFAFR010000013.1, read as the reverse complement.
CGGCGAACGCGGCCTCGTCCGCCGGGTCGTCCCCGGGGTTGCGCGCCATCAGGTCGGACGAGCACCGGATCGCCGAGCTGTTGTTCGTGCCGAGTTGGTCGAAACCGACGACGTCGAACCTGGCCCGCACCTCGGCGCTCAGGTACGGTGCGCGCGCGAACTCCGCGGCGGACCCGCCGGGACCGCCCGCGTCCACGAACACCACGCCGATCCGGCGAGTCGGGTCGGTGGCGCGGACCCGTGACACGGCCAGGTCGGTCCGCGGGCCGCGCGGGTCGGTCCAGTCCAGCGGGACGGACACCGTGCCGCAGTCGGCCGCGGGCTGGTCCGGGCACGGCTGCCAGGCGATCGTCGCCTCGGCCTCGGCCCCGGGTGCGACCACCAGCAGGCTCGCGGCCAGCGCGGTGACGAGCAACGTCCGCATGGAGACCCCCAACCGTGAACGCAGGCGTGCAGTCTCGCGACGCCGCCGCGCCGGGCGCAACCCCCTGCACACGCCGGGCGCCGGACCTGACCTAATTCACATATCTGTCCGTCGGGCGCGCAAATGCAGGCAGCCGGTTCACGAGTATGACCACCAAGGACCGCATTTGTTCACAAGCATGACCAGCCCGCATTTTCACCGTGGTCCCGTTGACCTGCCGTTGCGGACCTCCTAGCATCCGACGGGAAAGTGGTTTCCCGTCCTACGGCGCAATGAAGCACCAGGGGGCATCGTGTCTTCCACTGCGTCGGAATCGGTATTCCCTACGCCACGGAGACGTATTATGCGCGTGAAACCCATGATTGCCTGCGTCGGCCTGTTAGCCGGCGCTCTGGTCGCGGTGGCGTCGTCCACCGCGCAGGCCGCGCCCACGCGGTACGAGGCGGAGAGCTCACCGGCGGTCTGCTCCGGCTCGATCGACACCAACTGGAGCGGGTACAGCGGTAGCGGGTTCTGCAACGGCGCCAACTCCACCAGCGGCTACCTCCAGTTCACCGTCACCGCCGCGGCCGCGGGCACGGCGACGGTGGGCGTCCGGTTCGCCAACGGGACCACCACGGCCCGGCCGGCCACCCTGCTCGTGAACGGGTCGACGGTCCAGTCGCCGTCGTTCGAGGGCACCGGCGCCTGGTCGACGTGGGCGACCAAGACGTTCAGCGTGCCGGTGAACGCGGGCAGCAACACGATCCGGTTGAACCCGACCACCTCGGGCGGCCTGCCCAACGTCGACCACCTCGACGTCGAGACCGGTGGAGAGCCGCAGCCGCAGCCGCCCGGCGGGCTCGTCGGCTGGGCCGCGCAGGCCGGTGGCACCACCGGTGGCGCGGGCGGCTCCACGGTCACCGTGAGCACGTTCGCCGACTTCCGCACGCAGGCGCAGTCCGCGGGCGCCAAGACCATCCTGGTCAACGGCATGCTCAGCGGCACGGGCACCGTCGAGATCAGCGCGGACAAGACGATCCGGGGCGTCGGCTCCAGCTCGGGCATCTCCGGGACCACCCTCAACATCGAGGACATGAGCCCGGCCAACGTGATCATCCAGAACATGAACATCCGCGGGAAGGTCGGCGGCGACGCGATCCAGATCGAGAGCGCCACGCACATCTGGATCGACCACAACACCATGTCCAGCACCATCGAGGACAGCCCCGACCACTACGACGGCATGCTGGACATCACCCACGCCGCGGACTACATCACCGTGTCGTGGAACGTCATCCGCAACCACTGGAAGACCTCGCTCGTCGGCCACTCCGACGGCAACGGCGGCGAGGACCGCGGCCACCTGCGGGTCACCTACCACCACAACTGGTTCGACCGCACCTTCGAACGCAGCCCGCGGGTGCGGTTCGGCGAGACGGTCCACGTGTTCAACAACTACTACAGCAACGTCGACAACAACGCCGACTCCTACGCCATAGCCTCGCTCATGGACGCCGGCCTCCTCGTGGAGGGCAACGTCTTCGAGAACGTGCAGCAGGCGTGCTGGTCGGCGAGCGGTTACGCGGACTCCGACCCCGGACGTCTGGTGGCCCGGGACAACTCCCTGACCAGCTCCGGCCCGTGCGAGGTCAACGGCACGGTGGCCGCCATCCCGTACAGCTACACCGCCGACCCCGTCGGCACGGTGAAGACCTCCGTCACGGCGGGCTCCGGCGCGGGCAAGCTCTGACCCCACGTCCTGGACACGGCGGCGACCGGCACCGGCCCGGTCGTCGCCGTTCCGGTGGCCGGCGCGACGTCCTGGATGTCACCCTGGACCGCATGGGGGATGTGCGGAGATCGATCGCGGTGGTCGGACTGGTCGCCTTGGTCGCGGCCGGGTGCGGCGGTCGTTCGGAGGCCGACTACGAGCGCGTGGCGAAGGGGCCGGAGGCCTCGGCGGACCGGATCGCGGCGGCGGAGTCGGGCCGTGCGCGGGTCGCGGCGCTGCGGGCGGCGGTGCCGTGGCACGGGTGGCCGGAGCACTCGCTGGACCAGTCGTGCGGTGTGGCCGATCACCGGCACATGTCGCAGGTGTTCGGGCCCGACAACGGTTATGTGAGCTGCTCGACCGTCGTCGTGTGGTACGCGGGTTTCGACGGGGACCTGGCCGAGGAGATCCGGCGGTTCGACGGTCTGGCCACCGGGGCGGGCTGGTCGGGCAGCGAGTCGGACGTCCACATGTCGATCGACTACTACGCGATGTACCGGGGCAGGCCCGAGGGTCCGCGCACCTACGACGCGAGCAACCTGCCCGGTCTCAAGTACAACGGCACGCGTGACGACGAACAGCGCGGTTCGACGTGCGGCGGGTCGCGCGACGACTGGACCCTGCGCCAGCGCTGGTTGGAGGCCGGACAACCGCTGCCCGCCCACGAACCGGACGGAGCGGACGCCCTGGTGCGCGACTCCCCGACCCTCCTGCACGACAAGCAGCCACTCGACCACGCGGCGGTGAAGACGGCTTTGCTGGCACAGCACCGCTACGTGGCCGTGACCACGCTGTCGCTGCACTGCTCCTACTCCCTCGACTGAGCCCCGCGCGCACAGGTCCTGCCCGGCGCGTGGCCGCCGTCCGATAGCGGGATGCCCGACTGGCGGACGCGGTCGACCACCAGCCGGGCAGCACCGCCGTGGTGCTCAGCCCAGGAGCGAGGCGAAGCGGGACAGGCCGTACTCGGCGACCCGCCGGCCGATGACGACTCCGGCCCCGTCCGCCGCGCGCGTGTGGATGCCGGACCAGACCCGTGCGTCCACGTTGTCCTTCGTGAGGTCGGCCCACCGCTGGTAGGTCCGCGTCACGCCGGGCGCGTGGGACTGGTGGCGGTGAACGGCGGCCGCGCGGACGGACCGGCGAACGCGGTCAGCACGGCCTCGGCCGCGCCGGCGTAGGTGTTGTGGCCGCTGGGGTAGTCCGGGTGCGCCGGCGTGTCGTGCAGCGGAGTCCGCTGTGGATCGGTCGTGGCCCGGACGGGGGCACGCGGCGCGGCGAACGGGGCCTGCGGCCGGATCGGTCAGGTTGCCGGGTTCGGGTGGAACTCCACGTGGGTCCGGATGGTGTCGACGGCGGAGATGCCGTAGACCTCCTCCACCGCGTTCGCCGCCGCGTGACAGGTGCGGAAGCGCTGGAACGGCGTCAGGCCGAGCCGGCTGATCTGGAGGTAGGTGCAGTTGAGCAGGAACCGGTGGCGGAGGAAGTCGGGGCTGCGGAACACGGCCTCGCGGTAGGCGCGGTTGCCGGGCATCGGCACGTGCGTCGGCCGGGTGCCGGGCCGGTCGGCAGGCGGTCCGGCCTGCGGTTCGATCGGCGGTTCGGCGGGCGGTTCGGTCGGCATCGGCGGGAAGACCAGGTCCTGCTCGATCAGCGGCTCGACGCGTCGGCCGTAGTCGTGGCACCGGGCGGCCCACCGGCGGGCGTACGGGGTCGGGTTCGCGCCGCCGGCCAGGGTGGCGAGCACGGCCCGCGTCCGGGCGACCAGGGTCTCGCGGTGCGCCTCGTAGTGGTCGTCGAACACCGCGCGGACGGCGTCCGGGTCGGCGCACGAGCTCAGGAACCCCTCGGCGTGGGAGCGGTAGGACGCGAAGCCCGTCGTGACGGGCGGGCACGCGGTCACCGTGGTGGCCAGCATCAGCTCCAGCGCGATCAGCTCCTTGGCGTCGGCGCCCGCGCGGGCCCGGTCGAGCATCCGGAACAGCAGGTTCGTGCTCTCGGAGGCGAACGAGGCCATCAGCTCGCCGGTCTCCGCGCTGCGGATCACGTGCTGCCTGGTGTCGTAGGGCTGCTCGTGGATCGAGTTGTCCGGGAACCACGGCACGAGCGGCCCGCGCTCCTGCTCGCGCCGGGCCAGGAGCCGGTGCTGGGCGAGGTCGTGCGCCAGGTCGGGCTCGGTGGTGGACGGGTGCGCGGCCAGGTACTCGCCGACCACGGCCTCGATGCGCGGCCGGACCACGCGCGCCCACGTCTCCGGGTCGGTCTTGGCGAACAGGCGCAGGTGCGGGCCCTGCCGCCAGTGCCGGGCGAGGTAGAGGCCGTCCACGCGCGAGCGCAGGTGCTGGAAGACGGGGCGGACCGCGTCGAGGATGAGCCGGTCCTTGTCCGGGTCGTAGTAGTAGACGTGCAGGCTGTGCCAGGTGGTGCGGGTGTCCAGGTCGGAGCGTTCGGTCTCGACGGTCACAGCGGTGCCACCTCGTCCTGGTGATCGGGGAGTTCGGACAGCGTTCGGGCGGCGGGGGAGGCCGGCCGCGCCTCCGTGGCCGCCGGGGGCCGAGGCGGTTGCACAGCAGGTGCGCGCAGCGCAGGACCACGGATCGAGAGCCACCACGCCGCGAGGCCGTCGGTGCGGGTGAGGTCGGCGGGGTCGGACGACGCGTGCGCCCACAGCCGCCGGGTCTGGTCGCGCGGGTCGTCACGGCGGTCCCGCCGGTCCCACTCGGCCAGGCGCTCGCCCTCGGCGCGGCGACGGGCGACGGCCTCGTGGTCGCCCTGGGACCAGCCGCCGACCTGCCCGGTCCGGGTCGGTTCCTCGCACAGCGGGGCCGTCTCCCGGGTGACGAGGAGGTCCTGGTCGCCGCGGCGGAAGACGTGCGCGCCGACCCAGTCACGAACCGGTTCAGCCATGCCGGTCCGTCGCGGAGGGCTCGAAGACGTGGGCCGGGATCGGCGCGGTGCAGCCGCAGGAACGGCGGTCGTGGCGTGCGGTCGATGAACGCGTCGCGCGGCACCGGTTCCCTCCAGACTTCACACCGACGCGGGGGCGCGGCACCGTCGAAGTCCCGCACCCCGCAGGTCGATCAGCTCACGCGGATCACCGTGGGACCACTGCCCGGGTCGGGGGTCAACCGACGGCCTCCCACCGGCCGCCGCGGTCCCACTCCTCGCCGCACTCGTCGCCGGACGCGCCGAGCTCGGTCTGCCCGTGTCCCTGCGTCAGCTCTTCCGGACCCACCGCCGGCACCACACCGATCATCCCGCCCAGGAGGTCGTCGAGGTTCCGCACAGGCTCGGGGACAGTCATGGGATCACTTCCAGGATCGGGATCGTGGTGCGCCCGAACGGTTCGCCCGGTCCAGTGCAGCACGGCCGATCCGGTATCCGGCGTGAAACCACTCGTGCGGGTTGCCCGGGCCGATCCCCCGGCCGCACGCCCCGTGGTCGGCGCCGGCGCGCCACGGCGGTTCTCCGTCACCTGGCCGTGGTCGGCTCGTGCCGCTTGGTGCGCCACCGGTAGTCAGCCAGGCGGTCCGGTCACCGCAACGCCGGGTCGAGGAGCCCCCGGAAGGAGGAAGGACGGCGCGTGCAGCGGACGGGGCAAGCCGAGGACGGCGTCGGTGGACGCGCGAGCGCCGTCGGAGTGGATGCGCGGTGAGGCGGCGCGGTGCACGACCGGTCCGCCTCGGCCTGCGGCAACCGGCAGTCGCCGAACGTGGCGCCGCCCGCCGTGCGGTCCGTCGCGCGCCCACCGGCAAGTCCCGGGTGTCGGTCCGGCCGTCGGCGAACCGCACCCGGACCGGGTCGCCGCTCGCACCTGGTGGACCGCGCTCGTGTCGGGTGGGGTGACTGCGTACGCGCACGAGAAGACGGCCGAACCACAGGCCCACCACCGGAGGTCGCCCGGTCGGGTAGGGCAGACCTCGACGCGACACGCTCGGCCCGCCAGTCCGCTGTGGACGGCACGGCAGCCGGAAGCGCCGTCCGCGTCGAACACCGGTCCGGGTGAACCTGGCGGTCTGCGTTGGCGGGGCCGTGCAGCGGCCGGCAAGGCTGGTGGCGGACCGGGCCGGCGGCGGCGAAGGGTGAGGCGTGCACACTGCGAACGATCACGAGGACCACTCCGTCGCCATCGTGGGTGCGGCCTGTCGGCTGCCCGGCGGGATCGACGACCTCGGCGGGCTGTGGCAGGCGTTGGTCGACGGCCGGGACCTGGTCGGCGAGGCGCCGACCGACCGGTTCGACCTCGGCCGGTTCACCGACCGGGACCTGCCGCGACCGGGCAAGGGCTACACCACGGCGGGCGGGTACCTGGACGACCTCGCGGGGTTCGACGCGGCGCACTTCGGCATCTCGCCGAAGGAGGCCGGGCAGATCGACCCGCAGCACCGGTTGCTGCTGGAGCTGGCGGCCGAGGCGCTGGACGACGCCGGGATCGCGCGCGAGGTCCTGGCCGGCAGCGACACGGCGGTGTTCGTCGGCATCTCCGACAACGCCTACGGCACCCTGCAGATGGTCGACACGCGCCGGATCAGCGCCTACACGATGTCCGGCGCCGCGTCCTCGATCGCCGCCAACCGCATCTCCTACTGCCTCGACCTGCGCGGACCGAGCATGGCCGTGGACACCGCCTGCTCCTCGTCGCTGGTGGCGTTCGACCAGGCGTGCCGGGCGGTGCTGGACGGCACCAGCCGCACGGCCTTGTGCGGCGGGGTGAACGCGTTGGTCAGCCCCTACCACTACGTCGGTTTCTCGCAGGCCTCGATGCTGTCGAGGACAGGCCGCTGCTCGGCGTTCTCCGCCGACGCCGACGGGTTCGTGCGCGCCGAGGGCGGCGGGTTGGTCGTGCTCAAGCGGCTCGCGGACGCCCGGGCCGACGGCGACCGGATCCACGCCGTGGTCCTCGCCAACGGCAGCAACAGCGACGGCCGCACCATGGGCCTTTCGCTGCCCAACGCCGACGCCCAGGAAGAGTTGCTCCGCGCGGTGTACGCCAGGGCCGGCGTACGCCCGGACGAGATCGCCTACTTCGAGGCGCACGGCACCGGCACTCCCGTGGGTGACCCGATCGAGTGCACTGCGATCGGCCGGGCGCTGGGACGCCACCGCACCGCCGGTCCGCTGCCGATCGGGTCGGTCAAGACCAACGTCGGCCACCTCGAACCCGCCTCCGGCATCGTCGGCCTGCTCAAGGCCGTGCTGGTGCTGCAGCACCGGCTGATCCCGCCGTCGCTGCACGCCGATCCGCCCAACCCGGACATCGACTTCACCGGCCTCGGCCTGGCGGTGGTCACCGCACCGCGCCCGATCCCCGGCGACGACCGGATCGTGGCCGGCGTCAACTCCTTCGGCTTCGGCGGCGCCAACGCCCACGTCGTGCTGGCCTCGCCGCCCGCGCCGGAGCCGGTCGAGCCGCAGGGCGACGAGCCGCGTCCGGTGCTGGTGTCGGCGAGTTCACCCGAAGCGCTGGAGCAGGCCACCGCCGACCTCGTCGACCACCTCGGCCGCTCCGAGGACTTCTACGACCTCGCCTACACGACGTGCGTGCGCCGCGGCCACCACCGGTACCGCCGGGGGGTGCTCGCCACCGGACCGGCGGAGGCCGCCCGCCTGCTGCCCGACGCGACGCCGGTCGAGGCCGTCGGCGAGGGCCGGATCGGGTTCGCCTACTCCGGCAACGCCTCGCAGTGGGCCGGGATGGGCGTGGACCTGTTGTCCGACAAGGATTTCCGGGTAGCCGTGGAACAGGTGGACACCGCGCTCACCGCGTACCTCGGCTGGTCCGTGCTGGACCGCCTCACCACGGTCACGGCGGACGAGCTGGCTGCCACCGAGATCGCCCAGCCGCTGCTGTTCGCCGTCCAGGTCGGCGTGACCGAGGTCCTGCGCGCCAACGGCATCGTGCCCGCGGCCGTGCTCGGCCACAGCGTCGGCGAGGTGGCGGCCGCCTGGGCCGCCGGCGCGCTGCCGCTGGACCAGGCCGCCTGGGTGATCGCTGAACGCAGCCGGGCCCAGGCCCCGACCGCCGGTGGCCGGATGGCCGCGGTGCCGCTGTCCGCCGACGACCTGCGCCGGCTGCACCCGGCGGCGGAGATCGCCGGGATCAACACGCCCAAGGACGTCACCGTCGCAGGCCCTGCCGACGCCGTCGCGGCCCTGGTCGCCGACCTCGAAGCACACGACGTCGCCTGCGCCGACCTCGGCCTGGACTACGCCTTCCACACCGCCGCGATGGACCCGGTCCGCGAACCCCTGTGCGCCGCGCTCTCCGGCCTGAGCCCGGCCGGCACCACCATCCCCCTGTTCTCCACCGTCACCGGCGCCGTGATCGACGGCGCCGAGCTGGACGCGGACTACTGGTGGCGCAACGTCCGCGAGCCGGTCCGCTTCGCCGACGCCGTCACGCACGCCCTGGCCGACGGGGTGGACGTGCTGGTCGAGATCGGCCCGCACCCCGTGCTGCGCGGCTACTTGCGCAAGCTCACCGCCGCACGACCGCAGACCCCGACCGCTGTAGTGCCGACCCTGCGCCGCGACGCCGACGGCCCGGCCGCCACCCGCGCCGCCGTGTCCACCGTGCTCGCCGCGGGCGGCCGGGTCGACCGCGACCGCTACTTCCCTACCCTCGGCCGCGTCACCGACCTGCCCGCCTACCCCTGGCAACGGGAGCGGCACTGGGAAGGCACTCCCGAGCAGTGGCTGCGCACCAGCGGCGACGGCCGCGTCCACCACCCGATGCTCGGCGAACGCCTGCCGTCGCCGCAGCCGTTGTGGCAGGGCCCGGTGGAACCGGTGCTCGTGCCGTGGCTGGTGGACCACCGGCTGGCGGGCTCGGTGGTGATGCCGGCCGCCGGGTTCGTGGAGATGGCTCTCGCCGCGGGCAACCGGGCCCTCGGCCACCCGGTGGAGGTCAGGCACCTGGAGATCAGCCGACCCCTGGTCGTGCCGTGGCCCGACGCGTCGAGCGCGCACACGCAGGTCTCGGTCGACCCGCGCGCCGGCACCGTGACCATCACCAGCACCGACGGCGCCGATCCGGATCCGCGTGCGCACGTCCGCGGCCGGGTCCGCCGGCTGATCGGCCGAGCGCCCGGACCGCAGGACCCCGAAGCCCTCCGCGCCGGTCTGAGCCGCCGCGTCGACGGCGCCGACCAGTATGCCGAGCTGGAAGGGCTCGGCCTCGGCTACGGCCCCGCGTTCCAGGTGCTCACCGAACTGCTCGTCGGTGACGGCCGGGTGCTCGCCTCCTACCGGCACGACGGCCCGGCGGACGACTTCGTGCTCCACCCCGTGCTGCTCGACGGCGCCCTCCAGGCGGGTGCGCCGCTCATCGCCCGGAGGCTCCGGGAAGACGCCTTCCTGCCCGCCGCGTTCGACGCCCTGCGGGTGTGGCGCACCCCGGCGAGCGAGGGCCTCGTGCACGTCCGAGAACGGATGCTCACCTCCAACGAGGCCTGTTGGGACATCACCGTGCTGGACCCCGACGGCACGGTGACCGTCGAGGTCGAGGGCGCCCGGATGCGCCGGATGGGCGGGACGGAACGGAGCGGGGTCCGGCGCGGGCACACCGTACTTCGCGCCGCCCCGCACCACGACGAGCCGGCGCCGCCGAGCCCGTTGCCCGGCGCGGACGAGCTGCTGGCCGCCGCACGGCCCAGGCTCGGGGAACTCCGGGAGACCTCCGAAGCCGGGCTGACCCGCGCCGGCGAGCTGCACGTGGAGCTCGCGGCGCACTGGATCGTCGAAGCGGTGCGTGACTCGCTGCCGGGGGCGGTGGAGTTCTCGCTCGGTGACCTGGTGGCCTCGGGCCTGCCGACCAAGCACCTCCGATTCGTGGAACTGCTGCTGCCGCGGGCCGAGGCGGCGGGTCTCCTGCGGCCGGTGGCACCGGGGCGGTGGCGGTTCTCCGGGACCGTTCCGGACTCCGACAAGCTCCTGCGCCAGGTGTTGGCCGAGGTGCCGTCGGCCGCCGTCGAGACACTCACCGCCCTCACCTTCAACCACGTGGTCGGGTTGCTCCGGGGCGAGGCGGACCCGTTGGAGCAGCTGGCCACCGACGAGAACCAGCGGCTGTTGGCCCAGTTCTACGACCTCGGACCGGTCAGCCGCTTCCACAACCTGGTGGTCCAGGAGTTGCTGCGGCAGGTGGTCCGGCGGTGGCCGGCGGACCGGCCGCTGCGGGTCCTGGAGGTCGGCGCGGGCACCGGCGGGCTCACCGCGGCGGTGCTGCCCGTGCTGCCCGCCGACCGGACCCGCTACACGTTCACCGACGTGTCGTCGTACTTCACCTCCCGCGCCGAACAGCGGTTCGCGGGCCGTGACTGGGTGGAGTTCGGCACCTTCGACCTGGACCGCCCGCCGGCCGAGCAGGGTTTCGCCGAGGGCGCGTTCGACGTCGTGCTGGCCGCCAACGCCCTGCACACGGCCAAGGACCTGACCCGGGCGCTGACGAACGTCGCGGCGCTCCTGGCGCCCGGCGGCAGGCTGGTCGCCCACGAATCGCACAACCCCGTCGTGCTCGCGCCGGTCTTCGGGCTGTTGGACAGCTTCTGGCACGCCGAGGACCGGGCGCTGCGGCCGGACACCGTGCTGCTCGACCACGACCGGTGGCCGGACCTGCTGCGCCGAACCGGTTTCACCGACGTCGTGCAGACCGGCGCCGAGACCACGCGGCTGCGCCGTGACTTCTCGGTGCTGATGGCCACGGCGCCGCACGTCGACCGCGACCGGCCCGCGCTGGCGCCGGGCGATCCGGACCTGCGCTGGACGTTGCTCCCCGAGACCGACGCCGAGACGCCGCTGGGCGAGCGGACCGCACGGCTGCTGCGCTCGGCGGGCTGCCCCGAGCCGCGGGTCGTGCCGGCCGCGGCGTGGACGCCGGACGGCACCGACCCCGTGCTGATCCTCGGTGAACCGGGAACGCCGCTCCTGGACCGGACCACGCGGTGCGCGGCGCTGCTGCGGTCGATCGCCGGACGACCCGGCGCGGGCGCCGTGTGGCTGGTGACCCGGCCTTGTGGCGCGATCCCGACCGAGGTCGAAGCGCCCGGCGACGCGGCGGTCTGGGGCGTGGCTCGCGTGGTCGCCAACGAGTGCCCCGACGTCGTGGTGCGGCGAATCTCCCTCGCCCGCACGGGCGATCCCGCGGAGAGGCTTGCCAGGGAGCTGCTCGCACCGGGCGCGGAGGACGAGATCGCGCTCACGCCCCACGGCCGGTTCACGCCGCGCGAGGTCGATCTGCCCGCCACGGTGCCCGATCCCGCCGCGTACCAACTGGAGGTGCGCTCACCCGGCTTGTCCTACGAACTCGGCTGGTGTGCGGTCGACCGTCCCGAGCCGGGGCCGGGCCAGGTGCGGGTCGCGGTGCGGGCCGCCGCGCTGAACTACCGGGACGTCATGCAGGCCACCGGGTTCCTGCCGGCGGAGAGCTACGAGTTCACCGGTCTGCACTCGCCCGGCCTGGAGTGCGCGGGCGTGGTGACGGCGGTCGGCGAGGGCGTGACCCGGTTCGCCGTCGGCGACCGGGTGGCCGGGCTGGCGCCGGGCTCGCTCGCCTCCGAGGTCCTCGCGCCGGCGCGCTCGTTGATACCGGTGCCCGGGTCGATGACCGACACCGAGGCGGCGACCATGCCGGTCGTGTTCGGCACCGTCGTCTACGGCCTGGGCAGGCTGGCCCGGCTGGCGCCGGGCGAGACGGTGCTGGTGCACGGCGGCGCGGGCGGTGTCGGGCTGGCCGCCCTGCAGTACGCCCGGGCCCGCGGGGCCACCGTGATCGCCACGGCGGGCAGCCGCGCCAAGCGGATCCTCCTGCACACCCTCGGCGTCGAGCACGTGCTGGACTCGCGCAGCCTGGACTTCGCCGACGAGGTCCGCCGGCTGACGGGCGGGCGCGGGGTGGACGTCGTGCTCAACTCGTTGGCCGGTCCGGCGATCGTCCGCAGCCTGGAGCTGTTGCGCCCCGGCGGCCGGTTCGTCGAGCTCGGCAAGCGCGACATGTACGAGGACAACGACCTCCCGCTGCGCCCGTTCGTCAACAACCTGGCCTTCTTCGGCGTCGACCTGTCCGCGCTGTCGACCGACCCGGTGGTCGCCGAGCGGCTGCTCGCCGAGGCGATGGACGGCCAGGCCTACCGCCCGTTGCCGCACACGGTCTTCCCGGCCGGGCGGATCGGCGAGGCGTTCCGGCAGCTCCAGCACTCCTGGCACGTCGGCAAGGTCGTGGTGTCCTTCGACCCCGGCGCCGAACCGGTGACGGTGACGGGCGCCCCGGCGGCGCCCGCCCTCGACCCCGGCGGGACCTACCTGGTGACCGGCGGGCTGGGCGGGTTCGGCGCGGCCACCGCGCGGTGGCTGGCCGGACGCGGCGCCCGGCACCTCGCCCTCGTCGGTCGACGCGGTGCGGACTCGCCCGAAGCGCCAGTGCTGCTCGCCGAGCTGGCGGCATGTGGGGTGCACGCCACGGCGCACGCCGCCGACGCCGCCGACCCGGAGGCCATGCGCCGGATCGTCACCGAACTGGATCCACCGCTGCGCGGTGTCGTGCACGCCGCGATGCACCTGGACGACGCGCCGCTCACCGAACTGGACGACGAGCGCTTCCGCGCCGTGCTCAGCCCGAAGCTCGGTGGCGCGGTCGTGCTCGACGAGCTGACCAGGGACCTCGACCTGGACCTGTTCGCGCTCTACTCGTCGGGCGCGGCGCTCGTCGGCAACCACCAGCAGGCGCCCTACGTGGCGGGGAACCTCTTCCTGGAAGCCCTGGCGCGACAACGCCGTGCCCTCGGCCTGCCGGGCACGGCGATCGCGTGGGGCGCCATCGGCGAGACCGGTTACGTCGCCCGCAACAACATCGAGGCCACGATGTCCGCGATCGGGATGGACCCGATCACACCGGCGGACGCGTTCGACGCGTTGGGGGAACTGCTGGCCGCGGACCACGCGGTGGCCTGGGTCGGCCGGTTCAACTGGTCGAAGTTCAGCGCCCTGGTGCCCGCCCTGCGCACGCCGCGGTTCGGCGCGCTGGCCCGACCATCCGAAGTCGCCGGCGGCGAGCGCCAGGACGAGCTGATCCGCCAACTCGGCCGGATGGCGCCGGAGGAGGCGGTGGCCACCATCTCCGAGCAGGTCATCTCGCTGCTCGGCGAGGTGCTGCGGATGGACCCGGCCGCCATCGACCACCACCGCCGCATCGACCACTACGGCATGGACTCGCTGATGGCCGCCGAACTGCTGGTCTCCGCCCGCCGCCGGTTCGACGTCGAGATACCGCCCCTGGAGCTCGCCCGGTCCGGCGGCACGGTCGCCGACATCACCGAGCTGATCCACCTGCGCCTCGGCCTGCGCCGTCCGGAAAGGATCTCCTCGTGACCGCGCGCCGACCGGCACGGGCCTCGCTCGTGGACACGATCGCGCTCGGCGCCCTGGTGCTCGTGCCCACGCTCGCCCAGGGCGCGATCCTGCGACGGCGGCGCATGGTCGGGCTGGCCGCCCGGTGGGACACCAACGACTGGGCGTGCCGCCTGCTGCGCCGGCTGCGCGACAAGCACGGCACGGGACCGTTGCTGGTCAAGGTGTTGCACCGCCGGGTGTTGCTGCTGCTGTCGCCCGAGGACGCCCGGCAGGCGCTGGCGCGGACCACGGTCTCGCTCACGGCCGCCAGCCGGGACAAGGTCGCCACCCTCGGCCACTTCGAGCCCGGCGCGGTGCTGCTCTCCCGCGGCCTGATCCGGGAGGAACGCCGCCGCTTCAACGAGTCCGTGCTCGACTACCCCAAAGCCGACCACCACCTGTGCCCGGCCTTCGACGCCGTCATCCGCGCCGAGGCCGCCGACCTGATCGGCCGCACGACCGGCCGCGGGGCGGAGCTGACCTGGGACGAGTTCGTGCGCACCTACCGGCGGATCGTGCGGCGGGTGGTCCTGGGCGACGCCGCCAAGGACGACGAGCAGCTCACCGCGCTGCTCGACACGTTGCGGGCCGACGCCAACTGGTTCCGGCTGCGCCCGCGGCGCGACGCGTTGCGGGAGCGGTTGTGGGACCGGGTGCTCCGCTACCTCGACGAGGGGTCCGGCGGGTTGGCCTCGTGCGTCGCCGAAGCGCCCCAGACCACGCGGACCCTGCCGCAGGCGCAGGCCCAGCACTGGTTGTTCGCCTTCGACGCCGCCCCGATCGCCACCTTCCTGGCGCTGGGCCTGCTGGCGGGGCACCCGGACCGGACGCGCACCGACCACGACTACCTGCGCGCGTGCGTGCGGGAGTCGTTGCGGCTGTGGCCGACGACCCTGGCCATCCTGCGCGACACCACCCGGCGCACGACCTGGTCGGACGGCAGCACCGTGCCGGAGGGGACCGCGGTCGTCTACTACAGCTCCTACTTCCACCGCGACGGCGACCGCCTGCCCTACGCGGACCGGTTCGAGCCGGAGGCGTGGCTGGACGGGCGGGCGTCGGAGGACTGGTCGCTCGCGCCGTTCAGCCGGGGTCCGGCCGAGTGCCCGGGGCAGCACCTGGTGCTCTTCACCAGCGCCACCCTGCTGTCCGCGTTGCTCGACCAGGGACTGCGGCAGGTCGGCGGCGTCCGGTTGACGCCCGACCGCCCGCTGCCCCGCACGGCCGACCACCACGCGCTGCGGTTCGCATGAGCCGGCTGATCGGGCGGCTGCTCTTCTCCCGGTCACGGGTGCGCCCGGCCCGGTTGCGCCGGGCGGTGCGGGACCGGGTCGTGGTCGTCACCGGCGCCTCGCACGGCGTCGGCAGGCAGACCGCGCGGCAGTTGGCCGACGCGGGCGCGACCGTGCTCGTCCTGGCCCGGTCGACGCACCTGCTCGACGAGCTGGTGGCACAGATCCGGGCGCACGGCGGGCGGGCCGACGCCTACCCCGTCGACCTCGCCGACTTCACCGCCGTGCGCGAGGTCGCCGAGCGGATCCTCGCCGAGCACGGGCCGGTCGACGTGCTGGTCAACAACGCGGGCAAGTCGATCCGGCGCTCGGTCGAGCTGTCCGGGCGGCGGTTCCACGACTTCCGGCGGCTCACCGACGTCAACTACCTCGGACCGCTGCGGCTGACGCTCGAACTGCTGCCCGCCATGCGCGCGGCCGGGCGCGGCCGGATCGTGTCGGTGTCCACCTTCGCCGCGCGGATGCCGCCGTTCCCCCGGTGGGGTGGCTACCAGGCGTCCAAGGCGGCGTTCGACGTGTGGCTGCGCGCGCTGGCGCCCGAGGTGGCCGGTGACGGCGTCCGGGTCGTGCCGGTCTACCTCGGGCTGGTGGACACCAGGATGAGCGCGCCGCTGCTGGCCACGGGCCGGGTGCCGGCGTTGGACGTGCGGGACGCGGCGCAGACCGTGTGCGCGGCGGTGTGCACGCGGCGGCACAGCCTCGGTCCGTGGTGGTGCCTGCCCGCCGAACTGGGCGCGGGGTTGGTCTCCCGGCCGCTGCGGGCGGTCCTGGCGTGGTGGTACCGCCGTGGTCGGGACACGCCGGCCGCGGTGCGCGCCGCCCGTGCGGCGGACTGGTCGAGACCGGAGTCGCTCCCCGTCCAGGCCGAGCGCCGGCCGTCGCCCGGACGGGTGCCCGTGTTCCGTCCCGACCGGTCCGAGCAGCCGTGACCACGCGGTGTGGGCGCCGGTCACGCGTCCGGGGAACGGCCGGTCACCCGAGCCGACGCGGATCATGGTCGCGGACCGCGGTGTCCCGGCCCCGACAGGCGCGAGCCGAGGGAGTGTCGATGGAGCTGCGTGATCGTCCGACAGGTCGCACGAGCCGGCCGCGGTTGGCCGCCGTGCTCGTGCCGACGGTGGTGGCCGGCGCGGTGGTCCTCGGTGGCATCGCCGAGGGCGTGATCGGGGTGTCGTTCACCAGCGGCAGCCCCTTCACCGTGACGGTGGACCGGGTGGAGTCCGACGGGTTGCGGATCGTGCCGGGCTCCTCGGCCGGTGATCCCGGCGTGCCCACCCTGCTGGCGCGGCTGCCCGCCGCCGAGCTGACCGGGCTGTGCCAGTCGGTGACGGTCGACCTGCCGGTGGCGGGTCGGGTGACGACGGTGCTGCGGGCGCCGCACGTGCGCACGACCGACCTCGTGCTGGAGGTGCGCGGCATCACCGGAGGTCTGGACGTGAGCCGACTCCTGCTCGGACCGCTGGCGGACGCGGGCGGCACGCCGGGGTACCAGGCGGCCAGGACCACGCTCACCGACCTCGAGATCAGCGCGGGCTCGGTCACAGCCGGCACGTTCACGGTCGCGGACCTCGACCTGAGCTACCACGAGGGCGACGGGGGCTGTTCGTCCACAACGGACGGACAGGGCCGGTGAACGGCTTCGCCCGCTTCCGGCGTTCCTGCCCGTTCTCCGCCGGATTGCTGACCACCGCCGCCGGGCTGGAGCTGGTCCTCGTGGTCGGCGCAGTGCCCGGTGCGCTGCGCTTCGCCGGCGCCGCCGCACCGGGGAGCTGGCTGCTCGGCGGCGTGCTGGTCGTCGCGGGCGCGACCCTGCTGCTCGACCCGGCCCGCAGGCACTTCGCGGGCGTGGCGGCCCTCGTCGCCGGCCTGCTCAGCCTGGTCGGCGCCAACCTCGGCGGGTTCCTGCTCGGCTTCCTGCTCGCGGCCTCCGGCGGCGCGCTGGCGCTGGCCTGGGTGCCCGACCGCGGCACGAGCCCGGCCGAGTCACTCGCGAAAGGCCCGGAATGAACGACGCCCGGCTCCGGCACGCCGTGTGCGACAAGACCGTCCTGCTCACCGGGGCGTCCAGCGACGTCACCGACGCCGCGACGCGTCACCTGACCCGCGCGGGCGCGCGGGTCCTCGTCGCCACGCACCCCGCCCACCGGCCGATCGGCGAGGTCTCGGTCTACCGCGCCGATCCGGCCACGCCCGCCGCCATGCGCGTGCTGGCCGAACGGCTGCTCGACGAGCACGACCGCCTCGACATCGTGATCCACACCGCGGGCACGCCGCCGCGGCAGCCGTCCTGCCGGGACCTCCAGGACACGATCAACACCCACTACGTCGGCCCGACGACGCTCATCCGCGGCCTGCTGCCCGCGCTGCGGACCGGCGGCTCGGCCCACCTGATCAACGTCTGCCCCGCGCACCTCCGCCTGCCCCTGCCGGCTCGCTGGGGCGGCCACCGCGCGGCGAAGGCCGCGTTCGACACCTGGTTCCGCGGCCTGGCCCTGAAAGGCCGCGATCGCGGCCTCACCACCACGAGCGTCTACACCGGACTCGTCGGGGCCGATGCGGTCACGCTGATCTGCGACGCCATCACCTCGCGACCGCGGCAGATCGCGCCCTGGTGGCTCGAGTGGACCCGCACCATCGGCCATTGAGCTGAAAGTCCCGAAACGAGACGTCGATCTCGCGGCCCGGCCGCGAGCCGGCGACTAGCCCGAACGGCTCAGCGCACGTGGGCGCGCGACCGTGCCGCCGACGTTCTGCCGCAACGGTTCCGAGGCACGGGCGTGCGGCCGATCGCGCAGTTCACCCAGCCGATCCGGGTGTTCGGCCGCGCGCCGACCCGGCCGGCGACGGGGCGCGGGCGCACCGGCAATCGGCCGCACGCGACGCATCGCGACCGGTCGTGCGCGCGTCTCGATTGCCTTGCCAAACGGAATGTTCCGACGGACACTCCTGAACGTTTCAGAGCCGGACACCGATGTCGGGCGCCGGGCAGCCTTCGCGCTCTCCGCCCTTGCCCTGGTCGTGGAGGAAGCTGCCCGATGAAACCCAAGAACGCGTGCCGTGCGCAGGCGAACCCTCCTCGTTCGCCCTCGACCGACACCGATCGCTCTGTCGCGTGACGACCGCCGCCGGCGTCACCACCCACCGAGTTCACCTTCTCCGGAGGTCCGGTCCATGAAACGAAGGCACCTGCTCGCGAGCGCGGCCGCCGCCCTGACCCTGGTGGCCGCCGCGGTCCTCGCCGTCGGCACCGCGCAGGCCGACAGCGGCGTGAAGGTCATGCCGCTCGGCGACTCGATCACCGACGGCTTCAACGTCCCCGGCGGCTACCGCGTCGACCTGTGGCAGAAGCTCGTCGCCGGCGGTCGCACGGTCGACTTCGTCGGGTCGATGACCAACGGCCCGACCAGCCTCGGCGACCGCAACCACGAAGGCCACTCGGGCTGGACCATCGCCCAGATCGACAGCAACATCACCAACTGGCTGCGCACCTACGCGCCGCGCACCATCCTGCTGCACATCGGCACGAACGACATGAACGGCAGCAACCCGGGCGGCGCGCCCCAACGCCTCTCCACCCTGGTCGACCGCATCACCACGCTGGCGCCGAACGCGGAGCTGTTCGTCGCGACGATCGTGCCGCTGTCGGGCCGCGACGCGAACGTCCGCGCGTTCAACGCCACGATCCCCTCGATGGTGCAGAGCAAGGTCAACGCGGGCAAGAAGGTGCACCTGGTCGACATGTACCGCGCGCTGACCACCGCCGACCTCGCCGACGGCGTGCACCCCAACGCCGGCGGCTACTCGAAGATGGCCACCGCCTGGTACAACGCGCTGTTGTCCGTCCCGGGCAGCATCGACGACCCCACCACGACCACGACGACCACCAGCCGGACGACCACCACGACGACGACGAGCACCACCACCACGACCACGAGCCAGCCCGGTGGCGCGGCGTGCGCGGCGACCCACCGCGTGGTCAACTCGTGGGGCGGCGGCTACCAGGCCGAGGTGAAGGTGGCCAACACCTCCACCGCGTCGCTCAACGGCTGGACGGTCCGCCTGACCCTCCCGTCCGGCCACGCCGTCAACAACCTCTGGGGCGGCGTGAACACCGGGACCAGCGGAGCCGTGTCGGTGCGGAACGCCCCGTACAACGGCTCGCTGGGCAGCGGCGCGTCGACCACGTTCGGCTACGTGGCCAACGGCCCGAACGCCAATCCACCGATCGAGATGACCTGCGTCAGCCCGTGATCCGGTGCTCGGGCGCCGCCGCGTGACGTCGACGCGGCGGCGCCCGGTCCCGCGGGTGATCAGGGCACGGTGGTCTCGTAGATCCCCCGGCCGAACGTGGCCGCCACGAGCCGGTGGTTGCGGCCGTCGTACTCGATGTCGTCGACCGCGACCCTCGGCATGCCGTGGCCCAGCCGGAGCCAGTGGCCGGGAGCGAGCGCGTTGCCGACGAACACGCCCTGGTCCGTGGCCACGTACAGCTGTCCGGCGCGACCGAGCACGACGTCGTTCACCGGCGCCGACGGCAGGTTGCCCGAGACGTCGGTCCACCGGGCGCCCGCCGAGCGGGTCATCAGCACGTGCGGCTGGTCGGAGCCGGACCGGTAGCCGGACAGCGCCACGTACGCCGTGGCGGGGTCGCGCTCGGACACCGCGATCCGGGTCACCCACGGTTGGCCGTCGAGCACCTTCGCCCAGGTGACGCCCAGGTCGCGGGTGACCCACACCCTGCCGTCGTCGGTGCCGGCCCAGATCGTGCGCGGGTCGGACGGCGCGGCGGCGACCGCGGTGATGGTGCCGTACGGGTAGGTGTCCTGGCCCGGTCCGCCGGTCAGGTCCGGGCTGATCGGCGTCCAGGTCACCCCGTTGTCGGCCGACCGGTTGAGCCGGTTGCCGCCGTAGTACAGGACTCGCGGGTCCGACGGGTCGAACTGCACCGGGGTGAACCAGTTGCGCCGGTCCGCGGTGGTGGCCGGGGTGAAGAACGCCATCGTCGTGCCGCCGTCGGTGGACCGGAAGCAGTTGCCGTACTGGTAGCAGGCGAAGACGTTCTCCTTGTCGCGCGGGTTGATGATGTTCTCCTCGCCGTCACCGCCGAGGTATTCGTTGAACGCCGGCCCGCCCCACGACCGCAGCGAGCCGTTGTCCTGGGTGCCGCCGGACACGCGCGTGACGTCCTGCGGGCTGATCGCCACGCTGTAGAACTGGGTCCACGGCTCGTGCTCGGCCTTGACCCAGCCGCCGTCGCCGTCGGCGTCCGACCGGTACACGCCGCCGTCGTTGCCCAGGTAGGCCCGCGCCGGGTAGCGGGGATCCCAGACCATGGCGTGGTGGTCGACGTGGATCGAGGCGTCGTCGGCGGTCCAGGTCGCGCCGCCGTCCTTGGTGGTCATCAGCGGGACGCCGGCGACGTGCACGTGCCGGGCGTCGTCCGGGTCGACCCAGACCTTGCCGAACCACCAGCCGAAGCTCGACTGCGAGGACTTCAGCAGGTCCGGTTCGGGCAGCCGCGTCCAGCTGTCGCCGGCGTCGGCCGAGGTGTAGAAGCCGGCGAACGGGCCCGCGGTGCTGTTGACGATGGCGTACAGCCTGCCCGGTTCGGACGCCGAGACGCCGATGCCCATGCGGCCGACCTCGGGACCGGCCGGCGGCAGCCCGCCCGCGAGCCGCTGCCAGGTCAGGCCGCCGTCGGTCGAGCGGTGCACGCCCGAGCCCACGCCGCCGTAGGTCCGCTTCACCGGGGTGCGGCGGTGGTCCCACAGCACGGCGTAAACGCGCTTCGGGTCGGTCGGGTCGATCTGCACGTCGACCGCGCCGGTGAACTCGTTCGGCACGTCGAGCACGCGCCGCCAGCTGCCGCCGCCGTCGGCGGACAGGTACACGCCACGGTCGCCGCCCGCGCTGTAGAGGGACCCGTTGGCGGCGACGAACAGGCGGTCGGGGTCGGCGGGGTCGATCGCGATGCCGCCGATCGTGCCGGAGTCGCGCAGGCCGACGTTGCGCCACGACGTGCCGCCGTCGGTGGAGCGGTAGACGCCGGTGCCCTCGTAGGTCACGCTGCCGCCGCCCGGGTTGGGCTCGCCGGTGCCGACGTACAGCGTGCCGTCACCGGCCGCCGCCACCGCGCCCATGGCCTGGGTGCCGTTGTCCGGCCACGCGGTGGCGAACGTCCGCCCGGCGTCGGTGGACCGCCACAGCCCACCGCTCGCGGCGGCGGCGTAGACGGTGTCGGGTCGGCGCGGGTCCAGCGCCAGGCTCACGATCCGGCCGCCGATGTTCGTCGGGCCGATCGACCGCCACGGCGCGCCGGCGGCCGGGATCCGGTCGGCCTGGGCGGCGGCGAGTTCGTGCGCGTGCCGGGGGATGGTGTCGCCGCGGACGGCTTTCTGGAGGAACCGGTGCTCGGCGGGCGCCGACGGACCGCGGACCGGGCGGTACTCGCCCGGCTGCCCGGTACCGGGTGGGTCGGCGAGGGCCGGCACCGGCGCGAGCAGCATCAGCGCGCCGGCGAGGACCAGCAGACGGCGGACTCTCACGGGAAACCCCCAGACGTGGACGTCGGCATGGCGTCGCGGACGCTAGGGGATGCGGTGGCCGACCGGACACCGACGATCGTGGGTCGTTATTGACAGTTGGTCGGGCTCGGGCGCTCAGCCCGTGTAGAGGGTGAGGCCGTACGCCGACAGCGGCTCGGCGATCGGCTGGATCCACGTCGTCCCGCCGGTGGAGCAGTCGCCGGACCCGCCGGAGACCAGGCCGACCGCGCGGACCGCGGTGCCCGAACCGGGGTTGGTGACGGCAGGCGCGCCGGACGCGCCGGGCTCGGGGCACGCGTTGGCGCGGATGAGCTGGCCCACGCAGCCCTGCGGGTAGCAGACCGTGTGGTTGATCCCGGTGACGCTGCCGCACCGCCACCCCGAGGCCGGGCTGGAGTAGCAGATCGACGAGCCGACGGGCGGGGTCGTGACGCCGCTGATCGTGACGTCCGGGCCGCTGCTGTGCCGGTCGACCAGCGGCGTGGACGCCGCGGCGGTCGACGTCACGCGGATCAGCCCGTAGTCGTTGGTCGGGAACGACGAACCGGCGCTCGGGCCGATGTAGCCGCCGACGCCGTGCCACTCGCTGCCCGCGCCGACGCAGTGGCCGGCGGACAGGATGTAGCGGGTGGCGCCCGAGCGGGCGTTGAAGCCCAAGGTGCACCGCGTGCTGCCGCTGTGGATCGCTTGCCCGCCGATGAGGTCCCACACCGGGCGGGGCGCTTCGGCGACGTGCTCGACGGTGATCGCGCCCGCGCCGAGCCCGCGTGCCCACTCGGCGACCCCGGTCGCGGCGCCGTGCACCGAGACCACCAGGGTTCCGGTCGCGGTGTCGACGTGCCACCCGGTGACGGTGCCCGGACGCGTGGCCGCGCCCCGGTCCAGCCGTTCCCCGGCGAGGGCGGGCCCGGCGAGGGCGGGCCCGGCGGTTTCGCCGGAGACCGGCCCGGCCGCGGTGAACGCGAGACCGGCCGCCAGCACGGCCGCACCCAGTCGACGCGCGAAGGTCATGGTGCGCTCCCTCCAGGATCTCGACGGTAGTGGCAGCGGGAGCGCTCGGGACAGCGACCGTTGGTGGACTTGGCGTCACCGCGCGTGACCCCGACGGCACCTACTCTGGTGAGGTGGGGATCGCGATCCTGTGCGCGCTGGCAGGTGCGGTGCTGAGCGCGGTCGGCGCCGCGCTCCAGCACGCGGGCGTCCGGGACGTCGGCGACCTCACCGTGCGCCGGTTCACCCGGCTGGCGGGCAACCGGCGGTGGCTGCTCGGGTTCGCGGTGCTGTTCGTCGCCGCGGTGCTGCAGATCCTGGCCCTCGCGATGGCGCCGGTGACGGTCGTCGCGCCGCTCGCCGTCATGTCGCTGCCGATCATCGCGGCGATCGGGGTCCGGCACGTGACGCGGGGGTTCGCGGTGGCCGTGATGGCGGCGACGGGCGGGGTGGCCACGTTCGTCGCGATCGCCGCGCGGTCCGCCGTGACGACGGACGTGGAGCCGGCGACGGTGCTGCGGGCCGGTCAGGTGGTCGCCGCCGCGGTGTGCGCGTTCGTCGTGGTCGGCGCGTTCCGGAGCGGAACGGCACGTGCCCTGGCGCTGGCCGCCGGCGCGGGCGCGGCGTACGGGCTGGTGGCCGTGCTGGTGCGGGACGTGACGACCTCGCTGCCGCGGCTGTCGTGGGTGTCGTTCACCGGGCTGGCGCTGGCTTTCCTGGTCGGCGCGGCGCTGATCCAGCTGGGGTACGCGAGCGGTCCGGCGGACCTCGTCGTGGCCGGCCAGACGGTCGTGAACCCGATCGTCGCGGCGTGGATCGGGATGGTGCTGCTGGACGAGACCCAGGGCGCCGGCCGCGGCACGGTGATCGCCTTGGTGACGAGCGCCGCCGTATCGCTGACGGGCATCGCCGCCATCGCCCGCTTCCACCACCGCCGCCTGGCGTCCTCACCGACCGACCACGCGACCACCCCGCCGTGACCGCGGGTCCCGGTGGACGGCGGTCCACCGGGACGGTGCGGTCAGTCCGTGAGGACCACGTCGTAGTGGTAGTCACCGCAGACGGTGTGCAGGCGTGGTGGGTAGCGCCACAGGGTGGTCGAGCAGGTGCGCCACTGGAGTGCGTGCTCGGTGGCGCCCAGCGGTGCGAGGGAGACGGTCTTCGGCTCGTCGCACGGCGCGGTGAGCTTGCCGTAGGTGGAGCCCCACTTGTAGTCGATGTGCCGCAACGGCGGGCAGTCGTCGACGGTGATCACGAACGAGTTCGGTCCGTGCTCGGGGGCCGTGTCGCCGGGGTGGTACCGGATCTGGGACGCCTCGGCGGCGGTCGGGACGGCGGGTGTGGCCGCGGCGAGGGTGGTCGGGGTGAGGAGCAGGACGACCAGCAGGGCGAATAATCGGCTTGGGGACACCAAGGCCTCCTCGGAGTCGGGGTACCGCCCGTCCGAGTGCCCGCTCCACCGGGTCGCCACACCTGTGAGGTTCGGTGAAGGCGGCTCGGTGCACCGGGCGTGTGAGCCGGGTGAGCCCGAAGGGCTCCGGTCTCCGGATCGCGCCCCGGCGGCGGAAGCGCCTGGGACGGTGGCACGGCCGGTCCGGGATGAGGTGGTGGTGCACATCGCGGTGGGACGCGTTCGCGGACCCGACGCGCACGGTGACGCGGAGGAGGTCCGCTAGTCCGGGTCCATCCCGCCGGCGCCGGCCGTGCCCTCGGGCGTCGACTCGTCCGGTGTGGTGTTGGCGGACCCAGCCTGCTCGTCGGCGTAGGTCGGGCGCGAGTGCTCGTCGGCGAAGTCCGGTTCCGCCGCGGCGGGGTCGGGTTCCGGTGTGGTCACGGCCATGGTGTATCCCTTCGGGTGACGACCCAAACCAGCAGGGGAGATCGTGCGCATCGGGGTGTTCTACGACGGGACGTGGTTCGCTTACCTGAGCGATTTCTACGCCACCGCGCATCCGCGTCGGGCGCGGATCTCGCTGGCCGGGCTGCACGACGCCGTGCGCTGGCACCTCCACACCCGGACCGGCGCCGCCCTCGACGACTGCGTGGTCCACGAGGCGCACTACGTGCGCGGGCGCATCGAGACACCGGCGGCGGCGTTCGACGCTGCCCTGGCCGCCGCCGGGGTCACGCGGCACGACCTGCCGCTGCACGGCGGCAAGGAGAAGGGCGTCGACGTCCACTTCGCACTCGAGGCGTGGGAGCTCGCGACCACCGCGCCGTTGGACTGGGTCGTGCTGATCACCGGCGACGCCGACTTCACGCCGCTGGCCACCCGGCTGACCGGTCGCGGCATCGGGGTGGTGGTGCCGGTCGTGGACGACCGGTCGGCTCCTGAGCTGCAACCCGCCTGGACCCCGCGCACGGCGGCGCCCCTGCGGGCCGCGGCGACCTCGACGCCCGCGTTCGACGACCTGTTCGCGCCCGCAGACCGCCTCGGCTACCCGTTGAGCCGCCCGTTCGTGCGGTCCACCGAGGTCGTGGCCTCGCCCGCGGGCACGCCGCGCGGTCGCCGTCGCGGCACCGTGACCGGGTGGAAGCCGGGGCAGCCGCACGGGTTCATCACCGACAGCCGCGGCAGCTCGTGGTACGCCTCCCGCGACGACCTGCCCACCGGCCTCGCCATGCTGCCCACCGGCACACCGGTGTCGTTCACCGGGTCACCGGTGCCGCCGCCCGGCCGGAAGTACCCGCGCGCGGAGTCGATCCGGTTCGAGTGAGCCACCGGGTGCGCGGACGCCGGCACGTCCGCGCACCCGGTAGGTCGAAGGGTCAGCTCGCGGTGCAGGACGCCGTCGGCGCGCTGTTCGCGCTGCCCGACGAGGCCGTGAACCCGAACGAGGCGCTCGCGCCCGCGCCGAGGTTGCCGTTGTAGCTCGCGTCGCGGGCCGTCACGGTCGACCCGCTGCTGGTGACCGAGGCGTTCCAGGCGTTGGTGACCCTCTGCCCGTCGGCGAACGTCCAGGTGACGGTCCAGCCCTTGATGGCCGACGTGCCCGCCGTGACCCGGACCTCGCCTTGGAAGCCGCCCGGCCACTGGTTGGCGACCCGGTAGGTCGCGGTGCAGGCGAGTCCGCCACCGGGCGTGGTGGTGGTGGTGGTCGTAGTGGTGGTGGTGGTCGTGGTGGTGGTGGTGGTGGTGCTCGTCGGCGGGGTGCCGCCGAAGATCGACGCTTCCTTGGCCGTGGCCTTGATTCCGTCGGCCCCGTTGAAGATGCGCTGACCCCAGGTGGTGAGCCGGGCCGGGTCGAAGTCGGTGGCCATGTCCAGGATCGGGTCGGAGTTGCCGCTCCAGGACCAGGCCAGGTAGCCGAGCCCTCGCCGCTGCGACTCGCTCAGGATCGTCTCGTGGTCGACCTCACCGCTCTTGAACTGCCAGCCGAACTCGCCGATGACCAGCGGCCACCCGTTGGCCTGGAAGCGGTTGAGGTAGTCGGTGATGCCGGAGGCGGTGTTGAACACCGAGTACATGTGGATGGACAGCACGGTGTTGCGCGCGCTGTCGGCGTCGAGGACCTTCTGGGCGTTGTCCCGCATCACGTACTGCCAGTCCTGGCCCCAGTTCGGCCCGTCGACCATCAGCAGGTGCTGGAAGCCGTTGGCGCGCAGCTCCTTGATCGCGTCGGCGGTCGCGTCGGTCCACTGCGCGGCGTCGACGTTGCCGATCGGCTCGTTGCCGATGTTGATGACGACGTAGTCCTCCTGGCCGACCAGGGCGTTCTTCTGGCTGATCCAGTAGTCCGCCGCCTCGTCCAGCGACGCCGCCGCGGCTTCCTCGCCGTACCCGGTGGTGTCGTGCACCTCCAGCACGCAGATCATCCGGTTGCGCTTGCACAGGTCGATCACGGCGGGCACGTCCGTGGACGGGCCCCACCGCTTGCCCGTGCCCAGCACGACCCGGACCGTGTTGGCGCCCAACGCCTTCACGTCGGCGAACGAGTTCGTCCGACCGGTGAACCAGACGTGCGGGTGGTTGACGCCGCGCATCACGAACGGCTGCCCGTTGGCCTCGACGATCTTCGTGCCGCTGATGTGCAGGCCGACCGCGGCCTGGGCCTGCGGCAGCACCGTCAGCCCGAAGCCCGCGCCGACGAGCAACGCGGCTGCGATCATGGCGATTCTGCTTCTCATGGCTCCTCGACACCTCATTGAGTCGACGTTCCCGCGCTCCGGCGGGCTGGGAGCGCTCCCAGAGAATCTCTCGCTCAGTGACGTCCGACTGGCACGTCATTAGTTTCTGAGCGGAACTTATGGGACCAAGCTACGGTCAACGCTGTCAGGACGTCAAGATCCGACCAGCGCAACATCGCGCTGGGTAATCGTCCGATGGGTCGACGACTGGGAGCGATCCCAGAACGCCGCTATGGTCGAGCGGTGATCTCCGACGCCGCCACCCGCCTCGCCACGTCCTCCTGGCCGAAGCTGCCCGAGGTGACGCGCGACGTCCTGCTGGAGGTGTTGATCCACGGGCCGCTGTCGCGGGCCGAGATCGCCGCGCGCCTGCGCCTGTCCCGACCGACCCTCACCCGGGTGACCAGGTCGTTGGTGGCGCAGGGACTGCTCGTCGAGGGCGACACGAGACCGCGCGCCTCGGCCGGCCGCCCGTCGGAGATGCTGCACGTGCGCGGCGCGGCCCACCGGTTCCTCGGCGTGAAGCTGACCGCCGAACGGCTCTTCACCGCGGTCACCGACCTGACCGCCACCACCGTCGCGACGGCCGAGGAGCCGTTGCGCTCCCGCGACCCGGACGAGGTGGTCGCGCAGATCGCCGCCGTGGCGCGCCGGTTCCCGGGCATCACCGGCATCGGCGTGACGCTGGGCGGGATCGTGCTCGACGGCCTGGTGGCCCGCGACGAGTTCCTGCGCTGGACCGACGTCCCGCTCAAGGCGGCGGTGTCCACCGCGACCCGCGTGCCCACCGCGGTGGACAACGACGTGCAGGCGCTCACCGCGGCCCAGCACTGGTTCGGCCCCGGCGCGGGGCTGCGGTCGCTGGCGGTGATCACCGTCGGCGCGGGCGTCGGCACCGGGCTGATCGTGGACGGCAGGCTCGTCGCCGGGTCGCACGGCCTGCCGCCCCACTTCAGCCACACCCTGGTCGGCGCCAACGGGCCGCAGTGCGGCTGCGGCCGGCGCGGCTGCATCTCCAGCTACCTGATGACGCACGTCGTGCTGCGGCGGCTGACCGGCCACCCGAGCTACGACGAGGCCCTCGACCGGGTCCGCGCCGGCGACCCGCAGGCCCGGCAGGTGTTCGACGAGGCCGGCTACGCGCTGGGCGTGCTCATCGGCACCGTCGCCAACGTCATCGACCCGCAGAAGGTGCTGCTCACCGGCGACGGCCTGCCGCTGTACGAGGTGTCGTCCCCGCTGGTGCACGACGGGATCGAGGACACCTACGAGGACGACCCGGACCTGATCGAGCTGGACGTGCGGCCGTTCGACTTCACCGAGTGGGCCCGGTCCGGCGCCGCGCTCGCGATCAAGGAGACGATCACCGGCGCCATCACCGAGAGGCCCGGGAACACCCGGCGGCGCTAGTGCCGTGGCCGGCAGCCCTTGCCCCGTGTTCCGACGGTCGGACGGGTGGATCGCGGTGCCGGGCCCGCGTCCTCATCCTGGTCGGCTGTGGGCGTGGGCCGGTGCCGCGAGGCGCCCTGCCGAGCGCCGGAAGACGCGGCGCAGGTTGCCGGTCACGGCGCTAAGCGTTGCTCAGCAACCCCTCGAACACCGCACGCGCCTCACGGCCGGGCCGGATGCCCAGGTCCGCGTCGAGCACCCGGCACAGCCGGCGGTAGGTGTCGATCGCGCCCACGCGGTCGCCCAGGTGGGCCAACGCCCGCATCAGCAGCACCTGCAACGACTCCCGGGTCGGGTGGGCGGACGCGTGCGGCACCAGGAGGTCGACCGCCTCCTCCCACGCGCCGAGCGCGACCTTGGCGGTCGCCAGGTGTTCCACGGCGGCGATCCGGCGTTCCCGCCACAACGCCGTCACCGCCGTGGCCGGACCGGAGGGCACCAGCCCGGCCAGGCCGTCGACCGGCCACCCCGACAGCGCGGCGGTCAGCGAGGTGACGGCGCCGTGCGGATCGCCCCGCCGCAGGCAGTCCACGCCGCAGCGGAGCAGCCCGCCCGCGTTGAGCACGTCCACCGCCTCGGGTGGCACGTCCAGCCGGTAGCCGTGGCCGACGTGGACCAGCAGGCGCGAGAAGCCCGCGTTCGCGGCGTCCAGGCAGCGGCGCAGCCGTGAGGCGTACAGCTGGAGGTTCTTGAGCGCGCTGCGCGGCGGCTCCCATTCCCACAAGTAGTCCATCAGGCGTTCGGTGGACACGGCCGAACCCGCGTCCAACGCCAACGCGGCCAACAACGTCCGCGACTTCACCCCTCCGGGCACGACCCCGGTCTTCTCCGGCCCGCTCACGGCGGGCCCGGCTAACAGCCTGATGTCGATCTCCTGCTGCACACGCGACGTCGAACAGGTCGACACCCCGGATCTCCCCACGTCCAACCCCTATCAGTCACCGCACACGGTAGGTCGTGGCGACGGGTGCGCGGCGGGGAGCCACCCGGCGGAACCCATCGACCACCGCGGCGCATACCGGACGTATACCGGCAGGTGAAAGCGTGCGGTCCGGCACCCGCACCGCGGAGAGGCACCCGATGACCCCGCAGGATCCCGATTCGGAGTACCGCAACGCCACGCGCGCGGTGCTCCGGTCGCCGCGACGGGGCCGGGGACGATCACGGGCGGGTCGACCGGCACCACCGACGCGGCGCGCCGACCGGCGCCACCGCACCTCCCCCAGAAAGGACGTGACCGATGGACCTGACCTTCGACGACTCGGAACTCGACCTCGGCGACCTGGCCGTCACCGCGATGCGCGACGCCGTCGCGCTGCCGGAGACCGGCGCCTCGGCGGCGGCGTGCTCGTGCAGCAGCACCTCGTGCTGCTGCTGTCAGCAGCCCCACCTGCCGACGGTGCCGACGCACAGCTGAGTCGAGCCGCGGCCGGGGGCGTCCGCACGCGGGCGCTCCCGGCCGCACCACGGGGAGCACCGGATGGCCAGTGACCGCACCACCACCGAACTCGCGCCGTACGCCTTGGTCCGGGTGGCCGCGCTGCCGCACCCCCGGCCGGTCGGCTCGGACTTCCGGGCGAACCTGGACGCGGTCGTCGCGGCCGAGGCCCGGATCGCCGCGCTGGCCCCGGACCTCGCCGACGCGCTGCACGACAGCGCTGACGGCCACTCCCCCGCGTTCCACCGCGCGGTCGTGCTGCCGTTGCGCCGCGACGTGCACAACGGCCGCGTCCCGCGCCCGGCGGCGTTGGGCACGTTGCCGGACCGGGTGCCGCTGTTGGCGCAGTGGCTGGCCGCCCACGAGGAGCTCGCACGGGCGGTGGACGCGGTGCTGGCCACGTGGCCGCACGACCTGGCCGCGTCACGCGAGTGGCTCGCGGAGGTGTGCGCGACCGACGCGCTGCGCCGTGCGAGCGCGCTGACCGGCCCGGACCTGTTGCACGGCCTGGACCGCACCGCGCGGGGCCGGGGCGAGCCCGACCGCAAGGCGCGCAAGGCCGAGCCGACCGTGCTGCGGTACGCGTTGCGGGCGACGTCCAAGACCAGTCCCCTGTCCTGGTACACGCACGTCGGCTGGGGTGTGTGGGGCGAGGGGCGGTGGCCGGCGGCGGAGCCGGTGTCGCACCCGGCCGTGCACCGCCTGCTCGTGACGAGGTTGGTCGACGCGCTGGGACCGAGGCTGCCGCACCGGCTCGCGCCCGCCGTGCGGGAACGCGGCGGACGCCTGCTGTTCCGCCGGGACGTCCCCGTCGAGGGTGTCGGGCGTGCGGCGGTGGTCCGCGAGGAGGAAGTCGACGTCGCGGCGACCCGACCCCTGCGGTTCGTGGTCGAGGTCGTGCGGGAGGCGGGCCCGGAGGGGTTGCCGTTGGACCGGGTCGCGACGGCCTTGGCGGCGAAGCTGGCCGGGCCGGACGCGGACCGCAGGGCGCACGGGTTCGTGGCCAAGACCCTGGACCTCGGGCTGCTGGTGCCGGTCTCCCCGATCCACCCGCAGGACCCGGACGCGGTGGGCTCGCTGGCCTCCTGGCTGGCGCCGGCCGACGGCGACACCGCCGGCCGGCTGACCGAACTGGCCACGGCCACCGCCGCGTTCGCCGCCGCCGGACCCGCGGATCGCGCGGCCGTGCTCGCGGACCTCTCGGCCGGCTGGCGCGATCTCGGTGAACGGGTCGGCGCGGACCTGACCGGCGTGACGCCGGTGGTCGAGGACGTGGTGCTGCCCGAGCCGGTGCCCGTGCCGCCGGGCGCCGCGCCCGCGTTGACCCGCCTGACGCCGCTGCTGGTGGCGTTCGACCAGCACGTGCTGCTGCGGCGGCTGATCCGGAGCAGGTTCGTGGAGCGGTTCGGCGAGGGTGGTGTCGCGACCCTGGCCGACTGCTCGGGGCCGCTGTCGCAGGCGTGGCAGGAGTCCATGGACACCAACTCCTCGGCCGACCCCGACGTGCGCGCCGTCGTCGAGACCCGCGACAAGCTGGCCGGGCAGGTGCACGACGGCGTGGTCACCGACGACGTGCTGGCCTCGGCCGCCGACCTGCTGCCCGCGTGGGCGACCCGGCGCACGGGCTCGTACGGCTTCTTCGCCCAGCCGACCCACGACGGCCGGCTCGTGGTCAACCGCGTCTACGCCGGGTTCGGCAAGTTCACCAGCCGCTTCCTCGACCTGCTGCCCGGCGCGCGCGACGCGGTGACCCACCAAGTGCGCCGCCACACCACCAACCCCGTGCAGTTCCGGCCGGTGCAGGGCTTCAACGCCAACCTGCACCCGTTGCTCGGCGCGCGCGAGGTCGGCGAGGACGCCCGGTGGGCCGACCTGGTGGCGGACGAGCTGGACGTGCGGCACGACCCCGTGACCGACGAGGTGCGGCTGACGCACCGCGGCGTCCCGCTCGACGTGCTGTACCTGGGCTTCCTGATCCCGCTGGCGCTGCCGGACCGGCAGGTGGCGCTGTACTCCGACCTCGCCTGCGGGTGGGTCGACCTCGACGGGCTGCGCTCCACCACCACCGACGGCGGGGTGACCGCCCGGGGTCGCCTGACCTACGGCGACGTCGTGCTGGCGCGCCGTTCCTGGGACTTCGCCGTGCCGCCGGCGATCGGCGCGGAGGAACGGGCGGCGCTCGACGTGGCCCGGTTGCGGGCCGTGCACGGGCTGCCGGAGCACGTCTTCGTGGGACCGGACCGGGGCCCGGTCTCGGCTGACGCCTACCGGCACGCGCTCACGGCGGGCAAGCCGCAGTACGCCGACCTGGGCGACCCGCTGCACCTGCGCTGCCTGCCTCGCCTGCTGGCGCGGTTCCCGGACGGCGTGCGGCTGGCCGAGGCGCTGCCCGTGCCCGGCGCCGGTGGCGGCCGGGTGGTCGAACTGATCGCGGAAACGTACTGGAGGGCCTCGTGATCGACGTCGTCTGCTACTACCACGACCCGGTGAAGGCGCCGTTGCTCCGCGATGCCGTCCTGCCCGCGCTCGCCGAGGCGGAGCGCTCCGGCGCGACCGGGCACGTGGAGCGGCACTGGTTGCACGGGCCGCACGTGCGGGTGCGGCTGGACGGGCCCGACGAGGCCGCCGAAGCGGTCGCGTCACGCCTGCGCGCGCACCTGGCCGTCCATCCGTCCACTGTGGACGTGGACCATGCGGCGCTGCTCGCGCAGGCACGGCAGAACGGGATCGCCGAGCTCGTGCCGCCGCCGTACGAGCCGATCCCCCCGGACAACACCGTGGTCGTCGAGCCGACGGACCTCACGGCCCTGCGGCGGCTGCTGGTCTCCGACGTGCTGGTCGACCTGCGCACCCGGTGCCTGCGGCTCGGCGTGCCGGCGATCCGGGAGGCCGTGGCCGTGGACGGCACGAGCCAGTCGCGCGTGCGGCTGGCCGTGGTGGCGATGACGGCGCACGCGAGCCGGTTCCCGGCGGGCCTGGTCAACGGCTACCACTCGTTCCTGTCGCACCTGGAGAGCTTCCTGCTGCACAGCG
This sequence comes from Actinosynnema sp. NPDC023794, assembly GCF_040639675.1. Taxonomy (NCBI): domain Bacteria; kingdom Bacillati; phylum Actinomycetota; class Actinomycetes; order Pseudonocardiales; family Pseudonocardiaceae; genus Actinosynnema; species Actinosynnema sp. NPDC023794. The sequence goes on along the minus strand of NZ_JBFAFR010000013.1, from coordinate 174,964 downwards.
ATCCCGACGGCGTGCTGCGCGGCCGGTTCGACGGCGTGTGGGAGCGCAACGCCGAGCAGCTGGTGGAGACCGTGCGCGGGGTGGCCGGGGGCACGGTCGCGACACCGTGGGTGGCGTGGACGGACGGCGCGCGTGCGTTGGTCGAGGAGGTGTTCGACCGCGGCGACCTGCCCACCGCGTACTCGGCGCACCTCGGCGAGCGCGCCCTGGAGATGGGCGAGGACGAGGCGATCCGGCGCTGGCACCGCGACCACACCGACCGGATCAGCGACTACCACGACCGGTTGCGGGAGGTCGACTTCGACCACCCCGACTACCAGCGGCCGGTGACCGTCTACCGCTTCGGGACCAACATGCTCTACCAACTGCTGGCCGTGTGCGACGTGACGCCCGTCGAGCGCTACCTGGCGGCGAGCCTGGTCGTGCGGGCGGTGCAGCGGATCACCGGGATCGACTGGCCCGAGCACGTCGCGCAGATGACGAAGGTGGCCCGATGAGCGGGAACTTGCTGCGGCTGCGGCCGATCGTGCACGCGACGCCGACCGAGACCGGCCTGCACGTGCGGGGGTGGCGTTCCAGCTTCTCCCTCGACGGCGGCAAGGGCTTGTGGACGATCTGGGAGCGCCTGGCCGGCCCGCTGGCCGACGGCGTGCCGCCGGGGGCGTTGGCGGTGCCGGAGAACGCGCCGCCGGCCGTGGCACGTGCGTTGGAGCTGCTCATCGGGCAGCTGCACGAGCACGACATGCTCGTGGAGGTGCCTGCCCAGTGGGGTCGTGACGCGCCGCCCGAGGACATCGTGAGCTGGCTGGAATCCGTCGCGCCGGCGCCGGTCGAGGCGTGGCGACGGCTCCGGTCGGCGACGGTCGTGGTGACCGGTGAGGGCGCGTTGGCCGCTCACGCGCACCGGGCGCTGGTCGCCGCGGGGGTGGACGTCTCGCCCGTCCGGCCCGGCGCCGGTCTGCTCCTGGTCGCCGGCGCGCACGCCGTCGCCGCCGGGTGTGCGGCCGACGTCGGTTTCGTGGTCGCGCCGGGCGCGGTCGCGGACGTCGGGGCCGACGCGGAGGCGGTGGCGGCGCGGTTGGCCGGCGCGCCGGGGACGCCGCCGGAGGTGTTGGCCGCGCTGGTCGGGTCGGCCGCGGCGCACCGGCTCGTGTGCGCGTTGGGCGGGCTGCCCGACCCGTCCACCGAGGTGGTCGACATGTGGAGCGACGTGCCGCCGACCGGGCCGCCGCACCAGGCCGTCCTGGTCGCGCGGGTCGACCCGCTGCACGCGGAGTACCACCCGTGGCTCTCCGCGGTCCGGCCGCGGGAGCCGAGCGGCGCCCTGCTGGAGGTCCTGGGTGACCGGGAGCTGGGGCCGGTGCCCACCCCGTTGCCGGGTGAGCTGCCGCAGTTGCCGGTCAAGCTGGCCGCGTCCGGTGACGTGGTCGGTTTCGGCGCCACCGAGCACGCCGCCCGGCTCGACGCCCTGGTCCGCGCCGCGCGTGCGCTCGCACCGGACGGTGTGGCGCTCGGCGCGGATCGGGCGCACGCGCTCGGTTTGGCCTTGCGCACGGCCGTGCGGCCCCTGGTCGGCACACCGGTCGCCGAGGAGGAGTGGGCCACCGACCCGACCGCCCGGCGTTGGTGGAAGGCCGTGACGCTCCGGTTCGCCCTGCCCGCCGAGGTCGAGGTGACCAGGCTCGGCCCGCGCGTGGTCCGCGCGGTGGTGCGGGCGGGCGGTGAGGAGCTGTCCTGGGCGGTCGAGGCCGAGCCCGCGGACGCCGTCGCGTTCGCCGCGATGGCCGCCGCCGGGCGGGCGCAGGCGGGGGCCGCCGGGCGCACGCGAGCCGGAACCACCGCCACAACCGCCGAACCCGTCGTGCTCTGCGGCGCGGCACCGTTCGCCGAGCCCGACGGGGCCGCGGCGCCGTGGACGAACCGGGACTGGCACTGGCCGTACGGGCTGCGCGATGGCGAGGAGGCGTTCCAGGAGGACCTGCGAGCGCTCGCGGCGGACGTCAAGCCGGTGCACCTCGGACCCGTGCTGGAGGCGGCGGGTCTGGTGGCGTTCGCGGTGTCGGAGGCCGGGCGGTGACCGTGCGGGTGGTGGAGCTGGCCGACTACGCGATCGGTGACCTGGACGGCGTCGGCGCGGACGGTCCGGTGTTGCCGGTGCGGTTCGACGGCGCGTTGGTGCTGATCGGCCCGGTGTCGGACGGCGTGTGCGTGAGCTGCGCCGAGGACGCGCGACTGGCCACGCTCGGCGCGTCCGTGCCGCGTGGTGATCGGCGGATGAGGTTGGGCGGCTTGGCGTCGTCGGCGTTGCGGCCGTTGATCGCGGTGCTCGTCGAGCGCGTGCGGGCCGATCCGGACTCCCACCGCGACAAGGTGTTGGCGTTGCGGACCGATCTGGCGACCGTCGGCGAGCACCGGGTCCGGCCCCGGCCCGGTGGCTGCGCGACGTGCGGCCCGGTGCCCCACGATTCCGCGGGAACGGTGGTGCGCGAGCCGATCCCGGTCGCGCCCGGCACGTTGCGCGGGCACAACCCGCTCACCGAGGGCGACGCGCTGCGGCGCGAGCTGCTCGACCTCCGGCACGGTCCGGTCGGCGGGATGCACCGCATCGGCGACCTGACCGTGGCGGCGGTCAGCGCAGAGCTGGGCGGCGGGCAGGCCGGGTTCGGCCGCACCGCCGACTACGCCGAGGCCGAACGGGTCGCGCTGTACGAAGCGGTGGAGCGGCACGCGGGCCTGCGGCCCCGGCGCGTCACCACGGTCCTGGAGGCGTCGTTCGCCGAGCTGGGCGATCGCGCGCTCGACCCGACGCGGCTCGGCCTGCCCGACCACGAGTCGCCGCACGTCGTGCCGTACCACCCGGACGTGCGGACCCGGTGGGTGCACGGCTGGTCGTACACCCGCGGGCGGCCGGTCGCCGTGCCCGAGCACGTGGCCTACTGGGGTCACGGCGACGGCGCGCGGTTCGTGGACGAGACGTCCAACGGGTGCGGTACCGGCAACAGCCTCACCGAAGCGGTGCTGTACGGGTTGTTCGAGGTCGCCGAACGGGACGCTTTCCTGATGGCCTGGTACCAGCGGACGCCCTTGCGGAGCCTGCGCGTGCGCGACGACGTCACCGCGCACATCTCGGACCGGCTGGAGCAGCTGGGCTACCGGCTGGAGCTCTACGACGCCACCAACGACCTGGGTGTGCCGTCGGTGCTGTCGCTGGCGCGCTCCCCGCGGCAGCCGCACGCGTTCTTCGCCGCCGGGGCCGGGCTCGACCCGGGCGCGGCGATGCGGTCGGCGGCGGCCGAGGTGGCGATGGACGTGGAGGCGGGCGCGAAGCGCTACCGCGTCGAGCCCGATGACTACGACGTGGACCGGCTGCGGGGCCTGCTGCGCGAGCCGCGGCTGATCCGGACCATGGACGACCACGTCAACGTCAACGGCCTGACCGAGGCCGCCGAGCGGTACGACTTCCTGGCGCCCGGTCCGGAGGTGGAGCTGGAGGTGCCCGACGTGCCGCGGGACGACCTGGACGCGGTGCTGGAGCACTACGTGCGCAAGTGGGCGGCGTTGGACCTGGAGGTGATCGCGGTCGACCAGAGCGACCCGGTGGTGCGGGACCGGCTCGGCCTGCACTCGGCGAAGGTGATCGTGCCCGGCGCCGTGCCGATGACGTTCGGGGAGCTGAACCGGCGCACGCACGGCCTGCCGCGGCTGCGCCTCGCCGGCACCCCGCTACCCCACCCGTTCCCGTGAGCGCCGAGGCCCTGCTCGCCGCGTACACCCACGGGCCGGGGCGGGTGGTCGAGCCCGGGGCGTCGCCGCGCACGGCCGCCCCGGAAGGACCGCGCGTGCCGCTGACGGCGTTGCGGGGACGCTTCGGCGCGGCGTTGGCGCGGCTGCTGGCGGACGTGGCGACACCGCTGCGCTGGGAGCCGTGGAACCAGTACAACGACCACCGGGCGTACCCGTCGGCACGGGCCGCGGCCACCGTCGACCTGGTGGTGGACGGGCGGTGGACGCTCGACCCGGTGCGGCGGGTGTTGGTCGGCGGCGGGACGCCGGTGGTCGACGGGCCGGTGCGGGTCGAGTTGGTCCGCCGGCGCGACCGCCTCTCCCCCGGCTACCGCGACTTCGGCGACGTGCTGACGGAGTTGGAGGTGGGGCACGTCGCGGCGGCGTTGGTCGAGCACGCGGCACGGCTCGGCCTGATGGCGCGCGTCTCGGGGCTGACGGTCACCGTGACGTTCGACGGGGTGACACCCGAGCCGGCTCCCGTGCCGCTGCGCAGTTCGGGGGTGGGTCCGCGGGGTATCGCGGCCGATCCCCGGCCGTTGCCCGAAAGCGCGCTGCGGGCGGTCGTGGCGGTGCTCAACGACCCACCGGCCGGGTCGCCCGTGCGTGACGACCTGCGGCACCGGCTGGCCGTGCGCAACGTCGAGGGCGTCGCCGACGGCTGGTACGCCGTGGACGGCGGGCTGCGGCTGGTGTCGCCCGGACCGGCGGTGGCCGGGTTGCGCCCGGTGTTCGGGCACCCGCCCGGGACGATCCACGTCGCCTCGATGAACATCGCGCTGGTGACGACCGGCGACCCGGCCGCCGCCGTGGCGTCCGGCGGTCCGGACGGCTACCGGGCCCTGCTGCGCGCGGCCGGCGCGATGGCGCAGCACGTGGGCACGGCCGCGGCGTCCGCCGGCGCGTTCTGCCGGCCGGCGCGCAGCACCGACGACGGCCCGTTGGAGGCCATGGTGGGCGCGCCCGCGTCGCACGCGCTGCTCTACCTGCTGCTGGCCGGGCGCTCGCGTGGCACGGGCTTCACCTACGACCTCACCCCACTGGAGACGTGATGACGTGGACCAGCCTGCACGTGCGGCTGTCGTGGTCGGTCGAGGACGTCGACGCGTTCATCGCCGGCGTCCTCGCGCCGGAGCTGGACGGGCACCGCGCGGCGGGACGTGTCGCCGACTGGTTCTACGTGCGGTACTGGGAGGCCGGACCGCACCTGCGCGTGCGGGTGCGTGACGCGACCGTCGACCTGGCCGGTCGGTTGCGCTCGCTGGTCGCGGAGGCCGATCACCCGGTGCGGGTCTCCTCCCCCGGGTGGCTGCCGCACGGCGACGTGCGGGAGACGCCGTACGAGCCGGAGGTCGAGCGGTACGGCGGGCCGGAGGCGTTGCCCGTGGCCGAGGACGTGTTCTGCCGCAGCACCGAGGTGGCGGTCGCCGTGCTGCGGTCGTCGGGGGTGCGGTTCACCGCGGCCGTGGAGCTGGTGATGGCCACGACGATCGCGCTGCGGATGGACCGCCTGGAGGCGGCGGCGTGGCTGCGTTCCCTGGCGACGGGGTGGCGGCAGGCGCTCGAGCCCGTCGCACCGCCCGGCCTGCGCTCCCACGTCGCCGCGCGGACGCTGCACGAGGCGCGTGCGGCCCACCTCGCCGCCCGGTGGGACCGGCTCGAATCGGGCGCCACGGGTGTGGTGGCGTACTGGATGGACCAGGTGCGGGCGGCGGACCTGCCGCGTTACGCCTGGGCCTCGCAGCTGCACATGCTCTGCAACCGCCTCGGCGTCGACCCGGAGGAGGAGCGCACGGTCTGCCGGCTGGTGGCGATGACGGCCGAGGCGCCGGACGGGCCCACCCCGTTCCACGAGGACGGTGCGACCGCGCCGGACCGGCGTTACCTGGCGGCCAGCAAGTTCCACTGGGGCGTGCCGGACCAGGGTGGGCGCCAGGGCGAGGTCACGCCGCCGACCACGCCCCCGTGGTGGCCGGACGTGCCGCTGCCCGAGGTCGCGCCGGTGGCCGGCGGCCTGGCCGACGCGCTGCTGACCCGGCACACCGCACGCGGCGCCGAGCTGTCCGGCCCGCTCGACGCCGGGCAGCTGGCGACCCTGCTGTGGACCGCGCAAGGCGCTCTCCCGGACGGGCGCAGGCCGTACCCGAGCGCGGGCGCGCGGCACAGCGCCCGGCTGCGGGTGGTGGCGTGGCGGGTCGCCGGGCTGGCACCGGGCGTGTACGAGGTGGACGAGGTGCGGCGGACGCTGGTCCACGTCGCGTCCGCGCCGCCGGTGGACGACGTGCGTGCGATCTCCATGTACTTCGGCGACGGGGAGACCAAGGTGGACCCGGCCACGATGCCGGCGATGCTGGCGCTCTACACGCGGGTCGGCGCGTTGCGCGAGGTGTACGGCCTGCGGACGCTGCGGCTGGCGTTCACGGAGGCGGGGCACCTGGCGCAGAACCTCGCGCTGGTCGCCGCGTCGTCGGGACTGGCGCTGGGCGTGATCGGCGGTTTCTACGACGACATGGCGCACGACGTGCTGTGCCTGGACGGGGTGGACGACGCGCTGGTCTACCTGATGCCGCTGGCCTCCGTCGGCTGACCGGTGGTCCGGCTGATCGCGGCGGCGAGGACGCGGAGCAGCTCGTGCGGCAGCGACCGGCCCGCCGCCGTGAAGAGGTCGGGGTAGAGCGCGGGACCGGTGTTGACGTCGACGACGATCGGTTCGCCTTCGTGGCGGATGACGTCCAGGCCGAGCAGCGGCAGGCCGAAGGCCCGGTGCGCCCGCAGCGCCAGTGCGGCGTGCGTGGCGGGCACTTCCCGGTGTTCGACGGCACCGCCGCCGCGTTCCGCGTCGTAGACCTTCCAGGCGAAGTCGTTCCACCGCACGTGGCGGTCGGGGGTCTTCCGGAAGCCGTACACCACCTCCTGCTCCGCCACGGTGACGCCCAGCCAGTCCTCCGGGCTGTTGGGGTAGAAGCGCTCGAGCAGGTAGCTGCGGGCCGGTCCCGACGACGGCACGCCGCGGACCCGGCCCTCGGTGGTCTCGGAGTCGATGTAGCCGACGACGTCCCTGAGCGTGGTGAAGCTGTCGATGAACAGCACTCCCCAGCCGAAGCAGCCACGCCGCGGTTTGAGGACGGCGTGGCCCCACTCCTCGATCACGGGCGCCGCCGCGTCCAGGTTGCGTTGGCTGACCAGCAGGTTGTCCGGGACGGGGACCCCGGCGCGGGCGAGCGTCAGGTACGACCAGTGCTTGTCGAACGCGACGGCGACCCGCTCGGGGTCCGGCACGACCGCGGTGTCGCGCTTCACGGTGAGCAACGCGTCCAGGTCGTAGCTGCCGGGCTTGCGCGCGAAGTCGACGTACCAGAGGTACAGGTCCAGGTCGTTCAGGCACACGTCACCGCAGTGCACGCGGCCCCGGCGGGTGTAGGAGTCCCGGAAGTCCAGCCCGTGCACGAACTCCACACCGGGCAGCTCCGACAGCAGCCCCATCAGGGTCTCGTGGTCGTCGGGCGGGATGACCCCGCCGTTGCCGGGCCCGCCGTCGGCCGGGCGCGCAGGCAGGAACGTCCCCACCCGGACCATGGCGCCACCTCCGGCAGTGGGATGGCACCCCGGCCGCCGGTCATGCGCACCCGGCCGCGATATCACCCGAAAGACTCGCGAACCGGCTCCTGCGCCGCGACTGGGTGACTTCGGACCGTCCGCGTCGGCGTGGGAAGGCCCGGTGGAACGCCCGACTCCCGAGTCGCGGACGCAGCGGGAGGTGTCCTCGGACGACGGTGCCCGGCCCGGGTGGCAGTCAGCCTTGCCGGACAGCGGAACTGGTGAGGGACGGCTGGTGGAGAACGTGGTGTCCGCGACGCACGACTCGCACAATTTCGGCTACACCGACCACCACACCGGCCGCCACCACGACGCGGTCACGCGCCACCAGCGGGCCCTTGGGATGTACCGCGACGGGGCCACCGCTGGCTCGCACGTTCGGTACACGGTTGGTAACGCAAAGCGAAAGGTGGCCGATGACCACCATGTACGCCGTTGAGACATCGGGAGGTCCCGGATGAACGCGAGCAAGGCCGCCGCCGCCGTCTGCCTGGCCGCCGCCGCGACGTCGGTCGGCGTGGCGCCGACGGCGAGCGCCGCCGTCGAGCAGGCCTGCCTGGTCAACGAAGTGGTGACGTTCAGCGAACCGGTGACCAACACGCCGAACACGGTCACCGTCACCGTCGAGGGCCAGCTCTTCAACTGCGCCAACGGCTCGGCGGCCACCGGTTCCTACACCGAGATCGCCACCCTGCCGGACTACACCTGCACCGCGCTGTTCTACCAGGGCGCCGGCACGCGGACCTTCACGTGGACCGACCCGGCCGTCGCGCCGAGCACGTTCTCCTACAACCGGACGTCCAGCCGGGTCGGCGCGAACATCGTCATCGTGCTGCTCGGTTCGATCAGCTCCGGCACGTTCGCCGCCCACCCCGCGAAGGCGCAGCTGACCGCGTTGAACCCCGACCCGATCAGCTGCGCCACCACGGGCGTCTCGCGGCTGTCCCTCGTCGGAGCCCTCACCGTGGGGCTGTGACCGCACCACCCGATCGTGGCCTCGGACCACGTGGACCACACGGTTGCGCTACGGTTGCAACCGTATGGTTGCTACTCACGAGAGGCCGTCCCGCCATGGGTTTTCCCGATCACATCGAGCGGGTCGTGGAGATCGCTCAACCGCCGGCCAAGGTCTGGGCGGCGATCACCACGGCCGAGGGGCTGGGCACGTGGTTCGGCAATGAGGCGACGATCGACCTGCGCCCGGGCGGCACCGCGCGGGTGACCTGGTCCGACGGGCCGACGGTCGAACTGCGCGTGGAACGGGTGGAGGAGCCCACCGTGTTCGCCTTCACGTGGCCGGTCTTCGGCATGCCCGCGGACGACCCGCGCCGCACGTACGTCGAGTTCACCCTGGAAGAGGTCGGCTCCGGCACGCGGCTCAAGGTCGTGGAGAGCGGGTTCGCGCAACTGCCGGAGGACGGCTACGGCAAGGGTTACGAGGCGCACAGCCAGGGTTGGACGAGCGAGCTGGGAGAGCTGGTCGACTACCTCGGACCCGCCTGACGCCGATGCCGCCCGACGTCGAAGCGGTCGCCGAACGGGTCTTCACCGCCCTGTCCGACCCGACCCGGCGCACCATCCTGGCGGCACTGGCGGCGGGCGGCCCGGCCACGGCCACCGACCTGGCCGACCGCCTGCCCGTCACCCGGCAGGCGATCGCGAAGCACCTCGCCCTGCTCACCGACGCGGGCCTGGTGCTGGCGGAGCCCGGCGAACGGCGCCGGGTGCGGTTCCGCCTGCGCTCCGCGCCGATGCGGGTGGCGCAGCAGTACCTGGCGGCGCTGGCACGCGACTGGGACGGACCGCTCAGCGCGCTGAAGGACCACCTCGACCGCGACCCCACCGGATGACCGCGGCCGATCACGGACCACCCACCTCAGCGGTGGGCTGCCGTGCACGTCAACCCGAAGTGGAAGGTGGACAGCCACGATGAAAACCCCTCCGATCGTGTCCGCGTCGGCGTGGGAGGACGCTCGCCGGGAACTGCTGGTGCAGGAGAAGGAGCTGACCCGGGCACGGGACGCGATGGCCGCGGCACGTCGGCGGATGCCGTGGTTCGAGGTGGAGAAGGAGTACGCGTTCGACACGCCGCGCGGCCGGCAGAGCCTCCTCGACCTGTTCGAGGGCCGACGGCAGCTGATCGTCTACCGGGCGTTCTTCGAGCCCGGCGTGCACGGCTGGCCGGACCACGCGTGCCCCGGCTGCTCCCTCGTGACGGCCGACCAGATCGGGCACCTCTCCCACCTCAACGCCCGCGACACCACCCTCGTGCTCGCCTCGCGCGCGCCCCAGGCCGACATCCGGCGGTTGAAGGAGCGGATGGACTGGAGGATGCCCTGGGTCACCATCCTCGACGAGTTCGACGTCGACTTCGGCGTCGACGAGTGGCACGGCACCAACGCGTTCATCCGCGAGGGCGACCGCGTGTTCCGCACCTACTTCATCAACGAACGCGGCGACGAGGCGTTGGGCAGCACGTTCAGCTACCTGGACATGACCGCGCTCGGCAGGCAGGAGGACTGGGAGGACTCGCCCGAGGGCTACCCCCAGACCCCGCCGTACTCGTGGTGGAGGTGGCACGACGAGTACACCGACACGGCACCCTCCGCCACCGACGGGTCTTCCGGGACGGGGTGAGCACCCACCGGCGGCGCGGAACGATCCGGTGCGCGTGGACCCGATCGTTCCGCGCGATCGGGCGGGTTGTCCGCACGGATCGGATAGCGCTCGAAAATACAGCGGAAATATAGATTTCGGAAAACCGTCGCGGTATTCACGTGCACCCTCGCGGTGCGGCGGCGAGCGCGGGTACGGTTCGCCGATGATTGATCCGGGGTTCGTCGGGAAACGGCTCGATCCCGTTGTGCTGCGCGTGCCGCGGGAGCGGGTGGTCGCATTCGCGCGGGCCATCGGCGAGGACGGCGCGGTGCACGTCGACATCGACGCGGCGCGGGCGGCCGGTCATCCCGAGTTGGTGTTGCCGCCGACGATGCTGTTCGGGTTGGAACTCGAGGCGCGTGGCGAGGAGTTGTTGGTCGACATGGGGCTCGACCCGTTGCGCGTGTTGCACGCCGAGCAGTCGTTCACCTATCACCGGAACGCGCACGCCGGCGACGAGTTGCGGTTCGAGAGCGTGGTCGCCGACGTTTACCAGCGGATGGGCGGGCGGTTGGAGTTCATCGTGCAGGAGACGTCCGTGCACCGGGGTGGTGAACACCTGGTGGATTTGCGGCAGGTGCTCGTGATCGAGGAAAGGGAGGCGGCGTGAACGCGCCCGCGGTCGGTGACCGGCTGCCCGTGACCGAGGTGCCCGCGATCACCCGGGAGAAGCTTCGGGAATTCGCAGTCGCGTCCGGCGACGACAATCCCGTGCACCTGGACGACGCCGCGGCGCGGCAGGGCGGGCTGGACGGGGTCGTGACGCACGGGATGCTCGTCATGGCGCACCTGGGCCGGCTGGTCACGTCGTGGCCGGCGGCGGGCGCGCTGCGGTCGTTCAAGGCCCGGTTCACCGCGCCGACGCCGGTCGGCGCGCGGGTGACGTGCGGCGGGAAGGTCGCGTCGGTCGACGTGGTGGCCGGGACGGCGCGGGTCCAGGTGACGGCGACCCGGGACGACGGCGTCGCGGTCGCACGCGGCGAGGCGGTCGTGGAGCTGGCGTCATGACGCGGTCGGTGCTGGTCGTCGGGGCGAGCCGGGGTATCGGCGAGGCGGTGGCGCGGGAGTTCCGGCGCGCCGGCGACCGGGTGGCGGGCACGCACCGCGGGTCGGGCGTGCCGGTCGACGGGGTGTTCGGGGTGGAGCTGGACCTGGCCGACGCGGACCGGGTGGTTGACGCCGTCGCCGAGGTCACCGCGCACCAGGGCGCGCCGGAGGTGGTCGTGCTGAACGCGGGCGTGACCCGCGACGGGCTGGTCGCGCGGATGCCCGAGGAGCACTACCGGGAGATCATCGAGGTGACGCAGCTCGGCGCGTTCCGCGTGGTGCAGCGGGTGCTGCCCGCGATGGCGAAGGCGCGGGCGGGGTCGATCGTGCTGGTCTCGTCGGCGTCGGCACGTGCGGGGTCACCCGGTCAGGCGAACTACGCGGCGGCCAAGGCGGCGTTGGAGGGGTTCGCGCGGTCGGTGGCGCTGGAGTACGGGCGGCGCGGTGTGCGGGTCAACGTCGTCGCGCCGGGCCCGGTGGACACCGACATGGTCGCCGTGCTGACGGACGCGCAGCGGCAGGCGTTGATCGACCAGGTGCCGCTGGGCCGCCTGGCGCGGCCGGAGGAGATCGCCGAGGTGGTGCGCTGGGTCGCGGGCTCCACGTACGTGACCGGTGCGACGATCCCCGTCACGGGCGGCGGCGCGCTCGGCTGGTGAGGCCCGGGCAGGCCTGGCGGGGCCCGGTGCGGCCCGGCGAGGCCTGGTCCGACCCCGCGTCACACCAGGTCGTTCTCCTGGGCGTAGATCGCCGCCTGGACGCGCGAGCGCAGGTCCAGTTTCGTCAGGATGCGGGAGACGTGGGTCTTCGCCGTCGCGCCGCTGATGAACAGCTCGTGCGCGATCTGGGCGTTCGACAGGCCGCGACCGAGGCAGCGCAGGACGTCCAGCTCCCGCTCGGTCAGCTGGTCGAGGCGGCTGTCGAGGACCGGCTGGGCCTTCACCGGCGCCTCGGCGTACGCCTTGATCAGCTTGCGGGTGATCTCCGGGCCCAGCACGTTCTCGCCCGCCGCGACCAGCCGCACCGCCTCCACCAGCCGCGGCGCGTCCACCGACTTCAGCAGGAAGCCCGCGGCGCCCGCGCGCAGCGCCGCGAACACGTACTCGTCCAGGTCGAACGTCGTCAGCACGAGCACCTGGGCCACGCTGTCGCCGTGCAACGCCTTGGTCGCGGCGATGCCGTCCAGGCCGGGCATGCGGATGTCCATCAGCACCACGTCCGGCCGCAGCGCCCGCGCCTGGCTGATCGCCGTCGCCCCGTCACCCGCCTCGCCGACCACCTCGATGCCCTCGGCGTTGCCCAGGATCAGCACAAGACCCGCGCGGATGGCCGCGTGGTCGTCCACGACCAGCACCCTGATGCTCACCGCTCCACCCCGGGCAGCGGCAGCACCGCGCGGACCTTCCACGACCCGTCGGACGGCCCGGCGGTGAGCGAGCCGCCGACCGCCGCCGTGCGCTCCCGCATGTTCAGCAACCCCGTGCCGAGCCCACCTCCGTCACCGCCCTCCCGCAGCTCGTTGACCACTTCCAGCACCATCTCGGTGTCGGTGCGGCGCAGTTCCAGGACGACGTTCGTGCGCGGTGCGTGCTTCATGGCGTTGGTCAGCGCCTCCTGCGCGATCCGGTACGCGGTCAGGTCGACCGCGGCGGGCAACGGCTCGGTGTCGTCGTACTCCACCCGGACGTCCAGCCTCATGCCGCCCGCCTGCGCCGACTCGATGAGCCGGGACAACTGGGCCAGCCGCGCGGGCGCGGTCGGCTCGTCCGGGTCGGTGACGTCGGCGCGCAGCAGGTTGATCATGGCACGCATCTCGTCCAACGCGCTGACGCTGTTCTCGCGCACGGACTTGAGCACCACTCGCGTCATCGGGTCGTCGTCCTTCAACGACAGCGCCGCCTCGGCCTGGATGGCTATCGCGGACAGGTGCCCGGCGATCACGTCGTGCAGGTCACGGGCCATGTGCGCGCGTTCGGCGGCGACCGCGGCGGTCCGGTCCAGCTGGGCGATCTTGGCCAGCTGCCGGGCGTTCGCCCGCTCCACCTCCGCCATCCGCTGGTGCTGCCGGACGTTCGTCGCCCACCACACCGGGATCAGCAGGAACGGCAGCACGGCGAACGCGGCCAGCACCGTGGCGCGCCAGCCGGGCACCAGCAGCACGGTCGCGGTGATCGTGCTGATCGACGTCAGCACGGCGATCGGCACCATGTCGCGGCTGAGCCGGCGCGGGCCGTAGAGCGTGGCCGCGTAGAGCAGGTCGGCGTACACGACGAGGGTGGGCGTGCTGACGCCGATGACGCAGTCCACGAGCAGGAACGCCGTGCCCACCGCGAGGGCCGTGCCCGGCGCGATCCGGCGGAACGCCTCCACCACGCAGATGCCGCCGAACAACAGCACCCGCACCCACAGCGGAATCTGGTCGTCCAGGCGGAACAACGGGTACAGGCCGGTGAGGAACAAGACCGAACCGACCAGCAACGAGCTGATCACGATGAGCGCGTCGTGCTGCCACTCCGGCAACTTCCGGAGCACGGAGACAGCGCGACTCAGTCCGGCCTGCACCGCGCGATCACAGCACACGCCACCGCGGCTCGCATCGGCCGAAGTGATGACCCGTGATCGCTCCGACCGCCGATGCCGCGCGAACGCCCGCTTCGCGATGATGTCCTCACGGCAGGCGCACGGGCCGCCGACCACACCGGGAGGAGCGGATGTCACCATGAAAAGCGTGGCGGTAGCACTGGCGGTGGTGTCGGTTTTCGCGCTGAGCGGCTGCGAACCGTCCGCGAACCAGAGTTCACCGGACAACACCGACGAAGGTCGGAAGACCTTGCTGTGCCACGTGGCGAACGGGTGGGTGTCCGCGGGTCCCGACGGCAAGAGCGAATCGGCCAAGACGTTGGCATCGGTAATCGACGACATCGCCGGGAACATGGACGAATCGTCGCAGACCGCCAAGGTGTTGACCGCGGCCCGGCAGTTGTTGTCGGACAACGCCCAGGACATCTCCGAGGGCGCCGCGAAAATCAAGGAACTGTGCTGAGGGTGTGCCCGCGCCCGACAAGGAGGACAAGTGGCTGAGGGCAAGGTGAACGACGGTCGGTGGGCCCCGTGGTGGGTGTACGTCGTCCTGATCGTCGGGTCCAACCTGATCAAGCAGTACTTCATCGGCGGCAAGGTGTCCGACGTGGCCAACGTCGCGATCACGGTGGCGATGGTCGGTGTGCTGATCTTCGTCATCACGGCGGTGTACCGGTCGATGTTCGCCACCCGGCGGCGGTGACGTCGACCGGGACTCGGCGGCCTCCCCTGGCCGCCGCACGGTAGGTGGGACGGGCGCCCGTCCCACCTACCGCTGTTCACCGGGCCGCCACGCGGCGGTAGGCGCGCATGCTCAGCGGCACGAACACCGCCACGATCAGCAGCGACGACAGCCAGGCGTAGGCCAGCGCGTGGTCGTCGGGCCACGAGCCGGACACGACGTCCAGCCCCGGCACGGTGTTGCCGAACAGCCCGCGCACCGCGTTGATCACGGCGGTCAGCGGGTTCCACTCGGCGATCACCCGCAGCGGGCCCGGCATCGACTCCTCCGGCACGAAACCGGACGACACGAACGTCAGCGGGGTCAGCCAGATCAGGCCGGCGCTCTGCGCGGCCTCCGGGCTCGGCGAGACCAGCCCGATGAGCGCCCCGATCCACGACATGGCGAACGCGAACACCAGCAGCACCAGGAACGCCAGCACCGCGTCCAGGAAGCTGCCGCGCACCCGCCAGCCGATGAGCAGGCCGCACAGGCACGTCACGAGCATCGCCACGACGCTCACCGCGAGGTCGGACAGCGTGCGGCCGACCATCACCGACACCCCGGACATCGGCAGCGACCGCAGTCGGTCGATGAAGCCCTTGCGCAGGTCCGTCGACAGGCCGATGACGGTGAACGCGGAGTTGAACGCCAGCGTCTGCACGAGGATGCCCGCCAGCAGGTACTCGCGGTACGCCGCGCCGCCGAGCAGGCCGCCGAACACGAACCCGAACAGCAGCACGAACATCACCGGCTGCACCACCGCGGCGAACGCCCAGTCGACGCTGCGCCGCACGTGCAGCAGGTTGCGCCAGGCGATCATCCAGCCGTCGACGGCGACCTTGGCCACTGCGGTCACGAGTCCTCCCCGTCGTCGGCGCGGTCGGTGAGCATCAGGAACACGTCGTCCAGCTTCGGCCGGTGCAGCGACACGTCGAGCACGCGCACGTCGAGCGCGTCCAGCCGCTGCAACGCCTCCATCAACGTCTTCGGGCCGACGTGCACCAGCACGTGCGCCCGGCGCAGGTGCTCGTCCACCACGGGCTCGGCCGCGCCGACCTCGGCGAGCACGCGGGTCAGCTCGGGCAGGTCCGCGTGGTCGGCGACGACGATCTCCAGGCGTTCGCTGCCGACGCGGGCCTTCAGCTCGTCGGACGTGCCCCGCTCCACCACCCGGCCGCGGTCGATCACCACGATCGAGTCGGCCAGGTGGTCGGCCTCCTCCAGGTACTGGGTCGTGAGCAGCACGGACGCGCCGTCGTCCACGAGCCGCCGCACCATCTCCCAGGTGTCGAGGCGGGACCGCGGGTCGAGGCCCGTGGTCGGCTCGTCCAGCACCACCACCGGCGGCCGGGCGACGAGCGCCCCCGCCAGGTCCAGCCGCCGTCGCATGCCGCCCGAGTAGGTGCGCAGCAGCCGGGACGCGGCCTGCTCCAGCCGGAACAGCGCCAGCAGCTCCCGGGCCCGCGCCCGCGCCGCGGCGGCCTTGTACCCGTACAGCCGACCGACCAGGTACAGGTTCTCGTACCCGGTCAGGCTCTCGTCCACGGCCGCGTACTGCCCGGACAGGCCGATGCTGCGGCGCACGTCGGCCGACTGCGAGACCACGTCGTAGCCGGCCACGCGGACGTCGCCCGCGTCGGGCCGCAGCAACGTCGTCAACACCCGCACCATCGTGGTCTTGCCCGCCCCGTTGGGGCCCAACAAGCCCAGCACCGTCCCGGTGGGCACGGTCAGGTCCACGCCGTCGAGGGCGCGGTGCGCCTTGTACGACTTGACGACGCCTCGCGCCTCGACGGCTGCGGTCACCGTTCCTCCTCTGTGTGGTCGTCCGCCCCGACCGGCGCCCTGGGCGGGAACAGCGTCACGCGCAGCGGCCGGCCGACCAGCCAGATCGCGGTGACCGCGGCGAGCTGGATCTCGAAGTTCCACAGCTCGACCGTGCTCGGCCCGCCGATCAGGAACATCACCAGCGTCAACGCCGACGAGATGCCCAGCGCGGCCAGGCAGCGCAGCCACATCGCCCACTCGTGCCGTTGCCGGGCGCGGCCGCGGCGGGGTGGGCGGGCCGGCTTCGGGCCACCGGCGAAGCGGTGCGCGAACCACGCGTCCGCCCGCGCCACCAGGTACGGGCCGAACGCCACGCTGATGCCCAGGTAGGCCGCGGCCAGGCTGTGGGTCATGCCCGGCGTGCCGCCCGTGCGCAGGTCGACGGCGCACGCCACCACCAGCACCAGGTCGACCACCGGCACGCCCGCCAGCAGCGCGCCGCCCAGCCGGGGCTTGCGCAGCGCGTACCGGGCGAGCAGGCCCGAGGCCAGCACCACCCAGAACGCGATCTCGCACGCCACGATCAGGTACAGCACGAACGGGTCCTGCCCCGTCGCCTGCGCTTGAACCGCTTGGACCGGCACCGGGAACCCCACGTCCCGTGATCACGATCGCGCCGACGGCGGCGGTGCCGTGGCGGGGACACCGGGCCGGTCGCCGACCACGTGCGCGCCGCCGTCGACGTGGACGATCTCGCCGGTCGTCGCCGGGAACCAGTCCGACAGCAGGGCCACGCACGCGCGCGCGACGGGCGTGAACTCCTGGTCGTCCCAGCCGAGCGGCGACTTGCCGTGCCACCGCAGGCCTTCGCGGCGAGCGGCTTCGTCACCGCCCGGCCCGATCGCGACGGCCGCGGTGGTGCGCAGCGGACCGGCGGCGACGAGGTTGACGCGGATGCCGTCGCGGCCGAGGTAGGACGCCAGGTAGCGGGCGCAGGACTCCAGCGCCGCCTTCGCCACGCCCATCCAGTCGTACTCGGCGTAGGCGTGCGAGGCGTCGAAGTCCAGGCCCACCACGGAACTGCCCGGTCCCAGCATCGGCCGCACGGCCCGCACGAGCGCCTGCAACGAGTAGGCGGAGACGTGCAACGCCGGCGCGACGTCGTCCCAGCGCGCGGTGAGGAAGTTGCCGCCGAGCGCTTCGGCCGGCGCGTAGGCGACGGAGTGCAGCACGCCGTCCACGCGGTCCGCGTGCGCGCCGATCCGGTCCGGCAGGGACGCGAGGTGGTCGGCGTCGGTGACGTCCAGCTCCACCACCGGCGCGGGCGACGGCAGGCGTTGCGCGAGCCGTTCCACCAGCCGCACGCGGCCGTAGGCGGTGAGGACGACGTTCGCGCCTTCCTCCTGCGCCAGGCGTGCCACGTGGTAGGCGATGGACGACGGCGTGAGCACGCCCGTCACGAGCAGCGTCTTGCCCTTGAGCAGGTCCACGGCTCAGCTCTCCAGCACGTAGCCGTCGCCGGGGCGGTGGCCCCGGGAGCGGCGGAGGTCGGCGAAGACGAACGTGCGCTGCAGCCAGCGGTCCGCGCCGTCGTAGCGCGGGGTGAACGCCGACCGGCCGTGCACGGTGACCCGGTTGTCCACGATCGCCAGGTCGCCCGCGGTCAGCCGCAGCGCGTTGAACGAGTTGTCGAACAGCTCGCCGAGCTCGGCCATCGCCGCAACCGCGCGTTCGGTGACGGGCCGGGTGGCCGCCTGGTCGACGCACAGGTCCGGGTCGTCCGGGTCGCCGTGCAGCACGGCGCGCGGCGGCACCTCGCCGGACGTCGCGCCGAACGAGGGCGGCGGCGCGGTGACGAACTCGGCCGACGACAGCGCCGAGCGGGCCTGCTCGCCCAGCTTCGGCAGCACCTGGCGCGAGCACACCAGCCGCAGCTCGGCGATCCGCTCGTGGTCCGGCCGCACGCACCCCAGCAGCACGAAGTCGGGCCGGTGCCGGTGGAAGGCGTTCTCGGTGTGGAACGTCAGGTGCGCCGACCCGACGTTGCCCTGCACCTCCTCCTTGCCCGGCACCGGCACCACGTTCTGCACCAGCGCGCCGGACTTCTCCGCGCGGAACGCGCCGGGGTCGCCGAGGCCGTGCGCCACGAGCACGAGCACGGCGGCCGACACCGTCGCCTCGCGCACCACGGAGCCCTCGGCCTTCGGCGTCGGCGGGAGGTTGTGCTCGTCCACGGGCAGGTTGCGCAGCAGCAGCGCGCCGCCCGCGCCCGAGTCGCGGCGGAACTCCTTGAGCGCGTGCCGCAGCGTCGCGGGCGCGTCCTCCCACGACCGGCGTGCGGCGGCCACCCACTCGGGGCTGTCGAGCCGCCCGCCGGCCACGTCCAGCAGGTCGCGGGCGATCCGGTCGAGCCACTCGTGCTCGACGGCGTCCAGCGTGGCGGTGGTCAGCGTGTCTTCGTTGGCCAACAACATTTCCCTCACCCTCAGTGAGTCGTCACCGGGCGGACCCGCCCGAGGTGCGCGGAGATCGCCCCGAGCAGGGCGGTCGGGTCGTGCCGGAAGTAGAAGTGGCCGCCGTCGAACGCGCGGTGCTCGCGCAGCTCGCCGGACGTGGCGAGGTCACGCCACGCCTCACCGCCGTCCGCGTCGACGTCCGGGTCGGCGTCGCCGCGGTAGACCACGAGCGGCGTGGCCACGGGCGGCGGCGCGTCAGGCGCGTACCGCTCGATGAGCCGGTAGTCGGCGCGGATCATCGGCAGCAGCAGTTCGCGCAGGTCGGGGCTCTCCAGCGCGGCGGCGTCGGCGCCGGACACGCGGGTGATCTCGGCGACGAGCGCGTCGTCGTCGCGGGTGTGCAGGTCGCCGGGCGCGCGGCGGTGCGGCGCGGTGAACCCGGAGGCCACGAGCAGGGCCGGCGGGTGGCCGCGCTCCTCGCACCGCCGGGTCACCTCGTACCCGATCGCCGCGCCCATGCTGTGCCCGAACAGCACGACCGGCCGGTCGGACAGCGGCGCGAGGACGTCGGCGAGGACGTCGGCCATCGCCGCCATGTCGTCGACCGGCTCGTCGACGAGGCGTTCCTCCCGCCCGGGGTACTGCACGACGCGCACCTCGACCGACGCGGGCAGCCGCACGCCCCAGTCGCGGTAGTAGCTCGCCGACCCGCCCGCGTGCGGCAGGCACACGAGGGTCGCCGCGGCCGACGGCCGGGGCGTGCGCGTGCGCAGCCAGCGGTCGGCGGTGGTCGTGGCCGCCATGCGCACCTCCTTTGTCGTGGACGGGTCTGCTCAGGCGCCCATGGCGTCGACGAGGCTCTTGGGGCGCATGTCTGTCCAGTTCGCCTCGACGTGGTCCAGGCAGTCCTGGCGGGACGCCTCGCCGAACACCACGCGCCAGCCGTCGGGCACGGGGATGAAGTGCGGCCAGAGGGAGTGCTGGTTCTCGTCGTTGACCAGCACGAAGTAGGTGCCGTTCTCGTCCTCGAACGGGTTGGTGCTCATCGCGGGTCTCCTTCGGGTCGCGGCGTCGCCACGGCGGCGTCGACCGCCCTGGCGACCTCGTCGAGGACGTCTCGACGAGTCATCTCTTCGTGGGGTGCGGGCACGTCGTGCACGCGGATGGCGCCGGTGATGTGCGGCGTCCACCGGCCCGGGTCGCGTTCCGGGTGGTCGGCGGCGTCGGTGGCGCGGAAGAGCAGCAGGTCGCCGTCGAAGCGGCGCGGCGCGTGGGCGGACAGGGCTCGGCCGTTGGCCAGGTACGTGGTGAGGACGGCGCGGGCCAGGTCGTCGGTGGTCTGCTCGTAGCCGCCGAGCTCGGTGCGCACCACGGCGACCGCGCGGGCGTGGCCCTCGGGTGTGGCGAGGTCCTCGGGGCTCAGGCCGGTGCCGGCGAACGCGTCGGCGAACACCTCTTCGGTGCTCAGCGGTGTCGCGTCGGCGCGGGGGTAGGAGTCGAGGACGGCGAGCAGGTCGACGGTCTGGCCGGCCTCCTGGAGGCGGACGGCGACCTCGTGCGCCAGGTGCCCGCCCATGGACCAGCCCAGCAGGCGGTACGGGCCGTGCGGCGCGACCGCGCGGATGTGGTCCGCGAAGCGGGCCGCCTGGTCGCCGACCGTGCCGGGGTCGGTCGCGCCGAGGTCGGCTTGGAGGCCGTAGAGCGGCACGTCCGGGTCGAGCGCGCCGAGCAGCCCGGTGTAGCACCAGCTCAGCCCGGAGGCCGGGTGCAGGCAGAACAGCGGCGGCGCGTCACCGCCCGTCCGCAGCGGCAGCACCGGGCCGAGCGCGTCCACGCCGGTCGCGGCCGGATCGCCGTCGAG
Source organism: Actinosynnema sp. NPDC023794 (assembly GCF_040639675.1). Taxonomy (NCBI): domain Bacteria; kingdom Bacillati; phylum Actinomycetota; class Actinomycetes; order Pseudonocardiales; family Pseudonocardiaceae; genus Actinosynnema; species Actinosynnema sp. NPDC023794. The sequence goes on along the minus strand of NZ_JBFAFR010000013.1, from coordinate 154,491 downwards.
GCGGCGGGCGAGCTCGGCCGGGCTGGGCGCCTCGAACAGCGTCCGCACGGTCACGTCGGCGGCGAAGCGCGACCGCACCCGGTCGGCCAGCGTCACGGCCAGCAGCGAGTGGCCGCCCGCGGCGAAGAACCCGCGATCCGGGTCGAACCCGTCCACCCGCAGCACCTCGGCGAACATGCGGCACAGCAGGTCCTCGGTCAGGTTGTTCGGCGCGCGTCCGGCGGTCGCGACGGCCCTCGGCGCGGGCAGGGCGCGGCGGTCCAGCTTGCCGTTGGCGTTGAGCGGCAACGCGTCCAGCGCGGTGAACGTGCCCGGCACCAGGTGCGCGGGCAGGTCGGCGGCCACGTGGTCGCGTACCACGTCCGGGTCCGGCGAAGCGCCGGGCTCGGGCACGTAGTACGCGGCCAGCCGCTGGTCGCCGGGCACGTCCTCGCGCACCGCGACGGCCGCGTGCGCCACGCCCGCGCACCGCGCCACGGCGGCCTCGACCTCGCCCAGCTCCACCCGGACGCCCCGGAGCTTCACCTGGTCGTCGGCACGGCCCAGGTACACGAGCGCGCCGTCGTCGTCCCACCGCGCCACGTCGCCGGTGCGGTACAGGCGCGAGCCGGGCGGGCCGTACGGGTCGGCGACGAACCGCGTCGCGGTCACGCCGGGGCGGCCGAGGTAGCCGCGGGCCAGCTGCACGCCCGCCAGGTACAGCTCACCCGGCGCGCCGGGCGGCACGGGCGCGAGACGGGCGTCCAGCACGTACGCGCGGGTGTTCCACACCGGCTTGCCGATGGGCACGCGCGGGTCGTCGGCGTCGCACTGCCACGACGTGACGTCGACGGACGCCTCGGTGGGGCCGTAGAGGTTGTGCAGTTCGGCGGAGTACGCACCCAGGAAGCGGTCCCTGGTCGCCGGCAGGAGCGCTTCGCCGCTGCACACCACCCGGCGCAAGGTCGGGCAGGGCACGGGCTCCACCAGGAAGGAGTCCAACATGGACGGTACGAAGTGGACGGTCGTCACCCCGTGCTCGTTGATCGCCCGCGCGAGGTACGCGGGGTCGCGGTGGCCGTCCGGCTTGGCGACCGCGATCGCGGCGCCGGTGATCAGCGGCCAGAAGAACTCCCACACCGACACGTCGAACGTGCACGGGGTCTTGAGCAGCACCCGGTCGTCGGCGTCGAGGCCGTAGCGGTCCTGCATCCACCGCAGGCGGTTCACGATGCCCCGGTGCGGCACGCCGACGCCCTTGGGCGTGCCGGTGGAGCCGGAGGTGTGGATGACGTACGCCAGGTCATCCGGCCGCGCGCGGCTCACCGCCACGTCCGGCACCTCCGCGCCGTGCACCGGGAGCACCGGCAGGCCGGGGAACGCCGCCGGGTCGTCGGTCACCACGCACACCGGCCGGGCCTCGTCCAGCAGCACGGCGCGCCGCCGGGACGGCAGGTCGGTGTCCAGCGGCAGGTAGGCCGCGCCGGACTTCAGCACGGCGAGCAGCGCCACCACGAGGTCGGCCGAGCGCGGCAGCGACACGGCCACCAGCGCGTCCGGCCCGGCGCCCGCGGCGACGAGCCGGCGGGCCAGGTGGTCGGCGGTCGTGTGCAGCTCGGCGTAGTCGAGCACCCGGTCGTGGTCGACGACCGCCGTGGCGTGCGGTGAGGAGGCGGCCTGCCGGTCCAGCAGGTCGGTGAGCGTGGCGTCCTCGACGGGCGTCGCGGTGGAGTTCCACTCGTGCAGCACGCGGTGGCGGTCGGCGTCGTCCAGCGGCGTGACCGCGCTCAACGGCCGGTCCGGGTGCTCGACCAGGTCGGCCACGATGCGCAGCAGCCAGTCCGCCAGGCGGCGGGCGGTGGCCGCGTCCACCAGGTCGGGCCGGTGGTCCAGCCGGAACGCCAGGTCCTCCCCCGGCACGCCGATCAGCGTCACCGGGTAGTGCGTGGCGTCGCGGGCCTCCACGTCGATCAGGAACGCGCCGCCGGCCAGCTCGGTGTTGTCGTCGTCGCCCGCCGGGTAGTTCTCGAACACCAGGGTCGTGTCGAACAGCGGTCCGCGCCCGACCCGGCCCTGGAGGTCGGCCAGGTTGACGTGCTGGTGCTCCAGCAGTCCGGTCTGCTGCGACTGCAGCGCGTCGAGCAGGTCCGCGGCGGTGTCGTCGGGCGACCAGGTGACCCGCACCGGCACCGTGTTGATGAACAGGCCGATCATGCGCTCCACGCCCGGCAGCTCGGGCGGGCGGCCGGACACCGTGCCGCCGAACACCACGTCGGTGCGGCCGGTGTGCACGCCGAGCGTGAGGCCCCACGCGGCCTGCACGACGGTGTTGACCGTCCAGCCGCGCTCACGGGCCCGCTCACCGAGCCGCCCCGTCAGCTCCCGGCCCAGCTTCGCCTTCAGCCGCGCGGGCGGCGCCTGCTCCCCCGGCCGACCGGCCCCGCCGACCAGCGTCGGCTCGGTGACGCCGTGCAGCACCGCGTCCCACGCCTTGCGGGACACCTCGTTGTCGCGCGCGTCGAGCCACGCCAGGTAGTCGCGGTAGGGCGCGACGGGCGCCATGCCCTTCTCGTCGCCGTGCCGGTCGTACAGCTCGAACAGCTCGTCCAGCAGCACGGGCAGCGACCAGCCGTCGACCACGATGTGGTGCACGGTGACGGCGAGCCGGAAGTCCTTGAACGGCATCCGGAACAGCACGCACCGCAGCGGCACGTCCTCGTGCAGCGCGAAGCGGCGCAGGCGTTCGGCGTCGTAGCGCTCCTGGAACCGGGCCTCCGCCTCCGCGACGGACAGCGCCGAGCAGTCCACCACCTCCCACGGCACGTCGACGTGGTCGAGCACGACCTGCACGGGCTGGTCGAGCCCTTCGTGGACGAACACCGACCGCAGCCCGGCGTGCCGCCGCACCAACGCCTCCACGGCGTCGCGCAACGCGTCCACGCCGAGTTCGCCGTAGAGGTCGACGGCCACCTGGACGGTGTAGAAGTCGAGGCCGTCGGTGTCGTGCAGGGCGTGGAACAGCAGGCCCTGCTGCAACGGGGCCAGCGGGAGGATGTCCTCGATGCGCGGTGCGGCGCTCATGATCGGCCTGCCTTCCTCATCATGGCCTCCAAGTGGTCGATGTTCTTCTGCGACAGGGGGACCAGCGCCACGTCGGAAGGCGTGAGGCCGCCGGCGCGCGGGTCGCGCGCGTGTGCGGCGAGCGCGGCCAGGGCGTCGCGCCACAGGCTGCCGAGCGCGGCCACGTCCGGTTCGTCGAGCAGGGCGGCGGGCCACGACAGGGCGGCGACGAGACGCGGTCCGCCCGCGCCGTCCTCGGTGAAGGCGTTGACCTCCAGCACGTGGGCGAACGGCAGCCCGTCGTCGCCCACCGCGCCGCCCGCGTCGGTCAGCGGTGTCCAGTCGCGTCCGGTCGCGCCGACCCTCGTGCGGCCCAGGTAGTTGAACCCGATCTGCGGCGGCGGGCAGGCGGCGAGCTTGCTCGCGGTGTCCGGGTTGAGGTGGCGCAGCAGGCCGTGGCCGAGGCCGTGGTCGGGCACCGCGCGCAGCCCTTCCTTGACCTGCTTGAGCGCCGTGCCCACGGGTTCGCCTGCCGAGAGCACGTCGTCCCACCGCAGCGGCGGCACGTCCACCCGCACCGGGTAGAGGTTGGTGAACCAGCCGACCGTGCGGGACAGGTCCAGGCCCGGTGCGACGGCGTCCTCGTGCCTGCCGTGGCCCTCGCGGTCCACCAGCAGCGCGTCGGGCAGCCGTTCGCCGCGTCGGGCCAGCCATTCGCGCACGGCCAGGCCGAAGCCGGTGAGCAGCACGTCGTCCACGCTGACGCGGAACGCGGCGGGCGCGGTCGTCAACAAGGCCGTGGTGACGTCCGGGTCGACCTCGACCACCGCGGTCCGCGCCGTGGCGAGGGTGTCGCGGCGCGGGTCCAGTGGACGGGAGCCGATCGCGGGCTGCGCGGTGTCGGCGGTGGCGAGCCAGTGCGGCAGCTGCTCGGCCCACCGCGGTTGCGTCGCCGCCTCGGCGAGGCGGGTGGCCCAGCGCCGCCACGACGTCCGCACCGGTGGCAGCTCGGGCGTGACGCCCAGGCGGGCTGCGGTCGCGGCGGAGGCGAGGTCGGGCAGCAGGATCCGCCACGACACGCCGTCCACGACCAGGTGGTGCGCCAGCAGGAGCAGCCGGCCGGGCGCGTCGGGTCCGGCGTCGAACCACACCAGGCGCAGCATCACCGCGTCGTCGGGCCGCAGGGCGCGGCGGGCGGTCTCGGTGTGCTCGGCGACCACCGCCGCCAGTTCGCCGTCGGCGAGTCCGGCGACGTCGACGCGCGCGACGTGCTCCTCGGCCCGCACCGCACCGTGCGGCAGGACTTCCAGCGCCCAGCCGTCGTCGTCGCGGCGCAGCCGGGTGCGCAGCGCGTCGTGGTGGTCGAGCACGACGGCCAGGGCGTCCACCAGGTGCTCGGTGGTGATCCCGGCGGGTGTGGCGACCACGTGCGACTGGTTGAACCCGTCGACCGGTCCGCCGCCGGCGCGCAGCCACTCCACGATCGGCATCAGCGGCACCCCGCCGACGCCGTCGGCCACCTCGTCCTGCTCCACCGGCGGCACGGCGACCTCGGCGAGGCGTCGGACGGTCTTCAGCTCGAACACGTCGCGCGGGGTGAACACCCAACCTGCCGTGCGGGCGCGGCTGACCAGCTGGATCGACATGATGCTGTCGCCGCCCAGGTCGAAGAACCCGTCGTCCACGCCGACCCGCTCCACGCCGAGCACGTCCGCGAAGACGCCGGCCAGGGCCTCTTCCACGGCCGTGCGCGGCACGGTCACCGGCGCCGCTTCCCGTTGCGGCGCGGGCAGCGCGCGGCGGTCGACCTTGCCGTTGACGGTCAGCGGCAGCTCCGGCAGCACCACGAACGCCGACGGCACCGAGTAGTCCGGCAGGGCGGCGACCGCGACGGCCCGCGCCTCGGTCACGTCCACGTCGTCGCCGACGAGGTACGCGACGAGCCGGCGTTCACCGGGCCGGTCCTCGCGGAGCACGACCGCCGCGCCCCTGACGCCCGCCCGGCCGGTCAGCGCGGCCTCGACCTCGCCCGGCTCGATCCGGAAGCCGCGCAGCTTGACCTGGCCGTCGGTGCGGCCGACGAACTCCAGCCTGCCGTCGCGGGACCACCGGGCCAGGTCGCCCGTGCGGTACATGCGGTCGCCGGGCGCGCCGTGCGGGTCGGGCGGGAACCGCTCGGCGGTGAGCCCCGGTCGGGCGAGGTAGCCGCGGGCCAGCTTGCCCCCGGCCACGTACAGCTCGCCCGTCACGCCCGGCGGCACCGGCTGGAGGCGGCCGTCCAGGACGCGCAGCGCGGTGCCCGCCATCGGGGCGCCGATCGGCAGCGGGCTCGCGGCCACGTCGCCGGGCAGCACCGCGTGGCGTGCGGCGAACGTGGTCGTCTCGGTGGGGCCGTAACCGTTGACCAGCACCAGGTCCGGGCAGGCCCGGCGCACGGCGGCCACGGCGTGCTCGGACACCACGTCACCGCCGGCCCACACCTCGCGCAGGCCCGCCAACGTCTCGGGAGCCTCCTGCGCGACCACCCGGAACAGGCCGGCGGTCAGCCACAGGGCGGTCACGCCGTGCCGGTGGATCGCGGCGGCGAGACCCGCGATGTCCACGTCGTCCGGCGAGTCCACGACGGCCGTGCCGCCGTTGAGCAGCGGCACCCACATCTCGTACGTGCTCGCGTCGAACGCGTAGGAGGAGTGGACGAGGACGCGGTGGTGCGCACCCGTGGTGAAGATCGAGTCGGTGGCCAGCTCCACCACGTTGGCGTGGGTGACGGCCGCGCCCTTCGGCACGCCCGTGGAGCCGGACGTGTGGATCACGTACGCCAACTGGTCCGGGTGCGGCGCCGGCAGCCCGGTGTCGGGCGCGGGGGGCGGCTCGGCCGTGAAGTCCACGACCTGCGCCGGAGCGGTCAGTCCCGCGGGCAGGTCGGCGCGGTCGGTGAGCAGGACCGCGGCGGAGGTGTCGGCGAGGATCAGGTTGTGCCGCTCGACGGGGTTGCCGTCGTGCAGCGGCACGTAGGCGCCGCCCGCGTAGAGCGTGGCGAGGGTGGCGACAACCCGCTCGGCGGTGCGTCGGGCGAGCACGGCCACCCGGGCCTCGGCGCGCACGCCGATCCCGACCAGGTGGTGGGCGAGCGCGCGGGCGCGGGCGTCCACCTCGGCGTAGGTCAGCTCGCGGTCGCCGTCGACCAGGGCCACGGCGTCCGGGGCCTTCGCGACCTGCGCGCGGAAGCGGCCGACGACCGTGCCGCGCGCCCGGTGGGAGGGGTTGCGACCCCACACGTCCAGCACGATGCCGCGTTCGCCCTCGCCCAGGACCGGCAGGGCGCTCACCGGGGTGGCGGCGTCGGCGGCGACGGTCCGCAGCACGCGCGTCAGGCGTGCGCCGAGGGCTTCGGCGGTGGCGCGGTCGAACAGGTCGGCGGCGAACTGGATGGTGCCCTCCAGACCCGCCGGCGCGCCGTCGCGGTGGGTCTCGCCCAGGTCGAACGACAGGTCGAACTTCGCCGGGCCCTCGCCGAGGTCCACCAGGTCCAGGCTCAGGCCGGGCAGCTCCAGGTCCGGTTCGGGCGCGTTCTGGAGCACGAGCATCACCTGGAACAACGGGTGCCGCGCGACGGACCGCTCGGGGTTGAGCGCGTCCACGAGCCGGTCGAACGGCAGGTCCTGGTGCGCGAACGCGGCCAGGTCGGTCTGCCGGACGCGGCCGAGCAGCTCCTCGAACGCGGGGTCGCCGGACGTGTCGGTCCGCAGCACGAGCGTGTTGACGAAGAAGCCGACCAGGTCTTCCAGCGCGGCGTCCGTGCGGCCCGCGACGGCCGTGCCGAGGACCACGTCCTCACCGGCGCCCAGCCGGGTCAGCAGCGCCGAGATCGCCGCCTGGAGCACCATGAACAGGCTGGTGCCGGTCCGGCGGGCCAGGGTCAGCAGGTCGGCGTGCAGGTCGGCGTCCACGTGCCACCGCACGAGGCCGCCGCGGTGGGAGGCGACGGCCGGCCGCCGCCGGTCGGTCGGCAGCTCCAGGGCGTCGGGGATGCCGTCGAGCTGCCGCCGCCAGAACTCCAGCTGCGCCGTGCCCGCCGAGCCGGGGTCGCCGTCCGCGCCCAGCACGTCGGCCTGCCACAACGCGTAGTCCGCGTACTGGACCGGCAGTTCCGGCAGCTCCGGGGCGCGTCCGGCGAGGCGGGCGCGGTAGGCGTGCCCGAGGTCGCGGGTCAGCGGCGTGAACGACCAGCCGTCGCCCGCGATGTGGTGCAGCACCACCAGCAGCACGTGCTCCGAGGGCGACAGCTCGAACAGCCACGCCTTGAGCGGCAGCTCGCGGGACAGGTCGAACGTGCACGCCGCCGCCTCGTCCAGGCGTTCCCGCAGCACGGACGCGTCCGTGGTGCGCACGCTGAACGCCCGGGTCAGCGCCTCGTCGGCCTCGGCGGCGGGCACCACGAGCTGGCGCGGCGCGCCGTCGGTGTCGGGGAAGACGGTGCGCAGCGACTCGTGGCGGGCCAGCACGTCGCCGAGCGCGGCGCGCAGCGCGGTCACGTCCAGGTCGCCGGACAGGCGCAGCGCGATCGGGATGTTGTACATCCCGTTGGCGTCCTCCAGCCGGTCGAGGAACCACAAGCGGCGCTGGGCGAACGACAGCGGCACCACGTCGGGCCGTTCGGCGCGGGTCACTCCCTTCCGGGCGGCGCCGGCGGCGGTGGCGCGGGCGGCCAGCAGCGCGGGCGTCGGCGCTTCGAACACCGCGCGCAGCGGCAGTTCCACGCCCATCGCCGCACGCACCTGGCTGATCAGGCGCGTGGCGAGCAACGAGTGGCCGCCGAGGTCGAAGAACCCGTCGTCCACGCCGACCCGCTCCAAGCCGAGCACGTCCGCGAACACCGCGCACAGCACCTCTTCGGCGGGGGTGCGCGGCGCGGCGTCGCCGATCACGGCGGCGTCCGGCGCGGGCAGGGCTCGGCGGTCGAGCTTGCCGTTGGCGTTCAAGGGGAACGCGTCGAGCACGACGAGCGCGGCGGGCACCATGTACGCGGGCAGGGTCGCGCGCACGGTGTCGAGCACGGCGGCCGGGTCGACGGGGCGGCCGGGCACGACGTACCCGACGAGCCGCTTGTCCCCCGGCCGGTCCTCGCGGACCACGACGGCGGCGCGGTCCACGTCGGCGTGCCGGGCGAGCGCGGACTCGACCTCGCCGAGCTCGATCCGGAAGCCGCGCAGCTTCACCTGGTCGTCGGAGCGGCCGAGGTACTCCAGTTGCCCGTCCACGCCCCAGCGCACGAGGTCGCCGGTGCGGTAGAGCCGCCCGCCGCGGCCGAACGGGTCGGCCACGAACCGCTCGGCGGTCAGCGCGGCGCGCCCGACGTAACCCCGGGCCAGGCTGTCGCCCGCCAGGTACAGCTCACCTGGCGTGCCTGGCGGCACGGGCCGCATGGCCGCGTCAAGGACGTAGGCGCGGGTGTTCCACAGCGGACGACCGGTGGGCGCGGGACCGTCGAGCGGGTCGGGCGCCGTGGAGCCCCACTGGAGGGTGTACACGGTGGCCTCGGTGGGACCGTAGATGTTGTCGATCCGGGCGGCCGGGAGAGCGGCGCGCACGTCGTTGTAGACGCTCGCGGGCAGGCCTTCGCCGGCCAGCACGACGGCCCGTGCGCGCAGCTCCACACCGGCCGCGAGGACCTGGGCGAACACCGAGGGCACGCCGCTGACCAGACCGCCCGTCCAGCCGCCGCGCTCCACGAGGGTGGTCAGGTTCTCCACGACCTCCACCCGACCGCCCACCGTGAGCGGGGTGAACAGCTCGAAGACGGACACGTCGAAGTTCAGCGAGGTGGACAGCAGCACCGAGGACAGCTCGTCGGCCGTGAAGTGGTCGGCGGCCCAGCCGACGAGGTTCGCCATGCCGCGCCGCGTCACGGCCACGCCCTTGGGCCGGCCGGTGGAGCCGGAGGTGTGGATGACGTAGGCGAGCGACCCGCCGTGCACGGCCGGGATCGGTGGCGCGACGGGCCAGGTGAGGCGTTCGGCGACGGCCGGGTCGTCGAGCAGGACGAGCCGGTCGGCGGCGGCGGTGAGGCGGGACGCCGTGGTGCGGTCGGCCACCACGCACACCGGTCGCGTGTCGTCCAGCACGAACGCCACCCGCTCGGCCGGGTGGCCGGGGTCCAGCGGCACGTACGCGCCGCCCGCCCTCAGCACCGCGAGCAGCGCGACCACGGCCTCGGACGTGCGGGGCAACGAGACCGCGACCACCGTCTCCGGCCGCACGCCGCGTTCCGCGAGCAGGGCGGCGAGCCGGTCGGCGCGGGCGTCCAGCTCGGCGTACGTGAGCACGCGGTCGGGCCCGACGACGGCGAACGCGTCCGGCGTGCGGCCGGCCTGCCGCGCGATGAGCTGCTCCACGAACACCTCGGGCACGGGCCGCGCGGTGTCGTTCCACGTGTGCAGCACGCGTTCGCGTTCGGCGGGGTCGAGGACGTCCACGTCGCCGAGCCGGATCGCCGGGTCGGCGACGACGGTCTCCAGCAGCCGCACCAGCCGCCGCGCGAGCACCCGGGCCGTCGACGCGTCGAACAGGTCGAGGGCGTGTTCGAGGTCGCCTTCCACGCCGACCGGCCGGCCGGTGTGGTCGTGGGTCTCGCGCAGGTCGAGCAGCAGGTCGAACTTGGCCGCGCCGCCCGGCACCTCTTCGAGGTCGATGGCGAGGTCCGGCAGCTCCAGGTCGGCCTCGGGCGTGTTCTGCAGCACGAGCATCACCTGGAACAGCGGGTGCCGCGCCAACGACCGGCGCGGGTTCAGCACCTCCACCAGCCGTTCGAACGGCACGTCCTGGTGCGCCAACGCGGCCAGGTCGGTCTGCCGCACCCGCTCCAGCAACTCCTTGAACGTCGGATCGCCGGACGTGTCCGTGCGCAACACCACCGTGTTGACGAAGAACCCGACCAAGTCGTCCAACACCTCGTCGGAACGCCCCGCCACCGCCGTGCCCAACGGGATGTCCGTCCCCGCCCCCAACCGCGTCAACAACGCCGCCACAGCGGCCTGGAGCACCATGAACACCGTCGTGCGGGTCTGCCGCGCCAGCGCCACGAGCCTGGTGTGCGTGTCGGCGTCCAGCCGCAACGGCACCCGCCCGCCCCGGTAGGACGCCACCGCCGGACGCGGCCGGTCCGTCGGCAGCTCCAGCACCTCGGGCAGGCCGGCCAACCGCGTGCGCCAGAACTCGACCTGCGCGGCGAGCGCGCTGCCCTCCTCCTCGTCGGACCCGAGCACGCGCCGCTGCCACAGCGTGTAGTCCGCGTACTGCAACGGCAACGGCGGCAGGTCCGGGGCCTCGCCGGCGAGCCGGGCGCGGTAGGCCGTGCCCAGGTCGCGCAGCAGCGGCGTCAACGACCAGCCGTCACCCGCGATGTGGTGCACCAGGAACAGCACCACGTGCTCGTCGGGCGCGAGCTCGAACAGCCACACCCGGCACGGGAGCTCGGCGGCCAGGTCGAACCGGTGGCCCAACGCCTCGGCGATGGCGGCGGGCAGGTCGTCCTCGTCCACCTCGACGTGCGCCACCGGCAGGACCGGCGCGTCGAGCACGAGCTGGCGCGGTTCGCCGTCGACTTCCGGGAACGTGGTGCGCAACGACTCGTGCCGGGCCACGACGTCGCGGAACGCCGCCGTGAGCGCGTCCCGGTCCAGCCGCCCGGTCAGGCGCAGCGGCAGCGGCACGTTGTACATGCCCGCCGCCTCCTCCAGGCGGTCGAGGAACCACAGGCGCCGCTGGGCGTGCGACAGGGGCAGCACGTCCGGGCGCGGCATCACCTCCACGTCGTGGCGGGTGCCCCTGGCGCGTTCGGCGAGAGCGGCCAGCGCGGCGGGCGTGGGCGCTTCGAACACCGAGCGGATGGACAGCTCGACGTCCAGCACCGACCGCACGCGGCTGACCAGGCGGGTGGCGAGCAGGGAGTGGCCGCCGAGGTCGAAGAAGCTGTCCTCCACGCCGACCGACGGCAGGTTGAGGACCGTGGCGAACACGCCGACCAGCACTTCCTCGGTGAAGTTGCGCGGGGCGCGGCCGGTCGTCGCCGTGCCGCCGACCACGTCCGGCGCGGGCAGGCCGCGGCGGTCCAGCTTGCCGTTGGTGGTCAGCGGCAACGCGTCGAGCCGCACGAACGCCGACGGCACCATGTAGTCCGGCACGGCGGCGGCCAGGTGCGCGTGCAGCGCGACGGGGTCGAAGTCGTGGCCCTCGGCGGGCACGATGTAGGCGACGAGCCGCTGGTCGCCGGGCTGGTCCTCGCGCACGACCACGCCGACCGGCCCGGTCGAGGGGTGCCGGGACAGCACGGACTCGATCTCGCCCAGCTCGACCCGGTAGCCGCGGATCTTCACCTGGTCGTCGGCCCGGCCGGCGAACAGCAGGTCGCCGTGCTCGCCCCACCGGGCCAGGTCGCCGGTGCGGTACATGCGCGAGCCGGCCTGGCCGTACGGGTTGGCGACGAACCGGCCGGACGTGAGACCGGGCCGGGCGACGTAGCCGCGGGCCAGGTTCTCGCCCGCGATGTACAGCTCGCCGACCACGCCGGGCGGCACCGGGCGCAGCGCGTCGTCCAGCACGTAGGCCTGCGTGTTCCACAGTGGACGGCCGAGCGACAGCACCTCGGCCGGGATCTCGTCGTCCGGCTCGATCACCAGCGACGTGCAGCCGACCGTGGTCTCGGTGGGGCCGTACTCGTTGACGACGCGGGCGCCGGGGTGCCGCTTGCGCCACACGTCGAGCTGCGCGCCGGGCAGCGGCTCCCCGCCCAGGACGAGCTCGGCGGTCGGCGAGTAGCTGTCCGGCAGCACGTCGAGCACGGACAGGTGGCTGGGCGTGCCCTTGAGGTATGCGAAACCGGCCGCGGTGGGGCTCCCCGGGTCGATGCCCCCGTCGGCCAGGTCGCCCAGGTGCACGGCGCCGCCGGAGATCAGCGGCGCGTACAGGCCGGTGACGGTGAGGTCGAACGTGACGGGCGAGTGCAGGAACGCGCCGGACCGCACCGACGGGTAGGCGTCGACCGACCACTGGAGGTAGTTCACGGCGGCGCGGTGCTCGACCAGCGTGCCCTTGGGCCGGCCGGTGGAGCCGGACGTGTAGATGACGTACGCGGCGTGCTCCAGCCGCAGCGGCGCGCGTCGGTCGGCGTCGGTCAGCGGTGCGGCGGACCGGGTGGCGTGGTCCGGTTCGTCCAGGACCGATGTCGGCACGTCGAGCGCGGCGAGGCGGGGTGCCAGGACCGCGTCGGTGACCAGCCGCACGGGCCGGGTCTCGCCGATCATGTCGGCGAGCCGTTCGGTGGGCTGGTCCGGGTCGAGCGGCAAATAGCCCGCGCCGGTCTTGAGCACCGCGAGCAGCGTCGTCACCAGGCGCGTGCCGCGCGGGAGCGCCACCGCCACCAGCGTTTCCGGCCCGGCGCCGTGCTCGACCAGCAGGCGGGCGAGGCGGTTGGCGTCGGCGTGCAGCTCGGCGTAGGTGCGGACGTCGAGCCCGTGCACGACGGCGGTCGCGTCCGGCGTGGCGGCGGCCTGCCGGTCGAGCAGGGCGGTCAGGTGCAGCGGCTCCACGGCGTGGTCGGTGTCGTTCCAGTCGACCAGGACGCGGTCCCGCTCGTCCGCGTCGAGCAGGTCGACGGCGTTCACCGGCCGGTCGGGGTCGGCGGCGATGGCGCGCAGCACCAGCCTCAGCCACTCGCCCATCCGCGCCACGGTCGCCCGGCCGAGCACGTCGGGCCGGTAGTCCAGCCGGAACGCCAGCCGCTCGCCGGGCAGGCCGACGAGGCTGATCGGGTAGTGCGTGGCGTCGCGGGCCTGGAAGTCGGTGATCCGCACGCCGCCGCCCAGCACCGGCGCGGTGTCGACGTCGACCGGGTAGTTCTCGAACACCATCGTGGTGTCGAACAGCTCGCCGTGGCCGGTGCGGCGCTGCACGTCGGCCAGGCCCACGTGCTGGTGCGCGATCAGCCCGGCCTGCCGGTCCTGCACGGCGGTCAGCAGGTCGCCCAGCGACTGGCCGGCGGTCCACGACACGCGCACCGGCAGCGTGTTGATGAACAGGCCGAGCATCGTCTCCACGCCCGGCAGCTCGGCGGGCCGGCCGGAGACCGTGCCGCCGAACACCACGTCGCGGCGGCCGAGGTAGCGGCCGAGCACGACGCCCCACGCGCCCTGGGCGAGGGTGTTCATCGTCCAGCCGTGGGCGCGGGAGGTGCGGGTGAGGGCGTCGGTCAGCTCGTCGTCCAGCTCGACCAGCACGCCGTCGGGCACCACGGAGGCGTTGGCCGCGGCCGACCCGACGAGCGTCGGCCCGTCGAGGCCCGCCAGCACCTCGTCGTAGGCGGACAGCGCGCCGTCCACGTCCTGGCGCCTGAGCCAGCCCAGGTAGTCGCGGTACGGGGTGACGCGGGGCATCGCCGAGTCGTCGCCCGCGTGCTCGTAGAGGGTGAACAGCTCGTCCAGGAACACCGGCGTGGACCAGCCGTCCATCAGGATGTGGTGCATGGTCAGCAGCAGCCGGTGCACCTGACCGGGCAGCACGACCAGCGCGAACCGCAGCAGCGGCGCGCGGGCCATGTCGAAGCGGCGGGCGCGTTCGGAGTCGACCAGCGCCGCGTACTCGGTCTCGGGGTCGGCGCTTCCGGTCAGGTCGACCTCGCGCCACGGCGCGCGCACCTCGCGGCGCACCACCTGCACGGGCCGGTCGAGGCCCTTGTGCCGGAACCCGACGCGCAGGTTCGCGTGCCGGCGCAGCAACGCGTCGGCGGCGGCGCGCAGCGCGGCCACGTCCACCGCGCCGGTCAGCTCGGTGGCCATCTGCACGGTGTAGACGTCCAGGCCGTCGCGGTCGTACAGGGCGTGGAAGAGGAATCCCTCCTGCAACGACGACAGCGGCAGGACGTCCTCGACTGCGGACTTCTTGCTCATCGGTCCAAGTCCTCGCTCTCGTCGTCTTCGTCGTCTTCCAGCAGGTCCAGCTCGTCCTGGCTGAGCGGGACGAGGTCGACGTCGGAGGGGGTGAGCCCGCCCGCCGCCGTGCCCCGGACGTGCTCGACCAGCCCGCGCAGCGCCTGCCGCCACGTCGTGCCGAGATCGGCGGCCTCGGCGTCGGCGAGCAGGTCGGCGGGCCAGGCGAGGGTGGCGGCCAGGCGCGGGCCGTCCGGTGTGTCCTCGGTGACGGCCGTGACCTCGATCGCGTGCACGAACGGCAGGTCGTCGTGCCCGACCGGGGCGGTGAAACCGGGCGCGGGCAACCACAGCCGGTCGCCGCCGGGTGCGGCGGTGTCGACGCGGCCCAGGTAGTTGAACGCGATCTGCGGCGCGCCCAGGCCCGCGAGCTTGCCCGCCGTGTCGGCGTTGAGGTGGCGCAGCAGGCCGTAGCCGACGCCCTTCTCCGGCAGCTCGCGCAGCTGCTCCTTGACCCGCTTCAGCGCCGTGCCTGCGGCGGGTCCGCCGGCGAGCAGCTCGGGCCAGCCGACCCGGCCGGGGTCCAACCGCACCGGGTGCACGCTGGTGAACCAGCCGACCGTGCGGGACAGCTCCGCGTCCGGCACGACGTCCTCGCGGCCGTGGCCCTCGACCTGGAGCAGCACGGAGGTCTCCGCGCCGCGGCCGCGGCGTTCCCGCCACCGGCCGACGGCCAGCGCGAGCGCGGTCAGCAGCACGTCGTCCACGCCCGCGTGGAACACCGCGGGCACCTCGGTGAGCAAGGGCGCGGTTTCCTCGACCGTGAGGGCGATTTCGCTCGTGCGCGCGGCGCCGATGGTGTCGCGCGCCGGGTCGAGGGGTCGTGCGCCGAGCAGCGGGTCCGGACCGTCGAGCACGGCGGTCCAGTACGGGAGCTGGTCGGCGCGGCCCGGGTCGTGCGCGGCGTCGTGCAGCAGGTGCGACCAGCGCCGCCACGACGTCCACACCGGTTCCAGCGCGGGCTCGCGGCCGGCCGCGAGGGCGTGCCACGCCTGGGCGAGGTCTGGCAGCAGGATCCGCCACGACACGCCGTCCACCGCGAGGTGGTGCACGACCAGCAGCAGGTCGCCGGGGTGCGCGGGGCCCGCGTCGAACCACACCGCCTGGACCAGCCGGCCGCGTGCCGGGTCGAGGCGCCGCCACGCGGTGTCGGCCTCGGCGCGGACGGCCTCGGCACGCGCGGTGTCGTCCAGTCCGGTGACGTCCACGCGGCGGGTGACGTCGGCCGCGCGCACCGAGCCGCGCTCGGCGATCTCGTAGACCCACTCCCCCTCCGCGTCGCGGTCGAGGCGGGCGCGCAGGGCGTCGTGGTGGTCCAGCAGCGCGTCGAGCGCGCCCAACAACCGGTCGGGGCCCAGTTCCGCCGGCACCGCGACGAGCTGGGCCTGGTTGAAGCCGTCGAGCGTGCCGCCGCTGGCGAGGAACCAGCGCACGACCGGCGTGAGCACGGCGGGGCCGCTGCCGGTCGGGTCGGCCACGAGGCGCGCGTCGGCGGGTTCGACGGCCACGAGGGCGAGTTCGGCCGCGGTCTTGCGCTCGAACACGTCACGCGGGGTGAACACCAGGCCCGCCCGGCGGGCGCGGCTGACGAGCTGGATGGAGCCGATGCTGTCGCCTCCGAGGTCGAAGAAGCTGTCGTCCACGCCCACGTCGGGCAGGCCGAGCACGTCGGCGAACACCGCGCACAGCGCCTCTTCACGTGCGGTGCGCGTGCCGTGGGACCGCGGTGTCGGCTCGGGCGCGGCGGGCGCGGGCAGCTCGGCGTGGTCGAGCTTGCCGTTGCGGCTCAACGGGAGGTCGTCCAGCACCACCACCGCGGCCGGCACCATGTAGTCGGGCAGTTCGGCGCGCAGCGCGGACCTCAGGGCCGCCGTGTCGAGCCGCTCTCCCGGTTTCGCGGTGACGTAGGCGACGAGCCGGGGCGTGCCGCCGTGGTCGGGGCGCAGCAGCACGGCGCACGTGTCGACGCCGTCGTGGCGGCGCAGCGCGGCTTCCACCTCGCCGGGCTCGACCCGGAAGCCGCGCACCTTGACCTGGCTGTCGACGCGGCCGAGGAACTCCACGTGCCCGTCGGGCAGTCGGCGGGCGAGGTCGCCGGTGCGGTACATGCGGGCGCCGCCGCCGGTGAACGGGTCGGCGACGAACCGGTGCGCGGTGAGCGCGGGTCGGTCGAGGTAGCCGCGGGCGACGTTCGGCCCGGACAGGTACAGCTCGCCGGGCACGCCCACCGGCACGGGCCGCAGCCACGCGTCGAGGACGTGCCCCCGGCTGTTGAGCACCGGCGTGCCGATGACCGGAGCCGGGTGGTCGGCCAGGTCGGCGACCATCGAGTCCACTGTGGACTCAGTGGGCCCGTAGAGGTTGAGCGCCACCAGTCCGGGCGTGCCGCGCAGCGTCTCCCACAGGTGCGCGGGCACCGCCTCGCCACCGAGCAGCACGACCGACGGGAACCGCTCCTCGCCGTCCAGCAGGCCGTGCGCGACGAGGTGGTCCACATAGGACGGTGTGGTCTCGACGACGTCGATCCGCTCCCGGCGGAGGTGGGCGACGAGGGCGTCCGGGTCGCGGCGGGCGTCGTCGCCGATGACGTGCAGCTCGTGGCCGGCGAGCATCCACAGCACCGGGTCCCACGACGCGTCGAACGCCACGGGCGCGGTCAGCGCGGCCCGCAACCGGTCACGGCCGAGGCGGCGCGCGACCGGGGCGAAGACGTGCTCTTCGTGGTGGCGCAGGAGGTTCGCCAGCGAGCCGTGCTCGACCACGACACCCTTGGGCCGGCCGGTGGAACCGGAGGTGTAGATGACGTACGCGGCGTCACGTGCCGTCAGCGGCCGGGTCCGGTCGGCGTCGGTGGGCGCCGTGTCCGGGGCGTCCGGCGCGGTGTGGTCGGCGACCGAGCCCTCGACGACCAGGGTCGGGCGGGCGTCGGCGAGGGTGGCGCGCCGCCGCTCCTCCGGGTGGTCCGGGTCGAGCGGCAGGTAGACGGCGCCCGCCTTGAGCACGGCGAGCAGTGCCACGACCGTGTCGACCGAGCGGGGCAGCACCACCGCCACCACGTCGCCGACCGCCACGCCGCGGCGCAGCAGCGAGTGCGCGAGCCGGTTGGCCCGCCGTTCCACCTCGGCCGCGGTGAGGCGGACGCCGCCCGCCACCAGGGCCCGCTGGTCGCCGTCGGCGGTGAGCCGCTCGAACGCGGCGAGCACGGTCTGGTCGGGCACCGGTCCTACGGGTCCGGCCGCGCCCCGGACCAGGTGGTCGGCCTCGCCGGGCGCGAGGAGGTCCAGCTCGCCGACGCGCCGCGACGGCTCGGCCGTGGCCTGGTCCAGGACGCGGGCGAACCAGCCCGCCACCCGGATCGCGGTGTCCTCGTCGAACAGGTCCCGGCTGTGCTCCAGGTCTCCGCGCAGGCCCGCGGGCTCGCCGTCGGAGTGCCGCTCGGCCAGCGTGAACGACAGGTCGAACTTGGCCGGACCGGCGGGCAGGTCCACCACCTCGGGCGTGACGCCCGGCAGGTCGAGGTCCGGGTCGGCGTTGTTCTGCAGCACCAGCAGCACCTGGAACAGCGGGTGCCTGGCCAGCGATCGTCGCGGGGCCAGCTGTTCGACGAGCCGGTCGAACGGCACGTCCTGGTTGGCGAACGCGGCCAGGTCGACGTCGCGGACCCGTTCGACCAGGTCGGCGAACGAGGGCTCGCCCGACGTGTCCACCCGCAGCACGAGCGTGTTGACGAAGAACCCGACCAGGTCGTCGAGCGCCTCGTCACGCCGACCGGCCACGGGCGTGCCGACCGTGATGTCGACGCCCGCGCCCAACCGCGTCAGCAACGCGGCCAGCGCGGCGTGCAGCACCATGAACGGGCTGGCGCCGTGCGCGGCGGCCAGTCGGACCACGCGGGCGTGCACGTCGGCGTCCAAGCGCAGCGGCACGGAGCCGCCCTCGTGCTCCGGCCGGTCGGGACGGGGCCGGTCCGTCGGCAGGTCCACCGTGTCGGGCAGGTCGGCCAGCCGGGCGCGCCAGTGGTCGAGCTGCGCGCGCAGCGGGCTGCGCTCGTCGTCGTCGGAGCCGAGCACGTCGTGCTGCCACAACGTGTAGTCCGCGTACTGCACGGGCAGCGGCGTGAACTCCGGCGCGACGCCCGCGTGCCGGGCGCGGTAGGCGACGCCGAGGTCGCGCAGCAGCGGCGCGAGGGACCAGCCGTCGGCGGCCACGTGGTGCAGCAGCAGGAGCAGCACGTGGTGGTCGGCGGCGAGCCGGTACAACCGGACGGCCACCGGCAGGTCGTCGGCCAGGGCGAACTTGTGCCGCACGGCGTCGGCCAGCTCGGCGGTCAGCTCGTCCTCGGTGGTGTCGACCCGCCTGGTCGCGGCGCTGAGCAGCGCGGTCGCCGCCGCCGGGTCCAGCACCGCCTGCCGCGGCGCGCCGTCGACCTCGGGGAACACGGTCCGCAGCACCTCGTGCCGGACCACCACGTCGGCCACGGCCGCGAGCAGCGCCGGGTCGTCCAACGCGCCGGTCAGCCGCACGGCCAGCGGCACGGAGTACATGCCGCCCGCATCGTCCAGCCGGTCGAGGAACCACAGGCGTTGCTGGGCGGCGGACAACGGCACCACGTCGGGCCGGGGACGCGGCGTCACGCGGGCACGTGCCGGCGCGGCGTCGTGCAGGGCTCTGGCCAGCCCGGCGGGCGTCGGGTGCTCGAACACCGCGCGGATCGGCGCCTCCACGCCCAGCACCGCGCGGACCCGGCTGATCAGCCGCATGGCGAGCAGCGAGTGGCCGCCGAGGTCGAAGAACCCGTCGTCCACACCCACCTCGGGTACACCGAGCACGTCGGCGAACAGCGCGCACAGCACCTCCTCCGCGCCGTGCGCCGCGCGGGACGGGGACGTGGCGGCGGTGGCCGGCACGGGCAGGGCGTGCCGGTCGACCTTGCCGTTGGCGTTGAGCGGCAACGAGTCCAGCTCCACCACCACCGACGGCACCATGTACGCGGGCAGCACGTCGCCGACATGGGCGCGCAACGCCGCCTGGTCCACGATCGCGCCTTCGGCAGGCACCACGTACGCGACGAGGCGACGTTCACCGCGGTGGTCGGCACGCACGGCGACGACGGCGTGCGCCACGTCCGGACGCCGTGCCAGCACGGCCTCGACCTCGCCCGGCTCGATGCGGAAGCCCCGCAGCTTCACCTGGTCGTCGGCCCGCCCGTGGAACGCCAGCCGTCCGTCCGGCAGTCGCCGCACCAGGTCGCCGGTGCGGTACATGCGGTCGCCGGGCGGCCCGTACGGGTCGGCCACGAACCGCTCGGCGGTCAGACCGGCCCGCCTGAGGTAGCCGCGCGCGAGCCCGGTGCCCGCCACGTACAGCTCACCCACCGCGCCGGGCGGCGTGAGCCCGAGGTCGGCGTCGAGGACGTGCACGCGCGTGTTGTCCATCGGCAGACCGATGGGCATGGCCTCCGGGTCGGGTTCGCCGGGCCGCAGGGCGAAGCGCGTGGCGAACGTCGTGGTCTCGGTGGGGCCGTAGCCGTCGACCACGGTCAGCTCCGGGCAGTGCGCGCGGACGCGGGCCACCGCGGAAGCGGGCACGACGTCACCGCCGGTCCACACCTCCCGCACGCCCGCCAGGCACGTCGGCGCTTCCTCCGCGACCAGCCGGAACAGGCCGGCGGTCAGCCACAGGGCGGTGACGCGGTGGTCGGCGACGACCCGGCCGAGCGTGACGATGTCCAGCACGCCGGGCGGCGCGACGACGACCGTGCCGCCGGACAGCAGCGGGGCCCACAGCTCGTAGGTGGCGGCGTCGAAGGCGTGCGACGAGTGCAGCAGCACGCGGGCGTGCGCGGGGGTGGTGAACAGCCGGTCGGTGGCGAGTTCCACGACGTTCGCGTGCGTGACGGCGACGCCCTTGGGCACACCCGTGGAGCCGGACGTGTGCATGGCGTACGCGAGCTGGTCGGGGTGCGTGCGCCGGTTCAGCGGACCCGCGGCCGGCGGCTGCTCGTCGGTGCGCACGACGTGCACGGGCGCGGTCAGCCCTTCGGGCAGCACAGGCCGGTCGGTGACCAGGACGGTCGCGTCGAGGTCGGCGAGCACGAGGTCCAGGCGCTCCACCGGGTACGACTCGTGCAGCGGCACGTAGTAACCGCCCGCCTTGAGCACCGCGAGGATCACGGCCACGAGCGCCGGCGACCGGTCCACCAGCAGCGCGACCGGCGTTTCGGCGTCGACGCCCGCGGCGGCGAGCCGGTGCGCCCACCGGTCGGCCTCGGCGTCGAGCTGCGCATAGGTGAGGGTGCCCTCGTCGGACACCACGGCGGGCGCGTCGGGCGTGGCGGCGGCCTGCGCCTCGAACCGCGCGGCCAGGGACGTCACGTCGACGCGGCGGGCGGTGTCGTTCCAGGTGACGAGTTCGGCGTGCCGTTCGTCGGCGGTGAGCAGGTCGAGGCGGGCCAGGGACGCGGTGGGATCGGCGGCGACGGCCTGGAGGAGCGTGCCGAGGCGGGTCACGAGGTGCCGCGCGGTGGCCTCGTCGAACAGGTCGAGTGCGTACTCCAGGGCGCCGGCCACACCGGTCACGGCGCCGCTGTCGTCGCGGGCCTCGTACAGGTCGAACCACAGGTCGAACTTGGCCACGGCCGTGCGCAGGTCGGCCACGGCGACGTCCAGGCCGGGCAGCTCGACGTCCGGGTCGGGGGTGTTCTGGAGGACCAGCATCACCTGGAACAGCGGGTGCCGCGCCAACGACCGGCGCGGGTTCAGCACCTCCACCAGCCGTTCGAACGGCACGTCCTGGTGCGCCAACGCGGCCAGGTCGGTCTGCCGCACCCGCTCCAGCAACTCCTTGAACGTCGGATCGCCGGACGTGTCCGTGCGCAACACCACCGTGTTGACGAAGAACCCGACCAAGTCGTCCAACACCTCGTCGGAACGCCCCGCCACCGCCGTGCCCAACGGGATGTCCGTCCCCGCCCCCAACCGCGTCAACAACGCCGCCACAGCCGCGTGCAGCACCATGAACACGCTGGTGCGCGTCTCCCGCGCGATGTCGGCCAGCCGTCCGTACAGCTCGCCGTCCACGGTCAGCGGCACGCGTGCGCCCCGGTGCGACGGCACGTCCGGGCGCGGTCGGTCGGCGGGCAGCTCCAGCACCTCGGGCAGGCCGGTGAGCCGGTCGCGCCAGAACCGGACCTGGCGGGCGAGCACGCCGTCAGGGTCGTCCTCGGCGCCGAGCGCGTCCCGTTGCCACAGCGCGTAATCCGCGTACTGCAACGGCAACGGCGCGAACTCCGGGGCGACGCCCGCGTGCCGGGCGCGGTAGGCCGTGCCCAGGTCGCGCAGCAGCGGGGCCAGCGACCAGCCGTCGGCGGCGATGTGGTGCACGACCAGCAGCAGGATGTGCTCCTCGGCGCCGGTCTCGAACAGCCACAACCGCCACGGCAGGCCGTGCGCGAGGTCGAAGCGGTGGCGTGTGGCGGTGGTCATCTCCGCCGCCGGGTCCGCGACGGCCACCGTCTCCACGTGGTCGGGCAGCAGGCGCAGGGCGTCGGCCGCGTCGAGCACGTGCTGGACGGGTTCGCCGCCGACCTCGGGGTAACGGGTGCGCAGCGGCTCGTGGCGGGCGACGACGTCGCCGAGGGCGGCCTCCAGCGCGGCGCGGTCGAGCGGTCCGGTCAGGCGCAGCGGCAGCGGCACGTTGTAGGTCCCACCGGTCTCGTCCAGGCCGTGCAGGAACCAGAGCCGGCGCTGGGCGGACGACAGCGGCACGAGGTCCGGGCGCGGCCGTGCGGCCGGACGGGAGCGGGCGACGGCGGCCCCGTCCACGACGAGCGCGAGCCCGGCCGGGGTCGGGTGGTCGAACACCGAGCGCAAGGACAGCTCCACGCCGAGCGCGGCCCGCACCTTGCTGATCAACCGGGTGGCGAGCAGCGAGTGCCCGCCGAGGTCGAAGAACCCCTCGTCCACGCCCACCCGCTCGACGCCGAGCACCTCGGCGAACACGGCGACCAGCAGTTCTTCCAGCGGCGTGCGGGGCGCGCGGCCGGCGGCGCCGGAGTCGGGCGCGGGCAGCGCGTGCCGGTCGAGCTTCCCGTTGGGCGTCAACGGCAACGCGTCCAGCGCGACGAACGCCGACGGCACCATGTACCCCGGCAGCCGGGACTCGGCGGTAGCCCGCAGCGCGGTGGTGTCGACGTCGGCAGGCGTCACGTACGCGACGAGCCGCTTGTCGCCGGGCCGGTCCTCGCGCACGACGACGGCGAGCGCGCCGACGCCGTCGTGCTCGGCCAGCACGGCCTCGACCTCGCCCAGCTCGATGCGGTGGCCGCGGACCTTCACCTGGTGGTCGCGGCGCTCCAGGAACACCAGCGACCCGTCGGGGCGGCGCACCACGTAGTCGCCGGTGCGGTACATGCGGCGGCCGGGACGCGGCGTGAACGGGTCGGGCACGAACACCACGCCCGTGCGGCCCGGGTCGCCGAGGTAGCCCCGGCCGACGCCCTCGCCGCCGACGTACAGCTCGCCGGGCGTGCCCACGGGCACCGGACGCAGCCGGTCGTCCAGCACGTACAGGCGGGTGTTGCGCAGCGCGCTGCCGATCGGCACGCCGTCGGACACGTCGGCGTGCGAGGTGATGAACGCGTGCGTGACGTCGTCGGCGCACTCGGTGGGGCCGTAGGCGTTCATCAGCGGGATGTCGGGGAACGCGTCGAGCCAGCGGGCGCACAACTCGGCGGGCAGCGCCTCGCCCGTGGCGACGAGCAGGCGCAACGAGGCCAACCCGGGCCGGCCGCCGTCGGCGTCCCACAGGTCCAGCGCGGCGCGCAGCAGCGACGGCACGACCTCCAGCACGGCCACGCGCTCGGCGTCGGTCCGGTCGAACAGGCCGCGCGGGTCGGCGGCGAGCTCCCGGGTGACGACCCGCGCCGTGCCGCCCGCCACGAGCGGGGCGAGCATCTGCCAGATGGAGATGTCGAACGTCAGCGGCGCGTTCTGCACCACGGTGTCCACTTCGGACAGCGCGCAGTCCTCGACCTTGGCGAGCAGGTGGTTCACCATGCCGCGGTGGGTGACCATGGCGCCCTTGGGCTTGCCGGTCGACCCGGACGTGAACAGCACGTACGCCAGGTCGTCGCCCGCGCCGACGGGCTCGGGCCACTCGTCGGCGATCTCGTCGGTGACGAGCACCGGCTCGACACCCAGGTCGGCGGCGAAGGAGGCGACGGCCGGCGAGGCGAGCACGAGCCGCGCGCCGCTGTCGGCGACGAGCGCGCGGCCACGGGCGATCGGCGCGTCGGAGTCCACCGGCACGTAGGCCGCACCCGCGCCGAGCACCGCCAGCACGGAGACCACGAAGTCGCGGCCCGGAGAGGTGGGCAGCGCGACGACGTCACCACGTTCGACCCCCGCGTCCCACAGCCTGCGGGTCAGCGCACCGGCGCGCCCGGCCAGCTCGGCGTAGGTGGTCGGCCCCTCGTCGTCCACCACCGCCACCGCGTCCGGGGTGCGGCGGGCGTGCGCCTGGACCCGCCGCACCACGCCGTCCGCGTCGTCCAACGGGGCGTCGGTGCGGTTCCAGCCGTCCAGCGCCTGGTCGCGTTCGGCGGCGTCGAGCAGGTCGAACGACGCCAGCGGCGCGTCCGGGTCGGCGAGCAGCCGGCCGAGCAGCCGCAGCAGCCGGTCCAGGTGCCCGGCCACCTCGTCCTCGGCGTACAGGAACTCGTTGCCGTCCAGGTCGATCCGCACGGGGTTGCCGTCGGACCGGTCGTAGGCGGTGATCTCCACGTCGTCGATCACGCCGTTGGACAGGTTGTGCGCGGTGACCTGGTGTCCGCCGAACGTGACGTTGTAGTCGAACGGCATGATGTTGACCACGACGTTCGCCAGCTGGCCCGCGCCGCGCACCAGGCCCAGGTCGCGCAGCACGTCCTCCTGCCGGTACCGCTGGTGCTTGAGCGTGTTCCTGGCCTCGACGGTGGTGCGGCGCAGCACGTCGACGAACGTCGCCGCCGGGTCGAGGTCCACGAACAGCGCGAGGATGTTGCTGACCATGCCCGGCGTGTCGCGCAGCAGCTTGCTCTTGCGGGCCATGACCGGGAAGCCCACGGGCGTGGTGCGCGCGCCGGTGACCAGGTGCAGGTAGACGGCGGTGGCAGCGGTCAGCGCCATCGGCCAGGTGGACGCGTTGGCCCGGGTGAGCTCCTTCATCCGGTCCATCAACGCGGGGTCGACGTGCGCGGTGGCGCGGGCGGGTCGGGCGCTGGCGGGCGCGGTGCCGGAGGTGAGGCCGACGGGCGCGGGCCGGTCGGCGAGGCGGGTCCGCCAGTGCTCCTGGTCGCGGCGGTAGGCGTCCGAGGCGCGGTACGCGGCGTCGTCGTCCAGGTACTGCTGGAGGGTGGCGAACGCGCCGGGCGGCGGCTCCTGTCCCGCCACCAGAGCCGAGTACACCGTGGCCAGGCGGTCGGTGAAGATGCGCCCGCTCACCCCGTCGGCGATCACGTGGTGGTTGCGCTGGTAGTACAGGTACCGCTCGTCCTCGACCTTGAACAGCGCGTCCACCGACAGCGGTCCCTTTTCCAGGTCCATCGGCCGGTACAGGTCGTCGTCCATCCACGCCACCGCGTCGCCCACGGGGTCGGCGCGGTCGGTGTGGTCGAAGAAGTGCAGGTGCGGGTCGGGTGCGAGGAACTGCCACACGCCGTCGGCGTCCTCGGCGAACCGGACCTGGACGGTCTCGGCCTCCAGCACGGTGCGGCGCAAGGCCTCCTCGAACAGCGCCACGTCCACCGCACCGTGGATCTCCAGGTACTCTGACATGACGAACACGTTGTCGGGGTTCAACCGCTGGCCGTACCAGATCCCCAGTTGTCCCGGGGAGAGCGGCCACCGCCGCCTGTCCTCGCTCACGTCCCTGGTCCTCCCTAGCCCTTGTCCCGTGGTCCCGGCCCGGGGATCCCTAGCCCTGCCACCGGCGCAGCACGACCACGGCGTTGTGGCCGCCGAAGCCGAAGGAATTGCTCATGACCACGTCCACGTCGTGCGCCTGCGCCTCGTGGGCGACGAAGTTGACCGCGCGGTCGATCGGCCGGTGGCAGTTGATCGTCGGCGGCACGAGACCGCGGTTGATCGCCATCGCGCCGACGATCGCCTCCACCGCACCCGCCGCGCCGATCATGTGGCCGGTCATGGACTTCGTGGAGCTGACCGGGATGCGCTCGGCGTGCTCGCCGAACACCGCGCGGATCGAGTCCAGTTCGGACTGGTCGTTGAACACGGTGCTGGTGCCGTGCGCGTTGACGTAGCCGACGTCCTCGGGCATGAGGCCCGCGTCGGCCAGCGCGCCGCGCATGGCGGCCCGCGCGCCCCGGCCCTCGGGGTGCGGCGCGGTCCAGTGGTGGGCGTCGGACGTGGCGGCGTAACCGGCGACCTCGGCGAGGATCGTCGCGCCACGCGCGAGCGCGTGCTCCTCGGACTCCAGCACGACCATCCCGGACCCGGAGGCCATCACGAACCCGTCGCGGTCCTCGTCGAACGGCCGGCACGCCTCGGCGGGCGCGTCGGTGCGGGTGGACAGCGCCTTGGCGTTGCCGCTGCCCGCCATGTCCACGCGGGTGAGGATGTTCTCCGCGCCGCCCGCGATCACCGCGTCGACCACGCCGTAGCGCACCCAGCGCGCCGCCTCGCCGATGGCGTCGGTGCCCGTCGCGCACGCGCTGCTCAACGCCCGGGTCGGCCCGGTGACGCCGAACGCCAGGCTGATCTCGCCCGCCGCGCTGTCGATGGCGCCGGTGATGGGCGCGAACGGGCTGACCGCGCGCGGCCCCTTCGCGTTGAGCGCCACCACGTGCTCACCGAGGGACCGCATGGGCCCGTAGCCGCTGCCGATGAGCGCGCCGACGCGGTGCGCGCCGTCCTCGGTGATCTCCAGCTTCGCCGTGCCGACGGCCTCCGAGGCGGCGGCGAACGCGTACTGCGCGTACGGGTCCATGCGGCGCAGCTGCTTGTGGTTCAGGTACTTCTTCGGCTCGAAGCCCTTGACCTCGCCCGCCAGGTCGGTCGGCAGGTCGGAGGCGTCGATGACGGTCACGTTCCCGATGCCGCTGCGCCCGGCGACCAGCGCGTCCCACGTCTCGTCGGCGGTGAGGCCGACCGGGGACACCACGCCCCAGCCGGTGATGACGACCCGCCTGCCGTGTCGTTCAGCCATGTGCTGCTCCTCGCTCCAGTCAGGGGGGTCAGTCGGCGACCGGGAAGGCGCCGCCGAGTTCGTGGTCGGCGAACAACGCGTCTTCCAGGCGTGTGGGGACGTTGAGGACGACGACCTCGCCCTCCTGCGCGCGCCGCCACGCGTCGGTCATGTCGGCGCGCAACGACTCCTTGGTGACGGTCACCTGGTGCACGCCGCGCAGTTGCGGCGCACGGGCCGTGACGGCGTCCGGGTCCACGAACGCCGTGCCCGCCAGGCCCTCGTCGTCAGGGCCGAGCTGGGAGTGCAGCCAGCCGTAGCCGCCGTTGCGCAGCACCACGTACAGCAGCCCGGAGCCGAGCGCGGCGGCCGTCGGCAGGTCGGCGTCGAACAGGCCGAACGCGCCGTCGCCGACGAACGCCACCACCGGCCGGTCGCCCGCCGCGGCCTTCACGCCGATCGCCGCCGCCGCGCCGAACCCGAGGCTGGTCTGCTCGGACGGCACGACCGAGCCGGCGCCGTGCGCGCACTCGAACCGGGGGAAGCTGTAGGACCACATGTCCTGCAAGCCGTTCTCCTGCACGAGGACGCGGTCGGCGGGCAGCTCGGCGTCGAGCGCGGCCAGCACCTCCACGACGTGCAGCCCGGGCTTCGCGGCGAGGTCGGCCAGCTCACGGCGGTGGTCGGCGCGCAGCCCGTGGTGCACCTCGTCCACGCGCTTGGACCACTCGACGGGCGCACCGTCCACGACCTGCTCGAGCCAGGCCGCGCAGACCTCCGCGCCGTCGCCGAGCACGACCGGTCCGGCGTACTGGGTGGCCACGCCCGCCGCGTCGACGTTGACCTGCACCACCGGCACGGTCGTGCCCAGGGCGGTCGGCCAGCCGTGGGTCGCGGTCTCCTCCAGCCTGCTGCCGAGCACGACCACGCAGTCGGCATCGACCCACAGCGCCTTGGCGCGGTCCGGCGCGTACAGGCCGGCGAGCCCGATGAACCGCACCGACGACTCGTCCACCACGCCGCGTCCGCTGGCCGTGCACGACAGGGCCGCGCCGACGCGTTCGGCGAACCGCTCGACCACGCCGTCCGCGTTGCGGTGCCGCATGCCGCCGCCGACCAGCACGATCGGGCGCCGCGCGTGGCGCAGCGCGTCCAGCGCCGCCGAGTCCCCGGACACCGTGACCGACGCCGGCCGTTCGACGGGCGGCGCGGGCGGCGGCACGGGCACGTCCACCTTCAGCAGGTGGTCGGGCAGCTCCACGTACACCGGACCGGTCGCGCCGGACGTGGCGACCAGGATGGCCCGGCGCACGGCGGGCGCGAGCCGCGCCGGGTGGTCGACCCGGGTCGCGGACTTCACCAGGGGCGCGACCACGGCCTGTTGGTCCAGCTCCTGGAACGCGCCGCTGCCCCGCCGCTCGGCCGCCGTGCCGCCGGAGAGCAGCAGCACGGGCGCGCCGGACGACGACGCCTCCAGCAGGCCCGTCACGGTGTTGGTCACCGCCGGGCCCTTGCCGACGAGCGCGACGCCGAGCGCACCGGACCGCAGGGCGTAACCCGTGGCCATGAACACGGCGTTGCGCTGGTCCCGGCACACGACCAACCGGACACCGGCGGCGTGCAGCGCGCCGAGGGCGTCCAGGTCGTCGTCGGGCAGGCCGAACACGACCTCGACACCGGCTTCGGCGAGCAGCCTGGCCACGGCGTGCCAAGCGCCCCGGACGTGGTGGCCCGGTGCGTTCTCGCCCGGACCGTGCTCGCCGGGGGCTTCCTGCGCGGACGGCGGTTCCATGTCGATCACACCCATCTGTTCGGCGGCCGTCAGGCCGTGCGGCCGGTGGCGTCGGACGCGGCCAGGCGGTCAGACCCGAGGTGGTCCGCGACGGCCTTCGAGATCAGCAGGGGCTCGGCGTGGCGCTTGCGGCCGAACGCGGCGTAGTTGGCGCGGATGCCCGTGCCGCCGAAGGGCGCGTTGCCGTCCTCGATGTCGATCACGGTCTCGTTCACGCTGACCGTGTGCCGCCGGCGCAGCAGCTCCACGGTGTCGGGCAGGTCGCCGTAGACCGTGGCGGCCATGGCCCGCTCCTGGAAGTACTGGTGGTCGAGCATCGGGTGCAACCAGTCCGTCGAGGTGAACGGCACCACGTTGAAGATCGGGGCGAACAGCTCGGGCGGGGTGATCTTGGTGTCGGCGGGCCGGATCAGCACGGTGGGGCTGAGGTGGTCGTCCACGAAGTTGACCTCGCCCCCGGCGGCCAGGT
Organism: Actinosynnema sp. NPDC023794; assembly: GCF_040639675.1. Classification (NCBI taxonomy): domain Bacteria; kingdom Bacillati; phylum Actinomycetota; class Actinomycetes; order Pseudonocardiales; family Pseudonocardiaceae; genus Actinosynnema; species Actinosynnema sp. NPDC023794. The sequence continues at coordinate 126,026 of NZ_JBFAFR010000013.1, read as the reverse complement.
GCTCGCGGCCCGACCGGAGGTAGTCCAGCGAGGCGTCGAACGCGTCGAGGTAGAACATGTGGCTGTAGTCGGCGTTCGGGTCGTCGAACCGGCCGTAGCGCAGGTTGTCCACCCGGCGGCACAGCAGGTTGCAGAACTGGGCGCTGATCGAGGTGTGCACGAACACCACGTCCGGGCCGAAGCAGTCCTGGCCGGAGTTCAGCATCCGCACGCGCAGCAGGCCGTCGACGGCCTTGGGGATGTCGGCGTCCGCGCCGACCACGAACGGGTTCACGCCCTGGCCGAAGTAGAGGAACAGCTGGTCGCGGCGCAGCCCGGCGCGGATCTTCTCGGCGTTGTTGAACGTGCCGGTGAACACGAGCACGTCCGAGCGCGTGCCCTCGCCCTCCAGGAACTCCCGCTGGTCGCCGTCGTCGAGCACGATCGGCAGGTGGTGCACGCCGGACAGCAGCTCGTGCAGCTTGAGGAGCTGGTCGGAGATCCGCCGCGACGGCCGGAACACCACGCGCTCGCTGTAGAGGCTGGGGATCGCCAGGTACAGCACGTAGCTGTAGAGCGGGATGTTCGACGGCATCAGCACGCCGATCTGGCCGATCGCGGGCGGCCGGTACCGGGCGATCTCGGCCGCGGCGCCCTCCAGGGCGGCGATCGAGGCGTCGATCTCGCCGTACGCGGTCTTGTAGCTCATCACCTGCGTGAGCAGGGACATCACCTCGGTGCGGCGTTCGCGCAGCAGCTGGGCGAGATCGGTGAGCCGGGCCAGCCGGTCGGGAAACGGGATGGCCGACGGGTCGGCGTCGCCGTGCCCGCGGGGGAACACGCCCTTGACGCCTTCGAGGGCCACGGTCGAGGCGGCGATGTCGCGCAACGCCTGGAGGTCGACCTTGCCGTTGCCGTTGAGCGGGAGTTCCTTGAGCACGACCACGCGGTTGGGTTGCTCGTGCGCGGCGACGAACCGGGACACGGCGCGCTTCCAGTGCGCCACGGGCTGCTCGGCCGGGTCGGTGATCACGAACACGAGCTGGGTGCCGCGCTGCTCGTCCTCGACCGGGATCACGCGCACGGGCGCGCCGCACGCGCCCGCCTTCTCGGCGATGGCGTCGGGGTAGAGCGTGTGGCCGAAGCGGTGCACGGCCGACTTGCGGCCCAGCACGCGCAGCTGCCCGGCGGACGTGAGGTAGCCGATGTCGCGGGTGTGGAACTCCTGCCGCTCCACCTCGCGGACGCGTCCGCCGGGTTCGAGCAGGCCGACCATGATGTCGGGGGTGCGGACCACGACCTCGCCGATCTCGCCCGGCGGCACCCGGTTGCCGAGCGGGTCGCGAACCTCCACCGCGACGCCGTCCAGCGGCGTGCCGCAGTAGGTCGGGTCCTCGGTCGAGGACAGCGCGATGTTGCCCGCCTCGCTGCTGCCGTAGCCGTCCAGCAGCGTGGCGTCGAAGCGGGTCTCGAAGCGGGTGCGCAGCTCGTCGCGCAGCGGTTCGCCGCCGACGCACCACATCCGCACCGAACCCAGGGCGCGGGTGTCGCGGCGGGCGACGACGCGCAGCATCGTGTCGTAGGTGGCGGGCACGGCGTCCACGACGGTCACGCGCTGCCGGGCGATCACGTCCAACGCCTGGTCGACGCGCCTGCTCGGCGCGATGACCAGCGTGGCGCGGGCGTGCCACCAGAGCAGCAGCATGGACAGCCCGTACTGGTGGGTGAAGGGCAGCAGCGGCAGCAGCACGTCGGACTCGACGTAGCCCATGCGGGCCTGGGTGCGCTCGACGTTGCGCAGCACGGACGCGCCGGAGCGCACGACGCCCTTGGGCTTGCCGGAGCTGCCGGAACTCCAGACCACGAGCGCGTCACGCCGTCGGCCCCACTTGGCGAAGGTCAGCTCCGGGACCTCGGCCACCGGCAGGTCGCGCGCCGTCTTCACCAGGCCCCGCAGGTCGAGCAGGCCGGCCGCGATGCGGTCGAACGCGGGGTCGGCCTGGTCGGCGTCGGTGACGAACCAGCGGGCGCCGGAGTCGACCACGTGCTCGGCGGACTGCGCGGGCGGCAGGCCGGGGTCGACCAGGCCGACGGAGACGCCCAGCTCCATCAGCGCGAACAGCAGCACCACGAAGTCGTCGGAGTTGCGCGCCGACAGCACGACCCGGTCGTCGTCGCCGACCCCGCGTTCGCGCAGCACGCCGATGAGCGCGTGGCAGCGTTCGGCGACGTGGGCCAGGGGTGTTTCCCCGCCGTGTTCGTTCACAAGCATGGCTCTGCCCTCGTTCCTCGTTCATCGGACACCCACCGGGGCGTTGACTCGGAATGGACCCGGTCCGGCGGCACGGGAAAACCTCGTGCGGGACCGCATTCGCCACTACCGCCCGGACAGGCGTGGGCGGCTCACGAACCAGGACGTGAGCCGAGGCTTTCGGACACATTTCACCCGCGACGCACGCGGGGTGCCGGAATTCGCGCGGGGGCGCTAGGAGAAGGGTCGCGCCGCACGTGGCGCACGTGTCGAGCGCGACACGTGCCACGGGTGCGACCGCTGCGCACGACTCGGCGTGACGCCCGGTGGCGCGGTGTCGACCGCGCCACCCGAGTTACCGCCGGTAGTGCCCGCCTCACGTTTGTCCGCCCCGCGCACCGCGTTCCCGAATAGCTCGGGAACGGCGGTGAACGGGCCCCTGGGACAGGAGATCGTATTCACTGCCGTTGTCCTCGATGGAAGTTCGCGCGCGGCCGGCGGACCACGCGTCACGGTACTGCGCACACCGCTCCAGTACTGGAGGGTGTGCCGGAACCTCCCTGATCTGCGCAGATCTCGGAGGCTGCCGATCGTCGAACGGGCTCGTCAATCTCCAACAGGTATCGAGTCGTTCCCGTTCCTCAGCACCGACCACCTTGGCAACGCGGCTTGTCGATCACAATCAGCCGATTGGCGCAGCACGCTGACAAATCCGTCTCAAAACCCTGAACGAGAACGCTGTTCACATTGTCCGGCGCGGCAAGCTAGCGACCCCTTGAAGGGGTGTCAAATCGAGCCGAACGGGCCCGTGAACGCCGGTGAACTACCGGCGCGCGGCAGTGCCGCCATAACATGGAGATATAGAGGACATATAGAGGTCGCGGTCGACGGCCAACCGGACGATCTTCACGTTAACTCGGCCGACAGGTTCTCCACAGAGTGCGGTTAACGGTCACGCGCGCCGTCGGAGACGACACTCCGGAACCGCCCGGCCACGACCTGCGCACCTCCGAAGCACCGGACCCGAAAAGGGCGGCCGACCCCGCGTCCCCGCGCCACTTCGGTTGACTCGGCGCTCCGGCGCGCGCCAGGATTGCGCGGCTTGACCGGTCACATGAGACCTCGCGCCCACCCCCGCCGCCACGAGTCGACTGCCGACGACCGACCCGCCGCCGTCGTCCGTTGTGGACCTCCACATCGGACGCACTCCCCCGATGCCCCACCGCACCACGCGGCCCCGGAGTCGCCAGAGGCGGTGGACGACATCGCGCGGCCACCGCCTCTTGGGTCCAGGGTCGCCCTGGCTCGGTCCTCAGCCCTTCACGGGCGGCACGGTGTCGGTGCCGGTGTCGCTCTCAGTGGCGTCGACGGTCTCGGTCTCGGCGGCAGCGGCACCGGTGCTGTCGGTCGTGCCCGTGCCCGTGTCCGGTTCGGCTTCGGTCGGTGCGGTGGGCTCCGGGCGCTCCACGCCGACCGACCACGGGCCCGCGAGAGCCGCGAACGCCGCCACGGCCGTCACCATCGGCGCGGCCACCGCGGCCACCACGCCGGCCGTCACCGGGATGTCGAGCACCGGCTCGCCGTTGCCGTTGCGCACGACCACCCGGCGCGTGTTGCCCTCGTGCACGAGCTGCCTGATCTTGTCCGTCAACGCCTCGACACCCGGCGTCTGACGATCACCCTGCTCCGTCATGTCTACCCCCTTCGCCGACCATCCTCCCGCGCGCCGGTCGTTCAGATCCAGTCGCGTCGCTTGAACAGCGCGTACAGCCCGGCGGACAGCAGGAGCATGGTCACCGTGGAGACCCAGAAGCCCCACACCTCGTCGAAGCCCGGGTAGGGGACGTTCTGGCCGTAGAAGCCGGTCACGGCGGTCGGCACGGCGATGATCGCGGCCCACCCGGTCACCTTCTTCATGATCAGGTTGAGCCGGTTGCCCTGGAGGTTGAGCTGGATGTCGCGGATGGTGGCGACCATGTCCCGCAACGACTCCGTCCACTCCGACGCACGCAGCACGTGGTCGTAGACGTCCTGGTAGTAGGGCGTCATCCGGCTGTCCACCGCGGCGTGGTCGCGGCGCATCAGGCCGCTGAGCACTTCGCGCATCGGCAGCACGACCCGGCGCAGCGTCACCAGCGACTTCCGCATCGCCAACGCCCGCCGCTGCATGTCGGGGTCGTCCGGCCGCTCGGCGAACACCAGGTCCTCCAAGCCCTCGACGTGGTCGTCCAGCGCCTGCACGGCGTCGAAGTGGCTGTCCACGACGACGTCCAGCAGCCCGTGCAGCAGGAAGCCGACCCCGCTGCCGGCCAGGCTCGACGACTCGTCCCACCGCCTGGTCAGGGCGTCCACGTCGAACCGGTCGTCGTTGCGGACCGTGATCAACGCCCGCGGCGTCACGAACGCCGACAGCTCCGCCGTCGTCAACCGGCCCGACGCCTCGTCCAGGGTCACCGCGTACGCGTTCACGAGCAGGTGCGTGTCGTACTGGTGAAGTTTGGGCCGCTCGTGGTGCTCCAGGGCGTCCTCCACGGACGTCTCGTGCAAGCCCAGTTCGCCCGCTATGACCGCCAGGTCCGACTCGGTCGGGCCGCACAGGTCGAGCCAGACGACGGCGTCCTCGTCCCGCAGCAGCCGGGGCACGTCGGCGAGCGGGAAGTCCTCCTCCGCGAGCGTGCCGTCGCGGTACAGGCGGTTTCGTGGCACGTGACCCACAGTATCGACGGACGTCCCCGGCCGCGGTGCGAGGCCCGCGGCCGGGGACGCGATCAGGCGACCGTGCCCGGTTGCGCGGACAGCAGCACCTGCGACCAGCCCTGCGGGTCCACGGTGTCCGGGCCGCTCAGGTCCGCGCCGCTGCCGTCGTACGGGTTCGAGTCCCTGTAGCGCAGCAGCCCGCCCTCGGCGTTGTGTCCGAAGTAGACGCCGCCGTCCACGATCTCGCGGTAGCGCAACGCCCGGTAGTGCGACGTCGGGTGGCCCGAGAGCGACGACCGGCTGAACGACGCACCGGTGACCTTGTCGATCGGCGGCGAGCCGAAGCTGTAGCACCAGAACGAGGTCTTGGCCGAGTTCTCCCAGCCGCCGAACAGGATCGCGTGGTACGGGTGGCGCCCGCCGCCGTCGTTCACCCGGTCGTTGAGCAGGTCGCCGGGTCGCAGCCCAGGCGCCACGCCATGCCGACGTAGCCCGAGCAGTCGCGCCGGCACTGGCGCGTGCGGCCGACGTCCCAGGCCTTCGCGCCCTGGTCGTAGCTCGTGTCGGAGTCGTGGCGGCGGTCCCCGTCTCGGCGTGCGCGGCGTGACCGTAACCGTCGTGGGTGGTGGTTCCGGGCATGGTGCGTCCTCTCCCCACGGGTCCCACTGCGAGCCGAACCCTCTTAGGCGCGCTGACAAGTCGCCAATCCGGCGCGTGGAGAGCATCGATTCCGTGGAGCTAATCACCGGTCGCCGTGGAGCTATATTTTCGGTACCGTGGCTCCATGGGAACTCCCGGTGCACGGCGGCAGGCGCGTGGCGAGGTCGAACGGCTGCCGAGCGGGTCGTTGCGGGTGAGGGTGTACGCCGGGGTCGACCCCGACTCGGGCAAGCGGCGGTACCTGACCGAGACGGTGCCCGCCGGTCCCGCGGCCGACCGCGAGGCGGAGGCGGTCCGGACCCGGCTGCTCGACGAGGTGGACGCGATGCGGAAGCCGCAGGCCAAGGAGCGTCCGCCGGCGCACGCGCGACCGCGTGGGCGCAGGCGTGGCGAGCTGACCGTCGCGGCGGTCGCGCGGCTGGCCGGCGTGTCCGCGCCGACGGTGTCGAAGGTGCTCAACGGGCGTCCGGGTGTGGCGGTGACGACCCGGCGACGGGTGGAGGCGGCCCTGCGGGAGCACGGCTACCGGCGGCCGGAGGCGGTCGTGCGGGCGCCGAACGTGGAGGTCGTCTTCTTCGGCATGCAGAGCTACCTGGCGGTCGAGGTCATGCACGGTGTGGAGCGGGTCGCGGGCGCGCACCGGCTGGCCGTCGGCTTCACCGACGCCGCGCGCCAGTCGGCGACCGGCCGGTCCTGGGCGCACGACCTGCTGTCGCGGCAGCCGTACGGCGTGGTCGTCGTGCACCTCGGCTTCACCAGCGAGCAGCACGGCCTGCTGGCCACGAGCGGCATCCCGCTGGTGGCGCTGGACCCGACGGGCGAGCCGGAGCACTCCGTGCCGTCGGTCGGCGCGGCCAACTGGAGCGGCGGCATCGCGGCGGCCCGGCACCTGCTCTCCCTCGGCCACCAGCGCATCGCCGTCATCGCCGGCCCACCCGAGCGGATGTGCGCACGGGCCAGGCTCGGCGGCATCCGGGCGGCGATGGCCGAGCACGGCGTGCCGCTGGACGAGCGGTTGGTGCGCATCGGGCAGTGGTTCGCCTTCGAGGAGGGGTTCAACCACGCCCGCGAGCTGCTGCGGCTGCCCGACCCGCCCACCGCCGTGCTGTGCGGCAACGACCTCCAGGCGCTGGGCGTCTACGAGGCGGCCCGGCAGGCGGGCCTGCGCATCCCCGAGGACCTCAGCGTGGTCGGCTTCGACGACATACCGGCCGTGCGCTGGTGCGGGCCGCCGATGACCACCGTGCGGCAGCCGATGGTCGAGATGGGCGCCGCCGCCGCCGAGCTGGTCCTGACCCTGGCCGCGGGCCGGACGCCCGACCAGGCCCGGGTCGAGCTGGCCACCACCCTCATCGTCCGCGACAGCACCGCGCCGCCGAAGTGAGTCCACATACCGAAACCCGGCTGCGCCGAACGAGTGAAGTCCCGAAGCGTTTCCATAGTTGATCGAAAGCTTTCGACCTGCGGACTCGTCCTCTCGTCCCCGTTCTCCGCACTTTCGCCGTGGTTGCCCTCCTCCGTTCCGCGTCCCTAACTTCCGCAACGGGCGGGAGCGACTCGGAGGGACGACGATGTTCCAGACGATGTTCCAACGGCGACGGCTCCGCGCCGTCGCCGCGGCGCTGGTCGTGGCGGCGGCCGTGACGCCGGTCGGCGCGCCGGTCGCCTGGGCGGCCACCTCCGTCACGGTGGACACCGCGACCACGTACCAGCGCGTCGACGGTTTCGGCTTCTCCCAGGCGTTCGGTCAGGCCAAGGTGCTCGGCGGCGCGCTGGGCCTGTCGGCCGCCAACCAGCGCAAGGTGCTCGACCTGCTGTTCGACCGGAGCCGGGGCGCGGGTTTCAGCATCCTGCGCAACCTGATCGACTCCGGCGCGGCCAACACCGTCGCGCCGACGGCCCCCAGCGGCCCGAGCACCCCGCCGCAGTGGCGGTGGGACGGCACCGACCGGGGCCAGGTGTGGCTGTCCAAGGAGGCCATGGCCTACGGCGTGCGCACGATCTACGCCGACGCGTGGAGCGCGCCCGGTTACATGAAGACCAACGGCGACGAAACCAACGGCGGCACGCTGTGCGGCATGCCCGGCGCGAGTTGCGCCAGTGGCGACTGGCGGCGGGCGTACGCCGACTACCTGGTCAAGTACGTGCAGCTCAACCGGGACTCCGGGGTGCCGATCACGCACCTGGGCTTCGTGAACGAGCCCGAGCTGACCACCACCTACTCCAGCATGATCGTCAACGGCGCGCAGGCGGCGGACTTCGTCAAGGTGCTCGACTCGCGGCTGCGCGCCAACGGCCTCGACCTCAAGATCGTGTGCTGCGACGCCATGGGCTGGCGGCACGGCAACGACATGGTGAACACCATCGCCCGGGACGGCGCGGCGTTCTCCGCGCTCGACGTGGCCGGCGGGCACGGCTACAGCTCCCCGCCCACCACGCCGTTCACCCAGACGGCCAAGCCCACGTGGATGACCGAGTGGGCCGACTTCGACCCGTTCACCACCGCGTGGGACGACGGGTCGGCCGGGTCCGGCTACACCTGGGCAGACCGGACGATGACCGCGTTGACCTCGGCGAACGTCAGCGCGTTCCTGCACTGGTGGGGCGCGGCGAACAGCACCGCGAACTCGCCGCTGATCCGGCTGAGCGGCGACTCGTTCCAGACCTCGTCCCGGCTGTGGGCGCTGGCCAACTACAGCCGCTACATCCGGCCCGGCGCGACCAGGGTCGCCGCCACCGCCGCCAACGCCGACGTGAAGGTCGCCGCGTTCCGCAACACCGACGGCTCGCCGGCCGTCGTCGCGCTGAACACCACCCGCTCGGCCGTCTCCGTGCCCGTCACCCTGCGCGGCACGGGCACCGGCACGCAGGCCGTCCCGCACCTCACCAACGGCTCGAACAACACCGCCGCGCAGACCCCCGTCGCCATCAGCGGCGGCGCGTTCACCTCCACGATCCCCGCTCGCTCCCTGGTCACCTACGAGGTCCGCTCATGAGCCGCTCACCAGTCGTGTCCGCGATCCTCGGCTTGGTGGTCCTCGCGGCGGTGGCGCCGGCGGTCGTGATGACCGCCCGCGCGCCGGCCGCGTCGGCCGCTGCCGAAGGCGACTACCTCTCGTTCGCCCCGGTGGACGGCGGGTTCACGCTCGCCGCGAACGGCAGGGCCGCGCCGTTGTTCGTGAGCGGCGGCGACTTCCCGGGCGTGGTGCGGGTGGTGAACGACCTGCGCACCGACGTGGAACGCGTCACCGGCGTGCGACCGACCGTCTCCACGGGCACGCCGGCGTCCGGCGAAGTGGTGCTGGTCGGCACTCTCGGCCGCAGCGCGCTGATCGACGGGTTGGCGTCCGCCGGGAAGCTCGACGTCACCCGGATCCGGGGCAAGTGGGAGACCTCGCTGCAACAGGTGGTCGAGAACCCCGTGGCGGGGGTGAGCCGGGCGCTGGTGATCGCGGGCAGCGACCAGCGGGGCACGATCTTCGGCGTCTACGACGTGTCGCGGCGGATCGGGGTGTCGCCGTGGCACTACTTCGACGACGTGCCGGCCCGCAAGCACAGCGCCTTGTACGTCCGTCCGGGCAGCCACTCCCAGGGCACGCCGGCGGTGAAGTACCGGGGTGTGTTCATCAACGACGAGAACCCCTCCACCGGTCGGTGGGCACGGGCGACGTTCGGCCCCGGCCTCGCGCCCGGCCAGGCCGGTGGGTTGAACCGGCTGTACTACGAGAAGGTCTTCGAGGCCATGCTGCGCCTCAAGGCCAACTACCTCTGGCCCGCGGTCTGGGGCCGGGCGTTCGCCGAGGACGATCCCGAGAACCACGCCACCGCCACCCGGTACGGCGTCGTGATGGGCACCTCGCACGAAGCGCCGATGATGCGCGGCATCGAGGAGTGGAAGCGCAACCCCACCCGCTACGGCGGCAACGGCGAGTGGAGCTTCGTGCGCAACGCCACCGCCGTGGAGAACTACTGGGCCGACGGCGTCAAGCGCATGGAGCGGGAGAAGTTCGAAGGCGTCGTGACCCTGGGAATGCGCGGTGAGGGCGACACCAGCCTGCCGGACGGCGACGGCGTCGAGCTCATGCAGAACATCATCGCGAGCCAACGCCGGATCCTGGACCGCGAGAGCAGCGCACCGCTCGACCGGATCCCGCAGGTCTTCACGCTCTACAAGGAAGTCCAGCGCTACTGGGACCGCGGCATGCGCCCGCCCGACGACGTCACGGTGGTGTTCGCCGACGACAACTGGGGCAACATGCGCAAGGTCCCGGATCCCGCACTGGCGCCGCGGTCGGGCGGGTACGGCCTGTACTACCACTTCGACTACGTCGGCGGCGGTCGCAACTACAAGTGGGTCGACACGATCAACCTGGCCAACACCCGCGAACAGCTGGACCTGTCGTACCAGAGCGGCATCGACCGGTTGTGGGTGGTCAACGTCGGCGACCTGAAGAACGAGGAAGCGCCCACCCAGTTCTTCCTCGACTACGCCTGGAACCCCGCCGCCATCCCCGCCGACGGCGTCGAGGAGTGGACCCGGCAGTACGCCGCCCAGAACTTCGGCGAGCAGGCCGCGCCCGCGATCGCCGACGTGCTGCACGCGTACGGACAGCTCCAAGCGCGTCGCAAGCCGGAGGCGACCAACCGGCGTTACACCAGGAACGCGGCCGGCGCGATCACCACCGACGACGCGATGACGCCGTACAGCATCGAGAACTACGGCGAGCTGGACCGGGTCACGGCGGAGTGGGAGGCGTTGGCGGCCCGGGCCCAAGCGGTGGGCCGCACGCTGCCCGCGGCCGACCAGGACGCCTACCACCAGCTCGTGCTCTACCCGGCGAAGGCCACCGGCAACCTGTACGCCCTGCGCGAGGCGCAGTTCCTCAACCGCTGGTACGCCTCACAAGGCCGGGCGGCCACCAACGACCTCGCCGCGACCGCCGAGGCACGCCTCGCCGACGACGTGGCGATGTCCGACCACTACAACAACACCCTCGCCGGCGGGAAGTGGACCGGCTGGCAGACGCAGACCAAGTTCGGTTACGGCGACAAGGTCCGCTACGGCAACAACGCCAGTTGGCAGGAACCGCCGGAGCCCGACCAGATCTACCCGGCGGTGCAGCGCGTCACCGTGCCGGCGGCGGCGTCGATGGGAGTGGCGATCGACGGATCGCTGAACTGGTGGCCCAACGCCACCGAGCAGCCGGTGCTGCCCGAGTTCAGCCCGTACCAGACCCAGCCCGCCCAGCACGTCGAGGTGTTCAACCGGGGCGCCGCCTCGTTCACCTACCGGATCACGCCGTCCGTGCCGTGGCTGACCGCGACCCCGGCCAGCGGCACCGTCACCAAGCAGACCCGCGCCACGCTCGAGGTCGACTGGTCCCGGGCGCCCACCGGGAAGACGACGGTGCCGATCACCGTCACCGGCGCGGGCCGCACCGTCACCGTGCAGGCGGTGGTGAACAAGCCCGCCGCGCCGCCGTCGGGTTTCGTGGAGGCGAACGGCTACGTCTCCATCGAGGCCGACCACTACACCAGGGCCGTCGACGGCAACGGCGTCTCGTGGTCGCACCTGCCCGACATCGGCCGCACCGGGTCGGGCATGCGGCCCAGCCCGGTGACCGCCCGCGACCAGACACCGGGCGGCGCGGGCGCGCGCCTGGAGTACCAGGTCACCCTCACCACCACCGGACCGGTCACGGTGTGGGCCCACCTGTCGCCGCGCAACAACGTCCGGCCCGGCGCCGGTGTCGAGTACGCGATGTCGATCGACGACCAGGCGCCGAAGACGGTCAACACCACGACGGCGACCGGGTCCGACGACACGGCCATGAACAAGGGCTGGGAGATGAACGCCCTGGAGGCCGTCAACCGCACGTCGACCACGTTCACCGTCTCGTCCCCCGGCGTGCACACCCTGAAGTTCTGGGCCGTCGACCCCACGGCCGTGCTGCAGAAACTGGTGGTCGACACCGGCGGCCTGAAGTACAGCTACCTCGGCCCACCGGAAAGCCACCGGGCCTCGCCCGACGATCCGACGACGACCACCACCACGCCGACCAGCACCACGACCACGACCACGACGCCGGGCGGTCCGGCCGGGTGCACCGCGTCCGCGTCCCTGAACTCGTGGAACGGCGGTTTCACCGCCACCGTGAAGGTCACCGCCGGATCGTCCGACGTCGACGGCTGGACCGTGACGCTCACCCTGCCACCCGGCGCGACCGTCACCAACGCCTGGAACGCCGAACGCGACGGCGACACCGGCGCCGTCCGGTGGACCAACGTCAGCCACAACGGCCGCCTCGCCGCCGGCCAGTCCACCGAGTTCGGCTTCCAGGGCACGGGTGTCGGCACCGGCATGGCCCCGACCTGCACCACCCGCTGATCACCCCACGCCCGGTCGGCGGGAACCCACGCGGGTTCCCACCGACCGGCAGTGCGAAGGAGGATCATGAGCAGGACCTCGTCGACCATCGGCCTGGCCGCAGCGGCGGCCCTCGTGGTGGCGTCGCAGGCGATCGGCCCGGAGCCGTCGTCCGCCGAACGCTGGGTGCACACGTGGGCGTCGATGCCCCAGCTGACCGAGTCGTCCAACATGCCACCCGCGCCGTTCACCCAGAACGGCGTGGTCATGGCCAACGCCACCCTGCGCCAGACCGTGCGCGTGTCCGTCGGCGGCACCCAGCTCAGGCTGCGGTTCTCCAACGCCTTCGGCGGCGCGCCGCTGCCCATCACCGCCGTCACCGTCGCCCAGCCGCGCGGCGGCCAGGCCGGCGTCAACGCCATCGAGCCGGGCACATCACGCCAGGTCACCTTCCACGGCAAGACGTCCACGACCATCCAGAAGGGTGCTCAAACGGTCTCCGACCCGATCTCCTTCCCCCTCGCGGCCCAGGCGAACCTGACCGTGACGGCGTACCTGGCACAGGGACAGGCCTCCACCAGCATCACCTCGCACCCCGGCTCGCGCACCACCTCGCACCTGCTGGCCGGCGACCACGTCCGCGCCGACACGATGTCCGGCTCCACACCCACTGACCACTGGTACTTCCTCAGCGGCGTCGAGGTTCTGTCCGGTCCGACCACGGCCTCCGTAGTCGTGCTCGGCGACTCGTTGACCGACGGGCGGGGTTCCACCACCAACGGCAACAACCGCTGGCCCGACCTGCTCCTGGCCAGGCTCCAGTCCCAGCCGGACACGGCGGACGTCGCGGTGATCAACCAGGCCGCGGGCGGCAACAGCGTGCTCCGGGGCGGCCTGGGTCCGACCGCGCTGTCCCGCCTGGACCGCGACGTGCTGGCGCAGAGCGGGATCGGGTGGCTGCTGGTCTTCGAGGGCGTCAACGACATCGGCGGATCCCCTGCCACCGACGCCGGTCAGCGCCAGGTCGCCACCGAACTGATCGACGCCTACGACCAGATCATCGTCCAGTCCCGCGCCCAGGGCATCCGCGTCTACGGCGCCACGATCACACCGTTCGGCGGCAACGGCTACGACGACGCCGCGGGCCACCACGACCAGGCCCGGCAGGCGGTCAACACCTGGATCCGCACCAGTGGCCGGTTCGACGCCGTGATCGACTTCGACCAGGCGGTCCGCGACCCCGCCCAACCACGCAGGCTCCGGGCCGCCTACGACAGCGGCGACCACCTGCACCTCAACCCCACCGGCTACCGGGCGTTGGCGGACGCGGTGCCGGCACACCTGCTCACCACCACCTAGCGCCGACCGGTCCTGGGTGTTCCCTGTGAGTGCGCCGCGGCGACGGTGCGCGGCGCACGGTCGGGTGCGTCAAATTCCCAGGGTTCTCCCAGGCGCACCCAGGGTTCGGCCAGGCCGGCGCGCCAGGCTCGGACCCATGACGATGATCGACGTGCGGGGCCTGACCAAGCGGTACGGGCCCGACACCGTGGTGGACGACCTGTCGTTCACCGTCCAGGCCGGGCAGGTGACCGGGTTCCTCGGGCCGAACGGCGCGGGCAAGTCCACGACCATGAAGGTGATCCTGGGGTTGGCCGCGCCCACGAGCGGTTCGGCCACGGTCGGCGGACGCCGCTACCGCGACCTGCCCGTGCCGCTGACCGAGGTCGGCGCGCTGCTCGACGCGGGCGCCGTGCACGGTTCCCGCAAGGCGTACGACCACCTGCTGGCGCTCGCCGTGAGCAACGGCCTGCCCCGGCGGCGGGTCGACGAGGTGCTCGCCCGGACCGGGCTCGAAGGCGTGGCGGGCAAGCGAGCGGGCGGGTTCTCGCTCGGCATGCGCCAACGGCTCGGCATCGCGGCGGCGTTGCTGGGCGACCCGCGCGCGCTGATCTTCGACGAACCGGTGAACGGGCTCGACCCCGAGGGCATCCGCTGGATCCGGGACTTCATGCGGTCCCTGGCCCGCGAGGGACGCGCGGTGCTGGTCTCCAGCCACCTCATGAGCGAGATGGCGCAGACCGCCGACCACCTCGTCGTGATCGGCCGTGGCCGGCTCATCGCCGACACCGGCATGGGCGAGTTCCTGCGCGGCAGCGGCGAGGGCACCGTGCTCGTCCGCACGCCCGAGCCGGCCGCGTTCGCGCTGCGGTTGACCGCGTCCGGCGCCACCGTGCGGGAAGGGCCCGAATCCTCGCTGGTCGTGTCCGGCCTGACGAGCGAGGAGATCGGCAAGCTCGCCTCCTACCACGGCGTCGTGCTCAGCGAGCTGACACCGCAGCGGCCCTCTCTCGAGGACGCGTTCATGGAGCTGACCAGGGACAGCGTCGAGTACCAGGGGGCGGCGGCATGAGCGGGCTCGTGACCCGGGTGCGGTTCGGCCACGCCCTGCACGCGGAGTGGGTCAAGCTCCGCAGCCTGCGTTCCACCTGGTACGCGCTGGCGTGCCTGTTCGCGGTCGGGCTCGGCATCACGTTCCTCTCGATGGGCGCGGCGGGCGAGGAGTACGCGACCTCGTCCCGCCGCGGACCGGCTGGCGTGGGATCCGACGAACCTCAGCCTGACCACGTACGTCGTCGCCCAGTTGATCATCGGTGTGCTCGGCATCCTGGTCGTCACCTCCGAGTACGCGACCGGCCTGGTGCGGACGTCCCTGGCCGCCGCGCCGCGCAGGCGCCGGCTGCTGGCGGCCAAGGTGGCGGTGGCCGCCGCCGTCGCCGTGGTGGCGGGCCAGGCGCTGATGTTCGCCGCGTTCCTGCTCGGCCAGGCGCTGCTCGCCGGGCAGGGCGTGCCGCACGCGCGGCTCGGCGACCCGGGCGTGCTCCCCGCCGTGGCGGGCGGCGGGCTCTACCTCGCGGCGATCGCGCTGCTCGCGATCGGGCTCGGCACGATCATGCGCGCCACGGCGGGTGCGCTCGCCACTCTGGTGGGGATCGTGTTCCTGGTGCCCGCGCTGTCGGGGCTGTTCCCGTCGTGGCTCCAGGGCCTGCTCGACTTCTGGCCGAGCAAGGGCGCCGTCGCGGTGCTCGCGACGGCGCCCGACCCCGCCCACCCGCACCCCTGGCTGAACCTGGGCGGGATGTGCCTCGGTGTCGCCGCGGTGCTGGCCGCCGCGTTCGTCGTCTTCCACCGTCGTGACGTGTGATGGTCGCGTTGCGGGAGGTGTACCGGGGTGTGGTGGCGGCGGTCGCGGCACTGGGCGCCATGGCGGGGGTCGCCGCGGCCGGGCTGTTCCTGCTGGACGCCGACCGGGTCGGCGGGTTCGGCCGGCTGACGGCGGCCGTGGTCGCCCTGGCCGCGGGCGGCTCGGCGGAGTTCGGCGCGGTTGCGGCCGGTGACCTGCCGTTCGCCGTGCGGGGTGGCATCGCGGTGGTGCCGCTGGGTGTCTCGCTGGTGGGTGCGGTGGTGCTGGGGTGGCTGCTGCTGCGTCGTCGGGACGGCCTGCTCGGCCGCGGTGCGGCGGCGGTGGTGGCGTTCCCGGCGGGGCTGGCCGCGGTGGCGTGGTCGGCCCGGGGGACGGTGGCGCTGCCGGGCGGTGCGACGGGCGGCGGGTCCGGGGCGTCCGCCTGCGGGATGCCGGCGACGGGTCCGTTCGGCCGGGGTGGGGCCCTCGACGCGCTCGGCGCCGGGTTCGCCGTGCCGGTCTGGCCCGCCGCGGCGGGCGCGGTGGGCTGGGTGCTCGCGGTCGTCGGAGTGTGTTGGCTGGTCACGAGGTTCCGGGTGGCCGTGCGGGGCGTGGTGTGGACGATGGTCGCGCTCACGGTCGTGTGCCTGCTCGTCGCGTGGGTGTTCGCCGGGGCCGCGGCGGCCGGTGCGGTGCTGCTCGGGCTGCCGCTGGTGGTGCTCGGCGCGTTGTCGCTCGGGCTGGGCGTGCCGTGGACGTTGATCTCTGACGGCGCGCTCTCGTGCGTCCTGGACGCGGTCGGGCCGCCCACGCCCGGCGGGCCTCTGGCGTGGGTCGCGGTGGTCGTGCTGCTGGGTCTCGGCGCCGTCGCCGCGCGGTCGGGTGGTCGTGACGGCGGGCCGCTGCGCCGTGCCGCGCGCGTCTCGGTGTGGCTCGCGCCGGTGGTGGGAGCGGCGCTGGGCGGGGCGGCGCTGCTGTCGCGGGTGTCGGTGGAGCTGGACATCGCCGCGTTCGGGTTCACGTTCTCCGTCCTGGAGGCGCGGTTGGCGGCGGACCCGCTGGTCGCGCTCGGCCTGGGGCTCGTGGCCGGCGCCGCGGCGGGGTTCTCGGGCAGCCTGCTCGTCGACCTCCGCGCACGGCTCCGGCCGGTCGACCAGACCACGCGGTGACCTGTCGGCCGCGTCGAGCGGGCCCCGTGGCCGGACGCCCCGCACGCCACGACGCGGGGTGAAGGGGTTGCGGGGACTGAGGGACCGGCGGCTCACGGCCGGCTAGCCGGCCCGCAGGACGAAGAACAGGAAGGCCAGGAAGCTCGTGCCCGCGAACCGCTGGAACTCTTCGGGGAACAGGTCGCGGGCCGCGGGCGCGGGCGGCGGCTCGCTGATGACGTCGATGCGGAAACCAGCCGCGGTGAAGGCGTCGGTCATCGCGTGCAGCGGGCGGTCCCAGAAGCTCAGCCGCGCGGTCTGCCCGCCCATCGTCCACTCCTCGACCCGGTTGCGGGTCTGGAAGTAGTCGGGTTTGTCCCCGGCCAGGCGCTGCAGCAGGGTGATGGCGAACGGGTGCTCGACCGAGACGATGAGCCGTCCGCCGGGTGTCAGCACGCGTCGCAGTTCGGCCAGTGTCGGCCCCCAGTCCTCCAGGTAGTGCAGCACCAGGGATGCCATGACGTCGTCGAACGCGCCATCGGGGAAGGGCAGCGGGTCGGCCAGGTCGGCGATCCGCAGGTCCGCGTCGGCGCCCAGCCGCCGTCGGGCCAGCTCGAGCATGCCTGCGCTCGCGTCGATGCCGGTCACGGCAGCGCCCCGATCGCGCAGCGCCGCGAACAGGGGCCCGGAGCCGCAGCCGGCGTCGAGGATCCGCCGGTCGGTCACGTCCCCGGCGAGCTCCAGCATCGCGGGCCGCTCGTAGTACGCGTTCAAGAGGCTGGTCTCGTTCTCGGCCGCGTAACCCTCGGCGATGCTGTCGTACGCGTTGGACCGAGCCGGATCGGTGACGGACGCATGGCCTTCTGAAGTCGACGTCATGCCAACAGGACGCCCGAGCGGCGAAGGGGTTGGCCGAGAACAGCCCGACCAGCGTTCGCGGGACGGACACGGGCCGGGAGAGGGACGGGCAGGGTGCTGGGCTCCTGCCCGTCGCCTCCTGCCCGTCGCCTTTCGCCGGGTGGTTCACGCCCGGGTCCGGTGACGAAGAACAGCGGGGCGCGCCGGACCTCGGAACGCCCTCGGGCCTAGGAACCCTGCCGCTTCAGCCACGCCAAGATCACCTGGTTGGTTTCTTCCGGCTCTTCTTGCTGGATCCAATGACCGCAATCCAGGGTGACCACTTCCGCATCGGGCACGAAGTCGGTCAGGTTCGCGGATTTCGCGACCGGGTCCCGGTCGCCGTAGAGCATGAGGACGGGCCGGCGGATGATCGGGTCCACGTCCGCCAACAAATGCCAGTTGCGGTCGACGTTCCGGTACCAGTTCACACTGCCCGTGAACCCCGACGATTCGAAAGCGGAGACGAAGACGGCCAGTTCGCGGTCGCTCATTACGGGCTCGCCGAGCGGTGTCTCCGCCCTGGCGAGATTGATCAGCGCCATACCCGGTTGAGGTGCCGCGGGAGGCACGTTCTTCCGGTACAGGTTGCGGAGGAACCGGAGTGGGTTCTCGTCGAACACGGCGTCCGCAACGCCTGGCTGTCGGTTGAAGTGGACGAAGTAGAAGTCGCCGCCGAACACCTCTTCCAGGACCTCGACCCAGGGCTTCTCGCCGCGCTCGAGGTAGGGCAAGCTCAGGTTGACCACCTTGTTCACCCGGTCGGGGTGCAACAAGGTCAAGCCCCAGACGACCATCGCACCCCAATCATGACCGACGAAGGTGGCGTCGTCGTACCCGTAGTGGTCGAGAAGTGCGACGAGATCACCCGACAGGTGTTCGATGTCGTAGTCGGTCACTTCGGTCGGACGCGACGAGTTGCCGTAACCCCGCTGGTTCGGGACGATGACGTGGTAGCCCGCGGCGACGAGGGCGGGCACCTGATGACGCCAGGAAAAGGCGTGCTCCGGCCAGCCGTGACAGAGCACGATGGGCTCTCCGCCATTCTGTCCGCCTGCTTCGAAGACTTCGAGTTCCACACCGTTGACGGAAACAGTGGTGGGCTCGGGAAAATCGGTTGGGTTGAACATCGCGTTCCCTCGTCATCCATACGGGGTGGTGCGGCCTGATCGGCTGCCGCCACCGTAAGCGGCATTGCGGACAAGTCCGGCCCTCGATAAGGGGCGACGGAGGAAATGCGGAAGGATCCCACCGGTCGAGCGCTTCAGCACCCGAGCCGGCCAAGAGCGCGGCGACGAACACCCCGTCCGTGCACAGGACGGGACGGTTCCTCAGGTTGGCCTCCGTACCCTGGCCGGCGTGGGCGGACCGGATCGGGCGATGACGCTGCTGGTGGTGGACGACGAGGCGACCGTGCGCGAGCTGCTGTCCGCGACGCTGAGGTTCGCCGGGTTCCGGGTGACGTCCGCGGCGACCGGCGCCGAGGCGCTCGCCGCGGCCACCGCGGAGCCGCCCGACCTCGTGCTGCTCGACGTGATGCTGCCGGACGTGGACGGGTTCGAGGTGGTCCGGCGGCTGCGTGAGCGGCGCGCGAAGGGCCACCGCGGTCCGGTGCCCGTCCTCTTCCTCACCGCGCGGGACCGCCAGGCCGACAAGGTCACCGGGCTGTCGCTCGGCGCGGACGACTACGTGACCAAGCCGTTCGACCTGGAGGAGCTGATCGCCCGGATCCGCGCGATCCTGCGCCGCACCTCGGGCCACCAGGCCGGCGTGCTGACCGTGGGCGCGCTCGCGCTCGACGCCGAGGGGCACCAGGTGACGCGGGCGGGACGGCCCGTCCGCGTCTCGCCCACCGAGTTCCGGCTCCTGCGCTACCTGATGGAGAACGCCGGGCACGTGGTGTCCAAGGCGCAGATCCTCGACCGGGTGTGGCGCTACGACTTCGGCGGCGACGCGGGCATCGTCGACACCTACATCTCCTACCTGCGGCGCAAGGTCGACGTCGAGGATCCCAAGCTGATCCACACCGTGCACGGCGTCGGCTACGTGATGCGGGAGCCGGCGGGGTGAGGCGCGTGCTGGGCCGGTTCTCGCTGCGGGCCAGGCTGCTGCTGCTCACCTCGGGCCTGCTGCTGGCCGGGTTGGGCCTCGTCGGGGCGGTCGTCTCCGACCAGCTGGAGCGCTACCAGCTCGCCCGGATCGACGACCAGCTGCGCTCGTTCGCCGAGATCGTCTCCGGCGTGTCGACCACCGGGCCGCCCGAGGTCGTGGACACCGCCCGCCACCCCGAGCTCCTCGACCCGGCCCTCGAACTGGTCGGCACGCCGTACCTGGTGTACCTGGACGCGAACGGCGAGCCGGCGGGCGGAATCCACGCCAGCCGGCTCGACGGCGCGACGTTGCCCGCGCCCGACGAGCTGCGCGCCGTCCCGACCGATGGCGACGCCGTCGACCTGCGCACCGCGGGCGACTCGGCGCGGTGGCGCGCCGTCGCCCGGCCGATCACCGGCTGGGGCGGCACGGTGATCGCCGCCGCGCCGCTCGCCGAGGCCGACGCCACCGTCGCCCGACTCCGGACGACCAGCCTGGTCAGCGGCGGCGTGCTGCTCGTGCTGCTGACGGCGGTCGGCTGGTTCGCGCTCGGCCGCGGCCTGCGACCGCTGCGCCGGATCGAGCACACCGCCGCCGCCATCGCCGACGGCGACCTCACCCGGCGCGTGCCCGTCCTCGCCGCGCCGACCACGGAGGTCGGGCACCTCGCGGCGTCGCTCAACACCATGCTGGGCCAGCTCGAACAGGCCTTCGCCGACCGGGCCGCGGCGGAGACCCGCATGCGCACGTTCCTGTCGGACGTCAGCCACGAGCTGCGCACGCCGCTGTTCGGCATCAAGGGCTCGACGGAGCTCTACCGGATGGGCGCGATGCCCGGGCGCGCCGACGTGGACGAGGCGATGCGCCGGATCGACCGCGAGGCCACCCGGCTCACCGCCCTCACCGAGGACCTGCTGCTGCTCGCGCGGCTGGACGAAGCGCCCGAAGGCCAGCTCGACCCGGCCCCGATGGACCTGCGCACCCTCGCCAACGACGCCCGGCACGACCTGCGCGCCCTCGACCCGTCCCGGACGGTCGAGCTCACCGGCCCCGACGGCGCCGGACCACCCGGCCCGGCCCCGGTGCACGGCGACGAGGACCGCCTGCGCCAGGTGGTCGCCAACCTGGTCGGCAACGCCGCCACCTACACCCCGCCGGGCAGCACCGTCCGCATCGGCGTCGGCACGGCGGACGGCCGCGCCGTGCTGGAGGTGGCCGACGAGGGCCCGGGCCTGACGGCCGAGCAGGCGACCCGCGTCTTCGACCGCTTCTACCGCGCCGACCACTCCCGCAACCGCACGGGCGGCGCCAACGCCGGGCTGGGCCTGGCCATCGCCCGCTCCCTCGCCCGCGCGCACGACGGCGACATCGACCTGGACACGGCCCTCGGCGAAGGCGCTCGCTTCCGGCTCACCCTGCCGCTGCTCGACCACGACTGAGCGCCCCCACCGCTCTCCCCGCGCGTTGGCACAGCGGTATTCCGACGCGAAACGCCCCGTCGCGCGGCACGTCTTTGCGCAACGTTCCGCAACCCGGTCCACTCGTGCGAGCGCCGCCGGCTCTCGGCGGGGGCACGCCACTGCCACGAACAGGCCAACTTCACGGTTGCGCCTGGACAGCGGCTGGTGAGCGGGGAGGTTCGGCGTTCACCCTGCTCCGACCACCATCCGCCGCGTTCGCCGGGTGAGCGCGGCCCATCCTGATCAAGGAGTGCTCGTATGCCTCGGAGCAGCGGCTTGCGCAGACGCTTCACCACCCTCTTCGCCCTCACGTTCGCCGTGTTCCTCGGCGTTTCGTCGACGGCCACGCCCGCACAGGCGACCTACGGTCCCGCCCAGCCGGTCGACATCCAGCTCAAGGGCTACTCGCCGAGCGGCTACCAGACCCTGGTGGGTCGCCTGGTCGGCACGGTGCGGTTCGACGACGGCAACTCCCTCTACCGGCTGGACCTGACGCTGTGCCGCCAGTCCAGCTACACGAGCACCAGGCTGGCGGTCAACGTCAACGGCGCCCGCCACCGGTCGTACCTGCGCGAGGACGGCTACCGGCCGGAGGTCTGCGGCGGTGGGCACGGCCTCTCCGGCGTGGTGAGCGAAGACGTGCCGTACGAGGGCGTCGTGCGGAACATCGGGCTGGTCTACGAAGGACTGCACTTCTCCGGCTCGACCGCCACGCCGGTCTCCCGCAGCGCGTTCTACGACAACCCGTTCAACTGAGGGTCGCGACCCGGGTGGAGGCCTCCGCCACCCGGGTCCGCCGATGTTCGCCGCCTGTTCGCCTCGCCGCGACCATCGGCGGGTTGACGACGTCACGCCCCGGCCGGAACCCTCGGTGCCGGCCGATGATCTCCGCGACACCGGCCGCTCCGCCGCCGTGCCACTCGACACCGGATGGAGGGCATGGTCGTCGTGACCGCCCAGCTGACCGACCCGTCCCGCACCCCTTCCCGAACCAGGCGGACGACCGCGAGACTGCTCAGCGCGCTCGTGGGCGCGACCCTGCTCGCGGTGCTCGTGCCCGGAGCCGCGTGGGCCGAGCCGCCACAGGCCCTGCCCGCGAGCTACACCGCCGCCGACGGCAAGTGGCAGCCGGCGTTCGACTACGACACCGACGGCTGCTACCCGACACCGGCGATCTCGCCGTCCGGGGCGGTGGCCACGGGGCTGAAGAACTCCGGCGCCCTCAACGGCCAGTGCCGCGACCAGTCCGACCTGGACAACACGAACTCCTACTCGCGCTCCAAGTGCAACAACAACTGGTGCGCCTACCTCTACGACCTGTACTTCGAGAAGGACCAGGCGGTGGCCGGCTGGGACTGCTGCGGCCACCGCCACGACATCGAGCACGTCATCGTGTGGGTCAGCGGCGACCAGGCCCAGTACGTCTCCACGTCCGCGCACGGCAAGTACTCGACCTACCCGCGTTCCCAGGTCGCCTGGGAGGGCACGCACCCCAAGATCGTCTACCACAAGGACGGCCTGAGCACGCACTGCTTCCGCCTCGCGGGCGCGGGCGAGCAGCCGGAGAACCACTACGGCACCTGGCAGTACCCGGACCTGGTCAGCTGGGACCGCTTCCCCGTCGGCATCCGCGACGTCCTGGTGAGCGCGAACTTCGGCAGCGCGAGCCTGGCCACCAAGGACGGCGCGTTCAACTACAACCTCGCGCAGGCGAAGCCGAGCGGCATCCCGTTCGACCCGAACGCCTGACCCGGCGCGGGGACCCCGTCCGCCCGGGCGGGGTTCCCCTCACCCGGTGAAGTGGACGTCGTAGCGGTCCTGCTCCGACCGCAGGGCGTCGGCCGTGTCCAGGCCGCGCGCGATGCGGCCCAGGTGGCGGAAGTAGCCGAACCGCTCGACACCCGGAGTGAGGACGACGAGCAGGTCGGCGTGGTGTCCCGGCGCCGCGCCGAACGCGTGCGGCACACCCGCCGGCACGATGACCAGCCCGCCGCGGTCCACTGTGGTCGTAGTCCCGGCCCGGAACTCCAGCACGCCGTCGAGCAGGTAGAACAGCTCGCTGGACCGTGCGTGGAAATGGGGCTTCGCCCCGTCCGCCCCGACGTCGAGGGTGAGCCGGTTGACGCCGAACGCGCCGCCGTCGGCCAGGAGTCGGAACGCGCTGCCGCCGGACAGGGCCACGACCTCGGCGGCGTCGGCGGGGATGACGGTGATCGTTGACATGCCCCGAGTCAAGCGCGGGAACAACGCCCGAACCAGGAGCGGTTGACGATGGCGGGTATCACCGGACGTGATGGATCGAGGGAGCGTGGAGTTCCGGCAGTGGGAGGCCTTCCTGGCGGTCGTCGACGAAGGCGGGTTCGGGCGGGCGGCGCAGCGGCTGCACATCGTGCAGTCGGCGGTGAGCCAGCAGGTCAAGCGGTTGGAGCGGGAGCTCGGCGTGACCCTGTTCGACCGCGGCGGTCGCTCGGTGAGGCTGTCCGCGGCCGGTGAGCGCCTGCTGCCCGAGGCACGGGCCGTGCTCGCGGCCGTGCGGCGCACCCGCGAGGTGGCCGCACGGGTGGCGTCCGGCGCGGAGGGCGTGGTGCGGCTCGGCACGGTCAACGGCTCCGGCGAACGCCTCTACCGCGCGTTGGCCAGGCTGGACGACGAAGGGCTGCGGGTGCGGCTGGACCAGTCGCACCCGGCGCAACGGCTGGCCGCCGTGCGGGACGGTGAGCTGGACGCCGCCCTGGTTCGGGCGGCGACCGGCGCGCCGGGGCTGACGGTCGTGCCGGTGTGGACCGATCCGCTGTACCTGGCGCTGCCCGCCGCCCTGGCCGACCGCTGCGGACCGCACCTCGGCGACCTCGCTGACCTCGCCGACCTGCCGCTGCGGCTGGCTCCCCGCGAGCACAACCCGCCGTTCCACGACCTGATCACGACGGCGCTGCGGGCGTCGGGCCGCGTGCCGCCGGCCGGGCCGCCGTTCACCACGCTCCAGCGGACCCTGGCGGACATCGCGTCGGGCCCGCCGTCGTGGACGGTGGTCTACCGGGTGACGGACCTGCCGCCCGCGCCGGGCATCGCGTTCCGCCGGCTCGCCGACCCGGTGCTCACGACCTCGCTCGTCCTGCCCGCCACGCCCTCGCCGGTGCGACGGCGCCTGCTCGACGCGTTCGGCGCAGGACGGTTCAGTCGTACTGGCCCTGGTTGAGGAAACGCGCGAAGCCGCGCCACGAGTTCGGGCCCATCACACCGTCGATCGGGCCGGTGTAGCCCCACCGCGCCGCCAGCCGCTGCACCGCCGCCCACGTGTTCACACCGGGCGCACCGTCGATCGGGCCCGCGTAGCCGTGCGCCCGCATCGCCCGCTGCAACGCCGCGTACGTGTTCGTCCCCGGCACGCCGTCGATCGGACCGGTGTACCCCTGCTCGATGCGCAGCCAGTTCTGCGCCCGCATCCACATGGTCGGGCCGGGGACGCCGTCCTGCTCGGTGGTCGTCTTGGGCAGGCCGCTGCCGCTGCCGACGTAGAGCAGCGGGTTGATGCGGGTACCGCTCGGGTTGACCATGTGCCAGTGCAGGTGCGGTCCGGTGGACGAGCCCGACCCCGGCGCGCCGACCGCGCCGCCGGACAACCCCACGACACCGCCCATGCCGACCCGCGTGCCGTTGGCCAGCAGGAACTGCGACAGGTGCAGGTACTGGGTGCGGTAGCCGTTGTCGTGCTGGATGGTGACGGTGTGGCCGCCCGTGCCGTTGTTCGGGATGTTGGTCACCACGCCGCCGCCCGCCGCGGGCAGCCGGGTGCCGACGGCCATCCCGTAGTCGATGCCGCCGAGCGAGCCGCTGTTCAGGTGGTCCTGCCAGGTGCCGGTGATCCGATAGCCGCTGAACGGGTTGTAGAACCCCGGGACGGCGGCACCCGCCGTGCCCGCGCCGAACGCCGTGATGACGCCGGCCGCCACCGTGCCCCGCAACAGGGCACGCCTGCCGATCCAGTCGTTGGTCATCCCCCGAACGTAGGGACGGTGTGGCGCACTGACATCCTGTGTTCGACCGACGGCCATTCGGGTGGGTCGCCCGGTCGAGCGGGTGGTGCGCGCCGGGACCGGCTAACGGCGGCGCGACCGCGGCGAAGGTCCGACCATGAGACTGACACGACTCGTCCTCGCCCTGATCACGGTGCCGGTCGTCGGCCTGTCGGCCGTGCCCGCCCACGCCCTGACCGTCGAGCAGACGTGCGTCGGCACGGAGGTCACCACCTTCGACCCGCCGCTCACCCTGACCGCGCGCCCCGTCACGATCACCGTCAGCGGCATCTACCCCACGTGCACGAACGCGGGCGCGGTGACCGCGACCTACAGCGAGACGTTCAGCCTCACCGCGTCCTGCCTGGTGCTGTTCGACTCCGGGTCCGCGCTGCGCACGTTCACCTGGGGCGGGACGGTGGCGCCGAGCGAGTTCCAGTACAACGTCACCTCCAGCGCGGTGGCCGGTCAGGTCGTGGTCACGAACACCGGCGTGATCACCTCCGGTGGTTTCGCGCCCGCCGGCGCGGTGCAGGTGATCACTTTGGTGACGCCGAACATCGCCCAGTGCCTGGCCGGCGGGGTCGCGAACGTGGCGGGGCCGACCACCCTCACCATCCACCGACCGTGACTGTGGCGTCGTCCCACCGCGCCGTTGGCGCTCGACCACCCGTCCCCACTCGTCACACTGCGCCGAGTCGCCGATCGGAGACCACCGAGCCGGGCGGCAGGTTCATCGCCTCCAGTCGGGTCTGCCCGGCCGCCAGCGTGAACCGGCTGAAGCAACCGGTGTCCCAGCGCACTCGGCGCACGTCCCGCAGGTCGACGCCGACGGCCCGGCCCACCAGCCACGAATGCGGCCCGGCGTGGCCGACGACGAGCACGCGCCTGCCGCCGTAGAGCGCGGGCAGCTCGTCGAAGAACGACAACGCGCGGGCACGGGCCGCTTCGCAGGACTCCTCGGGCGCGTTCCCCGGCAGGTCGCCGTCGCCGTCCGGGGCTCCCTCGGCCCGCGGGCCGAGGGAGCCCCGGACGTCGTCGAACGACTTCCCGACCAGGCCGGGGAACACTCGTTCCCGCAGCGCCTCGGAACGCTCGACCGTCACGTCCAGTCCCGCGGTCGCGAGCCGGGCGGTGTCCCGGGCCACCGCGGCGTCCGAGCTGAACACGACGTCCGGCGCGAACCTCCGGACCGCCGCGCCCGCGGCCCTCGCCTCCGCCCGGCCGAGCGCGGAAAGCCCCACCTCGAACGGGGCCGGGTAGACGTCGCTCGCGTGGTCGGGCGCGCCGTGACGGAGGAAGAGCAGGTCGACCTCGTGGTCGCCGACCTCGACCGACGGGCCCTCGGTCCGTTCGAGGTCGATGATGTCGAGCACGTCGTCGCAGACTTCCTCGGGCAGCTTCCCCCGGATCTCCAGGGCCACGCCGACCGGCCGGAAAGCCGCGTGCAGCCGACGGATCCGGGCCTCGTCCATCCGCTGGAACGGGTCGCGGAGCGCGTTGCGGTGCAGCAGGTCCGCCACGTCGGCGGCCAACGAGATCGTGATCAGCTGATAGCCGCGCCGTTCGAAGCGCAACGCCTGGCTCGCCAGGAAGTCGACGTCCTCGAACACGCCGTCCACCACCGGCAGGAACCCGCTGTCGCAATAGGACAGCGCGAGGTCGAGGCACGCGAGCTCGGACGCCTCCAGGGTGAAGGCGGTGAAGTCGCGGGGGTGCGCCATGTACCTGACGGAGTCGTTCGACACCCGGACCGAGGGTGGCAGCGCGTCCCTGAGCAAGGCCGCTGTCGTCGTCTTCCCCGTGCCCGGGAGGCCGCGGATCAGCACGGCGAACCGCCGCCCCACCACATCACCTGTCTTCGCGTCGTCGCTGGTCGTCGCCGAATTCCACGTCAACCCTAGCGCAGTGGCCGCCATCACCCGCGACGTGACCGCACGTCGGGGGACCGCCGACGGCCCCCCGACGCGGTCCTCAGTAGACGGTGGCCTGCCGGGACGTCGACCTGATGCCGTTGCTGCCGTTGAAGATGCGGTTGCCCCAGTTTGTCAGGGCGGCGCGGTTGAAGCCGGTGGCCATGTCGAGGTACTCGACGCCGCCGCCGTTGCCGCTCCACGACCAGCCGAGGTAGCCGATGCGCTGCGACCGGGCCGTGGCCATGATCGCGTTCTCGTCGGGGTTGCCGTCGGAGTGGTTGTCGCCGAACTCGCCGACCACGATCGGCAGCCGGGCGTTGACGAACGCGGCGAGGTACGAGCTGACCTCCGACGCGGTGTCGTACACGCCGTACATGTGGACCGAGAAGACGGTGTTGCGCTGGGGGTCGGCGTTGAACACCGAGGACGCGTTGTCGCGCATGGTGTTCGACCAGTCCTGGCCCCAGTTCGGCGCGTCCACCATCAGGGTGTGGGTGAAGCCGTTCGACCGCAGCCGCGAAACGGCGTTGCGGGTGTCGTTGGTCCAGTTGCCGTAGTTGTTGTTGCCGTGCGGCTCGTTGCCGATGTTGATGATGACGTACTTCTCCTGACCCACGAGCGCGCTCTTGACGCCCAGCCAGTAGTCCACCGCCTGGTTCAGGGTCACCGCGCCGCTCTGCTCGCCGTAGCCGGTGGTGTCGTGCGCTTCCAGCACGCAGATCAGCCGGTTCGACTTGCACTGGGAGACGATCGTCGACACCGCCGACGTGCTGGTCCACGTCCAGCGCGCGCCCGTGCTCAGCACGACCCGCACGCTGTTCGCACCCAACGCCTTGACATCCGCCAGCGCCTGCCGCGTCCGGTCCGGGTACCAGGCGTGCGCGTGGTTGACCCCACGCATCACGAACTCGCTGCCGTTCGCGTCGTACAACCGCCCGTTGCCGACGTAGAACCCGTTCGCGGCCGACGCCGCCGGCACGCTCACCAACGGCGCGAGCAGAGCCGCCACCGCCACCAAAGCCCATCGCTTGACCACGTCCACCTCACCATGTCGTCGTTGACATCGTTGACATCCGAACCGACGGGACGGCGGGCGCATTCGGTTCGGAGGCGATGCAATCAGTTAACCGGTTAAGCGTCAAGACCACCCCACAATCGGACGCACCTACCCGCTACAAATGAATCGGTTAAGTTGTTGCTACGATCACCACTCCGCCACCAAGGAGGTCGAACGTGCCGTCAACCACGCGGGACGCACTGGTCGCGCTGGCCACCCTGCTGGCCCCCGACGTGCCGGCCGTCGCCGACCACGTGACCAACGCCCACGACGACCCCGACGGCTACCTCCGCACCCACGCCGACCGCCTCGACGAACGGGGCATCGACGAGACCGTGCCCGAGCTGGCGTGGATCGCCCTGGTCGACGCTCTCACCGACCACGACCTGCTGGCCGAGGTCGACTGGAAGGAGGCGGCCGGCGAGATCGTCGCCCAACTGCGGACCCTGCGCTCCAGTCCCGCCGACCCGGCGGCGTGGACCTGGTTCGCCGACCTCACCGACGACCAACCCGCCTACGACTTCCTGGACCGCGCGGGCGCCGAACTCCGCGCCACCGGCACCACCCTCGCCGTGCTCGACATCGAGTCCGACTGCTACCCACTCGTCCTGCTGCCGAACGACCACGCCGACACCGCGCGCGACCTGGCCACCGCAGCGGGCTTCACCGCCAGCCTCCTCGGCACCCCCGAGCCCACTCCCCAAGAACCGCCCCACTGAGCCCACCAGACCCCGCCCCGGTTGCCCGAACCGCACCACCACCGGGGGCATGTGCCCCGACTGCCGCAACCGTTCCCGCGCTCACCAGGTCGCGTCGGTGGTCCCCTCTCGGCAACCCTGTCGCCGAGTGGTGCTTCGACTCCGTCAAGGTCCGCCACCCGCCCGGCAAACCCGACTTCACGTCGGTCGTCCCGAGGTCGTCACGAAATGCATCGGACAAGTGGGACATCGTCCTCTCCTGCGAGATCGCAAGCTGACTGGCGCCGGCGACCTTCGCCGCGTCAGTTTTCCTGCTGAGCTAGCTACTCTCGAACAACTCTGCGCGGGTGCGCCTCCGGCGACTCTTCGATCTGCGCATGGCCGAGCCCGCCGTCGGCGAACGTCGGAGTCTTCTGCTCGAGGGCGTCGAGGATCGCCCGCAGGTTCTTGAGCAAGTCGGGGTTGTCATCTAGATGCTTGATCTGCTGCTCGGTAAGCACCTGAGAGATGACGCGACCGTCTGCCTTGACCAGAATGATGGAGCTAGGTCGGATCACCGCTTCTTCCGTCGTGTCGAGCGCGGCGATGAGACTGGCGACAGCGTTGGCTTCGCGCTCGTCGTCCGCTGACCGCACTTGTCCGATGTAGTGCGGCTCCGCCGCACGTTCCGGCGGGTGTGCGCCGTGGTCGCACACCCGTCGCCGAATCGGCTCGCGCGGGCGTGAGAAGCCGCGAATTCGACTGCGCTTCGAAAGGGTTGCGTTGCGACCGGGCGTCCGACGTGGTGCAACAGATGGCGCCCCAACGTAGGACTCACACGCCCCCAACGTAGGACTCACCCGTTCCGGACGTAGGACACGCGGGACCTGAGGGGTCGACACGCGGGACAGCGCGGTCAACCCCGGCCCGGCCGGTCGGCCACGTCGCGGACCCTGCAACAGAGTTCCTGCGTGAGCACCGCGTCGGCGTAGTCGCACACGAGCAGGCTCGGGTCCTGCTCCCGCACCGCGCTCAAGAACCGCTCATCCGCGATCACCAGCGGGTCGCGACCGATGGGCACCTCGTGGCTCCCGTCGGCGTCCTCCCGCCTCAACACCTTGCTCGTCAACGTCAACTTCCGCCCCTCACAGTAGAACTCGACCCCGGCATCCACGGTGCCGTGCAGCACGCACGTCGCCGTGAACACACCCACCGCCCCCGAGTCGAACGCGAGCGTGGCCGCACTGACCGTCGCCACGTCCACCCCGGCGTGGTCCACGAGCTCCGCACGTCGCGCCACCGCATGCACGACTTCCGCCTCGCCCACCAGAAAACGCGCCAAGTCGAACAGGTGCGTGGCCTGCTCGACCACCTGTCCCCCGCTCTCGGCCTCGACCCGCCACCACGGCGCCGGCGGCACCAGGCCGTGCCAGGCGGCCCGCACCAGGTGCGGCGGCTTCTCGGCGAG
Source organism: Actinosynnema sp. NPDC023794 (assembly GCF_040639675.1). Taxonomy (NCBI): domain Bacteria; kingdom Bacillati; phylum Actinomycetota; class Actinomycetes; order Pseudonocardiales; family Pseudonocardiaceae; genus Actinosynnema; species Actinosynnema sp. NPDC023794. The sequence continues at coordinate 96,164 of NZ_JBFAFR010000013.1, read as the reverse complement.
CATCCGGCGCAACTCGGGGATCACCTCCATGCCCCGCCAGTAGTAACCGGCGCACGCCATCACCCCGCTGTCGCGCAACGCCGTCTCCACCCGACGCGGCCCTGCCGAGTCCGTGCCGACCGGCTTCTCGACGTAGAACGGCACACCGCCCTCGATGAGCGTGTGCTCGATCTCGCCGTGGGCGGCCGGCGGAACGCAGATCCACGCCGCGTCCACCTCCTCCCGCGCCAGCAGATCCGCAGTGTCCCGGTACGCCCGACCACCCCACCGCGCCGCGGCCTGCTCGACCCCGGACCGGCCGACGTGACCGACGATCTCCACCCCCGATCCGGCCAACGCCGCCGCGTGCCGGCCGGCGATGTACCCGGTCCCGATCAACGCCACCTTCACCAGGTCGCCTCCTCCACCCCGTGCCAGACTTCGATCCGACTCCGCCAGTCCTCGGTGTGCCCCGGCGCGGGCGGCGGCGGGAACGCCGAAGGCAGACCCACGGCCATCAACGCGGCCCCGGTCGTCACTAGACCGTCGCCCGAACGCCGGTAACGCCGTTCGGCGTCCAACCCCCGCAACCGGATCCGACGCGGTCCCTCCCCCGCCACCCCGCGCACCTGGTACACGAACACCACGACCTCACCCCGGTCGCGGGACACGTACTGCACCGCGCACGGCCCGGTGTCCGACGGTGGCATGAGCCAGTGCTGGTCACCGTCCTGGATCGTCGGCCGCACCCGCTTGTACTGCGCGATCAACCCCGCGGCCCGCACCCGCTCCTCCTCGCCCCACCCCAGGATGTCGCCGGAGATCCCCAACACGCCCTGGATCGCGACGTGGAACCGGAACTCCGCCGGGCTGGTGCGGCCGGTGGTCGGCTCCGGCGCGTCGGTCACCCACCCGACCATCGCCCTCGGCGCGTAGGCACGGCTGAACCCGTACTGCATCCGCAACCGGTCCGACGGGTCGGTGTTGTCGCTGACCTGCGCCATGTCGGCCAGGCCGAGGATGCCCAGATCAGCCCGCCCGCCCCCGCCCGCACACGTCTCGATCATCAGGTCGGGGAACTCCGCGCGCAGCCGTGCGATCACCTCGTAGACACCGCGGACGTGACGCACCCACACCTCGCGCCGCCGTGCGACCGGCGCCTGGGGCCAGCCCACCTCCGTGTACGGCCGGTTGTGGTCCCACTTGACGAAGTCGATCCGGTGCCGGCTCAACAGCTCGCGCACCTGCCCGAGCACGCCCTCCCTCACGTCGTCCCGGGCGAAGTTGAGCACGAGTTGGTTGCGGGACAACGTGGTCTCGCGGTCCGGGAGGTGCAGCACCCAGTCCGGGTGGGCGCGGTAGAGGTCGCTGTCCGGGTTGACCATCTCGGGTTCCAGCCAGATCCCGAACTTCATGCCCAGCCGGTGCACCTCGTCGATCAGCTCGCCCAGGCCGCGGGGGAACTTCGCCGGGTCGACCACCCAGTCGCCGAGCCCGGCGTGGTCGTCGCTCCGCCCGCCGAACCAGCCGTCGTCCACGACGAACAGCTCGACCCCGAGTTCGGCCGCCCGCGTGGCGAGCCGGAGCTGGTGACCCACCTCCACGTCGAACGACGTCGCCAGCCAGGTGTTGTAGTGCACCGGCGGCGGGGTGTCGCGGTGCCGTGCGGGCAGCACGTGGTCGCGCTGGTACCGGTGCATCAGCCGGGCGGCTCCGTCGAGGCCGTCATCGCTGTGCCCGCACACCAGCGACGGCGTGCCGAGGCTCTCGCCCGGTTCGAGGTGCCAGGCGGAGTCGAACGGGTTCACGCCCGCGACCACGTGCAGCGCGTCGTTGCGCTCGGTCTCGAACACGATCGACCAGTTGCCGCTCCACGCCAGCGCGCCGAACCAGACCGGCCCTTCGTCCCCCACCCGGGTGAGCGCGAACCAGGGATTGGCCTCGTGGCTGGTGAACCCACGCCGGCTCTCCACCACCACCTTGCCCGGCGCCAGCTCACGACGGGTCAGCTGGTACTCGTCGCCCCACCGGCCGTGCAGCGTCCACGACTCGTAGCGCGCCGGGGGCAGGCCGAGCACGGCGCTGGCGATGCGCTCCACCCGCAACGGCGCCGCGCCCCGGTTCTCCACCCGCACGTCGCGCACCACGACGCCGTGCTCGACCGACACCGCGAACCGGTGCTCCACCACGAGTCCCGAACCCGGGTCCTCGAACACGAGCCGCAGTACGTCGTCCGAGACGTGGTCCTCGCGCAACGACAACCGCGACACCGACGAGCCGTCCTCCCGGACCACCACCAACCCAGGCTCCTTGAACGCCCGGTCGCCGTGCACCGAGTACGCCAGCGGGACGCCGTCGAGGAAGTGGGCCTGCGACGGCCGGTTCCACGGCGTGTGCGGCAGGTACGAGTCACCGCCGAGACCGCCGCCGTCGCCGCCCCAGTGGTCGAGCACCAACGCACCACCGGCCGCGACGGACAACAGCATCGCGTTCCACGCCGTCCGCACCAACCAGGCCGGTCGCCCGGCGCAGGTGGTCCGACTGATAGCAGGCATCGCTCCCCTTAGACCTCGAGAATCGCCCGGCCGGCCGACGTGCGGCCCGCGGGTCAGCCTTCCGGCGCGAGCCGCGCGTCGACCGCCTCGGCCGAGAAGACCTGGTCGATCACCATGTGCCGTGCGCCGTGGACGCCCGCCCGGTCGCCGAGCCGGCTCTGCACGACCGCCAAGCTGCTGGTCAACGCCGACACGGTCCGCTCGTACAGCCGCTCGCGGACGCCGACGAGGAGGTGTTCGCGGGTGAGCGCGAGGTCGCCGCCGATCACCACGACGGTCGGGTTGAGCAGCGCCACCGCCGTCGCCAGCACCTCGCCCAGCAGCCGTCCGGCGTCGCGGACCAACGTGATCGCGTCCGCGTTGCCCTCCAGCACGAGGCGCACGACGTCACGGCTGGTCCGCGCCTCGATCCCCCGTTCGTTGAGCTGACGGGCCAGCGCCGCCCCGCTCGCGTGCGCGGCCAGGCAGCCGGTCGCGCCGCACCGGCACCGCGCGCCGTCGACCGGTCGGGCGATCCGGATGTGGCCGATGTCGCCGCCCTGACCGGTCGAGCCCCGCTCGGGCCGGCCGCCGAGGATCACCCCGGCCCCGATCCCGGTCCCCACCTTCACGAACAGCAGGTTGTCCACGTCCGGGTAGCGCTCGCGGACCTCGCCCAGCCCCAGCAGGTTGGCGTCGTTGTCCACGAACGCCGGGCACCCCAGGGCGTCGGCGAGAGTCGTCGCCACCGCGGTCCCGTGCCAGCCGGGCATGATCGGCGGCTGCACGGGCCGCCCGGTCCGGAAGTCGACGGGCGCCGGCAGCCCCACGCCCACCCCGGCGAGCCGGTCCCGATCCCGGCCGGCGCCCTTCAGCAGCTCGCGGCACCGCCTGATCACGAGCTTCAGCACCACGTCGGGGTCCTGGCCGATCGGCAGGTCCTCGGTGCGCTCGCCCAGCATCCGCCCACCCGCGTCGGTCAGCGCGAACCGCGCGTGCGTGGCGCCGAGGTCGGCCGCCAGCACCAGCTTGTCGCTCTCCTCGAACGACAGCACCTCGGCCGGTCGCCCCGCCGTGCCGCGCCGCTGCTCGACCGTGCGGATGTACCCGGCGGAGATGAGCTGGCTGAGGCGCAACGCGACCGTCGAGCGCGACAGGCCGGTGAGCTCCTGCAGGTCCTTCCGCGTCTTCACGCGACCGGACCGGACCAGCGCGAGGATCTCGCCCGGTGACGCCGTGAACCCGCTGCGCCCCACCCGGGGTTCCCTCCTCGCCAGAGGTGTCGGACCCGCTGCCACCACCGCGTTCAGCCCTTCTCCGCGCCGCTGGTCAGCCCTTGTGAGAGTAGCCGTTCGGTCAGGAAGAACAGCAGCACCACCGGCGCCGTGATGACGACCGACCCGGCCATGAGCACGGTGGTGGGCACCTCGATGCTGCCCGACAGCTGCGCGAGCCCGAGCGAGACGGTCCAGCTGTCGCGCCGCTCGACCAGGAAGAGCAGGGCGAACAGGAACTCGTTCCAGGCGATCATGAACACGAAGATGCCGGTCGCGATCACCGACGGCATGGCCAGCGGCAGGCTGATCCGGCGGATGACGCCGACCCGGCTCAGGCCGTCGACCAGACCCGCCTCCTCGACGCCGGGCGGGATCGTCTCGAAGTAGTTCTTGAGCATGTAGATGGCCACGGGCACGGTCTGCGCGATGTAGACCAGCACCAGGCCGACCAGCGAGCCGCGCAGCTGCATCCGGGTGAGCAGCACGAACAGCGGAATGGCCAGCACGATGCTCGGGAACAGGTACACCACCAGGAACAGCGAGCTGACGTGCCGCCTGCCGAAGAACTCCAGCCTGCTGACCGCGTACGCGCCGGGGATCGCGATCGCCAGCGCCAGCGCCACCGAAGCCGTCGCCACGACCGCGCTGTTGCCCAGCAGGCTCAGGAACCCCTGACCGCCCTCCGCCACGGGCCGCAGCACGTCGACGTAGGTGGCCAGGGTCAGCTCGCCCAAGTCGACCAGCACCGAGTCGGGCCGCCGCAGCAGGTCCTCGATCGGCCGCAACGACAGCATCAGCATGTAGTAGAACGGCAGCAGCGTGGCGATCAGGAAGCACCCGATCACCACCGGCCGCAGCACGGCGAACACCGCCCGTTCGAACCGGTCGCGGGTCACGCCCCCGCCCCTTCCCGCCGCCGCAGCAACCACAGGTAGGCGCCCAGCAGCACGACCAGCACCGACGCCAGCAGCACGGACTGGGCGGCGGCGGCGCCGACGTTGCGCTGCACGGTCAGCAGCTCGTACACCCGGACGCTCACCACCTCCGTGCCCGCCGCGCCGCCGGTGAGCAGGAAGACGTCGTCGAACTCGTTGAACGTCCAGATCGTCCGCAGCACCACGAGCACCGCGATCACCGGCATCAGCTGCGGCAGCACGACGTGCCGGAACCGCTGCGTCGGCGTCGCGCCGTCCACGGTCGCGGCCTCCTCCAGGTCGCCCGGCAGGGCCGACAACCTGGCCAGCAGGAACAGGAAGGCGAACGGGAAGTACCGCCAGCCCTCGAACGCGATCACGGTGAGCAGCGCCGTGGGCACCGGCACGTCGAGGCCGAGCACCGTGACCTCGCCACGCGCCTGCGACAGGAACGCGATGGGGTCCTCCCACCCGAACAGCCGCCTGCCCCAGCTGTTGACGATGCCGAACTCCGGGTTGAGCAGCACGCGCCAGACGAACGTGACCGCCACTACCGGCGCCACGTACGGGATGAGCATCGCGGCGCGCACGAACGACCGGCCGGGGAACGGTCGCCGCACCGCCAGCGCCGCGACCAGCCCCAGCACCACGGCGACGGCGGTCGAGCCCGCCGTGTAGACGACCGTCGTCCGCAGGCTGTGCCACAGCACGTCCGAGGCGAACACGCGGGCGAAGTTGTCCAGCGTCAGCTTCTCGAACAGCCCCGTGCGGCCCACGTCGATCAGCCGCACGCGCTGGAACGCGATCAGCACCGACCACGCCAGCGGCACGAGCACGACCGCGAGCACGATCACGAGCGTCGGGGTGAGCAGCAGCAACCCGGTGCGGGCGTCGTGCCGCCTCAGCGTTCGCGCCACCGCGGACCCGCTACTCGCCGAGTTCCCGGGCGAGCGTGGCGGCCTGCTCGCTCGCCTTGCGCGCCGCCGCGGGCGCGTCACCGCCGCCGTTCACCGCCTCGGCCAACGCCTTGGGCACGACCAGTTGCCCGGCGACCGCGCCCGCGAGTTCCCCCTTGCCCTGCGTGAAGCCCCACCGGCTGAAGCTGCGCGGGCTCTCCTGCACCACCCGCAACGTCTCCGCGTCGTAGAACTGCGCCAGCGGCGCCTTGGTGTCCACGCCGACGTCGAGCCCCAGCCACGCCTCGACGTGCTGCCGCGGGTTGTCCCTGGTGCCCGCGCGGACCGGCACCTTGCCCTCCGGCGCGATGGCCAGCCAGTCCCGGTACCCGTCGGTCATCAGGTACTCGACCAGCTTCTTCGCGTCGTCGGTCGCGGCGTCCTTGAGCACGGCGAACGACGCGGTCTCGCCGAACGTGGTCGGCTCGCCGCCGTCGGGCCCGCTCAGCGCGGCCACCACTCCGGTGTTCTGCGCGAGGAACGTCGGGTCGGCCTGGCACTGCGGGCACGTCGGCAGCGCGTCGTTCCGCAAGCTGGCGAGTTCGTCGAGCAGGTACGACGACCAGATCACCATCGCCGACCTGCCCGCGAAGTACGTGGCGCGCGTGGTGTCGACGTCCTGGTTGCCCGCCACCGAGTGCCGGGTGACGAGGTCGGTGTAGAACTGGAACGCGCCGACGCACTCGGGGCTGTGCAACGCCACCTGCCCGTCGTCCCCGACGAGCCCGCAGCCGTTGGCGAGCGCGAGGTGCTCGAACGTCTGGTGGGTGAACACGTCGGCGGGCGTGGTGCTGACGGCGATCCCGGCGACGTCGCCCTGGTCGAGCCGTTCGGCGGCCTGCCGGATCGCGTCGTAGGTGGTCGGCGGCCGCAACCCGGCCGCGGCGAACAGGTCCTTGCGGTAGAACAGGAGTTGGGCCCACCCGTCGCTGGGCACGACGAGCTGCGCGTCGCCCTCTCGGGTCAGCTCCAGCGACTGCGGCGCGAACGTGTCCGCGCCGAGGCCGGCCACGACCTGCTTGGCCGCCTCGGTGTCGAGCAGGTCGTCGGTGCGCAACTGGCTCATGATCGGCAGCGAGATCGACCCGATCACGTCCGGCAGCTCGCCGGACGCGGCGGCCGAGGTCAGCACGGTCGTGAGCTGGTTCTCGGCGACCGCGACCACCTCGGTCTCGATGCCGGTCCGCTCGGTGAACCGCGCCAGGAGGCGTTCCTGGGCGCGCACCCGGTCGGCGGTGTCCTCGATGGTCCAGAAGACCAGCGGGCCGTCCGCCCCACCACCGGGATCGCCGCTGCCGCAGGCCGACAGCACGAGGGCGACAGGCGCCGCGGCGGCGAGCACGCGCAGTCCACGTCGGGTCATGGTTGCTCCCTTCCGGTGGTCCGCGACCTCTCACGGGCCAGGGCCGGGTGTCCGGTGGCGTCACTGAACACCCGGGTTTGTCCCGTGACAACCGCCAATCCGGACGTGACTTCGGGCCCGCAGCAGGGGTGTTGGCACGCCGTTCGCCGATCGGACCACACGGGGATCGGGATACCGCATTGTCGTTTTGACTGATGACGGGATTAATGTCGGCCATGCCGCAGTGGAAGATCGCCTGTCAGGAGCAGCTGCTGCCGGGCGCCTCGATCGAGCAGAAGTGGGAGTTCGCGCAGTCGGCGGGTTTCGCCGGGATCGCGCTGCGCACGCGGGGCGGCGAGGCGTTCGAGACCAGACGGGCCGGGCTGGAGCGCGCGGCCGGCAACGGTGTCGTGCTGCCTTCCGTGCGCCTTGACGTGCCGCCCCACGTCGGCGACGTCGATCGGCAGGTGTCCTCGTTCGCGGCGCTGGGCGCGCTGGCAGTGGTGGTGCCGGTGTCCGACGCACGCCGGGTGCCGCTGCCGCGCTCGTCCACACGGGACACCCCGGACCACGGCTCGCCGGCGCACGGCCTGCTGACCGACGGCCTGCGCCGCCTCGCCGAGCGGACCGCGCGGGAGGGCCTGTCGCTGTGCCTGCAACCGGTCAACCGCTACGAGGGCCAGCCCGTCAACACGCTCGAGCAGGGGGTGGAGCTGTGCCGCGCGCTGGGGTCCGCGCGGGTCGCGGCGGGCACGTTCCACATGAACATCGAGGAAGCCGACCCCGCCGGCGCGCTGCTGGCCGCCGGGCCGTGGCTGGGGCACGTCGAGCTCGCCGACTCCAACGGGCTCGAACCCGGCGCGGGCCACGTCGACTGGCCGTCGCTCTTCGCGGCGCTCGACGCCGCCGGGTACGAGGGGTGGGCGAGCGTCGCGTGCCGCCTGTCCGGTCCGGCCGACTCCGCGTTACCCGCGGCGGTCGGCATGCTGCGCCAGGCGGGCGGATGAGGTGGTGACCATCGGGACGACACCGGAGCCGCGCGCGCCGGACATCGCCGACCTGCGGCGCAAGGCCGCCGCGACCCTGCTGCGGAACTGGCGCGGGTCGGCCACCGTGCCGACGAGCGCGCTCTACCCGCACCAGTGGAGCTGGGACTCGGCGTTCATCGCCATCGGCCAGGCGCACCTGAGCCCGCGGCGGGCGTTCGCCGAGCTGACCGCGTTGCACGGCGCGCAGTGGGCCGACGGGAGGGTGCCGCAGATCGTGTTCAACCCCGCCGTGCCCGAGGACGCCTACTTCCCCGGTCCGGCGTTCTGGCGGCCGCTGCCGCCGCACGGGCCACCGGCGGGGGTGTCGACCACGGGCCTGGTCCAGCCGCCGGTGCACGCCGCCGCCGTGCTCGCCATCGCCGAACGCCACCCCGGTCACGCCACCGACGCGGCCGTCCGGCGCCTGTACCCGCGGCTCGCGCGCCTGCACGACTACCTGTTCGAACGGCGACGCGTGGCGTCCGGGCTGGTCGGCATCGTGCACCCGTGGGAGTCGGGGCTGGACAACAGCCCGGCGTGGGACGAGCCGCTCGGCGCGGTCGACCCCGGCCTGGCCGACGACATCGCGGTCCTGCGGCGCGACCTGCGCCACGCCGACGCCGGGCACCGTCCGACGGACGACGACTACGCGCGTTACATGGGCATCGTCGCCGCCTACCGCGACCGCGGTTACGCCGACGACGACCTGCTCAGCCTGCCGTTCTGCGCCGTGGACCCGTTGTTCTGCGCGGTGCTGGCCTGGTCGGAGCACGCGTTGGCGGCGCTCGCCCGGCGCGTCGGCGTCGACCCGGGCAGGCACACCGAGCGGGCGCGGGAGTTGGCGCACCAGGTCCACACGCGGCTGTTCGACCCGGCGCTGGGGTGCTACGTGGCGCTCGACGCGCGCACCGGACGTCGGCTCGCCAAGCGCACGGTCTCCGGCCTCGTGCCGCTGCTGCTGCCCGGGGGGCACCGGTCGGCGCTGCTGGCGACGCTCACCGGACCGGCGTTCGCGGCGCCGGGCGTGCGTGGGGTGCCCAGCTACGACCTCACCGCGCCCGACGCCGACCCGCGCCGGTACTGGCGCGGCCCCACGTGGCTGAACACCACGTGGTTGTTGTGGCGGGCGCTGCTCGCGCACGGCGAGACCCGCCACGCCGAACGGCTGGCGTCCGACATGGTCGGCCTGGTCTCCGGCGCCGGGTTCCGGGAGTACTTCCACCCGGTGACCGGCGAAGGTCTCGGCTCCGACCACTTCAGCTGGACGGCGGCGCTCCTGCTGGACGTCCTCGCGCGTGAACCGGAAGGGCGGCGATGGGAACGGTAGTGCGGCTGGACGCGCCCGGATGCGTCTCGATCACGGAGGAGCCCGACCCGCCGCTGCACGCGACCGGCGTCCGCCTGCGCACGCTGTACTCGGGGATCTCGGCGGGCACGGAGCTGACCCAGTACCGCGGCACCAACGCGCACGTGGTGAAGACGTGGGATCCCGACGCGCGCCTGTTCGTGCCGGGTCGGCCGGCGGTCGCGTACCCGGCGGTGGTGGGGTACGAGGAGGTCGGCGAGGTGGCCGAGGTCGGCGGCGCGGTCACCGCGGTCCGGCCCGGCCAGGTCGTGTGGGGCGTGTGGGGGCACCGCTCGACCACCGTGGTGGAGGAGGAGTACGCGGCGGCACGGGTGCTCGACCCGGCGGTGGACCCGGTGCTGGGGATCTTCAGCCACATCGGCGCGGTCGCGCTCAACGTCGTGCTGGACGCCGACATCCACGTCGGCGAGACCGTCGTGGTGTTCGGCCTCGGCGTGGTGGGGCAGATCGTCGCCCAGCTCGCCCGGCGCAACGGCGCGCGGGTGATCGGCGTCGACCCGCTCCCGGACCGCCTGGAGCTCGCCCTGGCGCTGGGCGCGGACGTGACGCTGGACGCCGGCGGGGGCGGGATCGCCGAGCAGGTCCGCGCGTTGACCGCGGGTCGTGGCGCGGACGTCGCCCTGGAGGTCAGCGGCAACCCCCAGGCGCTGCACGAGGCCGTCCGCACGGTCGCCTACAACGCGCGTGTCGTCACGGGCGGCTTCTACCAGGGCGAGGCGCGCGGCCTGTTCCTCGGCGAGGAGTTCCACCACAACCGGGTCGACCTGGTCTGCTCGCAGATCTCCGGCGTCGCGCCCGGCCTCGCGCACCGGTGGGACCGGGCGCGGCTCAACGCCACCGTCATCGACCTGGCGGTGGCGGGTCACCTGCTGCTGCCGCCGTTGGTGTCGCACGTCGTGCCGTTCACGGACGCCGCGTGGGCCTACGACCTGCTCGACTCGCGGCCGGACCGGGTGACGCAGGTCGTGCTGGAGTTCCCCGCGCCGGATGGGTACGACCACCCGCGTGGTGACGCCTAGCGTTCCGCCTCCTCGGCGGTGGCGCCGGTGGGACATCGGTGGTGTCGCCGGTCCCCCGCGTCCTCGCTGGCCGGCGGTGGGCCGGGTGCGCCAGATTCCGATTGCGCCGCACCAGTCCCACCTACGCCACCGATGGAGGAAACCCATGCGATTGCGCAGTGCGATCCTCACCGTCCTCGCCCTGGCCGGAGTGCTGACCGCGACGACCACCGGCCCGGTCCGCGCGGCGGCCGGAGCCGGGGCGCCGCCCTCGGTCACGGGCGGATCGGGCCCCTACTCCGCGGGCTACGAGACGACCTTGGGGCTGACCAACCACACGATCTACCGGCCCGACACCCTGCCGACGGGCGTCAAGCTGCCCATCGTCGCCTGGGGCAACGGCGCGTGCCGCGCGGACGGGACGTGGTTCGAGAACATCCTGACCGAGTGGGCCTCGCACGGGTTCCTGGTCATCGCGAACGGCCGGCCGGGCGGCAGCGGCTCGACCGACTCGGACATGCTCGTCGACTCCGTCGACTGGGCGATCGCCGAGAACTCCCGGCGCACGAGCAAGTACTACGGTCGGATCGACACCACCAAGATCGCCGTGATGGGCCAGTCGTGCGGCGGCATCGAGACCTACGAGGTGGCCGCCGACCCGCGGCTGACCACGACCGTGCTGTGGAACAGCGGCACGCTCAACGACTCGCAGAACTACCTGTTGCAGCGGCTGCGCGTGCCGATCGCCTACTTCATCGGCGGCCCGACCGACATCGCCCACGAGAACGCCATGGACGACTGGCGGCGGCTGCCCGCCGGGCTGCCCGCGTTCATGGGCAACCTCGACGTCGGGCACTTCGGCACGTTCGACCAGCCCAACGGCGGAGAGTTCGGCCGGGTCGGCGGGCACTGGCTGAAGTGGCACCTCAAGGGCGACCAGGCGAGCGAGGCGCGGTTCGCCGGCCCGAACTGCGGTCTGTGCGCCACCGAGTGGGACGTGATGCGGAAGAACCTGTCCTGACGTGAGCCCGGATGCCTGTGCCGTCCGCTGTGGCGGGTGGCACAGGCGCCTGTGGTGCGAACGGCCCACAGTCCGCCTGCCCGATCGCGGCTACGGTGCGGCCCATGCAGTCGTTCACGCACGTCAATCGCACGCTGGTCGCTTCCGTGGGAGCGCTCGCGCTCCTGCTGTCGGCCTGCGGCGACGCCACCACGGGCACCGCCGCGCCCGCCTTCACCACCGAGGTGACGACCGAGAAGACCACGTCGAGCGCCACGCCGACGAAGGGCTCGACCAGCGCGGCCGAAGACGCACCGGCCGGTGACGTCACCGCGCCCGGCACGAAGCTCAAGGTCGGCGAACGCGCGGTGATCCCGTTCAAGTACGGCACCGACAAGAACGGCACGATCGCCGTCACCGTCACCGCGATCGAGCAGGGCGCCAACGCCGACCTGGCCGCGTTCGGCGAGAAGGCCAAGGGCATCACGCCGTTCTACATCAGGGTCACCGTGGAGAACGTCGGCGGCACCGACCTGTCCTACAGCTCGCTGAGCCTGCGGGCGCTCGGCGCGGACGGCAAGGGCACCGGCGTCATCATCAGCGGCGACACCAAGCAGTGCGAGTCGGAGACGGCGAAGAAGGACTTCACCACCGCGGGCGCGAAGTACGAGACGTGCGTGCTGCAGGGAGCCCGCGAGGGCGCCGCCGTCGCGAGCGCGAGCTACGCCAACGGCGACGGCTACGACAAGTCCCCCATCACCTGGTCGAAGTGACCTCCGCTCGCCGGCTCGCGGGCAGCCCGTGGACGACGTGCGCGAACCCGTCGTGCTCGAAGTCGGGTCGCGCCGTCACGGTCGTGCTCCCGGGGTGGGGACCTGGCCCAGCAGGCGCTGCCGGAGTCGGCGCGCTTGTTTGGGCATGTTCCAGCCGAGGACGCCGACCGGCTCGCCCGCACGCTCGTAGAGCGCGACGAACCGGCGAGCGGTGACGTCACCGTCCACGACGGACACCTCCGCGTCGCCGGGCAGCAAGCCGAAGACCTGGAGCTTGGCGTCGAACTGGTCGGTCCAGAAGTAGGGCACGGGCGTGTACGCGCGGCCCGCGCCCAGGACGTTGTCGGCCACGACGGCGGCCTGCTCGGCGGCGTTGGTCCGGTTCTCCAGGCGCAGCGAGGCGCCCAGGTGTTCGTGGTGCCACCGCGCCACGTCGCCGACCGCGTAGACGCCGTCCGCGGCGCGGCACCCCGCGTCGCACACCACGCCGTTGTCGAGCCGGAGGCCGCTGCCGAGCAGCCAGTCGGTGTTGGGGATGGCGCCCAGCGCGACCACGACCACGTCGGCCGGCAGCACGTCGCCGGTGTCCAGCCGCACGCCGGTGACGCGCCCGTCCCGCCCGGTCAGGCCGAGCACGGCGGCGCCGAGCCGCAGCCGGACGCCGTGCCCGGCGTGCAGGTCGGCGAGCACACCGGAGGCGAGCGGTCCCAGCCGGGCGGCCAGGGGTGCGGCCTGCGGCCCGGCAAGGGTGACGTCCAGGCCGAGGCCGCGCGCCGTGGCGGCGACCTCCGCCCCGAGCACGCCGTCGCCCACCACCACGAGCCGTTCGGCGGCGAGCAGGTCGGCCCGCAACGCCACCGCGTCGTCCACGGTGCGCAGCACGTGCACACCGCCCAACCCGGCCTGGTCGGGCAGGGTCCTCGGCCGCACGCCGGTGGCGACGACCACGGCGTCGGCCCGCAGCACGGTCCCGGACGCGGTGCGGACGCCGCGCGCGGGCAGGTCCAGGGACACCGCCGGGTCGCCGGGCAGGTGCGTCGCGCCCAGCTCGTCGAACACGTCCGGGCCGCGCAGCCGGGCGCGTTCGGGCTCCCAGGCGCCGGAGAGGACCTGCTTGGACAGCGGCGGCCGGTCGTACGGCGGGTGCGCCTCGTCGCCGAGCAGGGTCAACCCGCCGGTGAAACCCTTGCGGCGCAACGCCTCGGCGGTGGCCAACCCGGCGGCGGAGGCTCCGACGACGAGCACGTCGGACACCGCGGTCACGCCCGGTCGCCCAGCAGGATCGCCGCCGCGGGGCACACCTCGGCGGCCTCGCGGACCGCGGCGCGCAGGTGCTCGGCGGGTTCGGGGTCGAGCAGCACGACCACGCCGTCCTCGTCCCGCTGGTCGAACACGTCGGGCGCGGCCAGCACGCACGAGCCCGCCCCGCAGCACTTGTCCTCGTCCACGGACACCTTCATCTGTCGCACTCCTCCGGTTCCTCGGGCCGTCACCAGCGGACGGGCAGTTCCTGGAGCCCGCCGACGACCAGGCCGTCGACGCGCGCCAACCCGGCCGCGGGCACGGCCAGTTCCAGCGTCGGCAGGCGGCGCAGCAGCACGTCGAGCACGGCCTGGAGCTCGGTGCGGGCCAACGACTGCCCGAGGCACGAGTGCGCGCCCGCGCCGAACGCCAGGTGCGTGTTCGGGGTGCGGGCCAGGTCGAGCTCGGCCGCGTCGGCGAAGGCGTTCTCGTCCCGGTTGGCCGCGGCCAGGTTGCACACCACCGTCGTGCCCCGCGGGATGACCGTGCCGCCGACCTCGGCGTCCTCGGTGATGTAGCGCGGGATGCCGAACCCGGGGTTGGCGTCGGCGCGCAACGCCTCCTCCACCGCCGTGCGCACCAGGGCGGGGTCGGCCACCAGCGCTTCCCACCGCGTCCGGTCGGCCAGGAGCATCCCGACCATCTTGCCGATCATGTTGGCCGTGGTCTCGTGCCCCGCCACCAGCAGGCCCTGCGAGGTCGCCAGCAGCGCCGCGTCCGGCATGACGTGCCCGGCGTCGACCGCGGCGGCGATCAGTTCGCTGATCAGGTCGTCGCCCGGGTCCTCCCTGGTCGCGGCGATGTGGGCGCTCATGTAAGCGGCGAACTCGGCCTGCGCGGCGTCGATCTCGGCCTGCGTGTAGCGGGTGAGGCTGAGCAGCGTGTTCGACCAGTAGGCGAACTTGTCACGGTCGCTCTCCGGCACGCCGAGCACGTCGCAGATGACCCACACCGGCAGCGGGAACCCGAGCGCCGCCTTCAGGTCGGCGGGCGCGCCGTTCGCCACCATCCCGTCGATCAACCGCTCGGCCATCGCCTCGATGCCCGGCCGCAGCGCCGTCATGCGCTTGGCGGTGAACCACTTGCCGACCAGGCGCCGCCACTGCTGGTGGTACTCCTCGGGCAAGGCGCTGCCCAAGCCGCTGTTGAACACGCCGCCGGACTCGTTCGCCGAGATCCGGGCCGCGTCCGGCGCGTCGAGGTTGCGGGTGAACCTCGGGTCGGACAGCACCTGCTTGACGTCGTCGTAGCGGGTCAGCAGCGACGCCCGGTCACCGCTGGGCAGGCGGACGTGGGCGACCGGACACCCCTGCCGCAGCTCGGCCCACGCCGCGGGCGGCTCCAGCGCGGCCGGACTCGGGATCGGGTAGTCCAGCACGTGGTCGGTGTCTCCGAGCGCCACGGCAACCGCCTCCTCAGACTTGAGTCAATCAACTGACTTAAGACTGCCGGCGATCGGGGTGCGACGCAACGTGGTGGTTCGACTGCGCAGTGGGAAGGGCTACGACCCGCGACGGTCGGGTTCGGCCGTGTACGGGGCCGTCCACAGGCCGGTGATCGCGTCGATCAGGCCGGTCGCGGCCTCGTCCCAGGTGGACCTCGGCGTCCCGGTCCCCTCGGCGAGGGCGCGCTCGCGCTCGGCGCACACGTGCACGATCAGGTGCCGGACCATGTCCGCGCGGTCCTCGCGCACGTCGGCGGGCAGGTCGGGCAGCAGCCCGATCAGGTTGTCCACCACGTGCCGCAACGAGTCCTCGGCCAGCGCCTCCTCCGCCAGGATCACCCGGAACGCGGGATCGGTCATGACCTGCGCGCTGAACCGGGCGAACCAGGTCGGGCCGCCCGACGACGCCAGGTAGGTGGTCACCGGGCGCACCAGGCAGGCCACCCAGTCCCGCACCTCGCGCGACCCGGCGACGGCGGCCACCGCGTCCTGCCGCAACGACTCGATGCGGGACGTGTGCCGACGCACGATCGCCCGGACGAGGTCGGCCTTGGCGCCGAAGTGGTAGCCGACGGCGGTGTTGTTCCCCTGCCCGGCGGCGGCGCTGATCTGCCGGTTGGACACCGCGTACAGGCCCTGCTCGGCGAACAGCCGCTCCGCCGTGGTGAGGATCTGCTGCCGCGTAGCTCCGACCTGCTCCGCGCGAGGGGTCCTGCCGACGTCCGCCACCACGGTCGACACGGTACCGGGACGCGCGTCACCCGACCCGTGGCCGCATGGGGTTTCGGTGCCGACGCGATCACGCGTCGACACCGACCCCTCGTCGGCGCCGGTCAGGGCCGCTCTCGGCGGCTACTCGGCGTAGTGCTGGTCCGCTCCCCTGGCGCTGTGGGCGACGCTCCAGACGTAGCCGTCCGGGTCCGCGAAGGTGCCGCCGTACCCTCCCCACGGCAGGGCGCCGGCGGGCTTGAGGATCGTGGCGCCTGCCTGCTCGGCCTCCACGATGACCTCGTCGACCCGCGACTGGGCGCGGACCACGTAGGTGAGAACCACCCCGCTGAAGCCGTTGCCCTCCGGGCTCGTGCCGACCTGCTCGGCCAGGCCGTCGCGCCGGTAGAAGCCGACGAGCGAGCTGCCGTCCGACTCGTAGAACACCGAGACGCCGTAGTCGTCCTTGACCTCCCAGCCGAGCCCCTCCCCGTAGAACCGCTTGGACCGGTCCATGTCCCCGACGCCGAGGAGGATCGCGGTGACGTGCGCTCTCATGCTTGTCTCCAGGTGGTTCCGCTGTGTCCGATGCCTGGACCGGCAGGCCTGGCGTCCCGGGCCCGGCCCGGGTGTCACATCGACGCTGCTCCGCCGGTCAATCGGTATGACAGGCCGAGAGCGGGGAGTGTGACGAATGGTCGAGCGGGACTGGCTGAGCGAGCGGTTCGCCGAGCACCAGGGCCGCCTGCGGGCGATCGCCAACCGGATGCTCGGCTCACCGGGCGAAGCCGAGGACGCGGTGCAGGAGGCGTGGCTGCGGGTCAGCCGCGCCGACACCGGCCGGGTGGAGAACCCCGGCGGGTGGCTGACCACGGTCGTCGCCCGGGTCTGCCTGAACGTGCTCGAAGCACGCCGGTCCCGGCGCGAGGAGTCGGCCGGCGCACTGCCCCCGGAGCCCGAGACGCCGCACGCGACCGACCGGGCCGGTCCCGAGGAGGAGGCGTTGCTCGCCGATTCGGTCGGTGTCGCGCTGACGGTCGTGCTGGACACCCTGACGCCCGTCGAGCGGCTCGCGTTCGTCCTGCACGACGTCTTCGCCGTGCCGTTCGGCGAGATCGGCCCGATCATCGACCGCTCGCCGGCCGCCGCCCGGCAGCTCGCCAGCCGGGCCCGGCGCCGGGTCCAGGGCACGGCCGAGACCTCCGCCGCCGCGCGATCGGGGAAGCGGGAGGTCGTCGCCGCCTTCCTCGCCGCCTCCCGGAACGGGGACTTCGCCGCCCTGATCGACCTGCTCGACCCCGACGCCGTAGCGGTCGACGACCTCCGCGGGGCCGAGGCGGTTGCGGCGTTCTTCGCCGGCCGGGCCCGGGCCGCCCGCATCGCGCTGGTCGAGGGCGAGCCGGGGGCCGTCTGGTCGCACCACGGCAGTCCGAGGGCCGTCTTCGCCTTCACCGTCGACAACGGGAAGATCACCCGGATCGCCGTCGACACCGACCCGGACCGACTGCGCGACCTGGACGTCGTCTACCTCGCCACCGGCCGGGACGAGCACCCGTGACCGGCGCCGACCTCAGGCTCGCGTCCTTCGCCCTCGCCGTTCGCGACCTCGACGAGGCGCTCGGCTTCTACCTCGACGTGCTCGGCTTCGAGGTGCGCGACGGCGCCGGAGGAGTGCGCCGGGTCGCCGTCGGCCCGCCGTCGCAGCCGGACGTGCGGATCGTCCTGCTCGAGTCGCCGGATGACGCGTGGACCGCCGAGGGCTGCCTGGTCTTCGCGACCGACGACTGCGACGCCACCTTCGAACACATCGAGGCGGCGGACGCAGAGGTGCTGCAGGAACCGATCAGCAGGCCCGGTGGCGTCCGCGACTGCGCCTTCCTCGACCCGTCCGGCAACCTGCTGCGCTTCACCCAGTCGTGACGGCACGTCCCTCGGCACGTGCCCGGCTAAGCTGCCGAGGTGCAGCCGGGTCACCCCCTCGTGCGCGACGTCCTCCCCGAACTCGTCGACGAGTCGGTCACCCTCCCGGAGGGAGCGGGGGACGCGAGTCGGCCGTCCGGATCCGCGACGTCCGCCTGCGGGTGCGGTGACGTCCCACTCGGGAGGAGAACACCATGGCCCCGGTTTCGGTGGTGACGGGCGCCGGTTCGGGTGTGGGCCGCGTGGTCGCCCGCGCGCTGCTCGACGCCGGTCACCGGGTCGCGCTCGCCGGACGACGTGCCGACCGGCTGGCCGAGACCGCGGACTGGGCGCCGGCCGGGCACGTCCTGGTCGTGCCGACCGACGTCACGGTGGAGGCGTCCGTGGACGAGCTCTTCGCCACCGTGCGCGACCGGTGGGGGCGGATCGACGTGCTGTTCAACAACGCCGGGACGAACGTGCCCCCGACGCCGCTGGAGGACTTCACCGCCGAGCAGTGGTCCACGGTGGTCGGCACGAACCTGACCGGCGCGTTCCTGTGCGCCCGCGCCGCGTTCCGGGTGATGCGCGAGCAGGACCCGCGGGGCGGCCGGATCATCAACAACGGCTCGGTCTCCGCCCACGCCCCTCGCCCCGACGCCGTCGCCTACAACGCGAGCAAGCACGCCATCACCGGGCTGACCAAGTCGATCTCGTTGGAGGGCCGCCGCCACCGCATCGCCTGCGGCCAGATCGACATCGGCAACGCCGCGACACCGTTGACCGAGCGGATGACCGACGGCGTCCGCCAAGCCGACGACTCGATCGCGGCCGAGCCGACCATGGACGTCGGGCACGTCGCCGACGCGGTCCGCTACATGGTCGGGCTGCCGTTGGACGCCAACGTGCAGTTCATGACGGTCATGGCGACCACGATGCCGTTCATCGGACGCGGCTGACCCGCCCGGTCAGGCCGTCACCGCGGCGGCCAGGTCCCGGATCGCGTCCGGACCGACCTGGCAGCAGCCGCCGACCAGCCGCGCGCCGCCCGCCACCCAGCCGGCCACGCGCTCGGGCCGGAAGGCCGGTTCGCCGGTCCAGCTCCGGGTGGTGGCGTCCCAGCCCTGGCCGCTGTTCGGGTACACCACGACGGGCTTGCCCGTGACCCGCCGCGCGATGGCCACGGCCTCGTCGACGTCGGCCGGGTCGCAGCAGTTGACGCCGACGGCGACCACCTCGGGCACACCCCGCACGGCCTCGAACGCCTCCGCCAGCGGCTGACCGGCGCACGTCCGCGTGCCCCGCGCGCTGTAGGACAGCCACAGCGGGACGCCCGACCCGGCGACCACCCGGAGCACCGCCTCGGCCTCCTCGACGTCGGGGATCGTCTCGACCGCGAGCACGTCGGCCCCGGTCTCGGCCAGCACCTCGACCCGGGGCCGGTGGAACGACTCCAGCGCGCCCGGCGCGAGGCCGTACCGGCCGCGGTACTCCGAGCCGTCGGCGAGCATCGCGCCGTACGGGCCGACCGACGCCGCCACCCACCGCGGTCCGTCCACTTCGGACGCGGCGCGGCGGGCGAGGGTCACGCTGTCGCGCAGGAGGCCGGCCGTGTCGGCGGCGGTGAGCCCACGCCGGGCGAAGCCCTCGAACGTGGCCTGGTAGCTGGACGTGATCGCGACCTCGGCGCCGGCCCGGTAGTAGGCCAGGTGCGCGGCCGTGATCGCGTCCGGGTCGGTGAGCAGCAGGCGGGCCGACCAGAGCGAGTCGGACAGGTCGTGCCCGGCGGACGTGAGCGCGGTCGACAGGCCACCGTCCACCACCACGACCCGGCGGGCCAGCACGTCGGACAACCGTTCCTCGGACACGGCCACGACCCTACAGACTTGACACTTGTCAATTTACTGACAGGCGTCATACTCGGTGCGTGGACCAGACGGCACGCCACCCGGACCGGAGGGTTCGCCGCTCGCGGTCCGCCCTCCTGGCAGCGGCCGTGGCGCTGGTCGCCGAACGGGGCACGGCGAACATCCCGATCTCCGAGCTCGCCGAGGCGGCGGACGTGAGCAGGCAGCTCGTCTACCAGCAGTTCGGCGACCGCGACGCGCTGCTGACGGCCGCCGCGCTCGACCTCGTGGAGACCGAGCTGCTGCCGGACGTCACGCGGGTCGCGGACCCGTCCGACGAGCACGCGCGGGCGCTGATCGCGGCACGGCACTTCGCCCGGCACCGGCCGTTCTACCGGGCGGTGCTGACCGGACCTTGCGCCTACCGGCTGAACGTGGCGTTGAGCGGCCTGCTCAGCCCGTTCAACCGGGAGCTCGTGCGGCTGCTGCCGGGCGTGCCACAGGCGCCGGACGTGCTGGACGACCTCACCGCGTTCGTGACCGGAGGGTGGGCGGCGGTGGTCAACACGTGGGTGGTCGAAGGGCCGGAGCCGCTCGACCCGGCGGCGTTCGCCGAACGCCTGATGGAGGTGTTCTCGGTGATCACCGGGGGCGCCCTGACCGAGGAGCGCGACCGGTGAACCTGAGCTGCCACCTCGTCCAACGCCTCCTGCGCCTGGACCCGCCGATCACCCGGGACCTCGTCGTCCAGCACGACCTGCGCACGCCCGTGCCCGACGGCGTCGAGCTGCTGGCGGACCGCTGGGCGCCGAGGGTCGGCGGCGAGTCGTTGCCCACCGCGCTGCTCCGCGGCCCGTGCGGGCGACGTGGCGTGATCGGGACCGCCCTGGCGCGGCCGTTGGCCGAACGCGGGTTCCAGGTGCTGGTGCAGAGCACGCGCGGCACCTTCGGCTCGGGCGGCACGTTCGACCCGGTGCGACGGGAGCGCGAGGACGGCCTGGCCACGCTGAAGTGGCTGGTGGAGCAGCCGTGGTCCGGCGGCTCCATCGTGCTGGTGGGCGCGAGCTACCTGGGACACGCGCAGTGGGCCGTGGCCGACAGCCTGCCGCCGCAGGTCAAGGCGATGATCCCGCAGGTGACCGAGTCGGCGTTGACGCTCGAGTTCCTGCGCGCGGACGGGTTCTCGCTGGAGGCGCCGTTCGCGTGGGCGGTCGTGGTCGCGGGCCAGGAGCGCCGCTTCGCCCTGCTGCGCAACGTGCTCCAAGGCCGGAGGACCCGCCGCGCGCCGGCCACGCTCCCGCTCGGCCGCGCCGACGTGGCCGCCATCGGGCGCCGCTCGGACTACTTCCAGGACCTCCTGAGCCACGACGCGGACGACGAGCGGTGGGCCGCGCTCGACCACCGGAGCCGGGTGGCGGGGACGACGGTGCCCGTCAGCTCGATCGCCGGCTGGTACGACATCTTCCCGCCCGGCCAGCTGCGCGACTTCCGGGCCTTGCGGGAAGCGGGACGTCCGGCGCGGCTCACCGTCGGGCCGTGGACCCACGTGTCCGGCACCAACACCGCGATCCGGGAAGCCCTGGGGTTCGGCCTCACCCTGGCCCGCGGTGAGGAGCCGCCCGAGCGCGCTCCGGTGCGGCTGTACGTGACGGGCGAGGAAGCCTGGCGCGACTTCGACTCCTGGCCACCGCACGGCTACGAGCCCCGGCGCTTCCACCTCCGGCCCGGCGGCGCGCTGAGCGAGCACCCACCCGTCGAGTCGACACCCGACCGGTACCGGTACGACCCGGCCGATCCGACGCCTGCCGTCGGCGGTGTGCGACTGGGGTCCGGCAGCGGCCGGGACGACAACACCGCGCTGGAGGCCCGGCCGGACGTGCTCACCTACACCACCGCTCCGCTGGCCGACGACGTGGAGGTGATCGGCGACGTGACGGCCGAGGTCTGGTTCCGCTCCAGCCTGCCGCACGCCGACGTGTTCGTCCGGCTGTGCGACGTCGACCCGCGCGGCCGTTCGGTGAACGTCTGCGACGGCCTGGTGAGCCTGTCCGGCGCGGACGCGACGACCCGCGCCGAGGTCGCGCTGTGGCCGACCGCCCACCGCTTCCGGCGGGGCCACCGCGTGCGGGTGCAGGTGTCCAGCGGCGCGTTCCCCCGGTACGCCCGGAACACCGGCACCGGCGAGCCGCGCGCCACCGCGACCCGGCTCCTGGCCGCCGAGCAGTCCGTCCACCACGACCCGGACCACCCGTCGGCGATCGTCCTGCCCGTTCGGCGGCGGCCGTCAGGCGGCTGACGACCGGAGGGCCGGCGGAAAGCGGTCAGGCGGCACGCGCGGCCGCGACGAACTCACGCATGAGCCCGTGGTCCTTGACCCCGCGGCTCGCCTCGATACCGCTCGACACGTCCACACCCCACGGCCGCGCGCGGACGACGGCCTCGGCGACGTTGTCCACACCCAGGCCGCCCGCGAGCAGCCAGTCGCCGTCCGGTCGGGCGCCGTCGAGCGCGGCGAGGTCCCAGCGGTGGCCGGAGCCCGCCCGGGGCGAGTCCAGCAGGAGCATCCGCTCGCCGTACGCGCCGACCCGCACGTCGGTGTCCGCCGTCAGCGCGACCGCCCGGACCAGCGGCACACCGACCGGCGCCACCTCGTCGAACGCGGCACGCGGGTAGTCGCCGTGCAGCTGCACCGCGCCGACGCCGGACTCCTCGGCCAGCCGGCGCACGTCCGCCGCCGCCACCCCGCTGAACACACCGATGGACAGCACGTGCGGCGGCACCTCGCGCACCAGCCGCCGCACGGTCTCGGGACCGACCTGCCGGACGCTCGCGCTGAGCACGAAACCGACCGCGTCGGCCCCCGCGTCCACGGCGGCGACGACGTCGGCCTCCGTGCGCAGCCCGCACAACTTCACGTACATGTCGCAGACATTAGCGATGAGCTTCCCGTGACCCCAGCGCGTGGTGATAGTGGGTGTGGCGCTGCGCCCACCGCGGCGGGGAGGTGGCACGCGTGCGGCACGCCGGGCGGGACCTGGTCGGGCGGGAGCCCGAGGTGGCGGTGGCGGCCGGTGTGCTCGACCGCGCCCGGACGGGCGCCGCGTGCCTGGTCGTGTCCGGCGAGGCGGGCATCGGCAAGACCGCGTTGTGGGAGCACGTGCTGCGGGACGCGGAACGGCGCGGGTACGCCGTGCTGTCCTGCCGTCCCGCCCAACCGGAGGCGCGGCTGTCCTACGGCGGCCTGATCGACCTGGTCGAGCGCGTGGACGACGAGCTGATCGCCCGACTGCCCGGCCCGCGGCGCTCGGCGTTGGACGTCGCGCTGCTGCGCCGTGACGCCGAGGACGGGCCCGGTGATCCGCGCGCGGTGCACGTGGCGGTGCTCGACGTCGTGCGGGCGATGGCCGCGACCGCGCCGGTGGTGCTGGCCGTGGACGACGCGCAGTGGCTGGACGAGCCCACCGCGGCCGTCCTGGAGTACGTGGTGCGCCGACTGACCGACGAGCACGTGGCGGTCGTGGTGTCGGTCCGCTCGGCCGACGTCCCGCTGGGCCTGGCCGGACGTGCCGACCTCGCGCACCTGCGGCTGTCCGGGCTGAGCGTCGGGGCCTTGCACCGGCTCCTCCGCTCGCACCTCGGCACGCCGCTGCCCCGGCCGACGCTGATCCGCCTCCGGCAGGCCAGCGGCGGCAACCCGTTCTACGCCTTGGAGATCGCCCGCGCGTTGCCCGATCCCGGCGAGGTCGGCGCGTTCGGCCTCCCGTTGCCCACCACGCGGGCCGTCGAGGAGCTGCTCGCCGACCGGCTCGCCGTGCTGCCCGACCACAGCCGGGACGCGTTGCTGTGCGCGGCGGCGTTGTCGCAGCCGACCGTCGACCTGGTGCGCCGGGCGTCGGAGGACCCGGGCCGCGCCGAGGACGCGCTGGTCGACGCCGAGGACCGCGGCGTGATCGAGATCGTGTCGGGCGCGATCCGGTTCACCCACCCGTTGCTGAGCTCCACGTTGTTCTCCACCGTGTCCGGCACCAGGCGCAGGCGGGTCCACCGCAGGCTGGCCCGGGTCGTGGACGACCCGGAGACCCGTGCCCTGCACCTCGCGCTGAGCACCGACGGCCCGGACCCCGCGGTCGCCGACGCGTTGGACGAGGCCGCGCGCAACGCCCAGTCCCGCAACGCGCCCAACGCTGCGGCGCGGCTGTGGGAGCTGGCCGGGGCGCACGCGTCCGACCCGCGGCGACGGGCCGTCCTGCTGGCCTCGGCGGTGGTGTGCCGGTACTTCGCCGGTGACGCGTCGGGCGCGCGGAAGCTGCTGGAGACGTTCGACGTCGAAGACGTCCCGGCGGGTCCGGAGCGGGCGGCGGTGCTGATCGACCTGGCGATCGTGGTGTTCTTCGAGGACGGCCCGGTCGAGGCGACGGCGCTGACCGACCGGGCGTTGGCGCAGGTCGGCGACGACCCGGTGCTGCGGGCCACCGCCTACCTGCGCCGGTCGTTGTTCTGCCAGCACGACACCCGGCTGCGGTGCCGCAACACCGAGCAGGCGCTGGAGGCGATCACGGGCCACGAGGACGCCGTGCCGACCGACCTGGTGGCGTGCATCCTGATCTCCGGCGCGTACTACCGGCTGCTGGCCGGGGTGGGGCTGTTCGCCGACGACGTCGAGCGCGGCGCGGCCCTGGTGTCGGCGACCAGCCAGACCCGTGAGGCGCGGATGGCCCGCAGCACCCTGCGCGTGCTGTCGAAGTACCTAGACCCGGTCCGCGGACGTGCGCTGATCGAGGCCGCGCACCGGGAGGAGGTCGCGCGCGAGGACGAGGCGGTGGCCGTGCACGAGCTGGTCCACCTGGCCGAGTTGGACGTGTGGCTGGGCGACTGGGCGCGGGCCGGGCAGCGGGCGGCGGAGGCCGTGGAGGCGGCGGAGCAGTCCGGTCAGCGGCCGTGGTTCGCGTACGCGCTCTACACCAGGGCGCTGGTGGACGCGCACCGCGGCCGGTGGGAGCAGGCGCACGAGGCGGCGACGCGCGGGCTGGACGTGGCCGCGGAGCTGGGTGACCCGTGGGTGTCGGTGCACCAGCGGGCCGTGTTGGGGTTCGTCGAGCTGTCCCGGCACGAGCCGGGCGCGGCGCGCGGGCACCTGACGGCGGCGGAGGCGCTGTGCGCGGAGGTGGGCATGGCCGACTTCCCGATCAGCACGCTGTACGGCGACCTGGTCGAGGCGGTGGTCGAGCTGGGTGAGCCCGTCGAGGCGACCCGGCTGCTCGCCGGGTTGGAGGAGCGGCGCGACCGCGCGCCCCGGCCGTGGATCACGGTGGTCACGGCCAGGTCCCGTGCGCTCGTGCGGATGGCGTGGGGCGATCCGGAGGGCGCGCAGGAGGCGTTGGCGACGGCGGCCGAGGCGTTGGACCGGCTGCCGATGCCGTTCGAGCGGGCTCGCACGGACCTGGTGCGGGGCCGGGTGTTGCGGCGGCGTCGGCTGAAGCTCGCGGCGCGGGAGGCGTTCCTGGCGGCACGGCGGGCGTTCGACGGGCTGGGCGCGCCGTCGTGGGTGGAGGAGGTTGACGCCGAGCTGGCCCGGCTCGGGTTGCGGCGCGGTGACGAGCACGAGCTGACCGCCACCGAGCTGCGGATCGCGCGGTTGGTGGCGGCCGGGATGAGCAACCGGGAGGTCGCGGGCGCGGCGTACGTGACCGAGAAGACGGTCGAGGCGCACCTGACCCGCATCTACCGCAAGACCGGCGTGCGCACCCGCCGCGAGCTGGCCCGCCTGGACTTCCTGCGCGGGCAGTAGCAACTGTGGGGTCGCTCCCCGATTCGCCGGCCGGTGGCGGGGGCCGAGAGTGGCGGCATGACCGTTATCGGAGTGGAGCGGCAGCCGACCAGGCTCTTCCTGGCCGAGTGCTACCTGCACGCGGCGAACCCGCGCGAGGTCGCCGCCGCGATGGCCGCGGTGCGTGCCGCCGCCGACCTGTGCGCACCGCCCGTCACCATGCGGTGCTGTCTCGCCGTTCCGGGTGACGACAGCTACTTCGGCCTCTTCGCCGCGGACGACGCCGAAGCGCTGGAGCGGGTCTTCGACCGGGCCGGGGTGTCCTTCGAGCGGATCGTCGAAGCCTCCGCCGTGCCACTCGACCGGGTCTCCGGGGCGCCCGGTTTCGAGTCGGCGCCACGCGGGTGACGCCGCACCCGGCGGTGGCGCTCAGGGAGAGCCCCGCACCCACCGCCGGGCCATGACCGGCGAGACCGGGACCCTCCGCCCGCTCTCGCTGCGAGGGGCCGGTGCCAAACCTGGGGGCTGGCACCGGCCCCGCGCCTGCCCAGCACGCGGTCGGGAAACCGCTTTCTTCCGCCGGGACCTGTCTACCACCCGACCCGGGTTCCCTTGGCCTGCTTCGATAGTTTGCGCAACGTCGAGGAGAACGGAGGCGGTGACGTCGACCGAGTGCCCGGGCCTTCCGCCCACCTCCTTCACCGTGACCGGCGCCACCGGGGTCGCCGCGACGCCGTCCGCTCGCGATACTGGGCCCGTGACCGCGAAAGAGCCCCGCCTGGAGATCGAGTACTGCACGCAGTGCCGGTGGTTGCTGCGCGCCGGGTGGACCGCGCAGGAGCTGCTGACCACGTTCGCCACCGAGCTGGGCGAGGTCGCCCTCGTCCCCGGCACGGGCGGTGTGTTCGACGTCCGGCTCGACGGCGAGACCCTGTGGTCCCGCAAGGCCCAGGACGGCTTCCCGGACCTGGCCGTGCTCAAGCAACTCGTGCGCGACCGGATCGCCCCCGACCGCGACCTCGGCCACACCGACCGCCACCGGAAGGCGTCATCCGAGCAGGTCGGCGCGCGACGGCGCAGTGCCGCGCCCGCCACCGATCACGTGCGCACCAGGTCACGCTGACGACGGGCACCGACGTTCCCGCCCCCTCCTCCGACCTGGTCTCCGATCGAGCGAGACAGAAAACGGGGCCCCGCGCGCGAACGCGGGACCCCGTCCTCAGTGGAGCGTGGTTCAGCTGGTCGGGAAGTTGTCCGTCGTGCTGATCCGGCTCTTCAGCAACGCGCCCGACTCGGTGAGCACACCGCTGCTGGAGTAGTCACCGCCGTTGCACGTGCCCGGGCGGAACGCGGCGCTGCTCTCGTTCGCGTCCGAGTACGTCCAGTTCGCGTAACCGATCTTGAGCTGGTCCAGCAGGTCCAGCCAGGCGGTGGTGCTCGCCCGGTCGAACGTGCCGCCACCGGTGGCCAGCACCGTGCCGAACTCCGTCACGAAGAGCGGCAGCCGCGACGCGGCACGGCTGACCGCCGCGCGGTAGTTGTCCTTGTGGCTCGCGGCGTAGAAGTGGAACGCGTACATGATGTTCGTGGCGTTGACCGGGTTGTTGATGACCTCGGTCTCGCTGGATCCCTCCGACACGCCCAGCGACGACCAGGCGCGCGTGCCGACGATGACGACGGCGTCCGGGTCGGCCGCGCGGATCACCGGGATGACCTGCTCGGCGTAGCTCTTGATCGACGCCCAGCTCACGCCGTTCGGCTCGTTCGCGATCTCGTAGATCACGTTCTTCTTGCTCGCGTTGCGCTGCGCCACGGCCGCGAAGAAGGTCTTCGCCCGGTCGATGTTGTAGTTCGGGTCACCCGGGGTGAGGATGTGGAAGTCGATCATCGCGTACATCCCGCGCGCCTCGGCCATGTCGACCAGGCTGTTGACGCGACTGGTGAACCCGGACGGGTTGGTCTCGTAGCCCTGTTCCTGCACGTACATCGCGATCCGGAACAGGTCGGACTTCCAGTCGGTCGCCAGCGCGTTCAGCGAGTTGTTGTTGTAGCACTTGTCGAACCACTGGATGCCGTGCGTGCTCATGCCGCGCAGCTGGATCGGCCGGTTGTACTGGTTGCACAGGTTGACGCCGCAGACCCGCAGCTGGCCGTTGATCTCGACCGGGGTGCGGCCGACCGGCGGGTTCGTGGTGGTCGTCGTCGTGGTGGACGTGCTCGTGGTCGAACCGGTGCAGGCGACGCCGTTGAGCATGAACGACGTGGGCGTCGGGTTGCTGCCCGAGTACGAGCCGACGAACCCGAGGTCGGTCGACCCGCCGGTGGACAGCGTCCGGTTCCAGTCGACGTTGGTCGCGGTGGCCGTGGAGCCCGACTGGGTCCACGTGGCGTTCCAGCCCTGGGTGACCCGCTGGGAGCTGTTCGGGAACGCGACGGTCAGCGACCAGCCGCTGACGGGGTCGCCGAGGTTGGTGACCTTGACGCCGGCCTGGAACCCGCCGGACCACTGGCTCGTGACGACGTAGTCGACCTTGCAGCCCTGGGCGGCGGCCACGGCGTTCGGCAACATCGTCGCCGCTGAGCCGAGGGCGACCGCGCAAGCCGCAAGCACTGCGGTGGAGCGCTTCACTGAGCCCCTCCTCATCTGGATGACTGTCTGGGAGCGCTCCCAGACCCGCCGGGAACGTACACCCGGATGGGCGCTCACGTACAGAGGCCGTCTCACACAATGACATCCCGCTGTGACGCTCCGTGTCGCCGGAACACCGCGCGGCCACCGCGATCACGGTCGGAAGAGCGGCTCCCAGCCGTAGTCCATCTGGCGTGCGGTGGCGACCGCGAGGTCGACGGTGGTCAGCCGGCCGACCAGGTGCAGGGACAGGTCCAGCCCGGCGCTGATGCCCGCGCTCGTGGCCAGGTCGCCGTGGTCGAGGAACCGGACGTCGTCGCGGACGTCCAGGTCCGGCCAACGGCCGCGCAGGTCGGCGACGTCCTCCCAGTGCGTCGTGACCGGCCGGTCGTCCAGCAGGCCGGCGGCGGCCAGCACGAACACGCCCGTGCAGACCGACGCGATCACCTCGGCGTAGCGGCGGGCCCGGCGCAGCCACGCCGCCACCTCCGGCATCGCCTCGACCTCGTCCACCACCCCGCCGGGCACGAGGACCACGTCGCACGCGGGCGCGTCGGCGAGCGCGACGTCGGGCGTCATCCGCAGGCCGCCCCTGGCGCGCACCGGCCCGCCGCCGGCGACGCCGATCGTGACGACCTCGAACGGCGCGACCGAACCGCGGCGCACGGCGACGCGGTTGGCCACGGAGAACACCTCGAACGGCCCGCCCGCGTCCAACACCTCGACCTCGTCGAACAACAGCAGCCCTACGCGCCTGGTCACCGCGCCCCC
Organism: Actinosynnema sp. NPDC023794; assembly: GCF_040639675.1. Taxonomy (NCBI): domain Bacteria; kingdom Bacillati; phylum Actinomycetota; class Actinomycetes; order Pseudonocardiales; family Pseudonocardiaceae; genus Actinosynnema; species Actinosynnema sp. NPDC023794. The sequence goes on along the minus strand of NZ_JBFAFR010000013.1, from coordinate 67,630 downwards.
TCCACCGCCTGGGCGCACCGACGGCACTCGCGGGCCGATGCGGCGACCACGCCGTGCGCCGCGGTGGCCAGCACGCCGGCGAACGCGGTCAGCGGCCAGTCGGTGGACAGCGCCGACGTGACGCCGAGCGCCACGGCGGCGAGCGCCATGCCCACCGCGGCGGCGGTCGCCGTCCACGCCACGGCCAGCGGCAGCCGGTGCGGCGTGGGCAGCATGCGGGTGAGCGGACCGGTGGCCACCAGCGCCGTCACGGCGAGCAGGCCGGCGGCGGTGGCCAGCGCGGCCAGGTGGACGGCGAGCGCGCCCAGTCGCCAGTCGCCCGCTGCGGCGCGCACGAGGAGCTGGCACACCACGAGGACCGGCACGGTCACGGCGGCGACGCGGGCGGTGCGGCGGGTCTGGGCGATGGTCAGCTCGCGCTGGAACTCCGGCGCGATCTCATCCGCCGCGCCGAAGTCGCGCACCGCGCGGCGGGCCGCCTGGGCGTGCGGCACGCCGGAGCGGGTCTGCGCCTCGACCGCGTCGACCAGGCCGTCGCGCACCTCGCGCATCATCGCGGCCTTCGCCCGCGCCGGGCCGTGCAGGGACGCGGCCAGCGCCTCCAGGTAATCCTCGACCGGGTCGACGAGCTGCGCGGCGCTCACGTGGCGTGCCTCGTCGACGGGGTCAGGTCGAGCACGGCCCCGATCGTGGCGGCGAAGTCCCGCCACGTCGAGCGCGCGTCGGCCAAGCCGCGCCGACCGGCGTCGGTGAGCTCGTAGCAGCGCCGGGGCCGGTCGGACACCGGCTGCCAGCGGCTGCGCAGCAAACCCAGCCGTTCCAGCCGGTTCAACGCCGGGTAGACGGTGCCGGTGCGCAGTTCGAGCGCGCCCCCGCTGCGCCGCTGGACCGCGGTGATCACCGCGTAACCGTGCAACGGGCCCGGTTCGAGCACCGCGAGCAGCATCGCGTCCAGGTGCCCGCGCACCGCATCCGCCTTCATGGGTTGGCAGCCTACACACCACCTAGGTAGGTGTGGTACCTATTGGCAGCCGACATATGTTGGCTGTCTACGCACCAAGGAGCCCTGGTGACCAAGCTGCTGCTCTCGGTCCACGTGATCGCCGCGATCCTCGCCGTCGGGCCGATCGCGGTGGCCGCCTCGCTGTTCCCCCGCTTCGCGCGCGAGTCGCCGACCGGCGTCGCCGCCTTCCTGCACCGGACGTGCCGCACGTACACCGTCGTCGGGATCGCCGTGCCGGTCTTCGGCGTCGCCACCGGCGCGAGCCTCGGCGTGCTCGGTGACGCGTGGCTGCTGGTGTCGATCCTGCTGACGGCGGTCGCGGCGGGCCTGCTGGCGTGGGCGATCCTGCCCGCGCAGCGGCGGGTGCTCGACGGCGCCTCCGACGCCGCGAAGCGGCTCGCCATGACGACCGGCGTGTTCAACCTGCTGTGGGCGGTCGTGGTCGTGCTGATGATCGTGCGCCCCGGCTCCACCACGGGGGCGTGACGTGCGCGCGTTGCGGATCGCGTCCGGTGTGGAACTGCTGTCCCTGGCGGTCCTGCTGGTCAACCTGGTGACCGTGCACGCGAAGCCGGTGACGTCGCTGACGGGTCCGGTGCACGGCACCGCCTACCTCGTCGTCATCGCGGTCACCGCGCTGCTGCCGGGCGTCGACGCCGGCGCCCGGTGGCGTTCGGCCGTCCCCGGCGTCGGCGGGCTGCTCGTGCTGCGCCGCACCAGGTCCGCCGGCACACCCGAGGGTCACCGGGAGGGCTGAAAGCCCGGTGCGGTGGCGACGAGGTCACCGCACCGGGCTCTGCCCTGCGTGATCAGCTCGCGGCGCAGGTCGGCGTGATGCCCGACGCCGAACCGGTGCCCTGGAAGCCGAACTCGGTCGACATCCCGGCCGAGAGGCGGCCGTTGTAGCTGACGTTGCGCCACTGGACGGCGCCGGTGGTGCCGCTGCGCTCGGCGTTCCACGAGTTGGTGACGGACGCGCCCGACGGCAGGTTGGTCGTGACCGTCCAGCCGTTGGTGCCCGACGACCCGGCGGTGACCTTCACCGTGGCGACGAAGCCACCGTTCCAGGAGTTCAGCGACACCGAGGCGGTGCAGCCACCCGGGCCGGGGGTCGTGGTCGTCGTGGTCGTCGTGGTGCCGGTCGTGGTCGACGTGGGCACCGTGGTGCCGCCGCCGTTGAGGGCGTTGAGGGTCGAGGTGTACGCGGCCTTCTTGTTGCCCGAGCCGTCGAACAGCAGCGGGGTGCCCGAGGCACGCCACGAGTCGGTGTCGCGGATGCCCCACACCGTGATGCCCGTGCAGCGGGAGACGGCCAGGCACGCCTTCACGACGCGCTCGTAGTTCGACGCCTGGGCCGACCCGGAACCCTCGATGTCCAACTCGGTGATCTGCACGTCCACACCCAGGGCCGCGAAGCTCGACAGCGTGGTCTGGTAGTTGCCCGGCACCGGGCTCTGGCTGTTGAAGTGCGACTGCAGCCCGACGCAGTCGATCGGCACACCGCGCTGCTTGAAGTCCTGCACCAACCGGTACACCGCCTGGGTCTTCGCGTGCGTCCAGTCGTCGGTGTTGTAGTCGTTGTAGCAGAGCTTCGCACCCGGATCCGCCGCCCGGGCCGCCCGGAACGCCGCCTCGATCCAGTCGTTGCCGGTCCGCTGCAGGTTCGAGTCACGACGCGCACCCGAACTACCGTCCTGGAACGCCTCGTTCACCACGTCCCAGGCGTAGATCTTGCCCCGGTAGTAGGTGGCCACCTGCGTGATGTGGTTGAGCATCGCGTTGCGCAACGCGGTGCCCGACATGTTCTGCATCCACCCCGGCTGCTGCGAGTGCCACGCCAGGGCGTGACCGCGCACCCGCATGCCCTGCGCGCGGGCGTGGTTGACGATCCGGTCCGCGTTGCCGTAGCTGAACTGGTTCTGCGACGGCTCCGTCGCGTCCATCTTCATCTCGTTCTCGGCCGTGACCATGTTGAACTCACGGTTCAAGATCCCGACGTACGTCGAGTCGCTCAGCTTGTTCGCGGCGACGGCCGTGCCGAAGTAGCGACCCGACTCGGCCGCCGAGGCGCCGAGCGTGGTCCCGGCGCTGGCCGACGTCGCCAGGAGCACCGTGGCGCCCGCGGTGGCGGTGACCAACGTGGACACGAGTGCCGCTCGCAACACTGACCTCGATGTCAGCTTCATGTTTGCACCTTCTGGGAGCACCTGCGGGTTCGGCAGGTGGTGGTTGGTTGCTGGGGCGACCCGGACCGCCAGGGCGGGGGTGGTCCGGATCCGCACACTTGGCGACGGAGGACCCGGTGCCACGGAGTTCCTCCACGCCAACGACGGTTCGGTGAGTCGGTCCTCCAGAGCGTGCGCGGCGCAGGCCGGAAACGTCGGGGGCGGCACCCGACCGCATCCGGCCTGAAACTTTTAGAAGTATTAACCGAAACAGATCGGTCTGGCAAGCACCGAGAATCGGCAGCCTTGCGGGCACAGGCAGGTCCCAGTACGGCAGCCTGGCAGGTCAACGGGCAGACGAACTCATCCGAAACAGTCGGCCACAGCTCGACCGCACGACGCGTAAACCCTGTTGAGACCCCATATCCCGGACATCTGAACCGATACCGGCCACCGTCAACCGGCACGAGAAGCCAGATTCGGCAACCTTCGAAACTATTCGAAAGAAGATTCGCAACTTTATCGGCCCGCATGGTCCGATTACCGGCAGCCGGATTACGCCGATCGCACCTGTGCCGGCCCGTTCGCGGGGACCACTACAGCGGCCAGCCCGTGTACGCCTCGGCGAGGTGCGTGGCGGCGGCCGTGCTGGAGGTGACCAGTTCCAGCTCGCCCAGCTGCCGCTTCACGTCGAACGGCGAGCCGGCCGGGTCGGCGTGCAGCATCGACGTCATCCACCACGAGAAGTGCTGCGCCCGCCACACCCGACGCGACGCGGTCGGACCGTAGGCGTCCAACGACTCGGTGGACCCGGCGCCGAAGTAGTCCTCCAACGCCCGGGCGAGCACGACGACGTCCGCCACCGCGAGGTTGAGTCCTTTCGCGCCGGTGGGCGGCACGACGTGCGCGGCGTCCCCCGCCAGGAACAGCCGGCCGTGCCGCATCGGCTCGCACACGTAGCTGCGCATCGGGATCACACCCCGGTCGAAGATGCGGCCCTCCGCCAGGCTGAACCCGTCGCCCGCGACCCGCGCGTTCAGCTCGGCCCAGATCCGGTCGTCGCTCCAGTCGTCGGCGCGCTCGTCGGGGTCGCACTGGAAGTACATCCGCTGCACCTGGGGCGTCCGCGTGCTGATCAGCGCGAACCCGCGTTCGGAGTGGGCGTAGACGAGCTCCTTCGAGGACGGTGGCGCCTCGGCCAGGATGCCGAACCACCCGAACGGGTACGCGCGGAAGTAGTCGGTGCGCTCGCCGTCGGGGATGGAGCGCCTGCTGACGCCCGACGAGCCGTCGCAGCCGGCGATCACGTCGCAGCGCAGCTCCACCGGCGTGCCGTCGGCGTCGGTGAAGGAGATGACCGGCTCGTCGGACGTGATGCCGTGCAGCGCGACGTCGCTCGCCTCGAACCGGATGTCGGCCCCGGCCGCGAGCCGTGCCGCGATCAAATCCTTGAGCACTTCGTGCTGCGGGTAGAGCCAGACCGCCCGGCCGGTGAGCCCGGTGAAGTCGATCCGGTGGCCCTGGCCGCCGAACCGCAGCTCGATCCCCTCGTGCCGCGCGCCCTCGGCCAGCGCACGCGCGCCGACACCCATGGCGGTCAGCAACTCCACCGTGCCCTGCTCCAGCACGCCGGCGCGGATCGTCTGCTCGATCGCCGCACGGCCGCGCGTCTCGACCACCACGGAGTCGATGCCGCGTTCGGCCAGCAAGTGGGACAGCACCAGGCCCGCGGGGCCCGCGCCGACGATTCCGACTCTCGTTCGCATGCGTCAACCCAAGGGCGGCGTGCGGCCGTTCGCCAGGATCGACTTCCACTGGGTGAAAGTCGCGGCGATTCCGCGCCGGCCGGGCGGTTAGGTTCCGGTGTCCGGCGTTCGAAGGAGGACCTGCATGGCGGTCGACCGCGACGCGCCCCGGCGTTCGATGGCCGGGCGGGCGCTGGCGCTGCTCGGCGCGTTCGACACCGACCACCCGCGGCTCACGCTGACCGAGCTCGCGCGGCGCGCGGACCTGCCGTTGGCGACGGTGCACCGGTTGGCCCGTGAGCTGGTGTCGTGGGGTGCGCTGGAACGTGACGCCGGCGGGTGCTACAGCATCGGCCTGCGCCTGTGGGAGGCGGCCACGCTGACGCCGGTGGCAGGTCGGCTGCGGGAGGTCGCGCTGCCGTTCATGCAGGACCTCTACGAGGCCACGCGCGAGAACATCCACCTCGCCGTGCACGACGGCTTCGACGCGTTGTACGTGGAGAAGCTCTGCGGCCACCGCTCGGTGCCCATCATCTCCCGGACCGGCGCCCGGCTGCCGCTGCACTCGACCGGCGTCGGCAAGGCCCTGCTCGCCCGGGCCGACCCCGAGTTCGTGCGCGGCTACCTCGAACGGCCCCTGCGCCGCCACACCCGCTACACGATCACCGAACGGGCGCGGCTGGCGCGCGAACTGCGCGCCACGGCGGAACGCGGGTACGCGCTGACCAACGAGGAGATGACGCTCGGCTCGTGCTCGGTCGCCGTCGCCATCCCGGCGGAGGGCCACGAGCCGCCCGGCGCGCTGGGCATCGTGGTCCGCTCGGTGCGCACCGACCTGCACCGCCTCGTGCCGGACCTGCGTGCCGCCGCGGACGCGATCGCACGGCGGCTGGACGACCTGGCGCACCGCTCGGGTCGCGTGACCTGAGTGTTGAACTCGGGGCACCTGAACGTAGGACACGGTGGTCCTGAACGTAGGACTCACGCGGTGTGGAGGTAGGACTCACGCGGTCCGGTCAGGTGACGGCGGCCGGTTGCAGGTCGCGCGTGCCGGTTTCCTTCAGCGCCAGCACGCACACGACGGTGAGCACGCAGAACCCGGCGATGGTCGACGAGATCAGCGTCAGGCCCTGTCCCCCGCTCGCCCGCTGGATCTCGGCGAACAGCACCGGCGCGACGCCCGCGCCCAGCCCGGCGACCTGGTAGCCCAAGGACGCGCCCGTGTACCGGTTCTCCGTGCTGAACAGCTCGCTGTACAGAGCCGCGAGCGGCCCGTACATCATCGGGTGGATCACGCCCTGACCCAGCACCAGCGCGAGGGTCAGCAGCACCGTGTCACCGCTGTCCACCAACGGGAACAGCACGAACGCGTACACCGCCATCGCGATCGCGCCCGCCACCACGACCGGCCGCCGGCCGAACCGGTCCGACGCCGCCGCGAAAGCGAGGATGCCCACGACGGCGCAGGCGGAGGACAGCGTGAGCGCGTTGAGCACGGTCTGCCGCGCGTGACCGACCGCAACGCCGTGTGCCAGGACGAACGTCGTCAACGTCGACTGCGCCACGAACGCCGCCAACCCGACGCCGATGCCGAGCAGCAGCACGCGCGGGTGGTGGCGCAACACCTCCACGACCGGCGCTCGCCGCTTGACTCCCGCGTCGAGCACCGCCCGGAACGCCGGCGTCTCCTCGACCCGGTGCCGCACGAACAACCCGATGCCGAGCAGCACGATGCTGATCAGGAACGGGATCCGCCAGCCCCACTCCAGGAACGCCCGCTCCCCCACCACCGCGGCGGTCGCGGTCAGCGCCAACGTCGACAGCACCATCCCGCACGGCGCGCCGGCGTTGGTGAACCCGGCCCACAGCCCGCGCCTGCGGGTGGCGTGCTCGGCGGACATCAGCACCGCGCCGCCCCACTCGCCGCCGACCGCGATGCCCTGCACCACGCGCAGGGCGACCAGGCCGACCGGTGCGAGCCAGCCCACCTGGGCGTAGGTCGGCAGCAGTCCGATGAGGAAGCTGGCCGCCCCCATCAACGTCATGGTCAGCACGAGCATCCGCTTGCGGCCCAACAGGTCGCCGAAGTGTCCGAAGAGGACTCCGCCGAGCGGGCGGGCCAGGTAGCCGGTGGCGAACGTGCCGAAGCTCGCGATGGTGGCCACCAGCGGGTCGAGGGAGGAGAAGAAGACCTTGTTGAACACCACGGCGGACGCGGTGGCGTAGAGCAGGAAGTCGTAGTACTCGATCACGCTGCCGACGAAGCTCGACGCGACGGCGCGGCGGAGTTGGACGTTGGGTGCGTTCGGCGTGGTCGACATGGTGGTGGCCCCCTCAGGGGTAGTGCCGGTACACGGCGCGCGCGACGCACGCCGGCTTGTCCGAGCCGTCGATCTCGACGGTGAAGTCCAGCACCAGCTGGACGCCGCCGTCCGCGACCTCGTCCACCGAGACGACGCGGCCGGCAAGCCTGATCTTGTCCCCGACGCGCACCGGGCTGGGGAAGCGCACCTTGTCCAGCCCGTAGTTGACGCTCATCCGGACGCCGTCGACCGCCAGCAGCTCCCCGAACATGGGGATGATCAACGACAACGTGAGGTAGCCGTGCGCGATGGTCGTGCCGAACGGTCCCGTTGCCGCCCGCTGCGGGTCGACGTGGATCCACTGGTGGTCGTCGGCGGCGTCGGCGAAGGTGTCGATCCGGTCCTGGGTGATCTCGCGCCACCCGGTGTGCCCGAGGTCGTGCCCGGCCAGCGCGAGGAGTTCCGCCGGCCCGTTGACGGTGGTGGTCATGTGCGCTCCGAGTCCGTGGTGTCGAGGCCGAGCAGCCTGGCCGCGTTGTGCTTGAGGATCTTGGGGCGGACGGCGGGCTTGAGGTCGAGCGCCTCGAAGTCCGCCAGCCAGCGGTCCGGCGTGATCACCGGGTAGTCCGAGCCGAAGAGCACCTTGTCCTGCAACAGCGAGTCGGCGTAGCGGACGAGCTGCGGCGGGAAGTACTTGGGCGACCACCCGGACAGGTCGATGTGCACGTGCGGCTTGTGCGTGGCCACCGCCAACGCCTCGTCCTGCCACGGGAACGACGGGTGCGCCAGGATGATCCGCAGCTCCGGGAAGTCCACCGCGACGTCGTCCACCAGCATGGGGTTGGAGTGCTTCAGCCGGATGCCGCCGCCACCGGGCACGCCCGCGCCGATCCCGGTCTGCCCGGTGTGGAACAGCGCGGGCACGCCGAGTTCCTCCATGACCTCGTACAACGGGTACGCCATGGGGTCGTTCGGCGCGAAGCCCTGCAGGCTGGGGTGGAACTTGAAGCCGCGCACGCCGTGCCGCTCGACCAGCCCGCGCACCTCCCGCGCGCCCGCGCGGCCCTTCCACGGGTCGACGCTCCCGAACGGGATCAGCACGTCGGCGTGCTCGGCGCAGTTCTCCGCGACTTCCTCGTTCGGGATCCGCGGGTGGCCGGTGGCGTGCTCGGCGTCGACGGTGAAGACGACCGCCGCCATCCGCCGTTCCCGGTAGTACGCCGCGGTCTCGTCGACGGTCGGTTGGCGGTGGCCGTGCGCGCCGAAGTACTTCGCCGACGCGGCCAGCAGTTCGGGGCTCAACGAGGGGTGGCCGGCCCTCGACACCTCGGCGTGGGTGTGCACGTCGATGGCCACGAGTTCGTCCAGCGCGAGGACCACGTCAGGCCTCCGGCGGTTGCGGTGCGGGGATGCCGAAGGTCTCCGGTGCCGCGCCGACGCCGGTCGCCCACGACTCGGCGATGGCGTCCGCGGTCCACCCGCCGTCGGCGAGCGCCACCGCCTTCTCACGGGGGTGCGCCCACAAGGCGAGCCGGTCGCCGCCGATGCCGATGGCCTGGCCCGTGATCCGCCGTGCCGCGTCGGAGGCGAGGAAGACGATCAACGACGCGACGTCCTCCACCGTGCCGAGGCCCTCGTCGCGGCGCAGCCAGTCCGGGAACGGCGCGCCGGTGCGCTCGGCCTCCTCGATGACGGGCGCGAACGCCGGGATCGTCCGGGTCATCTCGGTCGCGGCGACGGGCACCACGGCGTTGACCGCGATGTCCGCGCGGGCCAGCTCCAGCGCCCACGTGCGGGCCATGGCGACGATGCCCGCCTTCGCCGCCGCGTAGTTGGTCTGCCCGAAGTTGCCGCGCTGACCGGCGGGCGACGAGATCAGCACCAGGCTGCCGCCCCGGCCCTGCTCCCGCAGCCGGACCGCCGCCGCGCGGGCGCAGGTGAACGTGCCGCGCAGGTGCACGTCGACCACCGCGTCGAAGTCGTCGTCGGACATCTTCCACAGCACCCGGTCGCGCAGGATGCCCGCGTTGGCCACCATGACGTCGAGCCCGCCGAACTCCTCGACGGCGGTCGCGACCAGCCGGTTCGCGGTTGCGGTGGGACCGACCGGCGCGACCACGGCCACCGCGCGTCCGCCGTCGGCCGCGATCGTCTTCACCACCGCGTCCGCCGCTTCGGCGTCCACGTCGTTGACCACGACCGCCGCTCCCGCCCGCGCCAGGGCTTCCGCGTACGCCCGGCCCAGACCACGGCCACTGCCGGTGACCACCGCGACCTTCCCCAGCAACTCCATGACGGCGAACATACGGCACTTTTGTGACGACGGTCCAGAGTCTGCCCCATATCGTTCTCACGAGGGACGCACCGCCTGTGCTCGGACACGTGAGGCTCACCGGCTTGCGGTTGAGCCCGGTGAGAGGGGCTCGATCGGCGGTGGTTGGGGCCGGCTCGATGTGACCTGGGGCCCGTACGGGCACTCCAGGCAGCCCAAAGCACCCGAACCCAGGTCACATCGGGCCCAGGTGCGGGTGCCGCGGGTCTGTTGTGTGGCGGTGGTCGAGTGGCCTCGGTGAAGGGGTCGTTTCGTCGGGTGGGCTCCCGGTCGCGGTGACCGGGAGCCCGCACCCGGATCAGGACCTCACAGGGCCCGCTCCAGGTGTGCCGACATCAGCCGGACGAAGCGGGACGGGTCGGGCAGGTCGCCGCCCTCGGCGAGCAGCGCCATGCCGTGGAGCAGCTCGGCCGACTCGGCGAGCGACGCGTCGTCGCCCCCGCGGTCGGCGAAGGCCTTGTGCAGGCCGGCGACCAGGGCGTGGTCGGGGTTGAGCTCGAGGATCCGCTTGACCGGCGGCAGCTCCTGGCCCATCGCCCGGTACATCTTCTCCAGGGTCGGGGTCAGGTCGTGCGCGTCGCCGACGACGCACGCGGCCGACGTGGTCAGGCGCGAGGACAGCCGCACCTCCTTGACCTGGTCGGACAGGGTGGTCGTCAACCACGCCAGGAAGTCGGCGAAGTCCTTCTGCCGCTCCTCCGCCTGCGCCTTCTCCTCGTCGGTCTCCAGGTCGACCTGCCCCTTGGCGATCGACTGGAACGTCTTGTCCTTGTACCCCGGCACGGCGTCGACCCACATCTCGTCGATCGGGTCGGTGAGGATCAGCACCTCGAAGCCCTTGGCCCGCAGCGCTTCCAGGTGCGGCGAGTTCTCCACCGTGGCCCGCGAGTCACCCGTCATGTAGTAGACGTGCCGCTGGTCGTCCTTCATCCGCTCGACGTACTGCGCGAGCGTGGTCGGCTTCTCCGGGTCGGCGGTGGAGGCGAACGAGGCGATGTCGAGGATGGCGTCGCGGTTGTCGGGGTCGGCGAGCAGGCCCTCCTTGACCGCGCCGCCGAACTCGCGCCAGAACGTCTCGTACGACTCGGGCTTGTCGGCCATCATCGTCTTGACGGTCGAGAGCACCTTCTTCACCAGCCGGCGGCGCACCTGCTGGATCTGGCGGTCGTGCTGGAGCAGTTCGCGCGACACGTTGAGCGACAGGTCCTGGGCGTCCACCACGCCCTTGACGAACCGGAGGTACTCCGGCATCAGCTCTTCGCAGTCGTCCATGATGAAGACGCGCTTGACGTAGAGCTGCACGCCCCGCTTGCGCTCGCGCATGAACAGGTCCAGCGGCGCCTGGGACGGGATGAACAGCAGGGCCTGGTACTCGAACACGCCCTCGCCGTGCATCCGGATGGTCTCGAGCGGCTTGTTCCAGTCGTGGCTGACGTGCCGGTAGAACTCGGCGTACTCGTCCTCGGTGACCTCGGAGGCGGGCCGCGCCCACAGCGCCTTGCGCGAGTTGATCGTGGTCGGCTCGGCGCCGTCCTCCTTCGCCATCCTGATCGGCCAGGTGATGAAGTCGGCGTACTTCTTGACGATCTCGGTGATCTTCGCGGTCGACGTGTAGTCGGCGAGGTGGTCCTCGGGGTCGGCCGGCTTGAGGTGGAGGGTGACGGAGGTGCCCTGCGGCGCGTCGTCGACGTCCTCGACCGTGTAGGTGCCCTCGCCCGTGGACTCCCACCGGACGCCCTCCGCGCGCGGGTGCCTGGTCACCAGCGTGACCTTGTCGGCGACCATGAACGAGGAGTAGAAGCCGATGCCGAACTGGCCGATGAGGTCCTGCGAGGCGGCGGAGTCCTTCGACTCCTTCAGCTTCTGCAGGAACTCGGCCGTGCCGGACTTGGCGATCGTGCCGATGAGCCCGATCACGTCCTCGCGCGTCATCCCGATGCCGTTGTCCCGGATCGTGAGCGTGCGCGCCTCCCGGTCCACCTCGATGGCGACGTGGAGGTCCGACGTGTCCGCGACCAGGTCCTTGTCCCGGAACATCTCCAGCCTGAGCTTGTCCAGCGCGTCCGAGGCGTTGGACACCAGCTCGCGCAGGAACGTGTCCTTGTTCGAGTAGACCGAGTGGATCATCAGCCGCAGGAGCTGACGCGCCTCCGACTGGAACTCGAGCGTTTCCACGTTCGTCCTTTCTCTTCGACCTTCGTCGAACCGGCATCGTATCCAGTCGCCCGGGCCGACCGGGACACCACCGAAAACCGGTCGATCACCGGGGTCGGCGATCTCTATCGTTCACCCGGCATCCAGTGGTGGGAGGGGTCATGCGCACGCCGTACCCGCGCACGCCGCACCTGCCGTGGTCGCCCGGCGCGTCGGCGGACGACGTGCGGGTCGCCGACCTGGACGCGCTGCGGGGCCGTGAGGTGGTGGTCACCGAGAAGCTCGACGGCGAGAACACCACCCTGTACGCGGACGGGGTGCACGCGCGGTCGCTCGACTCGGCGCACCACCCGTCCCGGTCGTGGGTCAAGGGACTCCAGGGGCGGATCGGGTCGCGGTTGCCCGGAGGATGGCGGATCTGCGGCGAGAACGTCTACGCACGTCACTCGATCGGGTACGCGGACCTGGAGAGCTGGTTCTACGGGTTCTCCGTGTGGGACGGCGACCGCTGCCTCGACTGGGACCGGACCGCGCGGTTCCTGCGCGACCTCGGCGTGCCCGTGCCGCCGGTGCTGTGGCGCGGGGTGTTCGACGAGCGGGCGTTGCGCCGGCTGCGCGTCGACGCGGCGCGACAGGAGGGGTTCGTCGTGCGGACCGTCGAGGGGTTCGGACGGGCCGAGTTCGGGCGGCGGGTGGCGAAGTGGGTGCGCGCGCACCACGTGCGGACCGACGCGCACTGGATGGCGGCGCCGGTGGTGGCGAACGGGCTCGGGCCCGGGTCCGTGCTGTGGGACGTGCGGTCCGGCGCGCCGTTCGACCTGTCCGTGCTGCTGGAAGCGGTCGGGCTCCAGGGCGACGAGGGTGACGTGGAGCCGACCGGGGCGGTGGCGGCGCAGTTGAGCGGGGAAGCCCGGTTGGCGGGTGTGCTGGCGGTGGTGGCGCGCCGGCTTCGGCGCGGGCGGGTGATGTCGTTGCTGGCGGGTCCGGCAGGGGTCGGAGTGGCGCGGCGCGTCGGTGATCTCGTGGGGCTGCACCGGCTGCTGCACGAGCCGTTCCCGGACGAGGCGCGGCGGGCCGGGTTGCTGCGCTTCTCGACCGCGGTGGACCTCGACGTGCTGCACGCCGTGTCGGCCGCCGTCGCGCCCGACGCGGACGCGCGCGACCACGTGGCCTGGTCCGCCCTGCACGCGGAGGACGTCGGGTCGTTCGACCGGCTGCGGTCGGGGTTGCGCGAGCGCTTGGGGCCGGCGGCCGACCGGTGCTGGGCCGAGGCGCGGGACGCGGGCATCCGGGCCGGACGGGTGCCGGACGTGGAGGAGGCCCTCGCCGCGACGTGGCGGTGGCGTGCCGGCGGGTTCGGGTCGTTGGTGCACCTGGTGGGGTTGTCGGGCAGCGGCAAGTCGACGTTCGCGGCCGGGCTGCCGGCCGACGTCCGGGTGTCCTTGGACGACCTGCGCGAGGAGGCGGGTGATCGGGCCGACCAGCGGGCCAACGCCCGGGTGCTGCGGGCTGGGCTCGACCGGCTCGACGCGGCGCTGCGCGCGCACCGGACCGCGGTGTGGGACGCGACTTCGCTGGTCGGGCAGCAACGGGCGTTGGTGCGCGCGGTCGCGCGGCGGCACGATGCGATGGTGACGCACGCGGTGGTGCTGGTCGACGAACGGGAGGTCGCCCGGCGCAACGGGTCGCGGGCGCACACCGTGCCGCCCGCCGTGCTCGAGGCGCAGGCCCGCCGGTTCAGCCCGCCCTACCCGTGGCAGGCCCACCGCACCTGGTACGTCGGCGCGGGCGGTTCCGCGGACTCCGCGGACGATTCCGGGGAGTCGTGATGCGCACGAGCGAGCAGGTCTACCACCAGGTCCGCTGGGATCCGCGCTTCGACCCGGCGAGGTTCGTGCTCGGCGTGCAGCAGCGCGGGGCGCGGCCCAAGCGGGTCGCGCTGCCCGCGTTCACGCCGGGCGGTGAGGTGCCGTGGCACCGGGTGCTGTTCGTGGAGGCGGACGGCGAGGTGGTGTGGGACCGGGCCACCGGGCTCGACCGGGTCGGCGAGTCGGCGGCGGGCCGGGTGCGCGCGCCGCGCCGCCTGCGTGCGCCGGTCTTCACCGCGAGCACCCCGCACTCCTGGGACCCGCTGCACGGCTGGACGCCCGCTCGCGAGGTCGCGTCGCCGGAGGCGGCGCCGTCCACCGCGGTCCTCACCTGGAACGTGCTGTGGGACCGCTACGACAGTGATCGCATCGACACGGCCCGCCGCCGTCCCCTGCTGTTCGGCGAACTGGCGGCGGCCGACGCGGACGTCATCGCGTTGCAGGAGGTCGAGCCCGACCTGCTCGCCGCGCTCATCGCCCAGCCGTGGGTGCGTGCGGGCTACGCGCTCGACGTCGACCCGACCGGACCGGACGTCGACCGCACCGGGCTGGTGGTGCTGAGCCGGCTGCCCGTGCTGGAGGCCGCCCGGTTCCCGCTCGGCGCGCACAAGGCCGTCGCCGCGATCGTGGTGCAGACCGCAGGTGGGCCGCTCGTCGTCGCGGCCACCCACCTGACCAGCGATCACACCGCGAACGGGCCGGCCAAGCGGCGGGCCCAGCTCGGGCGGGTCGCGGAGGCGTTCGCCGGGGTGGAGGGCGACGTGGTGCTGGTCGGCGACTTCAACGACGGTGGCCGGCGGCCGGCCGCCGCGCTCGGGATGCGCGACGCGTGGCTGGAGGCGCGTGACGACGAGCCGCCGACCTTCGACCCGGTGGTGAACCCGCTGGCGGCGGTGTCCTCGCTGTCCGGCCGCCGGTCGCGGCTGGACCGGGTGTTCGTGCGCGGGGGGTTGCGGTGCGCCGGCGCGGAGCTGGTCGGTGATCGACCCGTCGACGGCCGGTTCGCCTCCGACCACTACGGGGTGCTGGCGCGGTTGGCGGCCGTCGTGCCGTCCGCCGGCGCGCTCGACTCGCCGCCGACGCCGCGGACCGCCGTGGTGTGGCTGCCGGGGCCGTGGGAGGAGGTCGAACGGGTGCGGCGGGAGCACGACCGCCGGGCCGACCGGTGGCCACCGCACGTGACGCTGCTGTTCGGGTTCGTGCCGGAGGCCGACTTCGACCGGGCCGTGCCGCTGCTGTCCGAGGCGGTCGCCGAGGTGCCGCCGTTCCCGGTGCTGGTGGACGGCGTGCGGGAGTTCGGGCCGGACGTGGTGTGGCTCGACCCGGCCGCGGCCGGCGCCACGCCGTGGACGGCGCTGCACGACGCGGTGCGGCGGCGGTTCCCCGCTTGCCGGACCAGGGACGACTTCACCCCGCACCTCACCGTCGGCGGATCGCGGCAGGCGGCCGAGGGGGTCGGCGCGAGGTCGGACCGGGTGGACGAGGTGGTGGTGCTGTCGAGGCGGGGCGACGGGCCCATGCTGCCCCGCGCGGCGGTCGCGCTGGGCACCGGCGAGGTGCGGTGGTTCGAGGAGCCGGCCACCGCGCCGGGACCGTCGCTGGACGCGGTGGCCGACCGGGTCACGCGCGTTCTGTCGGCCGCGCTGGGCACCCGGACGTTCGACGACGCCCCGAAGCCGTCGCCGGCCGCAGACACCCGGTCGGACGTCGGCACCAGGTCGGTCGCGCCGGACGTGGTGCACGTCGTCGGCTCGCGGCGGATGGGGTGCGGGTTGCCCGATGCCGACCTCGACCTCGTCGCGGAGGTGGCGGATCCGACGACCGTGGCCGAGCGGGTCGCCGCCGCGCTGCCCGGGGTGGCCGTCCGGCCGGTGGTCGGCGCCCGGTCGCCCGGATTCCGCCTGGTCGTGGACGGGCTCGGGGTGGACCTCGCGGTGGCCGCGGGCGACGGGGTCGCGTTGAGCGCGGTCGGTGACGCGGAGGCGGTGTCGGCGGCGGTCGGTGGGCGGGGCGAGGACTTCGCGCGGCTGGCACGGGTGGTCAAGGCGTGGGCACGGGCGCGCGGCCTGGATTCGGCGCCGTTCGGTGGCGTGCCGGGGCTGGGGTGGTCGGTGCTCGCGGCGCGGACCGTGCGCGAGTGGGACGGGCCGGACCTGCTCGCCGGGTTCTTCGCGACCTGGGCGGCGTGGGACTGGCGTGACCCGATCGGTGTGGTGGCGTCGCCCGAGCGCACCGGCGCGCCGGTGACGATCATGACGCCGACCGCACCTGTGCGTTCCTGCACGGAACAGGTCGGCCCGGGGTTCCGGGACCTGCTGACGGCCGAGCTGTACCGGGCGTGGGAGGTCGTGGAAGCCGGTGCCCCCGGGCTGTCCGCGCCGCCCGACGCGCACCGCGCGCACGCCGCGTGGGCACTGGTCACCGTCCCGCACGAGCTGGTCGGCCCGGTGCGCGGCCGGATGCGGGCGTTGCTCACGGCGTTGGAGGTGGCCGGGACGCCGGACGCGCACGCCTGGCCGCGACCGGTCGAACGGAGGCCGGACGCGGTCCGGTACGCGATCGGGTTGGGCCGGCGCCCGGTGTCTCCCGCCGGGCTGGCCGATGTGGTTGCCTCGTGGCGGAGCGGGCTGCGCGGTGTCGAGGTCGTCCGGGTGGGCAACGGTGACGTGCCGACCCTGCGCTGAGCCGGGGTTCGGCCGAGGAGGAGGCGGGGTTCTCGTGGAGTTCCAGGACGTGGTCCGGCGCAGGCGGATGGTGCGGGAGTTCACCGACGAGCCGGTGTCGGACGAGAGCGTGCGGCGGATCATGCGCAACGCGCTGCGCGGTCCGTCGGCCGGGTACTCGCAGGGTCAGGCGTTCCTCGTGCTGCGCGGCGAGGAGACGGCGGCGTTCCACGGGTCGGTCCGCCGGCTGTGGACCCGGGACACGGCCAAGACCGCGCCGGTGGTCGTGGTCGCGTTCGCGGTGAAGGACGCCTACCTGGACCGGTACGCCGAGCCGGACAAGGGGTGGACCGACCGGAGCGAGGACCACTGGCCGGTGCCGTTCTGGTACATCGACACCGGGATGGCCGTGCTGCTGATCCTGCAGACCGCAGTCGACGAAGGGCTCGGCGCGGTGTACTTCGGCATCGCCGAGGACGACTTCGACCGGCTGCGCGCGGAGTTCGGCGTGCCCGCGAGCCACGTGCCGATCGGCGCGATCGCGATCGGGCACGCCGCGGAGCAGGGCGTCTCGGAGGGCGCGTCACCGTGGACGCGCCGACGTCAGCCGTTCGAGGAGGCCGTGCGCTTCGGGCGGTGGTAGCCGGCCGCGCTGCCCGTGCCGCGGGTGCCGCACGGGCAGCGCGCGCATCAGTCGGACTTCGTCCCGTACACCCGGTCGACCGTGATCGTCACGAGCACCCGCCGGTCGGACACCATGACCGCCCGGTACTCGTCCCAGTCGGGGTGCTCGCCCGCGGCGCGGCGGTAGTAGTCCACCAGCTCCTCGACCTCCGGACCGTGCGGGTCCGTGCTCGGCCCGGTGATCGTGGCCGTGCCCTCGACCGTGGCCCACTTCCAGCCGTCCTGGCTGGTGACCTCCAGCGCGACCCGCGGGTCGCGGCGCAGGTTCGCGACCTTGGCGGTCCCTGCCGTGGTCGACACCCGGATGACGCCCGCTTCCTGGTCGTAGGAGGGCATGATCGGGGAGAGCTGGGGACGGCCGTCGGCCTTGATCGTCGCGAGCACGCCGATCTTGCTCTGGGCGAGCAGCGCGTGCGGGTCGAATCCTGTCTCGGTCATGCACGCACCAACCTCCTGCCGACCGCCGCGTATTCCACGTGCCGACGCACGTTCAGGAGAACATCCGTGCCCCCACCAGGATTCGAACCTGGACTGGTCGCGTTCTGAGCGCGATGCCTCTTCCGTTGGGCTACAGGGGCGTGGTGCGGTTCCGGGGATTCGAACCCCGACTGGACTGGCCCTCAACCAGACGCCTCTACCACTTGGGCTAGAACCGCGAGCGGATCCGCTCCGCGAAACGACGAAGCCGCCCGGATCGGTCTCCCGATGGGCGGCTCCCGCAGGCCTGACGCGGTCACGTCACGGCGGGGAGTCCGCACAGCTCAGCAGGAGGAGGAGCTCGTGCTGCCGCATGTGCGCCATGACTTCCCGCCTTCCGCTGTGGGTGTGAGATCAGCTTGCCCTGACCCACCGGGCAGCGCAACGGGTTTATCGCGGAGCGCACCTGACCGTCCACTCAGGACACCTCCGTCGTCGGCAACCTGAGGTGGTGCCACGCCGAGGAGGCGGCATCACCGCTTCCTCGGCAAGGTCGAGAGCGAGACCGCCGACGTGGACAGGAGCAGCAGCATCACCGTCGGGGCGAGGGCCGCCCACGGCGCGCGCTCCAGGTACGGCAGCGACTCGGCCAGCATCAGACCCCACTCCGGCGTCGGCGGCGGCGCGCCGAGCCCGAGGAAGCCCAACGACGCCAAGGCCAGGGCGATACCCGGCAGGCGCAGCACGGCGTGCCGTGCGACCGGGCCCGCCACCGCGGGCAGGACGTGCCGGGTCAGGATCCAGGACGGTCCCGCGCCGAGCGCACGCAACGCGGTGACGTGCGTGGCCGCGCGGTTCTCCCGGACCAGGGCCGCCGCGTGGGCGGCCAGCGGTGGCCACGACACCAGGCCGACCGCGATGGTCGCGCCGACCGTGCCCGGGCCGACGGTCGCCGCGACCAGGATGCCCGCGATCACGGGCGGCACGGCGTTGGCGGTCTCGGCCGCGCCCTCGGCCAAGCCGGGCAGGAAGCCGACGACCACCGCCACCGCGAACGAGCACAGGCACACCAGCACCGTGACGCCGAGCGTGGCCGCCGCGCCGTGCCCCACCCTGGCCAGCACGTCACGGCCCAGCGCGTCCGCGCCGAACGGGTGCGCCCACCCCGGCGGCGCGAGCCGGGCCGCCGGGTCCACCCGCAGCGGCTCACCCACCAGTCCCCAGCAGACGACGACCGCCGGCACCACCGCGGCGACCACGACGACCACGCGGTGCAGCCGACCGACCGGGACCGCCACGGGCGGCGGAGCGGACAGCGCCGCGTCGCGCAACGCCTGCCCGAGCATCCGCCGCCGGACACCGGCCACGAGCGCGCCGCCCACCGACCCGAGCAGCACGAGCGCGAGCACGGACCCCTGCAGCAGCGGCAGGTCCTGCGCCTCGGCGGCGCCCAGCGCGGTCCGGCCCAGGCCCGGCACGGCGAACACCACCTCCACCGCGACCGCTCCCCCGGTCAACCCCACGGCGACCAGCCCGAACTGCGGCAGCACGGCGGGCAGCGCACGACGTGCCGCGGCCCGTCCGATCGCACCCGGCGAACACCCCCACGACCGCCACAGCACGACCCAGCGCTCCTCGAACACGGCGGGCAACGCGTCGTCCACCAGCCGACCCAGGATGCCGCCCGCCGGGAGACCCAACGCCAACGCGGGCAGCACCAGGTGTTGCGGCCCCTGCCAGCCGTAGGGCGGGAACCAACCGAGCCACACCGACAGCACCACCAGCAGCACCGTGGCCACCAGGAACTCCGGCAACGCGGCGAGCACCGCGGCCGAAGCCCCGGTGCGCGCACGTGCCGTCCCGCGGGCGCCGCGCACGATCGTCGACGCCGACAGCGCGGCGGCCGGCGCCAACGCCACGACCAGCGCCGCGCCCATCAACGCCAGCGAGACGCCCAGCGCCGACAGCACGGCGGGCAGCACCTCGTCGCCGCCGACCCACGACCGGCCGAGGTCGCCGCGCAGCACGCCGACGAGCCAGTCGCCGAACAACGCCACCGGACCGGCGTCCAGGCCCAGCTCGCGGCGCACCGCGTCCAGCGCCTCCGCCGTCGGCTCCTGCTCGGCGGAACGGGCGCGCAGCACCGACAGCGCCGGGTCGCGCCCGGACAGCCACGGCAGCAACCCGATCACCGCGACGACCGCGGCGAGCCCGCCGACGCGGGCGACCAGCGCGGTCACCGCAGCCGGGTCGCCGACGTGATCAGCGTTCGCTCGCGCGGGTCCTTGACCGAGTCGACCACCGACATCGCGTCGCCCTGGATCACGCGCTCGTGCAGCATCGGGATCGCCGCGTCGGTCCGCAGCACCGCCGCCTCGGCCGCCAGGATCGCGGCTCGCCGCTGGTCGCCCGCCTCGGTGGCGGCGGCGGTCCGCACCGCCGCGTCCACGTCGGCGTCGCACAGCTGGGCGATGTTGAACGAGCCCGCGCAGGTGAAGTCCGACTGCACGTACGCGACGGGGTCGCCCGAGTCCAGCACGGTCGCCCGGGACAGGATGAACGCGTCGAACTTCCCCGCCAGCGCGTCCTCCTCGATGTGCGCGTACTCGCGCACCACCTGCGTCACGGTGAACCCCGCCTCCTGCAACTGCTGCTGCAGCACGGAGGCGACCTCGGGTAGCTCGGCGCGGTCGGAGAAGGTGGCCAGGGTGATCGCGACCCCCTTCGGGTCGGCGGCCTTCGTGCGCTCGGCGAGCGGGGCGCGTCCGGCGGCGGCCCACGGCAGCGCGGGTCCCAGCAGCCCTTCGGCCACGTCGGCCCGGCTCTCGTAGACGCCCCGGACGATCTCGGCCGCGTCGATCGCCTCCCGCGCGGCGGCGCGCAAGCCCCTGTCCTGGAACGGTCCCGTCTTCGTGTTCAGGTACAGGGTGTTGGTGCGCGGCATCGGCACCTCGGTGATCGTCGCCTGGTCGAGCAAAGCCGCCTGCGAGACCGGCACGGCCTCGGCGATGTGCGCCTCACCGCTGCGGATCGCGGCGGCACGGGCGGTGCCGTCGGGGACGAACGACACGTCGATGCCCTCGGCGGCGGCCTTCGGGCCCCAGTAGCCGTCGTAGCGGTCGAGCGTGGCGGTCGTCGTGCCGTTCACCGCGACCAGCCGGAACGGTCCGGTGCCCGTGCCGACCGGGTCGACCTTGCCGTTCGCGCGGTACGCGCTCTCCGCGAGGATCGCCAACTGGGGTGACGAGAGCCGTTGGGGCACCAGGGGATCAGGTGTGCCGGTCGTGACGGTGACGGTGTCCCCCGCCGGCTCGGCGGTCAGCTCGACGCCGTCGAGGATGCGCGGTTTGGGCGAGGCGGTGGTGGCGCGGGTGAGGGTGTTGGCGACGGCCGCGGCGGTCAGCGCGGTGCCGTCGTGGAAGGTGACGCCGGGGCGGACGGTGAATTCCCAGGCGTGCTCGGAGACCCGCCGCCACCCGGTGGCCAGGCCGGGCCCCGCGTCGCCGTCCGCGTCGAGGGTGACCAGCGTTTCCGCGGTGGACCACCGCGAGAGCTTGAACGCGTCGTCGCTGAACGGGGTCAGGCCCGAACGCGGCGGTTGCAGCATGGCGAGCTTGATCCGCCCGCCGGTCGGTTCCGCGCCAGGGGCGAAGCAGCCGGTCAGCAGCAGGGCACACGCCACGAGGGCGGTGGAGGAGCGGTGGCGCACGGGTCGTCCCAGCGTTCGGCGACAGAACGCCGTGAACCTAACAAGATGATTATCGTTCCCAATAGAGGATGTGGGCACCGCCACGTGAGGCGGGCGTCGCGGGCCCGCCTCACGTGGTCGCGCGGTCAGGCGCGGTTCCTCCGGGCGCGCGTGACCAGGCCAAGGCCGGCGAGGAGCGTCAGCAGACCGCCCAGCGCGAGCCAGGCGACGTCCGCCCCCGTCGCCGCGAGCGTCGGCTGTCGACCCGGCCCGGCGCCCGGCGGTGCGGGCTCGGACGGGTCGCCGGGCGGTGGCGCGGGATCGGGATCGGGCTGGTCCGGTCCCGTGGTGACGTAGACGAAGCCGACGTCCTGGTACGGACCGACCCGGACGTGGAAGTCCTGGAACTGCCGGTTGCCGAGGGCCGCGTACGGTCCGACGACGCCGAAGTCGTGCACGCCCGCCGGCACGTCGCGGAACTCGAAGCGGCCCAGGGCATCGGTGATCGCGCGGGCGAGCACCGCGCCGGTGACCTGGTCCTTCAAGTACACCTTCACGTTCGGCAGCGGCGGGCCGGGCCGGGGACTGAACGTCGGCGGGCGGCTGGAGAACCCCACTTGGCCGACGACCAGGTCCGCCCTGCCGCCGGGCACCCTCGCGATCGCGCGGGCGAAGACGTACCCGTTGGAGTGCGGTGGGGAGCCGAAGGTGCAGTCGACCACCAGCGCGCCCCTGGCCACGGCCTCGGCGTTGATCGTGACCGGCGCGCTGGTGGTCCAGGTGGAGTTCGCGGGCACGGTGACGCCGGCTCCCACCAGGTCCTCGAAGACGGGCGTCCCGCCGGGCGAATCGCACGCCGCCGTGATCCCCGGGAGCGGGGCGGATCCGCTGTTGGTCAGGACCAGCGTCATGCGGGCGGTGTCACCGAGCCGGTAGCTCGGCCGGTCGAAGCTCGCGGCGGCGGTGAGCACCCGGTCCACCAGGTGCGCGCCGCGGATCACCACGTCCGGGTCGTCCACACCGTCCACGTGGACCGGTGGGACCTGGAACGACCAGTCGAAGTTGTGCACCGTCGTCCGGTACTCGCCGTGCGGCAGGTCGTGGAACGTGAAGCGGCCGGTGGAGTCGGTCACCGCGGAGTACGAGGCGTGGGGCACGCCCCCGGTCGCGCTGAGGTGCACGTCGACCAGGGCCTCGCCCGGGTCCAGCGCCACGTCGCCGTTCCGGTCGCCGTAGACGACTCCCGTGTAGTGGCCGCGCTGGACCTTGATCGGGACGGTGGCCGTGGCGGAGTCGGTGGAGGTCGGTTCGGTCGTGACAGGTTCGGTCGGGTCGGTGGTGGTCGGGCCTGTTGTGGTCGGGCCTGTTGTGGTCGGGTCGGTGGCGGCCGGGTCGGTGGCGGGGCCGGCGAACGCGGGGCCGGTCGAGGCCCCGGCGCACACGACGGCCGCCAGCAGCAGCGCGCCCGTGGATCTTCGTAATCGAGACATCGGTTGCTTCCCTCCTGCACATCCCCCTTCACCTATCGCCGGAGCACGGCGTTATTCGACAGCCGACTACCATCCCCCGCATGCCGGAACCCCGCACGCTCGCGGACCTGCCGTTCGCCGCCTACCTGGAAGACCACGACGGCGGGCGGCTGGAGTCGGGTGGCGACTACAACGTCGTCCACATCGCCGACCAGGAGTTCGACGAACTCGCCGCCGGCAACGCGCGGTTCAGCGAGTCGGCGCTGTCCACGGTCCGGTTCACCGAGGGATCACTGCGGCGGTCGCGGTTCAACGACGTGTGGCTGCACGGCGTGCAGGTGATCGGCACCGACCTGGCCGAAACCGGGTGGCTCGACGCGGAAGTCGTGAACAGCGCGTTCGCCGGGGTGGCGATGTTCGAGGCCGGGCTGAGCCGCGTCGCGTTCTTCGGCTGCAAGCTCGTCTCGGTCAACCTGCGCGGCGCCAAGCTGCGCGATGTCGCGTTCGTCAACTGCGTCCTACGCGACGTGGACTTCACCGAAGCCGAGCTGACCGACGTCACGTTCCCCGGCTCGACGCTCGAAGACCTCCGGTTCGAGGGCGTGGTGTTGAAGAAGGTCGACCTGCGCGACGCCGCCGAGTTGGGCATCCGCAACGGTTTCGCCTCGCTGCGCGGCGCGACGATCACCTTCACCCAGGCGATCGACCTCGCGCCCGCGTTCGCCCACACGCTCGGGATCACCGTCAAGGACAGCTGACCTCAGGGCGCGGGCAGGGTGATCCGGAACGTCGCGCCCGAGCCGGGTTCGCCGGCGGCCGTCACCGTGCCGCCGTGCGCCTCGACCAGGTGCCGGGTGATGGCCAGGCCGAGGCCGCTGCCGCCGGTGCTGCGGCTGCGCGACTTGTCGGCCCGCCAGAACCGGTCGAACACGTGCGGCAGGTCGTCCGGCGCGATGCCGACGCCGGTGTCGGCCACCTCGATCACGACGCCGCGGTCGAGCCGGCCCGTGACCGACACCGCGCCGCCGGCCGGTGTGTAGCGGATCGCGTTGGTGACCAGGTTCTCCACTGCCTGCCGCAACCGCACCGGGTCGGCGACCAGGAACAGCTCCCCCTCGGTCCGCCCGGTGACGGTGACGTCGCCGTTGGCGTGCGCGGCCACCACCTGCTCGATCACGTCGGCCGCGTCGATCGGCTCCGGGTGCAGGCGCAACGTGCCCGCATCGGCCTGCGCGAGGTCGTGCAGGTCGTCCACGAGCCGTTGCAGCACCAGGGATTCCTCCGCCAGCAACGCCACCAGCCGCCGGTCGGTCGCCGCGACGCCGTCCTGGGCCGCCTCCAGCCACCCGGTGACGTTGCTCAACGGCGTCCGCAGCTCGTGCGCGACGTCGCCGACCATCGCCTGGCGCTGCCGCTCGGTGTCGGCGAGCTTGGCCGACATGGCGTTGAACGACCTGGCCAGCTCGCCGATCTCGCCCTTGGCCGCGCTCACGCGCACCTCCCGGTCGCCCGCGCCCATCCGCTGGGTCGCGGCGGTGAGGGCGCGGATCGGCCGGACCAGGTGGTTGGCCGTCAGCCAGGACGCGAGCCCGGCCAGGGCGAGGATGCCGAGCGCCGTCCACGCGATGCGGGTGACGCCCGCCGTGGACAGGTCGACGGTCTCCGGTCGGGCGCCCGTCGGCTCGGTCAGGAACAGCAGGGCGGCGGGCGCGACGTGCGGCGCGAGCTGTTGCCGCCGGGCGGAGGCCAGGCACGCCTCCTCCCCCGGCGGGCTCTCCGCGGTCGGGCGCGACCAGTCGCCGCCGTCCCGCGACAGCCACGGCGTCAAGGCCGCCTTCAGACCCGGCGCTCCGGGACAGTCCTTGACCAGCTCGTACAGTTCGGCGCCCGCCTTCTGCTCCGTCTCCGTGGCCGTGAAGAGCGCGTCGTCCACCGGGCACTCGTCGTACCTGGCGGGCGGCACGGTGCGCTGCCCGCGCAGCACCGGGCGCCCGTTCGGCTGCACCACCACGGTCCGCCCGTCGCACGCGGCGACGGCCTCGGCCCGGACCCGCAGCTCCTCGCTCTCGGCCCGGGTGAGCTTGAACGGCCCGACCGCGCGGGGGTCGATCTCGTCCACCCCGCCCGGCTTGAGCACCGGGTTCACGTTCAGCGGGTCCACCACGACGGTCGGGTTCACCGGCAGCTGCGGCGAGCCCGCGTCACCGGAGTCCGCGATCGGCGTGCGGTCCCACGTGGTCAACGCGATCCGCCGGCCGGTCTCGCGCGCGATCGTGTCCACTGTGGACTGCACATCCGCCCAGGACGGGTGGTCGGCGGCGTACCCGAGAAGCCGGTCGTAGATCGACGCGTCGGTGGCCAGCGCCTCGCCCTGCTCCTGGCGGATGCTGCCGGTGGTGGCCTGGGTGGCGAGCCAGGCGGTGACCGCGATGGACGAGCCGGCGATCACCAGGGACACCGCGAAGATGCGGAAGAGCAGGCTCATACCAGCTTGTAGCCGATCCCGTAGACGGTCAGGAGCCGACGCGGCCGGCGCGGGTCGTGCTCGATCTTGCGGCGCAGCTTGACCACGTGCACGTCCACGGTCCGCTCGGTGGTGAAGCCGTCCTGGAGCAACTGGCCGCGGGTGAACACCCGGTGCGGCTGGGCGGCCAGCGTCGACAGCAACCGGAACTCGGTCGGGGTCAGCACCACCGGCTCACCGGCCAGCGTCACCTCGTGCCGGATCGGGTCGACCACGATGTCGCCGACCTTGAGCACGGCGGCGTTCGTGACGCGGGCACGGCCGGCGCGGCGCAGGATCGTGCGGACGCGGGCGACGAGCTGGCGCGGCCGGAACGGCTTGGTCACGTAGTCGTCCGCGCCGAGGTCGAACCCGAGCAGCACGTCGTCCTCCGCCGACCGGGCGGTGAGCAGCACGATCGGCACGTCGGAGTCGGCGCGCAGCACGCGCACCACGTCCAGCCCGTCCACCGCGGGCATCATCACGTCGAGCACCAGCAGGTCCGGGCCGCGGCGGCGCGCCTCGTCGATCGCGGACCGCCCGTCGTGCACGACCACCACCGAGTGCCCGTCGTGCTCCAGGTAGCGGCGGACGAGTTCGGCCTGGTGGGGGTTGTCCTCGGCGACGAGGATGTGGGCGCACACGACCGCAGTATGCCGACCTTCACCGCCATCGAGCAGGACGGCAAC
The DNA here is from genome assembly GCF_040639675.1 of Actinosynnema sp. NPDC023794. NCBI lineage: Bacteria > Bacillati > Actinomycetota > Actinomycetes > Pseudonocardiales > Pseudonocardiaceae > Actinosynnema > Actinosynnema sp. NPDC023794. Next base: position 41,947 of record NZ_JBFAFR010000013.1, on the reverse strand, counting down.
AGGTTCTTCACAGTTCGTCCCGATCTTGGGGACCATGAACGTCCGCGTGGTCCTGTTCGCCTGTGGCGTCACCGCCCTGCTGTTGACGTTCGTCCAGTTCGCGGGCGAGCGCACCGCCGCCCAGTCGGCCGCGACCACCACTCACCAGACCACGACCAGCGCCGCGGTTCGGACCACGTCGGCCGCTCCGACCACTACGGCTGCCGCTGAGCGGGTGTACGCGTCCAGCTCGGACCTGCCCGACGGCGGCCCGATCCCGACCGACGGCCACGGGACGTTCCACGCCGTGCCGGGGTCGTCGCCGGTCGTCGGTGCGGGGGTCGTGCGCACGTACTCGGTGGAGGTCGAGGACGGGGTGGTCTACGACGAGCAGGGGTTCGCCGCGTTCGTGCAGGAGACCTTGTCCGACCCGCGCAGCTGGACCGCGCGCGGTGACGTCGCGTTCCGGCGGGTGACCGGGCCCGCGACCATCCGGATCCGGCTGACCTCGCAGAACACCGCCCGTGCGGTGTGCGGGTACGAGATCCCGGTGGACGTGTCGTGCCGCAACGGCGGCTTGGTGCACCTCAGCGCGGCGCGGTGGGTGCGCGGCGCGGTCGCGTTCGACGGCGACCTGATCTCCTACCGCCGGTACGTGGTCAACCACGAGGTGGGGCACGCGTTGGGCGAAGGCCACCGGCCGTGCGCGGCGCACGGCGGGGTCGCGCCGGTGATGATGCAGCAGACGTTCAGCACGTCGAACGACGAGGTGGCCGCCATCATCGCGGGTGTGCCGCGGGGGGTGACGATTCCGACGGACGGCAAGGTCTGCCGCCCGAACGGCTGGCCGTTTCCCTGACGGCCGGCCGTTCTCCTGGCGGTCGGTCTTTCGGTGGCTGGTCCCTGGTGGCTGGTCCGCCTCGGTCGGTTCCTGGCGGTGGGCCCCCTTTCCCCGGCGCGTTCACCTGGTGCCGTTGCGCTAGAGGCGGGCCGTCCCCGTCCCTCTGGGCGTGGCGCGCAGGCTGAAGTGCAGGTACGGCGAGCCGTCCGGCAGCGTGTAGAACACCACCGGCACCCACGGCTCGTGCTCGTTGCGCCGTGCGGCGAACAGCCCTTCCTCCACCGGCACGAGCACCGCGTTGGTCACCGCGTTGATCGCGGCGAGCTCGCCGATGCTCTCGCCGCGCAGGTGCAGCACACCGTCCTGCTCGGTCACCTCGACGTCGTAGCCCTCGCGCACGTACGAGCCGACGTACCGGGAGACGTCCACCTCGGGCGGCTCGGCGGGTGGCTCGAAGTCCGGCACCTCGACCCCGGCGAGCTCGGCCAGCATCTCGGTGAACAGCCGCTGGTAGACCTCGGCGGGCACGCCGCCGTTGGTGAGCAGGGCGATCGCCACGTTCGACCCGGGCACGACCCGCAGGAACGCCTTCTGCCCGACCGTCGCGCCGTCGTGCCCGATCACCGGGCCGCCCGGCCAGTCGTAGACGATCCACCCGAGGCCCCAGCACATGTGGTGCGCCGGGCCCGCGGGCAGCTGCACGAACGGCCGGCGCATCGCGGTCACCTGCTCGGCGGGCAGGACCACCGTGCCGTCCGGGGCCCGGCCGCCGTCCAGGTGCAGCCGGGCGAAGCGGACGACGTCGGCCGCGGTGGCGTTGATCGTCCCGGCCGGGCCGGCGGACCTGGCCAGTCCCCACACGGGTGCGGGCACGGGCTCTTCGCCGGGTTCGCCGAGGTGGCCCAGGGCCGAGCGGAAGCGCAGCACGTCCTCGGCCAGGGTCACCGTGCTGCGCGCACCGAGCGGGTCGAGCAGGCGTTCGCGCAGGACGTCGTCCCAGACCTGGCCGGTGAGCACCTCGATGACCCGGCCGAGCACGGTGAACCCGCTGTTGCAGTAGGACATCGTGGCGCCCGGCGGGTGGTTCTGGCCGAGGCCGGCGCACGCCGCGACGTAGGCGGCCACGCAGTCGTCGCCGCGCCCGGTGTCGTGGAAGAAGTCGCCGTCGATGCCGCTGGTGTGCGACAGCAGTTGGCGGGTCGTCACGGTCTTGGTCGCCACGGGGTCGGCCACGGCGAACTCCGGCAGCACGGAGATCACCGGCGCGTCCAGGTCGAGCGCGCCTTCGGCGACCAGCTGCATGATCAAGGTGGCGGTGTAGAGCTTGGTGATCGAGCCGATCTGGAACAGCGAGTCCGTGGTGGCCTCGACGCCGGTGCCGCGGTGCAGCACTCCCGTCGCGCACTCGTGGATCTCGCCGTCGACCAGGACCGCCAGCGAAGCGCCAGGCACCTGGTGCGCCTCGCACAGCTCCGCCAACCGTCGCCCCCAGTGTTCGATGTCCATCGCCCGCTCCCCCCGGATGGCGCGAAACTTTGCGAAAACCCTTCGGGTTGAACCTTCACCGTACCGATTTCCCCGTGCCGTGGCAGGGGTTTGGGGCTATGACAGGGGGTTGTCGTCGGTCCAGGTGTAGTCAGGGGTCCGGTAATCGCCACACCGGGTGAGGAGCCGGTCGAGATCGTGGTCCACCAGCAGCATGTCCCGGTAGGGCGGCTTGAGGAACCCTTCCTCCACCATGTGGTCGATCATCTTGATCAGGTGCGTGAAGTAGCCGTCGACGTCGAGCAGCGCGACCGGCTTGGCGTGCAGGCCGAGTTGGGCCCACGTCCACACCTCGAACAGCTCTTCCAACGTGCCCGCGCCGCCCGGCAGGGTCACGAAGGCGTCGGCCAGCTCGGCCATCAACGCCTTGCGCTCGTGCATGGACTCGACGACGTGGAGTTCCGTGAGATTCTCGTGCGCCACTTCCCAGTCGACCAGGCTGCGCGGGATCACCCCGATGACCGACCCGCCCGCCGCCATCGCGCCGTCGGCCAGCGCACCCATCGTCCCGACCCGTCCGCCGCCGTAGACCACTTCGATGCCCCGTTCGGCCAACGTGCGGCCGACTTCCCGAGCCGCCTCGACGTGCCTCACCCGTCCGCTGGAGGAACCGCAGAACACGCACACCCGCATGAGCACACGGTAGGTCAGGTGGGGTCGGGGTGGGTGGCTCCGGGTCCGTTGTGGCGTGGTTGGGTCGGGGTCGCGGATCACCCGACTGGGCGAAGAGTGCAACCTGGGACAACCCGAACCGCATTTCTCACGTTAGCCGGATAAAGCGGCCGGCCGGCGGCGACCACGGGTGGGGCGGTGCGGTTCGGTGGACTCAGCGGGTCGGGCAGGGCAGCGATGGGTCGGTGGGCGGCGGTTAGCGGCCGAGGCCTGCGCCGCCGTTGACGCCGATGACCTGACCGGTCAGGTGGCCGGCTTCCGGTGAAGTCAGAAACGTCACCGCGGCGGCCACGTCGGTGGGTGTGCCGGTGCGGCCGTTGGCCGGATTGCCGACCAGCTTCCTGCGCCGCTCCTCGGACAGCGTGCCGCCGAAGAACTCGGTCTCCTCGGTGACGCCGGGCGACACGACGTTGACCGTGATGCCCCGCCCGCCCAGCGCGAAGGCCAGATCTGCGGTCCACGCCTCGATTGCCGCCTTCGCCGCGCCGTAGCTGCCCGAACCCCGCCGGGCGGCGATGGAGCCGATGGTGACCACCCTGGCGTCGTCGGCCAGGCGTGGCTCCAGGGCGGTCGTCACCAGGACGGCGCTGAGCACGTTCGACTCGAAGTTCGCCAGCCACAGCTCGCGCACGTCCGCCAACCCCTCGGGCGCGGGACGGCGGCGGGCCTGGTTGCCGCCCGCGTTGTTCACCAGGACGTCCACCCGTTCGGGCAGTTCGGCCAACGCCTCCCGCACCTGCTCGGGGTCGGCGGCGTCGAACACGACCGCCCGTGCGCCGATCTCGGACGCGGTGGCGGTCAGGACGTCCGCCCGCCTCCCGGTGACCACGACGTCCAAGCCCCGCTTGACCAGTTCGGCGGCCACCGCCTTGCCGATACCCGTCCCGCCACCGGTCACGACCGCTGTTCTCGTCATGCCTGGTTCCTATCAGCGGGATTCACCGGGGTCGATCCGCTTCTCGGCCCAATGATTGCCAAGAATGTTCACATTCATGACCCGCTTCTCATCTGTGATCAAAACTCACGGTCGAGTGGGGCGATGTCACACGTCGATGTTAATTTTTCAGCCGAACGTGGAGTTGACCCGACTGCGGCCGCCATTGCCGAACTACCTTCCGGCAGAACGGTGTGCCACACACCCAACCCGGAGGTGTCGTCGTGCGGGTCAACCCTTGGCTGGTCCTCGCGCTCGCAGGTGGGCTGCTCGCCACCGACCAGGTTCGCGCCGGGGAAACGACCCGCGAGGCGACGCTGGAAGTGGTGACGAAACGGACGCTCATGTCGGCCCCGGCCGCGCCCGCGGTCGGGCTCGGGTTCGTCAGCGGCGGCGAACTGCGCCAAGCCGACGGCGTCACGCCGATCGGGGAGGGCTATTCGCACTGCGCCGCGATCGCGGTTTCGACGGCGGCGCCACCCGAGGTGACCGCGCACTGCACGTCCACGTTCCGGCTGCCCGACGGCGAGCTGCACCTCTCCGGCATGCGGAAGTACAAGTCGATCGCCGCCGGTTTCGAGGACACGTCCGTGGCCATCACGGGCGGCACCGGCGTCTACGCCAACGCGCGCGGCGAGGGCAAGGTGACGCGGACCGGTTCACCGGAGGTCGGCTACAGGTTCGTCTTCACCATCGCCGACAGTGCCGGTCCGCGGTCGGCGGCTCAGGTCGGGGCGATGTCCCAGAGCTGGTCGGCCGACGAGGCGACCGGGCGTTGCACGACCGGCGCGCCCGCGTTGCCGGTGATGGACAGCGCCAGCCCGGAATGCGCGAACACCAGCCGGTAGCCGGCGGTCGGGTTGCCGCGCACGCGCAACGTCTGGTTGACGCCGCTCAGCCGCTGGAACTGGATCGCCTGCACGCCGGGCGCCAGGCTCGACTCGGGCAGGTCGATCGCCTTGCCGCTGTGGCTCGCGACCAGCTCCCACCCCTGTGGGTTGGCCTCGAACCGCCACCGCTGGTTCGGCGTCCCCGTGTGCGGCCAGCCGATGATCGGCGCCAGGTCGGCCGTCGAAGCGTCCGTCACGGCCAGTTCCAGCCCGGTGGCGCGGTTCCGCACGGTGTGGTGCGTGCCCATCACGAGACCGTGCTCCGCCGCCGGCAGCGGCACGACGAGGTCGCCGGCCCACGCCGGACCGGCCACGTACCGGCGGCTCAGCAGGTCGTCGTAGAACCCGCCCACCGGCGGGCAGTCCACCGCACCGTTCGGGCAGATGTCGCCGTCGTGCACGGCGTAGGTCCGGAACACGGCCCGCTTGAACGCCGCGTCGGCCGCGTCCAGGTTGGCCGGCTCGTCGCGGATCGTGTAGTCGCGGTAGTAGACGACCTCGGGGTTCGACGGCACGTCCGGCAACGCGGTCCGCACGAGCCGCGCGGTCGCGACGTGGTCGCGGTGGAAGTAGAAGTCCTCCAGCGGCCGACCGGCCGTGTGCAGGCCGTGCAGGTCCGCGGTGGGGTCGGTGGTGCGGACGACGTCCGGCGCGAAGTCCGCGATCACCGCGCGCAGGTAGGCGATCAGCCTGCCGCGCCCGGTGGTCTGGGCGGGCGCGTGGTCGAGCGGTCGGCCGGTCAGCGACTGGTCGCGCGCGTACAGCTGCCACAGCCGGTTCGGTGGCGCGGTGGCGTTGTCCGGCAACCGGTTCTCCAGGATCGAAACGCGCGCGCCCAACGTCCAGAGCGTCGCCGAGAGGTTCGCGCACGAGTACGCGTACGACCTCCACGGCGTGCCGGTCAGACCCGCGGCGTGCGCGTAGGCCGCCCGGACGCCGAGTTCCCGTTGCTCCATGTACGTCGGGTACGTGTGGTAGTCCGACGCCACGAGGAATACCGTGCGCACCACCGCCCCGTCACGGAGGTCGTTCACCAGATCAGGGCTCAAGAACAGCAAGTCGTCGTCGTGGTGCGCCACCACGTTCAGCACCCTGGCCATTGCCCACTTCCCTTCGCCCGTCCCACTGCTGGATGTCGTTCGAATGGCGGTCGGTGTTAAAAATCCCTTGCTCTACCGTGGTTCCGGGGCGCATCGGCAGCAGTGGGCATGCGCCGACGCGGTCGCATCGGCGCGAGGGGGCGTCATGCGGTGGAGGGGAAGTCGGACCGCGGTTCGCGTCACGGCGGTGCTGGTCCTGGTCATGGCGGCCACCGCGAGCACGGCTGCCGAGCGGCAGCCGGCGTGGCGTGACGCGGCCGTTCCGCTGGAGCAGCGGGTGACCGTCCTGCTCTCGCAACTGACGTTGGACGAGCAGGCGCGGCTGCTGCTAGGGGTGACGACGCCCACCGGCGAGCACGCGGTCGGTCACGTGCCCGGCGTGCCGCGGCTCGGCATCCCGCCGCTGCGGCTCACCGACGGCCCGGCCGGCGTCCGCGACGGCCTGCCCGCCACCGCGATGCCCGCGCCGGTGTCGCTGGCCGCCACGTTCGACCGCGCGGTGGCCGCGGAGGCGGGCGGGCTGGTCGGCCGCGAGGTCAAGGCGCGCGGCTACCAGGTGCTGTACTCGCCGATGGTCAACATCGTCCGGGTGCCCCGGAGCGGGCGGAACTTCGAGACCTACGGCGAGGACCCGCACCTGGCGGGACAACTGGCCGCGAGCTACGTCGCCGGCGTGCAGGGGCAGCGGGTCGCCGCCCAGGTCAAGCACGTCGCGGCGAACAACCAGGAGGAGGGCAGGCTCTGGCTGTCGTCCGGTGTGGACGACCGGACGCTGCGGGAGGTCTACCTGCCGGCGTTCGAGGCGGCCGTGCGGCAGGGGGGCGCGTGGTCGGCGATGTGCGCCTACAACCGGGTCAACGGCTCGTGGGCGTGCGAGAGCTTCCCGCTGCTCAACGACGTCATGCGCGACCGCTGGGGCTTCGACGGCGCGGTCGGCTCGGACTACCCGGCGACGCACTCCGGGGTGACGTCGGCGTTGGCGGGGCTGGACCAGGAGTTCGGCGGCTCGACGCACTACGCGGGCCTCGCGGACGCCGTGCGCTCCGGCGCCCTGGCGCGTCCGGCGTTCGAGGACAACGCGCGGCGGGTGCTGCGGCTGATGATGCGCACCGGCCTGCTGGACGGCGATCCGCGTCCGGTGGTCGACCCGGCCGCGCACGCGGCGGTCGCGCGCAGGCAGGCCGCGGCGGGCATGGTGCTGCTGCGCAACGACCGCTCGCTGCTGCCGTTGACCGCCGGGACCGGCACCGTCGCCGTGTCCGGCTGGTACGCCGGTGTCGCGCACACCGGCGGCAAGGGCAGCTCGCACGTGACGCCGTACCCGGAGCACACCGTGACACCGCTGGACGGTCTGCGCGCACGGGTCGGCGCGGGCCTGACGTACACGGCGGGGTCGCGCCCGTCGCCGTTCGCCGTGCCGCCGGAGTCGTTGTCGGACCTGCGTGCCGACTACTACGCCAACCGCGACCTCGCCGGCACGCCGGTGGCGTCTGCCGCGCACGCCTCGATCGACTTCGACTGGGCGGGCGGGTCGCCCGCGCCGAACGTGCCCGCCGACAACTGGTCGGCCCGCTTCACGGCGACCCTGTCCGTGCCCGCGACCGGCGCGTACGACCTCGCCGTCACCAGCGACGACGGCAGCAGGCTCTACCTCGACGGCGTCCTCGTCGTGGACAACTGGGGCGATCACGCCACGCAGACCGGGTCGACCCGCATCCCGCTGCGAGCCGGCGCCCGGCACCAGGTCCGGGTCGAGTACTACGAGGCGGTGGGTGACGCCGGGCTGCGCTTCGGCTGGTACACGCCGGCCGGAGCCGATCCGGAGCTGCGCCGGGCGGTCGACGCGGCACGGGCCGCCGACGTCGCCGTGGTGGTGGTCGGCGACGACAGCACCGAGGGTGCCGACCGGCCGTCGATCGACCTGCCCGGCAACCAGGACGCGCTGGTCGCGGCGATCACCGCGGCCAACCCGAACACCGTGGTGGTGCTGGAGACCGGCGGGCCGGTGACCATGCCGTGGCTGCCGGCCGCGCACACCGTGCTGCAGGCGTGGTACCCGGGTGAGCAGGGCGGGCACGCGGTGGCGGACGTGCTGTTCGGCGCGGCGGAGCCCGGCGGGCGGCTGCCGGTGACGTTCCCGACCGGCCTCGACGCGACCCCGATCACCTCGCCCGCGCAGTACCCCGGTGAGGGCGGCGTCGTGCACTACGCGGAACGGCTCCGGGTCGGCTACCGGTGGTACGACGCCACCGGGACCACGCCGCTGTTCCCGTTCGGGCACGGCCTGTCCTACACGACGTTCCGCTACGCGAACCTGGCCGTGACGCCGTCCGCGGGGCAGGCGGTCACGGTGTCGTTCGACGTGGCCAACACGGGTGGACGGGCGGGTTCGGCGGTGCCGCAGGTGTACGTGGGCTACCCGGACGCGGCCGGTGAGCCGCCGCGGCAGTTGCGCGGGTTCGCCAAGGTCTCCCTGGCCGCCGGCGCCACCACCCGGGTGTCGGTCGAGCTCGACCGGCGTGCCTTCGCGGTCTGGGACGAGGCCGAGCGGTCGTTCCGGGTGCCGTCGGGGACGTTCGCGGTCACGGTGGGCGCGTCGTCCCGGGACCTCCGGCTCACCGGGACCGTGGCCCGGCAGGCCGAGCGGATCCCCGAGGGCGCCACCGGTCAGGTGGTCAACGCGGGGTCGTGCCTGGACGTGGCCGACGCGAACGACGCACCGGGCACGCCCGTCCAGCTGTGGGCGTGCAACGGCACGGCCGCGCAGCGGTGGACCGTGACGCCGGAGGGCGCGGTGAAGGCGATGGGCCGGTGCCTGGCGCCCGCCGGCGACGCCGTCGTGCTGGCCGACTGCGCCGGTCAGCGCTGGGCGGTGGCGGACGGTGGTCCGCTCGAGTCCGGTGGCCGGTGCCTCGACTCGTCCACCGGTGCGCCGCGGCTCGCGCCGTGCACGGGCGGCGCGGCGCAGACCTGGCAGCCGCCACGACCGGCCGACCGGGTGACCGGTATCGCCGGCCAGTGCGTCGACGTGGACGGCGGCAGCACGGTGAGCGGGACGGTCGTCTGGCTGTTCCGGTGCAACGGCACGGGCGCGCAGGACTGGAAGCTCGACGCGGACGGGTCGGTGCGCGCGTTGGGCAAGTGCCTCGACGTGGCCGACGGAGTGCCTCACGCCGGCACGCCGGTGCAGCTGTGGGACTGCAACGGCACGGGCGCGCAGCGGTGGCGCGCGAGTCCGGGTGGCGCGCTGGTGAACGCGCTGTCCGGCCGGTGCCTGGACGCGCGCGACGGGATGTCGGCCGACTTCACCCGGTTGCAGATCTGGGACTGCAACGGCACCGCCGCGCAAACGTGGGTGCTGCCCCGCCGACGACCGCGCGAGGCCGCGTCCCGCGGGCCGACGTCGAATTCATTCGATGGTTTCGTCGAACGGCGGACGAAGTGCGCGTCGAATGATTTCGACTTCCGGCGGCGATTCCGAATTGGCCGGGGACGCCGCCGGAGTCGATTCCCGTCGAAACCCTTGCGTCACCCATCCGTTACCGCCAACATCATGGCGAGGCAGCGCCGGAACACGCCGCCGCGCCCGGTACCACGGTCGTGGCGGTGCGGGTGCGCCGGGCGGTGACCGGCGCACCCGGATTCCCCACTGCGGCCGGCTCCACCGCCCGCGCGCGTTTCGGTTCCCACCCCTCCCGCTGCCGCATGCGATTACGAGGAGCGTCATGGCCGATATGCGAGGCAAGCTGAGAAGAATCCGTTGGCGGGTCGGCCTGCTGGCCACCGGAATGGCCTCGTTGCTCGCGAGCGTGGGTGTTGTCGCGGTGACCGACGCCCAGGCGGCGGCCGGCTGCCGGGTCGTGTACTCGGTGCCGAGCCAGTGGCAGGGCGGCTTCAACGGCAACGTCGACATCACCAACCTGGGCGACCCGATCAGCGGCGGGTGGCGGCTCACGTGGGCGTTCCCGTCCGGCCAGACGGTCACCCAGGCGTGGAACGCCACCGTCACCGCGTCGGGCAGCCAGGTCACCGCGGCCAACGTCAGCTACAACGCCAACATCCCGACCGGCGGCTCGGTGGCGTTCGGCTTCAACGGCACGTGGACGGGCGCGAACACGGCGCCGTCGTCGTTCGCGCTCAACGGCGTGACCTGCACCGGCAGCACGACCACGACCACCAGCACGACGACGACGACCACCACCACCACCACGACGACGACCCCGCCGGCGGGCGACGCCATGGCGCGGGTCGCGGAGATGCAGCCGGGCTGGAACCTGGGCAACTCGCTCGACGCCACGGGCGCCGACGAGACGTCGTGGGGCAATCCGCGCATCACGGAGGCGCTGCTGGACAACGTCCGGGCGCAGGGCTTCAAGAGCATCCGCATCCCGGTGACGTGGAGCGCGCACCAGGGTGGCGCGCCGGGCTACACGATCGAGGCGGCCTACCTGGCGCGCGTCAAGGAGGTCGTGAACTGGGCGTTGGCGGACGGCTTCTACGTCATGATCAACATCCACCACGACTCGTGGCAGTGGATCAACGCCATGCCGACGGACCGCACGAACGTGCTCGCCCGCTACAACGCGGCGTGGACGCAGATCGCGACCGCGTTCCGGGACGCCTCGCCGAAGCTGATGCTGGAGAGCGTCAACGAGCCGCAGTTCGCCAACAGCTCGGGTGACGCGCAGAACGCGCAGCTGCTGCACGAGCTGAACACGTCGTTCCACCGGATCGTGCGCGGCTCGGGCGGCAACAACGCCACCCGCCTGCTGGTGCTGCCGACCCTGCACACGTCGTCGGAGCAGGCGCGGGTGGACGAGCTGATGGCCACGTTCAACTCGCTGGACGACCCGAACCTGATCGCCACGTTCCACTTCTACGGCTACTGGCCGTTCAGCGTGAACGTCGCGGGCGGCACGAAGTTCGACGCCACCGTGCAGAAGGACCTGACCGACTCGTTCGACCGCGTGGCCAACGCGTTCGTGGCGCGCGGCATCCCGGTCATCCTGGGCGAGTACGGCCTGCTCGGCTTCGACCGGCACACCGGCACCATCCAGCAGGGCGAGAAGCTGAAGTTCTTCGAGTTCCTCGGCCACTACGCCCGCACGAAGAAGATCACCACCATGCTGTGGGACAACGGCCAGCACCTCGGCCGCACCTCGTTCGCGTGGAGCGACCCGGAGCTGGCCGCGCAGATCAAGTCGAGCTGGACGACCCGGTCCGGCACGGCGTCGTCGGACCAGGTGTTCAGCGCCAAGGCGTCGGCGGTCACGGACAAGACGCTCACGCTCAACCTGAACGGCACGTCGTTCGTCGGGCTGCGCCACGGGTCCACCGACCTGGTGCGCGGCACGGACTACACCGTCAGCGGCGACCAGCTGACCGTCAAGGCGGCTTTGATCACCCGGTTGAGCGGGTCGCGGGCGTACGGCACGAACGCGACGCTGTCGGCCCGGTTCTCGGCGGGCGTGCCGTGGCGGATCAACCTGGTCACCTACGACGCGCCGGTGCTGTCGAACGCGACCGGGACGACGAGCGCGTTCGCCGTCCCGACCCAGTTCCGCGGCGACCAGTTGGCCACGATGGAGGCCAAGTACGCGGACGGCAGCAACGCCGGCCCGCACAACTGGACCTCGTACAAGGAGTTCGACGTCACGTTCGCGCCGAACTACACCGCGAACACCACGACGGTGAAGCCCGAGTTCTTCGCCGAGGTCACGGACGGTTCGCGGGTCACGCTGACGTTCCACTACTGGAGCGGCGCCAAGGCGACCTACTACGTCACCAAGTCCGGCACGTCGGTCACGGGCACCACCGCCTGACCCGTCGCGCGGCGCACGCCGGCGGCCCGGAGCACCCCTCGCCCCGGGCCGCCGGTTCGCGTAGTCGTACTCATGCGCGGCTCCCGGTGGTCGGCGAGACTGGCCGCGTGATCGACGTCGAGCAGCGCAGACGACCCGGAGTGGCGTTCGCGGGTTTCCTGGTGCCGTTCGCGCTCCAGGTCGCGGTGGTGGCCGCGTACCGGTCGCGGTACTTCGCGGGCTGGCTCGGTGGCGAGTACGCGTACGCGTTCATCGGGGTCGCGATCGGCTCGATCGTGCTCGGGTGCGTGGCCAAGTTCTTCCGGCCGCCGTGGAACTCGGTGGGCACCGGCCTGGTGCTCGCCGGCGTCCTCGGCTTCGTGGTCGTCCTCGTGGTGTTCGCGGTCATCGTCGTCGCCCTCTCACGGTGGGGCTTGTCCCCGTAGCCCTGGTGTCAGAACCGTGTCAGGCCCGTGTCAGCGGCATGTCCGACCCCTCGGCGATCGTGGTCGCAACAGCCACCACGAGAGGAAAACCGATGAGTCGAGAGGTTCCCATCCCGCACGGTCTGCCGATGGAGCGCGATGCGGGCCCCTTCGACCCGCCCAGCCGGATCACCGCGCTGCGGGAGGCCCACCCGGTCAGCCCGATGCTGTTCCCCGACGGTCACGAGGGCTGGCTCGTCACCGGCTACGACGAGGTCCGCCGGCTGATGGCCGACACCCGCTTCAGCTCGCGCCAGGACCTCGGCGTCATGCACGTGCCGTACGAGACCCCCGGCATCCCGGCGGCCACCGAACCGTCGCCGCAGCTGCCGGGCCTGTTCATCAGCATGGACCCGCCGGAGCACACCCGGCTGCGGCGGATGCTCACCGGTGCCTTCACCGTCAAGCGGATGAAGCAGCTCGAAGAGCACATCGCCGACATCGTCGAGCGGCAGCTGGACGAGCTGGCGAGCCTCGCGCCGCCGGTCGACCTGGTCACGGCGTTCGCGCTGCCGGTGCCGTCGCTGGTGATCTGCGAGCTGCTCGGCGTGCCCTACGAGGAGCGGGACACCTTCCAGGTCAACTCGGCCAAGTTCCTGGAGAAGGACGTGGTGCTCGAGGAGAAGATGGCCGCGTTCGGCGCGATGAACGCGTTCCTGACCGAGCTCGTCACGCGCAAGCGCGCCGAGCCCGACGAGGACCTGCTGTCGGACCTGGCCCGCAACGACGACCTCGCCATCGAGGAGCTGACCGGCATCGCGTTCCTGCTGCTGCTCGCGGGCCACGAGACCACCGCCAACATGCTCTCGCTCGGCACCTTCGCGCTGCTGGAGAACCCCGAGCAGTTGGCGGCCCTGCGCGACGACCCGGAGCTGCTGCCCGGCGCCGTCGAGGAGCTCATGCGCTACCTGTCCGTCGCCGACATCTTCTACCGCTACGCGACGGAGGACATCGAGCTCGGCGGTGAGACGATCACCGAGGGCTCGACCGTCGTCGTCTCGCTGCTGGCCGCCAACCACGACCCCCGGCGCTTCGACGACCCCGACACGCTGGACGTCCGCCGCCAGGCGCGCGGCCACCTGTCGTTCGGCCACGGCATCCACCAGTGCCTCGGCCAGCAGCTCGCCCGCATCGAGCTGCGCGCCGGTTTCGGCGGCCTGCTGCGCCGCTTCCCGACGCTCGCGCTCGCCATCCCCGCCGACGAGGTGAAGCTCAAGACCGACATGAACATCTACGGCGTGCACGAGCTGCCGGTCACCTGGACGGGGACGGCCCGGTAGGGCGGTCGCCCTCGAACGCCGTCGTCGGGCAGGCTCCCGGCAACGGCCGGTTCCACCGCCCGGCCGACTCCCGCCAGGCGGCGGACGACCGCGTTCGGAACGGGCGTGACCGGCCGTCGGGCACGGGAGCGGCGTTATCCGGTTGCGCCGGCCGGGCCGGGGCGTCGACCATCGCCCCCATGACGGACGACGGCGCGGTCCTGCCCGAGCGGACGTTCGGGTGGTCGGACATGTGGGCCCGCCCGGAGGACGACCCGCGCGAGGTGGGCGGACCGTACTCCGGCGAGCGCCAGACCCTCGTGCGGCACCTGCGCGACCAGCGGTTGACGGTGGAGCTGAAGTGCGCCGGGCTGGACGCGGAGGGCCTGGCGCGACGCTCGGCGCCTCCGTCGGACATGTCGCTGCTCGGGCTCGTGCGACATCTGGCGGAGGTCGAGCAGTACTGGTTCCGTCGGGTGATGGCCGGCGAGGACGTCACACCGCACTACACCTCCGCGACCGTCGCGTTCGGCGAGGCGACGGCCGATCCCGAGGTGGTCGCCGACGCGTGGGAAACTTGGCGGACCGAGGTCGCGTTCGCCGAGCGGTTCGTGGCCGAAGCCCCGGACCTGGACGTCCTGGGCGACAACGACCAGACCCCGATCCCGTTGCGCGACGTCCTGGTGCACATGATCGAGGAGTACGCCCGGCACAACGGCCACGCCGACCTCCTCCGCGAGCGGATCGACGGCCGGGTCGGCCAGTAGGGGCTCACCGGGCCGTGGCCACGTAGCGGTGTCCGGCACGTGCGCTGAAGGTGATGGACTCGCCGTCCGCGCGTGACGGCACATCCCGGCCGGTCCGGGCGTCCACGAGCCGGTAGCCGCCGCCGAACAGGGTGCTGCGCGCCGTGACGGGTCCGTCCCGGCCGGCGGTCAGCGCGATCTCCCGGGCCACGCCGTCGGACCACCGCACGTCGACCGTGACGTCACCGCGTGCCCGCAGGCCCGCGTACGAGCCGTCGCGCCACTCCCCCGGCAGGGCGGGCAGCACGTGCACCACGCCGTCCTGGCTCTGCAGCAGCATTTCCGCCACGCCGGACGTCGCGCCGAAGTTGCCGTCGATCTGGAACGGCGGGTGGGTGTCCCAGAGGTTCGCGGTGGTGCTGCCGACCAGCTGCTCGGCCAGCATCTCGTGCGCGTGGTCGCCGTCGAGGAGCCGCGCCCAGAAGTTGATCTTCCAGGCCTTGCTCCACCCGGTGCCGCCGTCGCCGCGCGCCACGAGCGAGGTCCGTGCGGCGGCGGCGAGTTCCGGGGTCGCGAGCGGGCTGATCCCGTTGCCGGGGAACAGCGCGAACAGGTGCGACACGTGCCGGTGGGTGCTGGACGGGTCGTCCCAGTCCTCCTTCCACTCCTGCAACTGGCCCCACGCGCCGATCCGCGTGCCGGGGTCGAGGCGGTCGAGCGCCTTGCGCACCTCGGCCCCGAACGCGGTGTCGCCCACGTCGTCGGCGGCGGAGACGACGTGGGCGAACAGCTGCCGGACGATCTGCTGCGACATCGCCGCGCCCGCGGAGAAGTCGCCGTGCTCGGGCGAGTAGCTGGGCGTGACGACGAGCGTGCCGTCACGCGGGTCCACCTTCAGCCCGTCGAGCCAGAACCGGGCGAGCCCCTTCAGCACCGGGTACGCCCGCTCTCGCAGGAACCGGCGGTCACCGGTGAACAGGAAGTGCTCGTAGTAGTGCTGCGCCAGCCACGCGCCCGCTTCGGGGAACCAGAACGCGGTCGCCCAGTCGTGCACGCCCGTGAAGCCGAACGGGTTCGTCTCGTTGTTGACGACCCAGCCCCGGCCGCCGTGCATCTGCCGGGCCGTGACGGCGCCGGGTTCGCGCAGCTCGTCCACGAAGTCGAACAGCGGCCCGGTGGTCTCGGCGAGGTTCGTCGTCTCGGCGGGCCAGTAGTTCATCTGCAGGTTGATGTTCACGTGGTAGTCGGCGCTCCACGGCGGCGTCACCGAGTTGTTCCACACGCCTTGCAGGTTCGCGGGCAGGGAACCGGGCCGTGACGAGGAGATCAGCAGGTAGCGGCCGTACTGGAAGTAGAGGGCTTCCAGCGCGCGCCGGGCCGGTGCGGGCGCGGTGGCGTACCCGCGCAGGAGCTCGTCGGTCGGGACGTCGACCGCCTGCTGACCGAGGTCGAGGCGCACCCGGTCGAACAGCGCGCGGTAGTCGCGCAGGTGGGCGTCGAGGAGCCGGCGCCAGCCCTTCGCCGACGCGGCGTCGACGGTCCGCTGGACGCGGTCGTGCGGGTCCGGGCCACGGTAGGTCGGGTAGTCCTCGGCGTAGTCGGTGCCCGCGGCGAACACCAGCACCACGCTGTCGGCGCCGGCCACGGTGAGCGAGCCGTCGGCGTTGTCGGTGCGCGTGCCGCCGCGGTTGAGCAGCTGGAGCTGCGATTCGAAGCGCAGGCCGTTGTCGTGCAGGGCGCCGGTGAAGGTGGAGCGACCGCCGTTCGCGGTGCTCCGCTTCGAGCGGTTGTCCGGCGCGGTGATCGAGGCGGTGAACCCGATCCGGCCGGGCCGGTCGGCGGAGAGCCGGGCGACGATCACGCCGTCGGCCGCGGTGGCGAAGTACTCCCGCGCGTACCGCACGCCGTCCACCTCGTACGACACCGAGGCGACCGCGCGGGACAGGTCGAGGTCACGCCGGTAGTCCGTGACCTCGGTGGGCGGGTCGGTGAGCGCCAGGCCGAGCTCGCCGAACGGCTGGTACGCGCCGAAGCCGCGCCGCGGTTGGCCCAACGCCGCCGCGACGGTGTCCGGCGCGACCCGGTGATCACGCTCGATCAGCTCCTGGACGCCGGCGAGCGCGTCCGGTCGCGGGCTGGTCCAGTTGCCGAAGTCGTAGCCTTGTGCGGAGCCGGGGCCGCCGGTCCACAACGTCTTCTCGTTGAGCTGGATCCGCTCCGTCGCCACGGTGCCGAACACACCGCCGCCGAGCGCGCCGCTGCCGATGGGCAACGACTCGCGTTCCCAGTCGGCGGCGGGCTCGTCGTACCAGAGCGTGAGCGCCCGTTGGTCCACCCCGGCCACCGCCTCATCCGTATCGGGGACGGCGACGCCGAACGCCAGCCCCACCGCAACGACCGCTGCCACACTGCTGCGTGCCCGTTCCATGCGTCCTCCACGACCGACGGCGGCACCCGCAGGCGGCGGTCGCGGCTGGAGGCGACGATAACAAGACATCCGAGCTGTCGGAACCCTCCGGTGGGACAAGGCCGGACATTCCGCGGCGAGGAGGCTCCAATTGCTACGCGCAGTGACGTCGAGGCAAGTCGAGCCGACAATACATCGGATGGCTCTCCGACCGGTTATGACGCCTTCCTCTCCTCCAGCCATGCCGCGGGGCGCGCACACCACGCGTGCGGCGATGGCGGAGGTCTTCGGGCTCGAACCCGAGCGGGTGCACGTGATCGCGCCGCACGTCGGCGGCGGCTTCGGGTCCAAGGGCACGCCGCACGTGCACTCGGTCATCGCCGCCATGGCCGCGCGGGAGCTGCCCGGCACGCCGGTCGAGCTCGCGCTCACCCGGCCGCAGATGTTCTCCCTCGCCGGCTACCGGACGCCCGCGGTCCAGCGGGTCCGGCTGGGTTGCGACGCGGACGGGCGGCTGGCCGCCATCGCGGTCGACGCCGTCTCCCAGACCTCCCGGATCGAGGAGTTCGCCGAGCAGACCGCCGTGCCCAGCCGCATGATGTACTCCGCGCCGAACCGCGCCACGACCCACCGGCTGGCCGCGCTGGACGTCCCGGTGCCGTCGTGGATGCGCGCGCCCGGCGAGTGCCCGGGCATGTTCGGGCCCGAGGTGGCGGTGGACGAGCCGGCGAACGCCTGCGGCGTCGACCCGGTGGAGTTCCGCGTGCGCAACGAGCCGGACGTGGAACCGGAGTCGGGCAAGCCGTTCTCCAGCCGCAACCTGGTCGCCTGCCTGAGTGAGGGCGCCCGGCGGTTCGGCTGGCAGCACCGCGATCCGACGCCGCGCGCCCGTGCCCGAGTCGGGGTGGTTGATCGGCACGGGGGTCGCGGCGTCGACCTACCCGGTCAACCGGATGCCGGGGTCGGCCGCCACGATCCGCTGCACCGGCCCGCGGCGCTACCTGGTCCGGATCGGCGCGGTCGACCTCGGCACCGGCACGTGGACGTCGCTCGCGCAGGTCGCGGCCGACGCGCTGGGCGTGGACTTCGCCGACGTGGAGCTGCGGATCGGCGACACGGCGTCGCCCGAGGCGTCGGTGGCCGGCGGCTCGTCCGGCATCACGTCCTGGGGCTCGACCGTGGTCGCGGCGGCCGAGGCGTTCCGCGAGGAGTTCGGCGACGACCCGGACGAAGGCGACGAGGCCGGCGCGGAGGTGCCCGAGGACGACGCGGGCGACGCGTACGCGATGTCCGCGTTCGGCGCGCAGTTCGCCGAGGTGCGGGTGCACGTCGACACCGGCGAGGTGCGGGTGCCCAGGCTGCTCGGCGTGTTCGCGGTCGGCCGGGTGGTCAACCCGCGCCTGGCCAGGTCGCAGCTCGTCGGCGGCATGACCATGGGCCTGTCCATGGCGCTGCACGAGCACAGCGTGCCGGACGCGCGCTTCGGGCAGGTCGTCAACCACGACCTCGCCGAGTACCACATCGCCGCCAACGCCGACGTGCCGCGGGTCGAGGCCCACTGGGTCGACGAGCACGACCCGCGCACCAACCCCATGGGCGCCGAGGGCGTCGGCGAGATCGGGATCGTCGGCACCGCCGCCGCCATCGCGAACGCGGCGCACCACGCGACCGGCGTCCGCGTCCGCGACCTGCCCGTGACGCTGGACCACTTCCTGGCCTAGGGACGGACGGCCGGGAGGGGTCGGCTGCGGCGCCGACGGGATTCGAACCCGCGGACGGTGGGGAGCAGGTCCGCTCTCCCCCATCACTCGGCGTGGCGGGGACCGCCACCACGCCGATCGCATCGGGCCGCTCCGCCACAGCGCCGCAGCCTGCGGGACCGCGCGATCCCGTTGCGGTGAGGGTACGCGGCGGAAGGCGAACGGCCCCCTGGGTTTCAGGGCAGCAGCACGTCCAGGAACGGGTTGCTGAACACCCGGTGCGGGTCGTAGGCGTTGAGGGTGGACAGGGCCGCGTCCCAACTCGGGTCCGGGCCCTGCCGGTAGCTGTCCGGCACGGTGGACGTGAGCACGGTGTGGTCGGCCCAGGCCGCTTCGTCCGTGTAGGCCCAACCCTTGGACCACTCGGCCCGGGTCGTCGCGTACGCGCCCGTGTAGTTGGTGAAGAAGAACTGCTCCAGCTCGCGGTAGAACGCCGCCGCGCCGGGCGCGGTCGGGAACGTCAGCACGTCGAACCACACCGCGACGTCCCACTCGGGGTGGTCCTCGCGTGGCCGCACGGCCGACAGCGCGGGCTTGCGCGCGCCGGGCACGCCCACGTGCGCCGGGTCGTCCAGGCCGCCGACGCGGATCTCCACCTGCCCGGTGACCGGGAACAGGCCGCGGTTCTTGTAGGAGTGCAGGAGCTCTTCGTAGAACGCGGCGAAGTCGCTGACCACGCGCTGGACCTCCGCCCGGCTGGTCAGCACCGCGTACCCGTTCGCGGTCTCGCGCAGGGTGGTCGGCTTGACGTAGAGCAGCAGGTTCTTCGACGCACCCCACAGGTCCGAGGTGAGCGTGGCGGTCAGCCCGGTGGCCGCGGTCGTGTACTGCAACTGGCCGAACGTCGGCGTGAGCGCCCACGCGCCGGTGATGAGCAGGTCGGCGAGATCGGAGACGGGCTTGGGCACGTTGTCGGAGAACACGTAGTTGTACGGCGTGACGACGTGGCGCGAGGTCGGCGGCTTGGTCGGCGCGACGCTCCACGTCTTGAGCCACGGGCGGTCGGTGAAGACGAACCAGATCGCCTCGACCCGGCCGGCCTGGTCGAGGAAGCTCGCGAACGTGCGGGTCGCGCCGCTGCCCGGCGGCGCGAACAGCTCGCCGGCGGGGATGTCGACCCGGCTGACGCAGCGCAGGTTCTGGTTCGCGCCCACGCGGAGGGTGACCTCGGTCAGGAACGCGCGGCCCACGTGGGTCAGCAGCGCGGCGCACTCGGGCTCGTCGCGCTGGAACGTGCGCAACCGGTACTCGCCGCCGTCCCACACGACGGCCGTCAGCGACATGATCATGTTGCTGAGCGAGCCGTAGGTGTGGCCCGGTGGCCGGGTCTCGCCGACGGCCGGGACGGACGTGCCGTGGCCGTTGATCGCGAGCACGCCGCCGACGGTCAGGTCGCCCGGCGCGGGCGTGTTGGTCACGCCGAGGCCCGCGTCCTCCAGGAACGCCAGAAGGTCGTCCATCGACGCGCCGGTCTGCACGCGCACCGCGTTCGGCAGCGCGGTCATGGCCTTGAGGTGCCGGGTGGTGTCGACCAGCACGACGCGGTCGGCGCCGGTGGTGTCCGCGGTGACGGTGAGCGGCGCCCACCCGTGCCGGAAACCCCGTGGCCGCAGGGTGAAACCCCGGCCGTGCGCCCAGTTCGCGAGCAGCGCCACCTCGGCCGGGGTGCGCGGCGCGCACGTCCACAGGTCGTCGGTGCGGATCTCGCCCGCCCAGTTCTGGTACGCCTGCCGGTACAGGTCGATGCCCGCCGGGAACCCGGGCGGGGGGTCGCCCGCGACCTCGCCCGCCGACAGGACGCCGACCGGTAACCACGCGACGGCCGAGGCTCCGAGGAAGCGGCGGCGGGACAGGGCATCGCCGAAGTGGCTCATGGACCGACCATAAGTGCGCTGGTGACGCCCTGCGCGTCGCGGCGGGGAGGTTGGGCCGAACAGGGCAGCGGGACCGTCTCGGTTGGGGTGGATCACCGTGCGGCAGAGCAACAAAGCGGTCGCCGGGCGCGGGCGGGTGGCGCTACGTTCCGGCGGTGGCGGAGATCCATGGCACGTGCGACGACCGGTTCGGCAGGGTGCGCGACACCTTCGCGGCGTCACTGGACGAGGACGACGTCGGCGCGTCGGTCGCGGTGTACGTGGACGGCGAGCCGGTGGTCGACCTCTGGGGCGGTCACGTCGACGCGGCGCGCACCACGCCGTGGGAACGCGACACCATCGTCAACGTCTGGTCCACCACCAAGACGATGGTGGCGCTGTGCGCGTTGATGCTCGCCGACCGGGGCGTGATCGACCTGGACGCGCCGGTCGCCGAGTACTGGCCGGAGTTCGCCGCGGCGGGCAAGGGCGGCGTGCGGGTGCGGCACGTGCTCGGCTACACCGCCGGCCTGCCGACGTGGACCGAGCCGATCACCGTGCCCGAGCTGTTCGACTGGGAGGACGCGACGGCACGGCTGGCCGCGCAGCCCGCCCGGTGGGCGCCGGGCACGGTCGGCTGCTACCACCCGTTGACGCAGGGGTTCCTGATCGGCGAGGTGATCCGCCGGGTCACCGGCCGCGGCCTCGGCGCGTTCTTCGCCGAGGAGGTCGCCGGACCGCTCGGCGCCGACTTCCACATCGGCCTGCCCGCCGAGCACGACCACCGCGTCGCCCCGGTGATCCCGCCGCCGGGCCCGTCCGACGTCGCGGCGCCGGGACTGGACGGCGAGGAGCCCAACCCGGTCATCGTGGCGCAGGACGCCAACTCCGCCGCGTGGCGCCGTGCCGAGATCCCGTCCGCGGGCGGGCACGGCAACGCGCGCTCGGTCGGCTTGGTGCAGTCGGTGCTGGCGTGCGGCGGCGCGGTCGGCGGCGTGCGGCTGCTGTCGGAGGCCGGCTGCCGCCGGGTGCTGGAGGAGCAGTTCCGGGGCGTGGACCACTACTTGGACGTGCCGATCCGGTACGGCCTCGGCTACCGGGTCGAGGGGCGGACGTGCTCCTGGGGCGGGTGGGGAGGTTCTGTCGTGGTGGTCGACCTGGACACCCGGCTGACCGTGGCGTACGCGATGAACCAGATGCTCCAGCAGGGCACGATGGGCGACAACCGCGGCCTCGGCATCGTGCTGGCCGCCTACAGCGGGCTCGCTACCTCAGCCTGACCGGCAGGGTCGAGTGGCCGTTGGAGATGAACGAGTGGACGGGCTCCAGCTCGTCGGCGGGCACGGCGAGCGCGAGGTCCGGGAAGCGGTCGAACAACGCCCGCAACGACACCTCGGCCTCGACGCGGGCCAGCGGTGCGCCCAGGCAGTGGTGGACGCCGTGGCCGAACGACAAGTGCGTCTTGTCCGCGCGCGTGAGGTCGAACTGCCCGGCCGTGTCGCCGTGGACCGCCGGGTCGCGCCCGGCGGCGGCGTAGCCCGCGAGGATCGCCTCGCCCTGCCGGATCGTCACGCCGGCCAGCTCGATGTCCTCGACGGCGTAGCGCAGCGGCAGGTTCGCCACCGGGGCCTGCCACCGCAGCGTCTCCTCGATCACGTCACCCCAGGCCCGTTCGCCGGAGAGGACCAGGCGGAGCTGGTCGGGGTGGGTGAGCAGCGCGGTGATGGCCTGGTCGAGGAGGTTGACGGTGGTCTCGTGGCCGGCGGCGATCATCAGGATGAGGGTGTCGACCAGTTCGGCCTCGGTCAGCCCCGCGTCGCCCTCGTCGCGGGCGGCGATCAGGCCGCTGGTCAGGTCGTCGCCCGGCGCCGCCCGCTTGGCGGCGACCACGTCGTCCAGGATCTCGTAGAGCCGGACCTGGTTGGCCATCGCCTCCTCGGGCGTCGTCGTGGTGGCGAAGAGGCTGTCGACGATCCGGCGCAGCTCGGGGCGGGCGTCGTCGGGCACGCCCATCAGCCGGCAGATGACCTCGATCGGCAGGGGGTAGGCGAACCCGGCGCGCACGTCGACCACGTCCGGTCCGGCGGCGAGCCGGTCGATCAGGTCGGCCGCGATCTGTTCGACCTGCGGGCGCAGCGCCTCGGTCCGACGGGCCGTGAACCCCTTGGCGATCAGCAGCCGCAGCCTGCGGTGCTCCGCGCCGTAGGCGGTGAACATGTTGTGCGCCGTGACCCAGAGGTACAGCGGCCAGTCCTGCGGTATGCCCGCCAGGGCGGGCCAGTGGCGGCGGGCGTCCTTGGAAACGCGCGGATCGGTGAGCAGGCCGCGCAGCAGGCCGCGGTCGCCGACCGACCACGCCTGCACCCCACCCGGGAGCGCGACCCGGGTCGCCGGGCCGCGGGCGCGCAACTCCGCCGCCTCGCCCTGGATGTCGCGGCCGGCCGGGTCGAGCACGTAGGTTTCCATGCACTCATCGCTACCGCATGATCACTATCCGTACAAGGCGCTGTGCGGGTTGTGCAGCGGATGTGTCCCGCCGAGCAACGGGTTCACGCGTTCGCCGCACGTGCCCCTTAGGTTCGGCGCATGGCACTGGTGTGGCTTCCCCTGGACGACCGGGCGGTCGACGGGGTCGTGGCGTTGGCGGGCTCGTCGTGGACGCGGGCGGGGTTGGACGACGCGTGGGTGGCGGCGGGGTGGCCGTTGCCCGAGGGGCGGTCGGTGGCGGAGGGGGTCTACGGCGCGGCCGAGTACCGGTTCGACCTGGACGACCACCGCTGGGTCAGCGTGGCGATGCGGTTCGACCCGGACGAGGTGATCGGCTTCTTCCTCGCGTTCGCCACCTACCTCGACGAGCACGACCCCGACGACCAGGACGTGCGCGACCTCGTGTCCGCCTGCGGCGCGCCGTGGTCGGCCGACGCGCTCGCGACGCGCGCCTCGTTCGACGCGCGGCACGACGAGGCCGTGGCGCGGCTGACCGACCGCCTCGGCGAGCCGCACGTCGTCGGCACGCACGACGACGAGTGGCACCACGCGGTCTGGCGGGTGGGCGACTGCCTGGTGGTCCTCGCCCAGGGCGAGAACTTCGACAGGTACGGCATGGCCGACGACGCGTGCCTGTGGCTGGTGCGGCACGAACCCGGCCGGCCGGTGCCGACGGGCGACGCCCTGTACGCGTTCCTGTGCGGCGACACGACGCCCGCCTGACGTCGCCGGCTCGTCAGCCGCGGAACGGTTGCCAGGTCAGGCGGCCTTCCTCGACGTGCGCGAGCAGCGCGGAAGTGCCGGGCGGGCCCGTCCGCACAAGCCTCCCGGTGCGTCGGAACCCGGCCTCCGCGACGCCGAGCAGGAACCGCAGGACCACCAGGGCAGCCGCGTTGGGCACGAAGGCCATCGCGGTGGCCACCACGCCCCAGCTGACCATGATCCGGGCCGGCCAGCGGCGCGCGCCGAACCGGTGCAGGGCGAGGTTGCTCGGCACCTCCAGGAGCAGGTGGCCGAGGAAGAAGATGCCGGAGGCGAACCCGAACGCCGTCGCGCTGAGCCCGAGCACGTCGTTCAGCCCGTTCGGCGCGGCGAACCCGATGTTGACGCGGTCGAGGTAGTTGACGAAGTAGAGCAGCGCCAGGAACGGGAGGATCCGGACGGCGACCTTGGCCGGCACCCGGTCGCCCCACCGCGGTCGGCCGCTTCGACGTGATCGGATCCAAGCCGGGCGTGAGGCCGTTCGTCAATCCGACGAAGGCCGGCGGGCCTCAGCTCGTGGCGGCGGAGCCGGGCAGCGTCACGACCTCGTCCGCCCAGTGGCGCAGCAGCACGGCGTCGTGGGAGATGGCCAGGACACCCGCCCCGGTCCGCCGCTGGTAGTCGCGGATGACGGTGACGAGCGCGGCGGTGGTGGAGGCGTCCAGCATGGTGGTCATCTCGTCGCAGATGAGGTAAGCCGGGCGCAGGGCCAGCGCTCGCGCCAGGCAGGCCCGTTGGAGTTGGCCGTCGCTGACCTCGTGCGGCCGGCGGGTCAGCAGTTCCGGGGTGAGCATCACCCGGTCGGCCAGCTCGTCCACGACGTCGACCGGGCGGCCGTTGGCGCGCAGGGGCTCGGCGATCGCCGTCCGCAGGGTCATGCGCGGGTCGACAGACAGGCGTGGTTGTTGGAAGAGGACGCCGATGCGGGTGCGCTGCCGCCGCGGTGCGCGTTGGCGGTAGGCGGTCACGGGAGCGCCGTCCAGCTGGACGGCGCCGGCGAACGGCTTGTGCAGCAGGGCCAGGACGCGGGCGAGCGTGGACTTGCCGCTGCCGCTCGGGCCTGCCAGGCCGACGGTCAGTCCCGGTGGGACGGTCAGCGTGAAGTCGGTGAGGACGGGGTGCGCGGGGTCGTAGCCGGCGGTGATCGCGTCGGCCGTCAGCCCGGTCAGCACGGCAGGTGGCACGCGACGGCGTGCTGCTCGTCGGCGAGGGTCGGGCGCTCGGCGCAGACGGGGGCCGCGCGGTGGCAGCGGGGTGCGAAGGCGCAGCCGGGCGGCAGGTCGGTGAGCAGCGGCGGCTGGCCCGGGATCGGGGTGAACGCCCGGTCGGGCAGGGCGTCGACCAGGCCGGCGCTGTACGGGTGGCGCGGGGCGTCCAGCACCTGGTTCGTGGGACCGGTTTCGATGATCCGCCCGGCGTACATGACCGCGATGCGGTCGGCGACGCGGTGGGCGGCGGCCAGGTCGTGGGTGATGAGCAGGACGGCGCGGCCGTCGGCGACCATGCGGCGGAACTCCTCGGTCAAGCCGTCGACCAGGTGCCGGTCCAGGCCGGTGGTGGGTTCGTCGGCGATGAGCAACCACGGGTCGCCGACCAGGGCCAGCGCGTTCGCGACGCGCTGCGCCATGCCACCGGACAACTCGTGCGGGTAGCGGTCGAGGTCCTCGGGCACGAGGCCGGCTCGGGCGGCGAGGCGGTGGACGTGGTCGCGCGGCGCCGCGCCTCCGGGGTGGTGCACGCGCACCGCCTCCTCCAGCTGGGCGCGGGCGGTGCGCACCGGGGTGAGGTGGGACGCCGGGCTTTGCGGGATGAGGCCGATGCGACGGCCTCGGACGGTGGCGGCCAGCACCGCGTCCGGCGCGGTGAGCAGGTCGAGCGGTGGCCCGTCGCCCGTCAGGGCCGCCGTGCCGGAGGTCTGGGCGTTGCCGGGCAGGAACCCGAGCAGCGCGTTGGCCAGCACGGTCTTGCCGCAGCCGCTCTCGCCGACGAGCGCGACGCACTCTCCCGGCCGGACCCGCAGCGACACGTCGTTGACCGCGGCCACGGTGGCGCCGGGCAGGCTGAACCGCACGGACAGCTGGTCGAGCACGAGTTCGGTCACCACGTCAGCTCCGACCTGCGCCGGGGGTTGAGCCGGTCCCGCCAGACACCGCTGAGGCCGGCGACCGACAGGGTGGCGGCGATCAGCACGACGCCGGGCGCGAGCGACATCCACCAGCCTCCGGACAGCAGCGACCGCTGCGCGTCGTTGATCATGTTGCCGATGCTGGCGGCGTGCGGCGGCAGACCCAGCCCGAGGAAGGACAGGGCGGTCTCGTGCCACACCGCGTGCGGGATCATCAGCGTGGTGGCCAGCAGCACCTGCGGTGCGGTGTTCGGCAGCAGGTGCCGGACGAGCACGCGCGTGCGGGACGACCCGCCGACGACCGCGGCGTCGACGAACGGGCGGCTCCGCAGGGAGAGCACCTCGGAGCGCACGATCCGCGCCGAGGTCAGCCAGTGCGTCAGCCCGATGGAGATCACCACGGCGGTCAGGCTCGGCCGCAGGACCGCGACGATCACGATGCCGAGCAGCAGGTGCGGCACCGACGCGACGGTGTCGACCAGCCGCATCAGCACCCGGTCCGGCCAGCCGCCGACGGCGCCCGCGAGCGCGCCGACCGCCGTGCCGACCACGGAGGAGATCAGGGCGGCGAACAGCCCGACGCCCAGCGACACCCGCAGCGCGTAGACGCACCGCAGCAGGACGTCGCGGCCGAGCTCGTCGGTGCCGAACGGGTGCGCCGCCGAGGGCGGCCGGTTGGCCGAGGCCAGGTCGACGTACTGCTGGTTGAGGTCGACCACGAGGGGCACCACCAGCGCCGCGGTCACCATCACGCCGAGGACCACCGCGGCCGGGACCAGCCGCCGGCGCGCTGATCGGGCGGTGCTCACGGCCGCGACGCGGGAGCGCGGCACGGGCCGCCAGACCGGGCTGTCAACCATCCAGACCCACCCTCGGATCGGCCAGCGCGTAGAGCACGTCGGCGAGCAGGTTGCCCACGAGCACCACCGCGGTGGCGAGCACGGTGAGCGCGCCCAGCAGCGCGAAGTCCACGTTGAGGGCGGCGTCGACGGTCGCCCGCGCGATGCCCGGCCAGGAGAACACGGTCTCCACCAGCAGCGCCCCGGTGATCAGCTCGGGCAGCCGGGAGCCGAGCAGGGTCAGGAACGGCAGCAGCGACGTGCGCAACGCGTGCCCCGACACGACGAGGTGATCGGGCAGACCGCGGGACCGCGCGCCGACCACGTGCTCGGAGGTGAACGACTCGAGCAGGCTCTGCCGGACGAACAACACGTACCAGGGCGCGTGGGACAGCGCGAGCACCGACACCGGCAGGACCAGGTGCCGGGCCACCTGGCCGACACCCGGCTCGGCGCCGGGGTCGGTCAGCCCGCCGCCGGGCAGCCACCGCAGTTCGAGCGCGAACACCGACAGCGCCGCCAGCCCCAGCCAGAACACCGGCGCCGCTTCCAGCGCGTAGGCGGTGGCGGTGACCGCCCGGTCCAGCCAACCGCCCTGGCGCCAGGCCGCGACGGTGCCGAGCACCAGCCCGAGCAGCAACGCCAGGACGAAGGCGACGGCGGCGAGCAGCACCGACCAGCCGAGCCGCTCGCCGATCACCTGCGACACCGGTTGCCGCATCGACAACGAGTCGCCGAAGTCGCCGGCGACCGCGTGCCGCAGCCACGCGAGGTACTGCACGACCACGGGCTGGTCGACGCCCCAGTTCTCCCGCACCTGCGCCACCCGTTCCGGGGAGGCGCCGATGACGCGCACCCCGAAGTAGCGCTCGACCGGGTCGAACGGCGACGCCTTGGCCAGCACGAACACCGCGAAGCCGACCAGCAGCACCACCGGGACCGCGAAGGTGAGCCTGCGCAGCACGAGGAGGGCGAGGGCGCGGCGACGCGCGCGGGTGCGCGCGGTCGCCACCGGGGTGGCGGTCACGGCTTCGGCGTCCAGCGCTCGAGGTTCCACCACACGGCGTGCACGAGCCCGTGGTCGTGCGGCTCGACCTGCTGCACCTGGCCGTCCCACTTGTCGCGCAGCACGTAGGTGTGGTCGAGGAACACCAGGAACGCCCAGCCCGGGTCCGCGGTGTAGGCCCGCTGGAAGTCGGTGTACGCCTGCTTGCGCGTGGCGGGGTCGAGACTGCGGCGACCGGTGTCCAGCGCCGCGTCCACCGCGGGGTTGCGGTAGTGCGTCATGTTCAGGTAGCCGGGTCGACCGGCGTACCGGGAGTGCAGCAGCGTGAAGGCCGCGGTGTCCGGGTCGTACGGGTCGCCGCCGCCCCAGACGCTCGCGGCCTCCTCCTGCCGCTGCAGCATCAGTTCGAACGTGGTGGACTCGACCGGCGCGTCGATGCCCAGCTTGGCGATGTCGCTCGCCGCCGCCAGCGCCAGTTCCTTGCGCAGCACGTCCGCTGCCGGGTACAGGATCGGCAACCGGGCGGGCTGCCCGTCCCGGAACCGGGCGCCGTCCGCTCCCCTGCGCCAGCCCGCCTCGTCCAGCAGCCGTTCGGCCTCGGCGGTGTCGTGCGCGAACGTGGCGCCCGGGTCGTGCCAGTCCCGCAGGTGCGGCGAGATCGGGGTGGCGGCCGGTGTCCCGGCGCCCGCGAGGACCGTGTCGATCATCGCCTGGCGGTCCAGGCCCAGGTTGATCGCCCGCCGCACCCGCGCGTCGGAGGTGAACGGCAGTTCGGACGGGAGGCCCAGGCCGCGGTAGTCGGCCGACGGGTTGCGCACGACCCGGTAGCCCGAGCGGTCCGCGTGGGACTTCGCCAGCTTCGGCGGCAGGACCGTGCCGTCGAACTCCCCCGCCGCCATCCGCGTGGCGCGGGCGTTGTCGTCGGGCACGAACACCACGGTCACGGACTTGATCGCGGGCGCACCGCCCCAGTAGTCCTCGTTGGCCTTGAGGACCAACCGGTCGCCCTTGCGCCACTCGGCCACCGCGTACGGCCCGGTGCCCACGGGCGCGGTGTTGAAGGGCGCGCTGTTGACGTCGACGCCGTCGAGGGCCTTGCGGGGGACGATGCCCAGGGTCAGCTGCTCGGCGAACGGCGCGTAGGGGTGGGTCAGCCGGAACACCACCGTCCGCTCGTCCGGCGCGGTCACGTCGGCCACCGCGTCGAAGCGCGAGGCGATGGTCGAGTCGGTCTTCGCGTCCAGCACCGCCTTGTAGGTGAACACGACGTCCTGCGCGGACAGCGGCGTGCCGTCGGTGAACTTCACGCCCTCGCGCAGCGTCGCCGTCCAGGTCAGACCGTCCGCCGACGCGGTCGGCAGCTCTCGGGCCAGTGCGGGAACCAGGCGCAGCCGCTCGTCCCGGGACACGAGCCCGTCGAAGACCTTCGACGCGCCGTCCGGCGCGTAGCCGAGGACCGGGTTCAGGTTCTCCGGCTCACCGCCCGCGCCGATCACGATCGACCGCCCCGCGTCGCCCGCGACGTCACCATCCGGCGAGGTGCAGGCCGGAGCCAGCGCGACCGCCACCACGACGCCGATCAGCAGCCGCCGCACGCACATCACCTCAGCAGGGAAGGTCAACTATTGCCAAGTGCAGCTAACAGCAAGGGACTTGCAACAGCAAGGGAGACCTCCGTCATGCGAAGCGGACGTCTCCCTTGCTCGACGAAGGCCGATCCGCCGACGGCCATGATCATGACCGAGGTCACGGTTGACGACGGTCACCAAGTGTGGTCACCGGTGCGAATCGCGGTCCCGACCAGCGCACGGGCGCGGACTGTCGTGGTGGCGCAGGCGCCTCAGTGGTCGAGTTCCTCGTTCTTGGCGTCGAGGCCGCGGCGGATCGCTCCCGGCGCGGGCACGAGGCGGTCGCGGACCTTGGCCGAGGAGGCCAGTTGCCACGGCACGCTGGTCACCATGACACCGGGCTGGAACAGGAGCCTGCCCTTGAGGCGCAGCGCGCTCTGGTTGTGCAGGAGTTGCTCCCACCAGCGCCCGACGACGTACTCGGGGAGGAAGACGGTGACGACGTCGCGGGGGTTGTCGGTGCGCACCCGCTTGACGTAGTCGAGGACCGGTTTGGTGATCTCGCGGTACGGCGACTCGATCACCTTCAGCGGGATGGAGAAGTCCTGCTTGTTCCAGAGGGCGACGAGCTCCCTCGTGTCCTTGTCGTCGACGTTGACGGTGACCGCTTCGAGCCGGTCCGGGCGCACCGCCTTGGCGTAGGCCAGCGCGCGTTTGGTGGGACCGTGCACTTTGGACACCAGCACGATCGCGTGGTTGCGGGACGGCAGCCGGATCGGCGAGTCGTCGTCGTCCTCCCGCAGCTCGTCGGCGACCCGCTGGTAGTGGCGGCGGATCGCGGCCATCAACGCGTAGATGGCGGCCATCGCGGCGAGCGAGATCCAGGCGCCCTGGGTGAACTTCGTGATCAGGATGACGGCCAGCACCAGGGCGGTCATCGCGAAGCCGAACGCGTTGACCGCCTGGGAGCGCCGCATCCGCCGCCGTGCCGCCGGGTCGGTCTCGGTGCGCAGCAACCGGGCCCAGTGGCGGATCATGCCGCTCTGGCTGATCACGAACGACATGAACACGCCGACGATGTAGAGCTGGATCAGCCGCGTCACCTCGGCGTCGAACGCCACCACGAGCACGATCGCGAACCCGGCGAGGAAGACGATGCCGTTGGAGAACACCAGCCGGTCGCCGCGGGTGTGCAGCTGGCGCGGCAGGTAGCGGTCCTGGGCCAGGATCGAGCCGAGCACCGGGAACCCGTTGAACGCGGTGTTCGCGGCCAGGACCAGGATCAGGCCGGTGAAGAAGATGACGTACCAGGTCGCCGGCGGGAACCCGGCGAACACGGCGTTGGCGAGCTGGGCGACCAGGGTCTTCTGCTCGTAGCCGGCGGGCGCGCCGATCAGCTGGTGCGCGGGGTCCTCGGCGACCTGGGCGCCGGTGAGCCGGGCCAGCATGATCAGACCGAGGAACATGGTGACGGCCAGCACGCCCATCATCAGCAGGGTCATGGCGGCGTTGCGGCCCTTGGGTTTGCGGAACGCGGGCACGCCGTTGCTGATCGCCTCGACCCCGGTCAACGCGGCGCTGCCGGAGGAGAACGCGCGCAGGACCAGGAACGCGAACCCGAGCCCGGCCAGGCCGCCGTGCTCCTGCACGAGGTCGAAGTCGGCGCTCTCCGCCCGCACGTCGTCCCCCAGCACGTACACGCGGACCAGCGACCACACGATCATGGCGAGGATGCCGACGACGAAGGCGTAGGTCGGGATGGCGAACGCGGTGCCGGACTCCCGCACACCGCGCAGGTTCATCGCGGTGAGCACGACGATGGCGCCGACCGCGAACTCGACCTTGTGCGTCGCCACGAACGGCACGGCCGAGCCGATGTTGGCCGCGGCGGACGCGATCGACACCGCCACCGTCAGCACGTAGTCGACCAGCAGGGCGCTACCGACCACCAAGCCCCACTTCGGGCCGTGGTTGACCGTGGCCACCTCGTAGTCCCCGCCGCCCGAGGTGTAGGTGCGGACGTTCTGCCGGTAGGAGGCCACCACGGCGGCCATCACCACCGCGACCAGCAACCCGATCCACGGGCTGAAGGCGTACGCCGACGCGCCCGCGACCGAGAGGACCAGCAGGATCTCCTCGGGCGCGTACGCCACGCTCGACATCGGGTCGGAGGCGAACACCGGCAGCGCGATCCGCTTGGGCAGCAGGGTGTGCGACAGGCGGTCGCTGCGGAACGGCCGCCCGACCAAGAGCCGCTTGGCGACGGTGGCGAGCTTGGACATGGAGGCAGGGCCTAGGGGGTCTCGGTCCGGCCTGGTGTGGCCCGGAGTTGCCGGAACAGCGTGTGGTCGACGGCGACCGGTGGCGGAGGGCCGGGTCACTCCCGACGCGCCGGGACCTCCACCCGGGCCCCGGGTCGACCGCTCGGGCGACCGCGCACCGGCAGACGTGCCCCCGACCACCGGGGCGACCCTAAAGGGTGAACCGCGCCATCGGGCCCGGCTGCGCGGTTCCTTACGGGATCTTGACGGCGGTCACGGTCCACGCCGGTGAGGCGCGGCTACCGCCGCCGGCGGGCGTCGACGGCTTCCGGCGCGGCGCATGCCCGGACCTGACGCGCAACGCGGTGAGGCTCGTTCCGGCGTCGGGTCGCGAGGAGCCTGCCGGTGCGCGAGCAGGAGGTCCGCCAGGGCGAGTACGCGTTCGGCCGGCTCGAACTCGTCGGCACCGGCGCGAGCAGCGTGCCCAGCCCGCTCAGCCGGCACGCCGCAGGTGCACCCGGGCGACGAGCAGCGCGGTGACGGCGGCCACCCCGGCGAGCGCGGCCACCGCGGCGTGCCACGGCTTGCCGTCACCGTGGAACATGCCGTTCGCGACGACGAACACGTGGATCGCGCCGAGCACGAGCGTGAGGGTCAGCAGTGCCGTTGCCGCACCGGCGCCGCGCCGGCGTCCACGTGGTGTGCCGCCCAGGACGCCCGCCAACCCGACGGCCAGCACGGCGACCGACACGATCACGTAGCCGTGCCAACCGAACCGGCCGAGTTCGACGAACATCTCGTTGCCGTGCCGCGCCCCGCGCACGTCCGGCCGGACGAGCAGGCCGGTCACCGGCATCCCCAACGCCCCTGTCACGAGCAGCACCGGCACCATGGCAGCACGCTACCCACCCGCCCGACGCCGGGACCGGCCGGACGCCCGGACCTGACAACCCTCCAGTCGACCACTCCCGATCGAGGTGACCGGCTCGGCCCACGGACGCGCCCCGAGCTGTGCACGTTCCCGGCAGAACAGGTTCCGCGATGGCTTGAGCTGCTCACCGATCTGCGCTTGCATGTTGTGCACGTACACAACCCGCCGCCGCTCCGTACCTCGATCAAAGGAGATCGGATGTCCGGACCCACCCGGGCGGCCAAGGCCGTCCTCGCCCTGGCGACCGCCGTGCTCCCGCTGGCCACGCTCACCCCGGCCGTCTCCGCGGCCGGTTCGCTGAGCATGCTCGGAGCCGACGTCTCGACCGCGCAACGCGCCCTCGACCTCGGCGCGAAGTACTACGACGCGTCCGGCACGGCGCGGGATCCGCTCGACATCCTCAAGGGCGCGGGCGTCAACTACGTCCGCCTGCGCGTCTGGAACAACCCGCGCAGCGGCTACAACAACAAGGCGAAGGTCCTGGCCTACGCCAAGACGGTGAAGGCGAAGGGCCTCAAGCTGCTCATCGACTTCCACTACTCCGACACGTGGGCCGATCCCGGCAAGCAGTACAAGCCGGCCGCCTGGTCGAGCCACGGCATCGGCCAGTTGCAGACCGACGTCTACAACTACACCCACGACGTGTGCACCAGCCTCAAGGCCCAGGGCACCACGCCGGACAGCGTGCAGATCGGCAACGAGATCAACGTCGGCATGCTCTGGAACGACGGCAAGGTCGTCAACAACGACTTCACCAACCTCAGCCTGCTGCTGAAGGCCGGCTACAACGCCATCAAGGCGTGCGACAGCGGCACCAAGGTCATGATCCACACGGCCAACGCCGACAGCCTCGACCACGCCCGCTGGTTCTACGACGGCATCAGGTCCAAGGGCGTGGCCTGGGACATCACCGCGTTGTCGTACTACTGCATGTGGCACGGCACGCTGGCCAACCTCTACAACGTCATCGCCGACGTGCGCTCCCGCTACGGCAAGGACGTCGTGCTCGCGGAGACGGCCTACCCGTTCACCAGCGGGAACGCCGACCGCACCGGCAACTCCATCACCTCCGGCTGCACGGACTACCCGCTGACGTGGGCGGGCCAGGCGAAGAACTTCGCCCACGTCCAGAACACCGCGCGCAACGCGGGCGCCATCGGCGTCTTCTACTGGGAGCCGACCTGGTACGCCGTCCCCGGCAACGGCTGGGACCCCGCCGACATCGACAACAGCGGCAACGGCTGGGACAACATGGCGACCTTCGACTGGAGCGGTCGCATCAACCCCGGCATCCGCTGGACCCCGTGACCCGACGCCGTGGGGGGACCGTCACACCGGCGGTTCCCCGGCGTCGTCGGCCAGGTCCTCGAGACCGGACCGGTCGAGCACGTCGATTCGCTGCTCGTCCGGCGTGCCGGAGCGCTTCACCAGGCCCTTGCGCTCCAAGTGACCCAACGTCTTGCGGAGCTTCTCGGTCACCAACGAGCCCTTGCCCTTGGCCGCGAACTCGTTCTTCTGCTCGACGGCCAGCATCGGCGCGACCTCCCGCTTCCACGCGGTCAGCAGCGCGGCGCGCGGCACCGACGTCTCGTCGCCCGCCACGTCCAGGATGATCCCTGCCAGCACGCGCCCGAAGTCGTCCTGCCGCGTCGAGTGCCGCCGGACCAGCTCCTCCACCGACGTGCGCCCCTCACCGGTGGACGTGTCCGGCACGTCGAGCGTGGCCAGCCGCGCCCACAACGCCCGGTCGGCCTCGGTGGGCTCCGTCCCGCCGGCGAGCACGGCGGCCCGGTGGGCGTCGATCGCGGAACCCAGGGCGAGCACGAGGTCCGTCAGCTCGTCGCGGACGTCGTCGCCGCGCAGCCTCCGGGCCGCCGCCGCGATCAGCCGGTGGTGCTCCCGCACCAACGTCTCGAAGTGGGCGGTCTTCGTGGCGCGGTTGGCGTCCTCGGCGGCGTCGCGCTGGTACTCGGCCTGGCTGATCTCACCGTCGAGCGCACGTGACCGTGCGGCGGCGCGCTCGGCCGTCCGGTGCACGCGCGTCGCCGCGATCCGGTCGAGCATCGCCCGCAGCACCCGGTCGGTCTGCTCGACGTAGGCGTCGGAGGCCAGGAGTCGCCAGGTCTCCTCGTCACGGCTGCGCAGCGCGTTGTTGACGAAGCGGTCGGCGGCGTGGTCGTCGTCCGACCCGTAGGGCAAGGTCACGTGTTCCGATCCTCGATAGTGGGGGTGTGATCCCCCGACCGGGGGACAAGAGGGACCGGCTCGAACGGCCGGTCGACGGGGTGCTGCACGCGGCACGACCGGCAGGTACGGCGCGGCGGGGATCCGTCCAGCATAGGCGGCGGGCGGCGCGCTCGCGACACGGCGTGCCCGTCGCGGTGTGGGAGGCTGCGGGCACAAGGTGGAGCCGGGACCGCCCGGCGTGGTGATTCGGAGATGCTGCTCGTGGTCGAGATCGTGCCCGGTGTGTCGCGGACGTTCAACGAGTTCCTGTTGCTGCCCAACCGGACCACCGCGGAGTGCACGCCCGCGAAGGTCGACCTCGGCACGCCCCTCGTGCGGCACGCCGTCGGCGCGTCGTCGCCGATCCGGCTGTCGGCGCCGTTCACGTCGGCGATCATGCAGGCGGTCAGCTCGCCGCGGTTGGCGGTGGCCCTGGCCCGGTCGGGCGGTCTGAGCTTCCTGCACCACAACCAGTCCGTGGAGAACCAGGCGGACGCGGTGCGGTTCGTGAAGAACTTCAAGGCGGGTTTCGTGGTCAGCGACACCACGGTCCGCCCGACCGACTCGCTGCGGCACCTCGTCGGCTTGATGAAGACCACCGGCCACAACACCGCCGCCGTCACCGAGGACGGCACGCCGCACGGCCGGTTCGTCGGCCTGGTCACGTCCCGCGACTTCCACTCCGACCGGCACGACCTGGACCTGCCGGTCGCCGACCGGATGCGCACGGCGGACGCCCTGACCTGCGGCAAGGAGGGCATCACCCTGTCGGAGGCCAACACGCTGCTGTGGGAGGACCGCCTCGACTGCCTGCCGGTCGTCGACGGCGCCGGGCACCTCCAGCACCTCGTGTTCCGGTCGGACTACGCCGACCACAAGCAGTTCCCCGGCGCGGTGGTGGACGCGGCCAAGCGGTTCCGGGTCGGCGCGGGCGTGAACACGCACGACTACCGCGACCGCGTGCCCGCGCTGGTCGCCGCCGGCGTGGACGTGCTGTGCCTGGACTCCTCCGACGGCTACAGCGACTGGCAGGCCGAGGCGCTGCGGTGGGTCGAGCGCGAGTTCCCGGAGGTGCCGATCGGCGCGGGCAACGTCGTGGACGGCGAGGCGTTCCGGTTCCTGGCCGACGCGGGCGCGGACTTCGTGAAGGTGGGCATCGGCGGCGGCTCGATCTGCATCACCCGCGACCAGAAGGGCATCGGCCGGGGCCAGGCCAGCGCGGTCATGGACGTCGCCGAGGCCCGTGACGCCTACGCCCGGCGCACCGGCGAGTACGTGCCGATCTGCTCCGACGGCGGCCTCCTGCACGACTACCACATGGCCCTGGCGCTGGCGATGGGCGCGGACTTCGTGATGATGGGCCGCTACTTCGCGCGGTTCGACCAGTCGCCGGGCAAGAAGGTGCGCATCGGCGGCTCGATCTTCAAGGAGTACTGGGGCGAAGGCTCCAGCCGGGCCCGCAACTGGCAGCGCTACGACCAGGGCGAGGACAAGCTGCACTTCGAGGAGGGCGTGGACGGCTACGTGCCGTACGTCGGCGACCTCGGCGACGCGCTCGCCCTCACCGTGGCCAAGATCAAGGCCACGATGGCGTCCTGCGGCGCGGCGACCATCCCGGTCTTCCAGTCCACGGCGCGCGTGACCCTCGTGTCGGAGCAGAGCTACCAGGAGAACGCCGCCGCGGTCGCCGTGCGCGACAACGCCGACACCACGCTGGACTGAGTCGACGGTGGCGGCGCGGGCGCCGCCACCGCCACCGGCGTCAGATGTGCGGCAGCTCGATCTGGACGGTCCGGCCGTTCAACGGCTGCACGGGGCGCGCGTTGCCCTCGTAGAACAGGCTCTGGAAGCGGGAGACGGTGGCCTGCGTCACCGTCTTCTCGCCCATCAGGAACCACTGCACGCCCTCGGTGAACGGCGCCGTGGTGAGCGAGCCGGTGTAGCGGGCCGTGGCGCGGTTCACCGGCAGCAACGTGTTCAGGTCGATGTCGGCGAGGTGCACCTCCTCACCGCACTCGGGCGCGAGGCGCGACAGCACCTTGTCCACAGTGGACGCCGCGCCGACGCGCAGCGGCACGCCGATCACCAGCAGGGCGCCCGCCGCGCTGCGGTGCACCAGGTGCATCTCCAGCGGGTCGGCGTGCCCGGCGAACCGGTGCTCCGACGGGGTGTGGAAGTGGAACTGCACGAGGTCGTACCGGACGCCGGAGAGCGTGACGTGCCCGGCGCCGGGCTCGACCTCGAACTCCTCGGTCTCCTCGTGGTCGCGCACGGCGCAGCCGTCGGCCGCCGCGGCGTCCTTGCGGACGTAGTGCAGGTCGCCGGCGATGTGGTGGCCGTAGGAGATCAGCAGCGGGGGCAGGTGCGGGTCGAAGCGGATCGACGACGGCGTGATGTCGATCGGGCTCTGCGCCGACACCTGCGACCGGGCCGGTGCGACGCCGGCGGTCAGCAGCGCGCTGAGGACGACCGGGACGGCGATGGCGACGATGCCTTTTCTTGCCACGTGGTGCAGCCCTTCGGGAACAGGGACCGGGCGGGGATCGACCCGCTCGGCGGGACCGCACCATCATTGACCCGTTCGGGTGATAATCAATAGGTCAACAAATCACCCGAAAACGCCGGAAACGACATAACAGCCTGTGCCATTCGTCACAGAGCACCATATCGGACAATTCCTCCGCGGTCCGGGGAACAGCCGAAATCGCCCAATTCGAAGAAAGCATTCCGAGGCGCCGAGCCCCGGCCGCGCCGGCGTCGGCCACCCGGTCCGGGAACCGGAAAGTTCCGCGTCCTCCGGCGAACCCGGTCCGGGGCGGCGCCGGGCGCGGTTGACTTCCGGGAGGACACGAGGAGGGGCATGGCGGAGCGATTCGGGCCGTACCGGGTGGGCGAGTTGCTCGGCCGCGGCGGCATGGGTGTGGTGCACCGCGCCCACGACACCGTCCACCACCGCACGGTCGCGCTGAAGCGGCTGCTGACCGGTGACGAGGAGTTCGAGGCGCGGTTCCGCCGCGAGTCGCGGATCGCCGCCGCTCTCACCCACCCGCACGTGGTGCCGGTGCACGCCTACGGCGAGATCGACGGGACGCTGTACCTGGACATGATGCTCGTCGACGGTGTCGACCTGCACCGGCTGCTGGCCGACGGCACCGCCCCGGACGACCTGCTCGCCCTGCTGGGACAGGTCGCCGACGCGCTCGACGCCGCGCACGCGGCCGGGCTGGTGCACCGCGACGTCAAACCGTCCAACATCATGGTCGACCGGGCGGGTCACGCGTACCTGGCCGACTTCGGCATCGCCCGCCCGGTGTCGGCGGCGGCGACCGCGATCACCCGCACCGGCCACTTCATCGGCTCGCTGGACTACATCGCGCCCGAGCGCCTCGGCGGCGAGGCCGACGGCCGCGCCGACGTGTACTCGCTGGCGTGCGTGCTCTACGAGGGTCTGACCGGGCGGCTTCCCTTCGGCGGTGCGGAACCGGCCGCGAAGCTGGCCGCGCACCTGCTGGAACCGCCGCCCGCGCCGTCACGGCTGGACCCGCGCATCGGTCCCGCCCTGGACGCGGTGCTGGCCCGCGGCCTGGCCAAGGACCCCGACCGCCGCTATCCCACGGCGACCGCGTTGATCTCGGCGGCCGTCGACGCCCTGCGCGCCAACGGCGCCGCGACGGTCGCCGCGGCCACCGCCGACCGGGAGCGGTTCGTCGAGGCGATCATCCGGTCGGCCGCCGGCACGGCCGTGGTCGCCGGCGGCGAGGGCTGCCCGTACCCGGGGTTGCGCGGGTTCACCACCGAGGAGGCGGGCTGGTTCCACGGTCGCGGGCACGTGGTCACCGACCTGCTCGTGCGCTTGGCCGACCAGCTCGTCCTCCCGGAGCCGACGGTGCTGGTGGGCGCGTCGGGCTCGGGCAAGTCGTCGCTGTTGCGGGCCGGGCTGCTGCCCGCGACGGCGGACTGGCCGGCGGTGGTCCTCACCCCCGGCCCGGACCCGGTCGGCGCGCTGGCCGCGGCCCTCGCCGAGCGGACCGGGCAGGACACCGCCGCGCTCGCCCGGCGGATCCGCGCGGGCGGGCTCGGCCTGACCGCACGCGTGCTGATCGTGGTCGACCAGTTCGAGGAGCTGTTCACCCACGACGTCGGCGAGTCCGACCGCGCGGCCTTCGCCGCCGCGCTGGCCGATCCGGGGCTGGGCCTGGTGGTGCTGGCCGTGCGCGCGGACTTCGTCGAGCAGTGCATCGGCCTGCCGCCGCTGCGCCGCGCGCTCGCCCGGTCGGTGATCCTGGGACCGCTCGGCGTCGACGAGCTCAGCGAGGCGATCACCGCGCCCGCCGCGGCGGTGGGCGCCGCCGTCGAGCCCGGCCTGCCCGCCAGGCTGATCGCCGACCTCGGCGGAGGTGACTACGACCCGGGCGCGCTGCCCCGCCTCGCGCACGCGCTGCGCGAGACCTGGCACCACCGGCAGGGCGACACGCTCACGTTGGCGGCGTACCTGGCCACCGGCGGGATCGACGGCGCGGTCGCGCGCACCGCCGAGCAGGTCCACGCCAAGCTGTCCGCGGCCGACCGGGCGGTCCTGCGCGCCACCGTGCTGAGCATGGTGAGCGTGCACGACGGCGGCGCGGTCACCCGCCGCCGCGCGTCGCCGCCGCCGGGTCCGGTGCTCGACGAGCTGGTCGCGGCCCGGCTCGTCACCGTCGACCGGGACGGCGCCCAGCTCAGCCACGAGGCGCTGCTGTCGGCCTGGCCGCGGCTGCGGGCGTGGGTCGACGAGGACCGCGACGCCCTGCTGGCCCGTCGCCGCCTCGCCGACGCCGCGCAGCGGTGGGCCGACGCGGGCCGCGACCCCGGCGACCTGCCGCGCGGACCGCGCCTCGCCGCGACCCTGGGCCTCGCCGACGGGCGCACCGACCTGACCCTCGTGGAACGGGACTACGTCGACGCGGGCCGACGGGCGCTCAACCGCTCCCGGGCCGGGCGGGCGGCGGCGACCGCCGGGGCGTTGGCGGTGGTCGCGGTCGTGGCCGTCGCCGCCACCGTGGCCGTGCTGGCGCGCGGTGAATCGACCCAGCGGCTGTCCCGGCAGCTGGCCACCGAGTCGCTGACCACCGAGGACCCGGTCGCGGCGGTGCGCGACGCGCTGCGCGCCTGGCACGCGGACACCACCCCGGAGGCGCGTTCGGCGCTGCTGTCGGCGGTGACCCGCGTGCCGCCGGCGGTCCTCGCGGAAGGGGACCACCCGGCCTTCGCGAGCGCGCTCGCGATCGACGTCGATCCCGCGGGCCGCCGCGTCGCCGTGGGCGGGCACGACGGCGAGGTGCTGGTGTGGGACGTCGCCGAACGTCGCGCCGTCCTGGCGGCCGAACGCGGTTCGGGTGAGGACGTCAGGGCCGTCCGGTTCTCACCCGACGGCGCCCGGCTCGCCGTCTCCGGCAGGGGAACCAGGGTCTGGCACCTCGGGTCCGCCTCGGTGGAACGGACCGTCGACGGAGGCAACACCGCGGCGTGGAGCCCGGACGGGACGCTCGCGGTCGCGGTGTCGGGCGGGGTCGAGCTGTGGCGCGACGGCGCCCGCGTGCGGGCGTTCGCGTCCGGCGAGTGGATCTCCGCCCTGCGGTTCCGCCCCGACGGTCGCAGGCTGGCCATCGGGCGGTCGGACGGCGTCGTGGAGGTGTGGGACCCGGCGGGCGAGCGCGTAGCCCTGCGCACCGAGCACCGCGACGAGCTGCCCGGCTCGCACAACCTCGTCCACCTCGCCTACGCCGCGTCGTACCTGGTGTCCTCGCGCGTGGACGAGGCGATCCGGCTCTGGCACCCGGACACCGCCGAACCGCTGCGCGAACTCGCCCGTGCCCGGGGCGAGGTGGCCGTCCTCGACGGGGGCGAGCGCGTGCTGGCCGCCAACGGCGCCGACCTGTTCACCCTCTCCCCCGCCACCGGGGAGGTCATGGCCGAGTACGCGGGCAACCAGGACATCGTCTACGCGCTGGCCTCGGCGGGCGGCACGGTC
This sequence comes from Actinosynnema sp. NPDC023794, assembly GCF_040639675.1. Lineage (NCBI taxonomy): Bacteria > Bacillati > Actinomycetota > Actinomycetes > Pseudonocardiales > Pseudonocardiaceae > Actinosynnema > Actinosynnema sp. NPDC023794. The sequence goes on along the minus strand of NZ_JBFAFR010000013.1, from coordinate 1,460 downwards.
GCGGCGAGCACGTCGTCAGGCGACACGGTGGTCGTGTGGCGGCCGAACCCGGCCCGCTCCGACCGGCTGCTCGGCCCCGCCGCCGGCCTGGGCGTCGATCCCGCCGAGGGCACGGTGTGGGTCGCGGGCGCGGGCGGCGTCGTGCACGCCGGGGACGGCCGATCGGTCGCCGGGGAGGACGTGCGGATCGGGCCGCGCGGGCACCTCGCCGTGGTCGAGGACGAGCGGATCACCGTGACCGCGCCCGGCGGCGCGCGGCGGGCGGTCCCGCTGCCGCGCGACGCCGACGTCCGGAGGTTCGCGGTGTCGGCGGACCTGATCGCCGTCTGCCTGAAGACCGCCACCGGCTACGAGATGGGCGTGTGGGAGCTGGACACCTTCACCGAGCGCAAGCGGTTCGAAATCCCCTACCAGGCGCGCGACCTCGTCTTCTCGCCCGACGGGGCGTGGCTGGCCGGCGAGGTGCTCGGCGACGTGAGCTTGTGGTCGCGGGTGTGGGACACCGCGTCGTTCACCCAGCAGGAAGGGCGCGTCGAGGACCGGCACGACGTCGCGATCGGCTTCCACGACGGCTCGCTGGTCGTCGCGGCGGGTGGCGTCGCCAAGTTCGTCGACCCGAGCACCGCGCACGTGCGGCGGGAGATCCCGGTGGGCGCCGAGGTCACCGCCCTGGCGTTCGCCCCCGACGGCGAGACCCTGGCCACGGTCTCCACCGACCGGCCCGACGTGCGCCTGTGGGACGTCGCCGCCGGCGAACCGCTGGCCTCGATCCAGGGCCACCGCTCGCCACCGACGCGCCTGGCCTTCACCACCGACGGGGTGGTCAGCGCCGGCGACGAAGTGCTGCGGATCCCGACGGACCCGGCCGAGGCGGTGTCCCGGCTGTGCGCGGTCCTCGCCGAACACCCCGAACCCGACCCCGACGACACCGGGTGCGTGTGACCCGCCGACCCCGACACTTTCGAATCCTCCGGCCGCTACTGCTATCAGCTGCGGCGGAGCATCTACCTGCGGACATGCGTCTCTATAGGTGAGTTCAACGCTTGACTCCGGCGATCATCCAGCCTTGACTGTCCGAAATAGCTCAGTCTCTGCATCGCAACTTTCGGACGCTACTTCTCGTAGCCCGGTTCGACTCCCTTGGAGGAAGTGATGTCCAGAACTGCCGCCACCGATGCCGGCAGGCCGGTGGCACGTGGCGTGCGGCGGCGCGTCGCCGCGCTGGCCGGCGCGGTCGGGTTGCTCGGCGCGTTGGCCGTCGTGCTGCCGAACGCGGCCAGCGCCGCCGACTGCTCCAGCGGCTACGTCGCCCTGACCTACGACGACGGCCCGATCGCGGGCACCACCACCGCGCTGCTCAACGCGCTGCGGTCGGCGGGTCTGCGGGCCACGTTCTTCAACCAGGGCAACAAGGTCACGTCGAACCAGGCGCTCGCCCGCAGCCAGCGCGACGCCGGCAT